>QHYH01000096.1 GCA_003223215.1 Acidobacteriota bacterium
GAAGCCAGCTTGGGATCCGAGCTCCCGGACTTGGCCGCGTGGATGCGAAGAAACAGGCGAACCCGCCGAACCACTTCTGAGGGCACCTTGTAGCGTAAAGCCAGGAGTAGCAGCACCAGCGCGACCGGCAGCAGGTAGCCCAGCGCGCCATGCCGGATCTGCCACGATTTCAGCCAGCGCTTTCCTTCCTCTTGCTTTTGCCCGAACCACGTTCGCGCAGATTCTCCCCAATTTCTCGAACTGCGCTGCAGATTTTGCGCCAGCGCCACTTGGTGCGCGAAGTCGTAACCAATCACCCAATCACTCCAGGTGACCTGCAGCCAATCGATGTACAGTCCCAGCCGCGTCAAAAATCCTTTTCCACTTTCGAGGTTGGACGGCGTCGGATCGAAAACTTGCCAGCCATCACCGGGGAAATACACCTCCACCCAGCTATGCGCATCGCTCGCCCGCACAATGTAGTCGCCGGCCAGGTCATTGTATTCGCCAGGAAGGAACCCATTCACTTCGCGCGAAGGAATGCCGAGTGTGCGCAGCATGATGGCCATGGCCGAAGCAAAATATTCGCAGTGTCCCGCGCGCGCCTCGAAAAGGAAGTGCGCCAGGGGATCCCGGCCTGGTTTTCCGGTCAGGTTCAGCGTATACGAGTAGCTCGTCCGCAAGTAGCTCTCGATGCGCACAGCCTTGTCGAACGGGGTCGCAGAATTTTTTGTGATCTCGCGGGCCAATTCCGGAATGCGCCGGTCAAGCCGCGCGGGAAGCTGCAAATAGGTTGAAGTAATGTCGTTCGGGTAGGCCAGCGGAGCGGCGCGGAGTTTCGCCGCATGGCGCGGAGGCAAACGCGAAACACCGATGTATCGTATGGCCGCGAAGTTGCGAAATGGATTTTTCAGCGTATCCGTGGTGTCCGTATCAAGATAGTTCCGCTGCGATGCGGCAAACGAATTCGCCGTTCCGCCGCTGAAGTTTCCCTGTAGCGACAAGAATCTTCCCGGAACGAAAATCGCATCCGTGGCTACCGGCTCGAGGAAAACGGTGTAGCGGACCGTCTGTCCGAGAGTGTTCTCGTTCTTTGCCGTTTGCGGCGAGCGAATCCAGCCATCCCCGCCTGGCTCAAGCCTTTGCGGCCTGACCGCGCCGGAACTCCAGCGTTTTCCGTCAAACTTCGCCAGTGCGATGCCTCGCCACCGCAACCATTCGTATCCAATCGGCTCGCCGGTCTCTACGCGCATGACCAATGCCTTGCTTTTCTTGATTTCTCCAATCTGACCCAGCTCAACATCCTCGGTGAAACCGGTCATGAGCGACGGACTGAGGCTGGCGCGTCCGAGGTAGCCGGCGTTGAATCGCGGAAAGAAGAAGAAAAACGCGCCTCCCAAAAGAATGGCGCCCACGGCCACGCTGAGAGACGCAAGGCTTAGAGCGCGATTGAGGTGCCGCTCCGTTTCCCGCCGCACCGGGGCTGGCGAAACGGCTCCCACGGCTCCGCGCCGCAATTCCATGCCGATAAGCGTGGAAACTCCGGACAGAAGGAAAAAGAAAAATAGAGTCAGGAACAGCGTGTCGACGGTCAGAATCGCAGCCGCCAGAATCGCGGCAAAGGCCAGCATGCTGAGAAAAAGCGCGTCGCGATCCGACGCCGCGCTGTAAAACCGGATCAACATGGCGACGATTAGGAAATGCACCACCGCCAGCAGCAAGACGAAAAGAGGCGGACTCGAAGCGCCGGCAAGAAAAAAGCGTGATAGAAACATGGCGTCCACGGGGAAGAAGCCGAGATACGCCACCAGGCACCAGGTGGCGGCGCGGTGGGACAGCTCGGCAGGCCGCCCGTGCCACCAGCGGTAGCCCTTATACAGCGCAGCGAGCGGGGCAACCAGCGAAGTGAACCCATCGAGTTTGTCGGTGCTCGCCAGTGTAAGGATGGAACTCAGAACGAGCAAGGACAGCGAGGCGCGGAAGAAACGCTCCGCGGGCCAGGCTGGTGCGGCCGGATTTGCGGCGGTAGCCATTGCCGATTTCTTATGGTAACACCGGCAAAGGCGGCTGCGGTTTCGCTCGGCGGAGAAAACACCCAAACGGATAATGCAGGAGCAGAATGCGCGGACAGTCCGTGGTGTCACGCCGAACCGAGAATCTGGCTTCGGGGTCTGTCACACATCTAGCGGCTCCTCTGCTCTGAAGCGGCGGCGAGCGCTGCCCGCGCCACCTTTCGCGTCAGGTTGGAAACGGGGAGCACCGTGATCTCGTCGAGGGGAACGCTCTCCGCGCCCTTGATGCGAGGGAGTTTCTTCACCGCGATGCGAAACGGTTCCACGGTGATCGAACGGTAGGTCACGGTATGACGCACCTTGTCCACTCGGACGAACGGCAAATGCCCGTTCTGATTTTGAATTTGCAGCTTACGCAGATGACCGCGCAGTTTCACGACGGGATCGCCGTTGACCGAGACGGTCGGGAAATGCCACAGGTTGGAAGCGAGCGTCGGAACATAATCCACCAGCTGTTCGGTGTTTCGCTGTTCCGGCGGAGGTAGCAGAAGCGTCTGCCCGCGTTCGTCGGCAAAAACTGCCGCTGCCAGACGAATGTCCACGGTTGCCCGTTTCTTCCGCTTTTCCGGGAGAAGATCCGCGATGCCCTGCTTGCGCCCTTCGCAGAATTGCGCAACGGGGCAGAGAAGACACTGCGGCGATCTTGGCGCACAGAGCGTGGCGCCCAGCTCCATCATGGCCTGGTTCCAATCGCCGGGTGATTTCGTGTCCAGATAGGCGTCCGCCGAGTTCTGTAACTTCTGCCAGCGCCGCCGAGCGCGCAAATCTCCGCGAACGGCCCCAAGACGCGCCATCACGCGTGCGACGTTGCCGTCGAGCACCGCATGCTTCTGCTCGAACGCGATGCTCAAAATCGCCGCAGCTGTGTAATTGCCAACTCCCCGCAGTCCCAGCACCTCTTCCCGCCGCGACGGAAATTCGCCTCCGTGTTCTGCGACGATTTGCTGCGCGGCCTTCTGCAGGTTGCGCGCGCGGCGGTAATAACCAAGGCCGGACCACAGCCGCAGCACTTCTTGTTCCGGCGCAGCGGCGAGCGCGTGGAGATTGGGGAAGCGTTCGAGAAACCGTTCGTAATAGGGAACCACCGCGGTGACACGCGTTTGCTGCAGCATGACTTCCGACAGCCACACGCGATACGGGTCGCGCGTGCGGCGCCAGGGCAGGTCGCGCTGGAAATGGCGGAACCAGGCAAGCAGGTTTCCGCGGAATGCGGCGAGGTCTTGTCCCGTGAGCATGGCGCGTCGCGAGATTCTCGCACAAGTAGCGAAGGATTCGCGCAACTATATTTTCGATCTATCGCTCTTCCTCTTCGAGGAAGACGATAAAGGAAGAACTCCAGACGGCGTGGGGGAAGAAGCCGCGCGGCTGGCTGGTGACGATGATCTTGAAAAGTTCCGGCGATGCAGCGAGCTCGGCGATGAGCTTTTGCTCGGGATCGCGCGGGAGCGGCTGTACGACGGCGAGGTGCCGAAGAATATCGAAAATGTGTTTGTCCGCCGGCGCCAGTGGCGTATCGAAGTCCAGACTGCGGAATTGCAGCATGGTATTGGCCTGATAGAAATGCCAGGCGATGTTCGCGCACAGAGCCACGGCGCGCTCGAAGCGATCGTTGAGGATTGTTGATAGCGGGTCGGCCGAGGATTTTTCGGTTGCGGCCGCCGAATGAGGATCGAGCACCAGCAGGACGCGAGCGTCTTCTTCGCGGGTGAATTCCCGGACCATCAACGACCCGGAGCGCGCCGTCGCCTTCCAGTGCACCAGCCGAGCACTGTCCGTGTGAACATAATCGCGCACGCCATACAGATCCTGGCCCCGCCCCTTGGTGACGGTCTCGACCGCGCCTTGCAGCACGGGCAAGACGTTTCTGTATTCCGTTGTCGGGTCCACCGAAGGATAGACCAGCGCTTCGGTTTTCAAGTTCAAACGTCGCGCCTTCTGCAGAAACCCAAAGGGAAAGCGCGTAACGATGCGAAAAGCATCCTGGTGGTAAACGCCGCGCCGCGGAAATTTCATCGGAACGACTTGCTGGAGGCGATCCTGCCTGCGGAGATACGGAAAGTAGACCGGCTTGTCCAGAATTGCCGAGACGGGCGAACCTTTTTCCGAGACAGCTTCAACGCGCAGGGAAAAGGAGGGCAGCGTGAGCTTTTGATTCGCGAGTTCTACCAGCCCGCGGACGGGTTGCTTGGCAAAAATGTGTTCCGGAAGGACCAGCCTCATTTCGATGCCGGAGAGGCTGATGGAAGACAGAATCCCGGACATAAGAATCAGGGCGATGAGGCTGGCGAGGATCAGGAAGAGCAGATTATTGCCGGTATTCAGGGCGGCCAGCGCCACGAGCGAAAGTACTCCGAAATAGACCCAGCCTTCGCGTGAAATCTTGTATTCGATTTTGTGGCCGATCCAGCGCAGCGGGGTGCGGCGCGCCAGCGTGGGCACCAGCGTAACCGCCACCCAGCCGGCGATGGCCAGCGCCACCAGGGCCGAAGTGCTGGCAAGAACGAGCTGGCCAAGTTCCGCGGCGGCGCTCGAATAGAGCGCCAGAAGAAGCGCCCCGGAAAGCGCGGCCATGGAGAGAAAAAACGCCCGAACGCCGGGGCGGTCGGCCTTGGCTACCAGGCGAGCGAAAGTCGAGCGGGCGGAATGCATTTCGACAGGCCGCGCCGGGATTTCATGAAGCTTTGCTCGGAACGACACGGTGGTCAAAAGACCGGAGCCTTGTTTGTCCAGACCAAACTTCACAGCGGCACGGAAACGGATTCGACAATTTCGCGCAAAACCGACTCTGTAGTTTCAGACTTTTTCTGCAACGAGGCGTGGCGCGAGCTGGCCACCACGCGATGCGCGAAGACCGGGACCGCGAGCTGCTTGAAATCATCCGGCAGGCAGTAGTCGCGCCCATCGAGGAACGCACGCGCCTGCGCGGCGCGCTGCAGCATAAGCGTACCGCGCGGGCTCACGCCGAGAGCGAGCTGCTCTGTCTTGCGCGTGCGACTGACAATTTCAAGAGCGTAATCGTGCAGGCTGGAGTCGACCTTGATATGGCTGACCGCTTCCTGCATGGCCAGTACTTCGCTCAAGTCCGCAACGGGATCGAGCGATTCGAGCGGATCGTCGCCGATGCGGTTGCGCAGGATTTCGCGTTCCGTTTCGTGCGACGGGTAACCCATCTTGATGCGCATCAGGAAGCGGTCAAGCTGGGATTCCGGCAACGGGTAAGTGCCGTGGTGCTCCACGGGATTTTGCGTGGCGACGACGAAGAACGGCTGCGGGAGCGGTTGCGTTTTGCCGTCCATACTGACCTGCGCTTCGTTCATGGCCTCGAGGAGCGCGGACTGCGTGCGCGGCGTGGTGCGGTTGATTTCATCGGCCAGCACGACGTTGGCAAAAATCGGCCCGTGGCGGAATTCAAACTCGCGGTTCTCGGGATTGTAGACGCTGACGCCAAGCACGTCGCTCGGAAGCAAATCCGAAGTGAATTGAATCCGCTGGAAGCTGCAATGAAAAGATTTGGCAAGCGCCTGTGCCAGCGTGGTCTTGCCGACGCCCGGAACGTCTTCGATAAGCAAGTGGCCCCGCGCGAGCAGCGTGACGAGCGCAAGCTGGATGGCCTCTTGCTTGCCGAAGATGGCGCGCCCAATGGAGCGCTGCAGTTGCGAAACGATTTGTGCGGTAGCTGTCGGCATCTCTCAACCGCTTTGCGGTTATCCTTTCAATTGAAAACCCGCGCCCTTCCTGCTACAAATAGATGACAGTTGGCGGCGTTGCGTTTCCTCCGCGGGCGACTAGCTCAGTTGGTTAGAGCGCTCCCCTCACACGGGAGAGGTCAAAGGTTCAAGTCCTTTGTCGCCCACCATCTGTCCTTGCATCACAAGCCATTCTAGCTAAAATCACCGCATGGCAACCTTCCTTCGTGCGATCGAGTTTCTAGGTTTGAGCCTGTGGCTCGGGAGCGATGTCTTCCTTAGTTTTGTCGTGGCGCCGGGGGCGTTCCGGATTTTGAGCAGCCGGGACCAGGCGGGGGCGATGGTGGGATACGCGCTCGGTGCCATGCATATGGGCGGGATCGTCTGCGGATTGGTGCTGCTGCTCGCGCGGCTCGCGCGGACCAAAACGTTTGCCAGTCTGGCCGCTCCCGCCGCGCTGTGTGTGGTCCTGATGATCGCGCTGACCGCGATTTCGCAGTTCGCGGTTAGCGCGAAGATGGCAGCGCTCCGAGTCGAGATGGGATCGATTCAGGCGACGGCGGCCGACAGTCCCATGCTCTTGGAGTTTGGACGGTTGCATCGCATCTCCGTTTCGCTCGAAAGCGGCGTCTTGCTGGCGGGGATTGCAGCTATGTATTTGATGGTGAGGGAGTTGGCGTTTCGATCTTCTTAAAAAGGGGTAGATACCCTTTGGCCACCCGCACCTCCTCCCTTTTTTGTAAATGGTTGGCCGCGCGAAAGAAAAACGAACCCCTAGAAAACAAAAGGCGGCTGGCGAACGGCGGCAGACCGCGTGTTTACTCAGGGTAGTTAGGCTGGCGAGCGGAGTGTTTGGCGGCGAGAGGCTTCCGAATATGAGAAAGGCGCGGAGGTTTTTTCTGAGTGCGGCGAGCGGGAATTGACCGGCGGTGGGCCTTGGTTTTGTGGGGGCGGATTTTGCGCAAGGCGGCGTGGCCTGCGCGTTGGCAGGCGCGCCACATGTACCAGGAGGCGACCGTGCGGTACGGCCGCCAGCGTTCACCGAATTTCAGAAGTTCTTTGGGCGTAGGCATGTGCTTTTTGCCGTAGGTGATGGCCCAGCCCTTCCGCACGCCGAGGTCGTGGACGGGAAGCACGTCGGGGCGGCCGAGGCGGAAGATGAGGAACATTTCCACCGTCCAGGCACCGATGCCGCGGACCGAGACGAGGCGATTGACGAGTTCCTCGTCGGAGAGCCGGTGGGCTTCTTCGAGCGTGGGAACCACGCCGTCGATGGTCTTTCGGGCGAGATCTTTCATGGCCAGGATTTTCGCGGCGGAGAGCCCAGCCTTGCGGAGCGCTGGTTTGCCGAGCTTGAGCATTTCGTGCGGTGTGGGAATGCGCCCGCCAGAACCCAGGGCTTTAACTCGGCCGAAAATGGTGGCAGCGGCTCTACCCGAGATGGATTGGTGGGTGATGGCTTCCACCAGAACCCCGTAGGGATTCTCCGCCCCCTTTGCGACGCGGAATTCCTGCGTTTCCTCAATTAAAGGAGCGAGACGCGGGTCCTTCGCCGCCAGCGTGATCATGGCGAGGCGCAAGTCGAATGGAGGAAGTTCGTTTTCCGTAACCACCGTGGAGCTCCAATCTAGAAACGGGATAAATAGATTAGCAAGTCGGGGTGAAGAGGCAAGTCAAGGACGCGACTTCACACTCGGCTGAAAACTCCATCGCGTGTCACCCCGAGCGAAGCCGGCGACCTGCTTTTTCCGGTTGAAGGCTTTCTAGAGAGCGGCGGCTCGGCGGAGGCCGGCGGCTTTTCTGCGGGAGTGGCGCCAGCGGAGGAGGCTCGTGGATGCGATCAGGAGGAAGCAGGATTCGACGAACAGTTTGCCGCCGTCGAGCCAGTCGATGGGATCATTCTTCAGGGCCGGGGCAGTCCATAGGCTGTGGAAGAACAGAGCGGCGGCGGCGAAATAGATGCTGAAATGGAAGGATTTCCAAAGGTGGCGGCCGAGGCGAAGACGGAGATACGAGGTAACGACAACGAAGGCCAAGAGGTAGAGTGCGACGGCGCCAATCGTGTTTTCCAGAGGCTGGCTGGGAGAGTGGACGGGGTAGACGAGGTCCAGAAGGCGAAAGTGAGGGTCTTTGTTGATGAGCAGGATGGCGGGATGCAGGAGAGAAACCGAGAGAGCGATGTAGCCGGACCAATTGTGGAGGCGGAAGTAGTTGAATCGGCGATGGGGCCAGGAGCGGTGCGGGCTATACCGAAAGGCCATGAGCATTCCGAGAAACAGGTTCAGCGTGACCGCGCCGACGGCCAAGAGCCCGACGTAGGCAGAGAGGTCGAGGACGGTTAGGCCCATGGGCGGAAGTGAGCGAACATAGGTGTTGAGACGGCGCGCTAGGCGCGAACGTTTCAGGAGGGGAGATTAGAATCGCGTTCGCAACAAAGGAGTCCGGAGCCGGGAGTTGTCCCTGCCGGATAGCAGGAGTGCGTGTGGTAGGATGAGGGATTTGTGCGGGTGGAAAATTAGCGGAGAGAAAGGACGCGAGTGCAGGCGGGGATTATTGGATTGCCACAAGTTGGGAAGACCACGCTGTTCCGGATTTTGACCAGGGCGCACGTCGAAGGGAAGGGCGCGGCGTCGACGACGCACGTGGGCGTGGCCAAAGTGCCGGAACCGCGGCTGCTGGAGCTGGCCAAGCTCTACCATCCTAAAAAGATCACTTACGCGACCGTGAATTACGTGGACCTGGGCGGCATGCAGACAGAGCGCATGCGCGAGGCGCTGGCGCAACTGCGCGAAGTGGACGTGATTGCGCACGTGATTCGGGTGTTCGAAGATCCGAGCGTGCCGCATTCGGAAGGGAGCATCGATCCACTGCGGGATGCCACGAATCTGGATTTGGAGCTGATGCTTTCCGACCACGACCAGATTACGCGGCGGCTCGAGCGCGTGGAAAAAGATTTGAAGAAAAAGCGCGATCCGGCGCTGGAGACCGAGAAGGCTACGCTGGAAAAATGCAAGGCCCAATTGGAAGCGGAAAAGCCGCTGCGCGAATTGGAGTTGACGCTGGAAGAGAAAAAGTCGATCGGCGGCTTTTTGTTTCTGTCGGCGCGGCCGGTGCTGTATGTGCTGAACCTGGGGGACGAGGAAGCGGATAAGCTGGACATGGCGGTGGTGCGGCACAAGCTAGGCCAGCTCGAGGGACGACCGAAGTCCGCGGTGGTGGGGATCTGCGGACGCTTGGAAGCGGAGCTGGCGGAGATGGAGGAAAAAGAAGCGGCGGAGCTGCTCGCTTCGTACGGATTGCAGGAGCCGGGGCTAAACCGGTTGATTCGCGCGACATACGATTTGCTGGGGCTGATCCAGTTTTTCACCGCAGGGGAGCCGGAAGTGCGAGCATGGACGATTCGCAAGGGAGACCCTGCGGTGAAGGCCGCGGGTGTGATTCATAGCGACATCGAGAAGGGATTTATTCGGGCGGAAGTGGTGCGATGGAACGATTTGGTCGCGGCGGGAAGTATTGCGGCGGCGAAGGAAAAGGCTCAGGTTCGGCTGGAAGGGAAAGAGTACGTTGTACAGGAAGGCGATGTGATTTTGTTCAGGCATTCGGGGTGAAGAAAAGTGGCGAGTGGAGGCCGCCGGGAAGGGTGCAAAAAGAATCAACTCGGAAATCACAAAGGGGAGAGCGCCGAGCTCCGAGGGACAGCCTGAGAAGGGACTCCGCGATTGGCGGGACGATGGCCTAAGCGGAAAGAATGTGGGGAAGAGAGAATTGCGGTGTGGCTGCTGGTGTTGGCGGTGGAGCTTGTGCATGGAACTTTACGATGGATTTTCTTGCGGCCGCGTGTGGGTGATTTTCGATCGGGCCA
Organism: Acidobacteriota bacterium; assembly: GCA_003223215.1. Classification (GTDB taxonomy): domain Bacteria; phylum Acidobacteriota; class Terriglobia; order Acidiferrales; family UBA7541; genus Acidiferrum. The sequence continues at coordinate 9,600 of QHYH01000096.1, forward strand.
AATCGGCGTTTTCACGGGCAGCGTGTTGTTCCTGGTGATTGTGTATTTCTGCGAGAGGTGGATGACGTTTGCGAAGCTTCGCGGATGGCTTGCGCGTTGGACTGCTCTGGGTAGTGTGACGCTGGCCTGCGAATGGAATTTTGGGCACTACCTGATGGGGCGCTCGTGGGCAGGCACCGCGGCGGAGTACAACCTATTGCAAGGGTGGCTGTCAGGTTTTGTTGGTTGGCAGGGAGGGGCCGCAAAAGCGGCGTCAAGCCGGCGCACTCCAAATAGTCATGGGACATGGTGAGGCATTTCGGACGGGGTTGGCGGCGCTGCTGGGGTTGCTTGCGGCGCTCGGCAATTTGGTTGGCGGGTACTTCGTTGTTCGCAAGCACTGGCCGCGGCAATACTTGCAGTATTTTTTGGCGCTGGGCGCAGGATACATGCTGGCGGTTGGGTTTGTCGAAGTCATTCCCGAGTCGGTTCGGCTTTCCGGCGAAAGCGCCCTGCTGTTCGTGCTGATTGGGTTTTTTCTGGTGCATTTGTTCGAGCATACGATTGCGCCCCATTTTCATTTTGGCGAAGAGACGCATCACGAAGAGTTCAGCGGGGTTCATGCCGGGAAGACCGTGCTGCTGGGCATGACGATTCACACATTTTTTGACGGCGTGGCGATCGCCGCGGGATTTCTGGTTTCGACCGGGCTTGGTTTGGTTCTTTTCGTTGCAGTGTTCCTGCACAAGCTGCCGGAGGGGTTCACCATCGCTTCGGTGGCGCTGGCGAGCGGGCGCGGGAAGCGCAACGCCATTCTAGGAGCAGGGTTATTGGGAGCGGCAACGCTGTTTGGCGTGCTGCTGACGAGCGCGCTCGAGGGGCAGTTGAAGTACGCGCTGCCGCTGTCGGGAGGGGTGACGCTCTATGTAGCAGCGACCGACCTGCTTCCCGAGGTCAACCGGGAACCGAATTGGAGGATGGCCCTGCTAGTGTTTGTAGGCGTCGCTAGCTTATTGATAATGCAGCGCTTATTCCATGTCTGAGGGTAGTGAAAACCAGGTTGAGAGCCGCGCCAAAGGCGACCGTAAAGTCTCTCCCACCAGCGCCTTAGGCTTGTTTCTGAAAGCTTTTTCATGCGCAACTTTCTGAGGCCGCAGGGGTTTGATACAGTGTGGCGGCTATGGCCAGGTCGGACGTCCAACTGATGCTGGACGTGAAGGCGGGCGACGAGCAGTCGTTCACGCTACTCCTGCATCGCTATCGGAGTCCTTTAGTAAATTTCCTGTACCGGATGGTGCGCAACCGAGAGCAGGCGGAAGATTTGGCGCAGGAAGTCTTCTTACGGGTGTACCGGGCGCGCGAAAATTACGTGCCGAGCGCAAAGTTCACCACCTGGCTTTTCCGGATCGCCACGAATTTGGCGTTGAACTCGGTGCGGGACACGCGTTACCAGCGAATGGAGATTTCACTGGACGCGCCGGTGACCGTGGATGCGGAAGAAGGCGAAGAAAAGACCCTGGACATTGCCGAGAAGCACCAGAACATCGAGCAGCACCTGGTGGAGGAAACCCGAAAGAAGATGATTCGCCACGCGATTGAAAAGCTTCCTGAGAAACAGCGCGCTGCGGTGCTGCTGCACAAGTATCAGGAGCTCGATTACGGAGAGATCGCGAAGATTCTGCAATGCTCGGAGAGCGCGTTGAAGTCCCTGCTGTTCCGGGCCTATGAGACGCTGCGAGTGGAACTCGCCCCCCTCGTGGCGCAGCAAGGGAAGTCGTAGCAATTGGGCAGGGAAGGGGAAGTCATGAGTTGCAGCCGGATGGAAAACAAAATCCTGGGATACGTGGATGGACGCTTGCGGGAAAACGAACGGCTGGAAGTGGAGAAGCACCTTGCCGGGTGCGCTGCGTGCTGTCTGCGCGTGAACGAGTTTCGCGCGGTGAGCGGATTGTTGGAGGAGCTGCCGATGATCGAGCCCACCGCGGCATTTGATTTGCGTGTGCGTGCGCGAGTGGCGGCGGAACCGGTGAAGCAGAGCTGGTGGGCGTGGTTGATTCCGGCGCCGCGAGTGACGATTGCCGCGTTAGTGCTGATGCTGGCGACGATTTGGGTGGGCACGGCCTCCAAGAACCAGCCGCAAATTGCGCAGGAAGACATTCCGGTGCTGGAGAATTACGACGTGCTTTCGAACTTTGAGCCGCTGACGGAATTGCCGCAGCCGGTGCAGGCGGATGATGGCGGACAGCAGCAGAGCCCGCAGATGTAAGGTGCAATGAAACTGCGACTCCAATTCGGCGGAGGGCTGCTAGCCCTGGGGCTCAGCGCGGCGATGGCGTTGCCTTCGGCGGCGCAGAGCCACAACAACAGGCCACCCCAGCAGCAGCGACAACCGCACGCGCCGAGGCAGACGAACCGACCGCCACAGCAACCAGGCGGGAGACCGCAGAACAAGCCGCCCAAAAACGATGGGCCGCACCACAATGCGACACCGAACCGGCCGTCACCATACCAGCAAACCGAATCGATGGGCATGATCGGAGGGGATCGCCCGCAAAATCTGGCAGGCGAGTCCCGCAGACAGCCGAATTTCAATCCGAACCGGCCGCCGAAGGCGGACAATCGCATGCGCAATTTTTCTCCCGAAGAGCGGCAAAAACTTCAACAAGCTGAGCGGCGGTTCGGGCAACTTCCGCCGCAGCAACAGCAGGAAATGCGCGAACGCGCTCGCGTCTGGGCAAAGCTGACGGCGGAGCAGCAGAATCACATCCGAAACGACGTGCTTCCGGCGTGGAAACAACTGCCGCCGGCGCGGCGGAACGCGATCAAGAGCCGCTTGAACGTCCTGCAAAACATGCCGGAGTCGGCGCGGAATCAGCATTTGAGTGACGCGAACTTCACGCGGGGCATGAGCGAAGAAGACAAAGCCCTGCTTCGCGACCTGAGCCACATGCATGTCGGAGCGCCCGACTCGGCGGGGGAGTAAAGCTGCTTTTTTGGGCTTTGAGTTCTAAATTGTAAGCTCCCAACAAAAACCATCCTGCCAATTCGGCACCTTTTGCTTCGGCGAGGGTGCGTTGACAAGTTCCGCTGGTTCACGGCATGGTGACTAGTTCAAATTTGCCGCATCGAACCAATGGAGGGATATTATCGTATCGCTACCCACGCGATTTCGCGCCAACCCTTGGACGCGCTTTCGCAACGGTCTTTCCACGCGCTTCCGCGCGATGCAGCACCGCAACTTCCAGCTCTTCATCGCCGGACAACTTACGTCGTTAGTCGGAACGTGGATGCAGACGACCGCGCAGTTGTGGCTGGTCTACAGACTGACCGGTTCGGCGGCGTTGCTGGGAATCTTTGGATTTGCGAGCCAGCTGCCCTTGTTGTTTCTCTCTTGGCTCGGCGGATATATTGGCGACCACTACAACCGGCACCGCGGCGTGATCACCACACAAAGCGTTTCGATGGTGCTCGCGTTTGTGCTGGCGGCATTAACGCTGACGGGAGAGATACGCGGCTGGCGAGGAGCGTGGGTGGTCATTGGCATTGCGTTCCTTCTGGGCGTGGTGAATGCCTTTGACGTGCCCATCCGGCAGGCTTTTTTGGTGCAAATGGTCGGGAAAGAAGATTTGCCAAACGCGATTGCGCTGAATTCTTCGATTTTTAACGGAGCCCGCGTGGTGGGTCCCGCGATAGCCGGATTCGCCATCGCCTGGTTTGGCGAGGGATGGTGTTTTTTTCTGAACGCCCTGAGCTTTGTTGCGGTGATCGTGGCGCTGTTGATGATGAGGATTCCGAAGACAGAAATGAAACCGGCCGACGAATCGCCGCTGAAGAGTCTGGTGCAGGGCTTCCACTTTGCTATGGGCGATTTACCGATACGGTCGACCCTGCTGTTACTGAGCGTTCTCGGTCTCTTTGGACTGCAGTACTCGGTGTTTATGCCGATTTACGCCCAGGACATCCTAAAAGGAAATGCCCGTACGCTGGGATTGCTGATGAGTTCGGCGGGAGTGGGGGCGGTGCTGGGCGCGCTGCACTTTGCGGCGCGTACAAACTACAAGGGACTGGCGCGGTGGATTGGGGCGACTTCGACCACGTGCGCCATCGGCTTGCTGATTTTTTCCGGTGCGAAAGTCTTCTGGCTGTGCGCCGTAGTGCTGTTCGTTGTGGGGTTCGCGACTACTTCGCAGATGGCTGCGACCAACACGCTGATGCAAAACCGCGTACCGGACGAGCTGCGCAGCCGGGTAATGGCGGTATACGCCACGATGTTCATGGGCGTGCAGCCGATTGGCGCGCTGCTCGCAGGCGGCGTAGCGAAACGTATCGGCGCGCCGCACGCTTTGTCGGTATTTGGATCCTTGGTGCTATTGGGAAGCCTGGTTTTTGTTTCGAAGGTTGTTGCCAGGACGAGACAGGTTCAGACCGCTTCACAAGCCCAAGGCAGCGGCACTCGCTAGACCTTCGGCGGAAATGTGTTTATCATCCGGCTGTTTCCTCGACACTCTCTTTTCAGAGTCATTCAATGGATGCTTGGCTATTTTCGTGGCGGGGACCGGGAAGGCTTGGCCGGAATGGCTAGATGGCGACGAAGGAGATTCGCATTGCGAGGCCATAGGACTCTGCGAGGAGTCTCCTCAATTGTTTTTCTGGCCGCAGCGGGCGTCGGTGCGTGGGGGAGGGTCGAAGCGCGCGGGAACCTTGGAATGGCCGTGCCGGCGTTTGCGGTGGAATCCGCCGCGAAGCAGGACACGCAAAGGGAGGCGAAGCAGGCCAAGACAGGTCGGATTGATGGAGTAGTGCGGACCGTAGGCGGGCAAGGCATTGCCGGTGTGTCGCTGACAGTGCGGGCAGCTGATGCAGGGGAACCGGGGCAGGCGTTCGAGCGCCACACCGCGGGAACGCAGGAAGGAAGGTTTTCGTTCAGCGATTTGCCAGCGGGCAAGTACACGCTGAGGGCGGAAGCGCCTTGGTTTCAACCTGCCACGCGGGAAGTCATCCTGTGTGTAGGGCAAGCCGCAGAATCGCTAGAGATCATGCTGAGAATTCTTCCGGTGAACGAAAGCGTAGTGGTTTCTGCAACCCGAACAGCGCAGCAGCTTGACGATCTGCCCGCACAAGCCACGGTGTTGTCCGCCAAGGACGTTTCGCACGCGGCGACGTTGACGCTGGATGATTTCTTGCGGCAAGCGCCGGCCTTTAGCTTGTTCCGGCGGAGCAGCAGCCTCGTCTCACATCCGACAACGCAGGGGGTTTCGCTAAGAGGGATTGGGGCGAGCGGGGTCAGTCGAACGCTGGTGCTGCTCGACGGCGTGCCGTTCAATGATCCGGTAGGGAGCTGGGTGTACTGGTCGAAAATCCCGTTGCTGCAGGTTGACGAAATCGAAGTGGATGAGGGCGGGATTTCGGCGCTCTACGGAAGCTCGGCAATGGCGGGAGCGATCGATCTAACCACGAGGAGACCTTCGTCGGCTCTTGTTGATGTGGAAGGCCTCTGGGGAACAAGGGGAACAGGTCAATTGGATCTGTTTGCCGGCGACCGGCGCGGTCGGTTCACCTACAGCCTCGGGAACGATTTGTTTCGAACCGGCGGATTCATTCTCACCTCGGAACCCTTTCGTGGCCCGGTTGACGTAAACGCGGCTTCGCAACACGAAACGGCGAACGGGCGTGTGGATCGACTAGTGTCCAAGAACACGCTTATTTTCTTGAGCGGCCGGTATTTTAATGAGGTTCGCGACAATGGCACGCCATTGCAAACCAACGGCACGCGGGAAGGATTTCTGCAGGCAGGCTTGCGATCGCACACGAGAGGCGGCAGCGATTGGCAAGGGAATTTCTATTCCTTCGACCAAAGATTCCGAAGCAGCTTCAGCTCGATTGCGCCGAACCGGCAAACGGAGACGTTGACGTTGCTGCAAAGCGAGCCTTCCTACGGTTACGGAGGGAATGGGCAATGGTCTCACCCGCTTCCGGGTGCGCAGGTTCTGATGGTCGGAGGCGACGGGCGCTGGATCTACGCGCGAGACCACGAAAACGCCTTTGCGGGAACGACCACGAGGGAGCGACGCATTCCGGGAGAGCAAGCATTTGGGGGAGGATTTTTTCAAGACGTTTGGAGCCCCTGGTGGCGGTTCAATGTCGTCGCCGGAGCGCGCGTGGATTACTGGCGAAACTACGGGGCTTCGCGGACCGAGACGGTCCTGCCCGCGAACACCACCACCGTGATGCCGTTCCCAGACGTCTCGAAGACGACCGTGACTTCGCGGGCCGGGGTGGTTTTTCGGCCGGCGCGGGGTTTCTCGCTGCGGGGGGCTTTTTATCAAGGCTTCCGGGCTCCCACGCTCGATGAGCTGTACCGCTCCTTCCGCGTCGGCAACGTGGTGACGAACGCCAATCCCGACCTGGGGCCCGAGCACCTGAACGGGTACGAGTTCGGCGTGAATCAACAGCTGACAACCCGGATTTTTTGGCGGATCACGTTATTTGCGGACCGCCTGGACAATCCGGTCTCCAATGTCACCATCAGCACGACGCCGACTCTGATTACGCAACAACGGGAGAATCTAGGATACGCCAACGTTAAAGGAGCCGAAGGCGAAATCAGCTACCGGCTGGAGCAGCGCTGGAGCCTGGATGCGAAGTATCTCTTTAACCAGTCGGTGGTGGGGAGTTTTGCTGCTGATCCAACTATTGTCGGAAAGCTTCCGCCCCAGGTGCCCAAGCATCGCACAAGCGCGAGAGTTCTTTATTCCCATCCCAAATGGGCCGACGCGAGCGTGGAAGGCCGCTACGAGAGTTATCGCTTCGACGACAGCCAGAATCAGCGGAAACTGGGAAGCTACTTTGTGCTGAATCTCCAAGTCTCACGCTCCTTCGGCGAGCGCTGGCGTGGCTTTTTGAATTTGGAGAACGCCCTGAACCGCGAGTACTTCGTGCAGACCACTCCCGTACCGCAGATCGGCACGCCCATTTTGTTTTCAGGCGGTGTGCGCTTTCGCTGGTCGAAAGATCGCTGAGTTCAAGTCAAGCGAGGGCAAACGCAACAGCGGTCCGGACGATCGAGCCAGGCGGATTCCGTGATGGGCAGAGAGAAACGGTTTCGCTAGCGGCTTTTGCTCGCCCGCCGCCTCCTCGAAGATATTCCCGGAAAAACTGCCCGCGCGGCGCATCGGCAAATACCTCTCCAGGCACACGCTAGCGGAACGTGACTTGACCGGCCTCTGGGGGTCTCGCAAGCTGGAATTCGAAGACGGAATCAGCCGCTCGGGGTGAAGTGTGAAGAGCATCAGAAGAAGACTGCTGACTTGCGGCCTCCCTCGAACTCTTAAGAGGCTGGCGGTTGTCGCGCTCGTCTTTGCCGTGGGCGCATCGACTCCGAGCGCATGCGCGCAAGAGCGGTCCGATGAAGACGTCAAGCCCGTGCCGCGCTCACAGGAAGCGTGGGCTTCATCAGCAATTTCAGTGGCGGCCAACCCGATCTGCACCCCATCGCCACACCGCTAGTGCTCGTCCCAATCGGACAGCGGTGGGTGTTCGAAACGCGCGCGACCTTCGAAAACGACTTGGTTCAACTGCCGGGTAGAAGCGGGTTTCACGGAGGCCCGGTACAAAAGGAGGTCGAATACGCCCAACTGGATTTCATTGCGAATTCCTGCGTGACGATAACCGTGGGGCGCTTCCTGACACCTTTCGGGATATTCAACGAGCGGCTTTATCCGGTGTGGATCCGAAACCTGCAATCCGACCCACTGATCTTGCCGATTGGAATCGGACCCAGCAACGCAAGCACCGGCGGGATGATACGCGGCGGATTCAAAGCGCGCCCGCAGTTCAACATTAACTACGCCGTTTATTTTTCCGCGCTATCGACGACGAGCCCGGTCGATTCCGATCGCTTTGCCGGCGTCCGCACGGGGATTTTCATACCCAAGGCACGATTGGAAATGGGAGGCTCGTTCCAACATTTGCTTGAACAGGAGCGATCGAATCTGTTTGGCTTTCATGCCATCTGGCAGCCAACGCTGCTTCCGCTGGATATCCGCGGCGAGTACGCAAATTCAAAAAGAGGAAGCGGCTACTGGATTGAGCCCGCTTACAAGTTGAGCCAGCTTCCGTTTCTGCAAAACGAGATGCGCCGGACGCAACTCGTGGCGAGGTACCAGCAGTTTTTCACTGGGGACCTGGTCAGTGATGCGTTGCCGCCGATAAATACAAAGCAATTCGAATTCGGGCTGAACTACTACTTTATCGATGGATTGAAAGCCGCAAGCAATTATGGCCGGCAATTCAGCAGCGCGGGCAACCTGAACGTGTGGACGCTGGGCCTCACCTATCGGTTCGTTGTTCCAATGGGGTCGGCAGGAGGCCCGCGATGAGGCGAAACTGGATGCTGGTTTGTTGCTTGGGGGTGATGGCCTGCCTGGTCCGCTCGGCGCTCGCGCAGGAACAGGAAAGGTCCGACAAGGGTTCCGCGGTTGTTGCCTCAGCCGGACCTTCGACTGCTAATTCCAACGCAAGCCATGACCGCCGATCACCACCGGCTTTAAGAAGCACGGCAAGCGCCGAGAGGGCTCAGCGCATAGAAGGTGAAAAGCGCTTCCGCACGAATTGCGGACGCTGCCATCAGCCACCGCATAAGTTTCCCTCGCGCGTCATGGCAACGGCGATTCGGCATATGAGGGTTCGCGCCATGCTCACCGATGAAGACATGAGGTTGATTCTGAGTTACATGACGCAGTGAGGGCGAACCGCAAATTTGCGAAGACATTGCGCGATCGCGGGTGTGCCGCGATGCTGGCCGCGCTTTTCGGCATTTGCGCCCGGGGGCAGAGTCTCGAACCGGCGGGGCGCGTCATTGACATCCTGGCGGACCACGACAGCCGATACAAAATGCCCGGACAGAAACAGCCGATCATCACGGTCAGGGCCGGGGAGCCGATTACCTTGCGAGTCACAGCTAAGAAGGCGAAAAACGTGAATCGCGATGGCGCCATTCACGGCTTTACCTTGCTTCGTGCGAAAGATAGGAGCCCCGTTGACGGGTGGGACTTCATGCTGAAACCAGGCGTCCAGGAATTTTCCTTGGTGGCGCCAGGCGAGCCGGGCGAGTACGTAGTGGTCTGCACGGTCATCTGCAGCCAGGATCACGAAGGGATGAACATGAAATTTGTAGTGCTGCCCTCGCCAGGGATCGCGACAGATAAGGGGAAGGAGTACTAACGATGAAAAGAAATCGGGAGCGGTCTCGCTTGTGGCCGCGCTGGCGGGGATCGCTTTAACGGCCACCGCCGGACCGGGGACAAGCGAAAAAATCTTCACCGGCGAAATTGCCGATTCGCAGTGTGCACTGAATGTGCATTCGCTGAGCCAATCCCACAAGGAAATGATGGGAATCAAGCCGGAAATCAAAACGGACACGGAATGCGTCCGCTTTTGCGTGAAAGAGCGCGGCGGAAGATACGTGCTCGAGACAAAAACCAAGGTTTACAAGCTCGATGCCCAGGTTCTGGCGGAACCATGGGCGGGACAAAAAGTGAGGGTGGTGGGGACGCTCGATCCCAAGACGAACGTCATAACCGTAGAGAAGATCGAGACGGAAGCCGCGAGCCCGCGGAGTTCACCGAAGCCAGACTAGTACCATCCCAGGAGTCGAGGTCCCACCTCCCCTGCGTCTAGGCGTTCGGAGTCTCAACACCACAGCTTGAAGACGGAAAGCTAGGCCCTCCAGTACGGGTTGAGGCCAGCCGCAACCTTCTCCTGGCCGCTGCATTGTCTACACTTTTCTCTTGACAAACCATGAAAATCGGGTAGGATGTGGCGAAAACTGGTAGAAAGTGGGATATTGGGGCAAAAGGTAGCAGGCTGTAGGGCAGAGTAGAAGTCAGCGTAAGTTGTGGTGAAAGTGGGCATTTTGGCCATCCTAGACCACATTTTCGCGTTCGATTCCGGCAAACGGGCGGAACTGAGCGGTGGACATGAAGCTGCGGGGCAACTGTCCGGCCAAGGTGGACGAGAAGGGTCGTCTGAAGATACCCGCGGTGTTTCTCGAGCAATTGAAGGAGTTCGGGAACCAGTTTTACATCACCAGCACCAGCGGTGAGACGGCACGGATTTATCCGATGAAAGTTTGGTCGGAGATCGAAGACAAGCTCGCCAAGATGCCGAGCACCAACCGGGCGAAAAGGAAGTTTCTGATGCGCACCAGCTATTACGGGCAGACCGTGGAATTGGATGGGCAGGGGAGGCTGCTTTTGCCGACCGTGCTGAGGGAATCGGCGCAGACCAAGGCCGACGTGGATGTGCTCGGCAACCTGGACTACCTGGAAGTGATGAACCACACGCGCATGCTGGACCAGTTGAAGAACGAGCCGTACACCGACGAGGACGACAAGGCCTTGGAAGACTTGGGGATTTAAGGGGGGAAGTGGCGAGTGACGAGTGGCGAGTGGCGAGAAAGCGGGAATCCGCCACACACGCCGGTGATGTTGAGAGAGGTGCTCGAATGGCTACGCGTAAAGCCGGACGGAACATACATCGACGCAACGCTGGGAGCGGGCGGTCACGCGGAGGCGATCGCCGGGAAATTAACCTCTGGGAGGCTGATCGGTCTGGACCGGGACGCACGGGCGCTTGCCATGGCGCAGGAGCGGCTGAAGATCTTTGGGACGAAGGTGACGGTGGTCGAAGCGCCGTTCTCGAGGATTGCGGAGGTCGCACGCGAGTTGGGGATTCCGCCGGCGGACGGGGTCTTGGCCGACTTGGGGGTTTCGAGCATGCAGCTTGACCAGGCCGCGCGAGGATTTTCCTTTCGCGAAGCCGGTCCGCTCGACATGCGCATGAACGCCGAAGACGAATTGACGGCGGACGAGATTGTGAATCGATGGCCGGAAAGAGAGCTGGCCGATTTGCTCTACCGCGAAGCGGATGAGCACGATTCTAGAAGGATCGCCAGGGCGATCGTGAGAGCGCGACCGATACGCGACACCGCACACCTGGCAACGACTGTGGCAGGGGTCCGAAGACAATGGGGAAGGCAGAGACTGCATCCCGCAACAAAAACGTTTCTGGCGCTGCGGATAGCGGTGAATCGAGAGTTGGAGGAACTCGGGCAGTTTCTTTCTCGGACCCCCGCTGCAATGAATGCGGGCGGCCGCTCGGTGGTCGTGAGCTACCACTCGCGGGAAGACCGCCTCGTCAAGCGCGCGTTTCATGAAGGAGAGAGGGCCGGAACGTTCCAGGTGCTGACCAAACACGTGATCCAGCCCACCAGGGAAGAGATGGCTCGAAATCCGCGTTCGCGAAGCGCGAAACTGCGGTGCGCGGAAAGAGTTTAGTTATGGCGAGCAAGAAAAGAGCAAGGCCGGTGCGGGAGTTCCAGACCGTCAAGCGGATTGACAATTCGCGCCTGGTGCGCCACGTCGAACCGGTGAAGCTTCGCTACTACTACCGCACGCTGGCGTTGGGTTCCGTGGTGGCCGCTTTTTTCATGTTGTACATCTATCAGCACTTTCGCTGCATCGATCTGAGCTTCCAACTCGAGGAAATCAAAGCGCAACAGGCAGCCGCAGCGACCTTGAACTCTTCCTTGAAACTGGAAATAGCCAGCCTGCGAAACCCGATGCGCATTGACATCATCGCGCGCCGTCAATTGGGCCTGACCGAGCCGCTGCCGACGCAAATTCGCGAGTACGACTCTCCGCCGGGAGCCCAGGTGGCCGCCGTGAGATTGGTACGGCAGAACCGTTCGCAATAAGCCCTGGTTGCGGACGGGGCGCCGCAAAATTGCATCCTGCTGAAATGAAGCTTGTGGCGGAGCACCGGCCGAGCTGAACCCATCATGTCCGAAAACCGCGCGCACGTCGTGAAAGCTGACCGCCGGGCGGGGAAAGACAGGCGTGAGTTCACCGCAAGTGAACGGCTGCTCCTGGTTTCGAGCCTAATCCTGATTTGTCTCGTCGCCGTAGTCGGCAGACTAGGCTACCTGCAACTCGTCTGTCACACCGAGTACCTCGCACGCGCGGCCCGGCAGCAGCAACGCATCATGGACATCACGCCAAAGCGCGGCTCCATCTACGACCGCAACCTGGATCCCCTGGCAATGAGCATCCCGGTGGATTCCGTGTTCGCGGTACCCATTGAAGTCGCAGATGTTCAGCTGGCCGCGCAACTGCTCTCGCGCGTGCTGGGGATCCCGAGCGAGGTGTTGGAAGCAAAATTGGCGTCGGCACAAAGCTTCGCTTGGATTGCCCGCAAGGTGCCTCCCGACAAGAAAGAGGCGGTCGAGGCCCTCAATCTGAAGGGGATTTATTTTCAAAAGGAGAACCAGAGAATCTACCCGAAGCGCGACCTTGCTGCCCACGTACTGGGCTTCGTGGACCTCGACGAAAAAGGGCTCGCCGGAATCGAATACGGGCTGGACACCCAGATTCGCGGCAAGAGTGAAAAAATCGTGGTGATGGCGGACGCGCGGCAGCGCTGGTTCGATCGTGTGGAGGCACAACGCGAACGCGGCGCGGATGTAGTCTTGACGCTGGACGAGCAGATTCAATATATCGCAGAGAGAGAACTCGTGGCGGCCATTTCAAAGACGCACGCCCTGGCCGGAATGGTCGTCGTGATGAATCCCAATAACGGGGAAATTCTGGCGCTGGCAAATTGGCCGAAGTTTAATCCGAATGCGGCAACAGAAGCGTCCGCCGAAGCGCGGATGAACCGCGCCGTCACTGCGCTTTACGAACCCGGCTCGACTTTCAAGTTGATTACGCTTGCGGCGGCCTTTGACCAAGGGATCGTGAGGCCAGAGGGGGTCTTCGATTGCGAGAACGGCGCGGTGTACCTGGCGGGGCACCGTATTCGCGACCACGAGCCATTCGGCTTGCTGACGGTTTCCGACATTCTGGCGCGGTCGAGCGACGTGGGAGCGATCAAGATCGCCCTGAAGCTGGGAGCGCCGAAATTTTACGATTACATTCGCGCCTTCGGATTCGGCCAGTTGACCGGCGTGGATTTGCCCGGCGAGAGCAAGGGATTGCTGCGGCGGCTCGAGAACTGGTCGGCAATCTCCATCGGGTCGATTTCGATGGGCCAGGAGGTGGGCGTCACGCCCATTCAGCTGCTTGCCGCGGTTTCTGCCATTGCGAACGGGGGCCTGCTGTACCGGCCACATGTTGTCGCCGGACTGCGCCGTGACAATAAAGCTTTACCTCGAGAGGGCGTGTTATCTCCCGTGGAGCCCCGGCGCGTGATCCAGCCGGAAACAGCGGCGACTCTTCGTCGCTTGATGGAAGGGGTGATATTGCATGGCACGGGGAAGCTGGCGCATCTGGACGGCTGGACCGCCGCAGGAAAGACCGGATCCGCCCAAAAAATTGATCCCTCGACCGGCCGCTATTCCCACACGCAACTGATCGCTTCCTTCGCCGGGTTGGCTCCCATCAATAATCCGGCAGTGACGATTCTTGTGTCGCTGGATTCGCCGGTGGGGCAACGCGAAGGCGGACAGGTGGCGGCGCCGGTTTTCAAACGCATCGCCGAGCAGGTGCTGGCCTATCTGGATGTGCCGCGCGACGTGCCAGTCGAGCCGCAGTTGATTCGAGTTGCGTACCAGGATAGAAATGCATCAAACTTAGCAGCGCTCACGGACTTCACTCCAACCGATTTTGTTGCTCTACCGGACCTACCCCCAGCCGAGTCCTCCGGGACAAATGCGCGGAGAGCGATCGATAAGGCTCGAGCAGTGACCGTAGCAGTGGATGAAGGCCGCGACATCCTTGTGCCGGACTTTTTGGGAAAGACCATGCGGGAAGTGACGGAGACGTGTTTGAAGCTGGGGGTGGACCCCTTCTTGGTTGGCAGCGGTCTTGCACGAAGTCAAACGCCAGCGGCGGGGATGAAGGTGCGGCCAGGCGCGAAGCTGACGGTGCAATTCGGGGCACCGGGCGAAAAGATCGCCAAGCCGAAGCGCAAGAGCAGGCGTTAGGATGAAGATGTCGCTAGGCCACGAAAAACAGGTGAAACACACCACCACGACCGCGCAGGACACGCCCCTGAAACAGTCTGTCCAAGTCGCCGGATCAAGAACGGGGAAAGAACTGAGCGAACTGCTTCGCGGGGTAGAAACCGTTCTGCCGAGCTCTCGGGACCGCCTCGAGATTCAGCAGGTGAGTTGTGATTCGCGCAAAGTAGAGAAGGGCGCGCTATTTTTTGCGCTGCATGGCGCGCAAGCCGACGGAAACGCCTTTATTCAGGACGCGGTGAAACGAGGCGCTGTGGCCGTTGCGAGCGAAGAACCCGCCCCCAAGGAATTTCCACGGGGAGTTGTCTGGATTCAAGTCCGAGAAACGCGGAAAGCGCTGGCGAGTACGGCCGCGAATTTTTTTGACCATCCGGCCGACGCCCTGCAATTGCTGGCGGTGACCGGAACGAACGGAAAGACCACCACCACTTCGCTGGTGGATGCGATCATAAAGGCCTCCGGGGCCAGGACCGGTTTGTTTGGCACCATCGCCTATCACACCCCGCGGGGCGACTATCCCGCGCCGAATACCACTCCCGAATCCGTGGATCTGCAGGGATTTTTTGCCGAAATTCGCGACGCCGGCGGGGAATACGCGGTGCTGGAGGCGAGTTCGCACTCGCTTGCGATGGACCGGTTGTGGGGGTGCCATTTCCAAGCCGCGGTGTTCACGAATCTCACGCGCGAGCACCTGGACTATCACAAAACCTTTGAGGATTATTTCGCGGCGAAAAGACGCCTATTTGCAGGTACCGGCGCGGGCGCGCCGGAAGTCGCGGTGCTGAATACCGACGACAGCTACGGCAAGCAGTTGGCCGGTTTGGCGAAGAGCACGGTGAAGTATGGCCTGGAATCGCAAACGGACATCACCGCAAGCAAATTTCAGCTTAGTTTCGAGGGGTTGCGTTTCACCGCCCATACGCCCAAGGGAAAATTGCGGGTGAAGTCGCGGCTCGTCGGACGGATCAACGTCTACAACTTGCTCGCCGCAATTGGCGCCGCCCAGGCTCTTGGCTTTTCGAATGAAATCATCCAGAAGGGCCTCGAGAATCTGGAAAGCGTCTCCGGGCGCTTCCAGCGCATTGATATGGGTCAGCCGTTTCTGGTGATCGTGGACTACGCGCATACCGATGATGCGCTCGAAAATCTCATTCGAACTGCGCGGGAACTGAATACCGAAGGCCGCATCATCACGCTTTTCGGATGTGGCGGATTAAAGGATCGCACGAAACGGCCGGTGATGGGAGAAGTGAGCGGACGGCTGAGCGACCTGACGATTCTTTCAAGCGACAACCCGCGCACGGAAGAGCCGCTGAAAATCATCAGCGACGTCGTGGTCGGCTTGCAGAAGACGGCTGGAAAATATTTGATCGAGACCGATCGCGAAAAGGCCATCGGCATGGCCATCGATGAAGCGCGAGCGGGCGACATCGTGCTGCTGGCGGGAAAGGGCCACGAGGATTACCAGATTCTCGCGGACCGCACGCTCAAGTTTGACGATCGCGAAGTGGCGCGGCGCGCGCTTCGCGAACGGGGTTTTGCGGGGCCGAAAAACGGGTTTGGCACCTAGCGCGCTTGTTCCGTGGCAATAACGAGGGCGCTCGGGCCCCGGGCAGGACGGGGCGGCCAAAAGCAGGCCTGACGAGAGGAGGAGCCCTCAAAACGTTGAAAACCGAACGTGCCGTGCGGTACTGGACTAAAACCAACCCTTTGAGGAGTTTATGCGGTGGACGATTGCACAGGTGGCTGGCGCTTTGGGTACTCGGCCAGGAGCGGGACTCGACCCCCTGGCCCGGCTGGCCGGCGTGTCGATTGATTCTCGCGCGATTCGCGCCGGAGAACTGTTTGTGGCCATCCACGGACCGCGTCACGACGGACACGATCATGTGGCCAGTGCGCTCAATCTGGGAGCGCTGGCGGCGGTCGTGGCGGAAGCGCATCTCGCAAGGTTTGCGGGCTCGGTGGGCGACCGCTGCCTGGCCGTGCCCGACACCTTCCGGGCGCTCCAGCAGTTGGCGCGGGCGGTGCGCGAAGCCTGGGGTGGCAAAATTGCGGGCGTCACCGGCTCTGTCGGCAAGACTACCACGAAGGAAATGCTGGCGGCCCTGCTGGGCACGAAGCTGCGGGTCCTGAGATCCGAAGGAAATTTGAATAACGAGTACGGGCTGCCGCTGACGCTGTTTCGGCTGGAGGAAACCCATCAAGCGGCGGTTCTGGAAATGGGGATGTCGCGCCGCGGAGAGCTAGCGCGGCTGGCGGCGACCGCGCGTCCGG
Organism: Acidobacteriota bacterium; assembly: GCA_003223215.1. Classification (GTDB taxonomy): domain Bacteria; phylum Acidobacteriota; class Terriglobia; order Acidiferrales; family UBA7541; genus Acidiferrum. The sequence continues at coordinate 25,870 of QHYH01000096.1, forward strand.
ACGTTGGCGTGGTGACGCGCGTCTCCCCGGCGCATTTGGAATTTTTCTCTTCCGTCGATGAGATTGCTCTGGCAAAGCGCGAGTTGATAGAGGGGCTGAACGGCAGCGGTTCCACGGCGGTGTTGAACGCTGACGATCCGCGCGTTGCGGCGTTTGGGCCTTACGCGCCGGGCCGCGTGCTGACGTACGGGATCGAAAAGCAGGCGTTTTTCATGGCGGCGGAGATCGAAGACCGCGGCGCCCTGGGATCGGCGTTCGATTATGTAAGTCCGGAAGGCCGGGTGCGCTTGGAGTTGACCGTTCCGGGGCGGCATGCGGTCGCCAACGCGCTTGCGGCGTTGGCTGCGGCGAGCGTTTGGGGAATCGGCGCTCTAGAGGCGCAGAGCGTGTTCAACACGCTGCGCGCTCCGGCGATGCGCGGCGAGCTTCTGCAGTTTTCGAATGGTGCGGCGCTGATTAATGACAGCTACAACTCGAGCCCGGCTGCGCTCGAGGCCATGACGGAATTGCTTGCGGCAACGCCCAACTTCCAGCGGCGAATCCTTGTCGCCGGCGAGATGCGCGAATTGGGAAACGCGTCGCCGGAGTTGCATCGCGAAGCCGGCCGGTTTGCCGCGAAAACCGGAAAAGTGGACTGGGTCATCGGTGTGGCCGGTGACGCTTCGCAAATCGTGGAGGGAGCGGTGACGGCGGGCCTGCCGCGGGCGCGCACAAAGTTCTTCGCGACGCCGCCGGAAGCTGCGCAATTTCTGGAAACTCTGGTTGCTCCCGGAGACCTACTGCTTGTAAAGGGTTCCCGAGGAGTGAAGATGGAGCAGATCGTCGATGCGCTGATCGCCCGACATGCGGCGCCGGGGGAGTTGTCGCGTCAGGAGGTGCGGCACTAAGATGCTTTACTACCTCCTCGTCGAGGTTCTGCGGCGCTACTTTAGCCCGCTCAACGTGTTTCGTTACATCACGGTTCGAACGGTCTATGCGAGCTTGACCGCAATGTTTCTCGCGCTCGTTTTCGGGCCGTGGCTGATTCGCCGCTTGCGCGAGCTCCAGATCGGGCAGTACATCCGCGAAGAGGGCCCACAGCAGCATCAGAAGAAAGCCGGCACGCCGACGATGGGCGGCGTGCTGATCGTGTTGTCCACCGCCATTCCGGCGTTGCTCTGGGCGGACCTGAAGAACCCCTTCATCTTGATGGCGCTGTTTGCGCTGGTTGGATTCGCGACCATCGGCTTTATTGATGACTACGCCAAGGTCTCGAAACGGCAGAACCTGGGCCTCACGGCGAAGAAAAAAATCTATTTCCAGATCTTGGTCAGTCTGGTGGTCGGCGGCTCGCTGCTTGTTTTGGTGAGCCGCGGCTTCTATTCGACGCAACTGGTGATTCCCTTTGCGAAGCGGATTCACCCGGACCTCGTGATTCATTCCTTGCTAAGCACTCTGCATTGGTGGCCGCTGGCCTTTGTTCCATTCCTCATTTTTGTCTGCGTGGTAATTGTCGGATCGTCAAATGCGGTGAATCTGACCGATGGTCTGGATGGGCTCGCGATTGGCTGCACGGTCATTGCCGCGGGGGCGCTCACGCTCCTTACCTATGTCAGCAGCAATTTTCGCTGGGCCACGTATCTCGATATTCAATACATCCCCAGAGTCGGCGAGCTCACGGTGTTTTGTGGGGCGCTGGTAGGCGCGTCGCTGGGTTTCCTCTGGTACAACGCGCATCCGGCGGAGGTTTTCATGGGAGACGTCGGCTCGTTGTCTCTGGGGGGAACGCTCGGGACCATCGCCGTCATCATCAAGCAAGAGATATTGCTTTTTTTCGTGGGCGGAATATTTGTCGTGGAAGCGCTCTCGGTCATTTTGCAAGTGGGTTCTTTCAAGCTGCGCGGCAAGCGCATTTTTCGCATGGCGCCGATTCATCACCATTTCGAATTGCTGGGCTGGAGCGAATCGAAGGTGATCGTCCGCTTCTGGATTGCCGCCTTGGTGTTTGCGCTGTTTGCGCTGACGACCTTGAAATTGAGGTAGGAACTTCGGGATTCAAAATGTCTGCGTCGATCGAACTTCGGAACAAGCGCGTGCTCGTGGTGGGCCTGGCCAGGACGGGAGTGGCCACGGCGCTGTTTTGCGCCGCGCGAGGCGCGCGGGTGACGGCGACCGACACGCGTGGTGAGAGCGAGCTCGGCGCCGCAGTCGCAGAACTGCGAAGAGCCGGAGTTGGCCTGGAGCTTGCTGGCCATCGCCAGGAATTGATTCGGGAGGCGGAGCTGATCATTCCCAGCCCAGGCGTGCCCGCCGATGCGCCGCTTTTGCAATCGGCGCGCTCGAAAGGCCTCACCATTTGGAGCGAGATCGAGCTTGCCAGCCGTTTTCTAAAAGGGCGACTCATCGGGATTACCGGGTCGAACGGGAAAACGACGACAACGTCGTTGATTGAGCACATTCTGAAGAATGCGGGTTTCTCCACGATTCTGGCGGGCAACATTGGCACGCCCTTGATTTCCTACGTGGAAAAGACCAGTGACAAGACCATCACCGTTGCGGAGCTCAGCAGTTTTCAACTGGAGCTGATCGAAAAGCTTCGTCCCAATATCAGCGTGTTCCTGAACCTCACGCCCGATCATCTCGACCGCCATCATACGCTCGAGAGTTATGGCGCCGCCAAGGCCCGGATCTTCGAGAACCAGACGGAAGCGGACAGCGCCGTGCTGAATGCCGATGATCCCGGCGCGACGCCGTATGCTCCCGCAAAACCACAAGTGTTTTGGTTTAGCCGGAAGCAGCGCGTCGCCGAAGGCGCGTTCGTGAAGGAAAACGAAGTCCTGTTTCGCCGTGAGGGGATAGAAGAAAAGGTTCTCAAGCTTGCGGATATTCCGCTGGCCGGGGCGCACAACGTGGAAAACGTCCTAGCTGCGGTGGCGGCGACGCGGCTTGCGGGCGCAGAGCCGGCCTCCGTCGCAAAAGGCGTGCGCTCTTTCGCGGGAGTCGAGCATCGTCTGGAATTCGTTGCAGAAATTGGCGGCGTGCGTTTTTACAACGATTCGAAGGCTACCAACGCGGACGCCACACGGAAAGCGCTGGATGCCTTTCCCGGGCGCATCCTGATTATCTTGGGCGGGAAGGACAAAGGCAGCGACTACACGGCGCTGCAAGCACCGTTGCGGGAAAAAGCCATCCTGGCGCTTTTGATTGGCGCCGCGGCCAGCAAAATCGAAAAGCAAATTGCGGGGAGCGTGGCCATCGAGCAAGCCGGGACCATCGAACGCGCGGTCGAAACAGCGGCGCACGCCGCTCGTCCCGGAGACGTTATCTTGCTCGCGCCCGCCTGTGCCAGTTTCGACCAATTTCAAAATTATGAGCACCGCGGCCGCGTGTTCAAGGAGCTTGTGCAGCAGCTCGAGCGGCAGGCCGCAAGCACAACTTCAGGAAGGCGGTGAACCGATATGCCGACGCGTCCGGACAGCGACCGGTGGCTTTTTGGTGTGACGCTTGCCCTCTGTCTATTTGGTGCGGTGATGATCCTGAGCGCATCGGCCGTAACCGCCGAGCAGTTGTACGGGCACTCCTACATTTTTCTGGTGCGGCAGGCAGCCTGGCTTCTCCTTGGCCTTTTAGGAATGTTCGTTTTGATGCGCACGGACTATCACAAACTGCGTCAGCCGGCCGTGATCTACGCGGTGCTCTCGACCGTTTTAGTTATGCTGGTCAGCGCCTTTTTTCTCGATCGCTCTCATGCCACGCATCGCTGGATCCGGTTCGGTCCCGTTGGAATCCAGCCGTCGGAGCTCGCAAAGCTCGCCGTGATTCTTTACTTGGCATGGTTTTTAGATCTGAAGAGGCGCGACCAAGATGCCATGGAGTTTTGCAAAGAGGGTTTTCTCGACACGGTTCTGCCGGCCTTCGCGCCGATATTGGTTTGTGCTGGACTGATTCTCGCGCAGCCGGACCTTGGAACCTCCTTGGACATTCTGCTGTTTGCAACCACCATTCTTTTTGTTGCGGGGCTTTCCTGGAAGTGGATTGCTACGGGTGTCGCGGTCGCGCTGCCCGCGCTTTATCTCCTGATCACGCTCGCCCCTTATCGCATGACGCGCTTTCTGTCATTTTGGGACCCCGGCTCCGATCCGCAAGGCGCCGGTTTTCAATTGAGGCAATCGCTGATTGCCGTGGGATCCGGCGGCCTCACCGGCGTCGGCTTGATGGAAAGCAAGCAGAAGCTTTTTTATCTGCCCGAGGCGCACACGGACTTCATCTACGCGGTGATTTGCGAGGAACTCGGCTTTATCGGCGCGGTACTGGTGATCGCGCTGTTTGTCGTTTACGGACGGCGCGGCATTCGCGCCGCTTTCGCCGCGCCGGACGTGTTTGGCCGTTTGCTCGCCCTGGGCGTCACGACCATGGTGTTGTGGCAGGCGCTCATCAACTTCGCGGTGGTTCTGGGAATGGTTCCGACCAAAGGCATTCCCCTGCCATTCATCAGTTATGGCGGGTCAAGTTTGCTGGTGATGCTGCTGGGCACCGGCGTGCTGCTCAATATTTCGCAGCAAGCCAGGGAAGCCTGAGGAGCGGGCGCGTCACGTGAAACTGCTGATCGCGGGCGGCGGCACAGGCGGACATGTTTTCCCGGCGTTGGCCATTGCGCGGGAATGGCTCGCGCGGGGAAAAGAGAGAGAAGTGGTGCTGGTAGGAACCGAGCGTGGGATTGAGATGAAGCTGGTGCCGCAGGCGGGCTTGCCTCTGGAAACGCTGCGCGTTGCCGGGCTAAAAGGCAAGAGCGGAGCAACCCTGTTCAGAAACTTGACGATGCTGGTTCCGGCCATGTTTGACGCCAGGCGCGTCTTACGCAAACACAAACCCGTCGCGGCTTTTGGAGTCGGCGGTTACGCCGCGGGCCCGATGTTGCTGGCCACCTGGCTCGGCGCCGTGCCGAACATTATTTTTGAGCCCAACGCGGAGCCGGGCCTGACCAACAAGCTTCTCGCGCGACTGTCGAAGCGCATTGCCACCGGCTATGCAATTTCTGCACGGGCTTGGGGAAAAAAAGCCGTGGTTACCGGTTGTCCCGTGCGTCCGGAGTTCTTTTCGATTGCGCCGCGAAAGCCGGGGAATCCCCTGCGCTTGCTGATCACCGGCGGCAGCCAGGGCGCGCTGCCGATCAATCGTGCGTTGGTGGATTCCATGGACCGCCTTGCCACGCGAAAAAATCAGCTGAGCATCGTGCACCAAACCGGCGAACGCGACTATGACGCGGTCCGCACCGCCTACGCACGCCGCGAAATCCTCGCCGAAGTCGTGCCCTTTATAATGAACATGCCTGAGCGCTTCGGCTGGGCGGACATTATTGTTTGCCGCGCCGGGGCCATTACGGCTGCGGAAGTTGCCGCCGCTGGCCGCGCCGGGATCTTCATTCCGTTCGGCAGGGCCACCGACAGCCATCAACTGCGCAACGCGCAGGAAATGGCGCGCACCGGCGCAGGACGCCTCATTACCGAGCCCGAGCTGACCGCCGAAAAACTGACCGCCGAGATTTTCTCGCTTCTAGACCAACCCCAGGACATCGAAAAGCTTTCTTCCAACGCGCGCGCGCTAGCCCGCCCTCATGCCACGGAGGAAATCGTCAATCTGATTGAAGAGGCCGCAAACGTGCAGGGTAAAGGATGAGGGCGAATCCATGATGGTCTCCTTTCGCAATTTCCAACGCATTCATCTGGTCGGCATCGGCGGCATCGGCATGAGCGGCATCGCCGAAGTCCTTCTGACCCTGGGCTATTCCGTTTCCGGGTCCGACGTAAAGCTTTCGAACATCACGGAACGGCTGGAAAACTTGGGCGCCACGATTTATGGGGGTCACCAGGCGTCGAACGCCGATGGCGCCCACGTGGTGGTGACTTCCTCCGCCGTGAAGCCCGACAATCCGGAAGTCATCGAAGCGCACAACAGGAAGATTCCGGTGATCCCGCGCGCAGAGATGCTCGCGGAATTGATGCGCTTGAAATACGGCATCGCCGTTGCCGGAGCCCACGGCAAGACCACCACGACTTCGATGGTCGCTTCGCTTCTGGCAGCAGCGCATCTCGATCCAACATTCGTGATCGGCGGGCGCGTCAATCAAGCGGGAACCACCGCCCGTTTGGGCAAGGGCGAGTATTTTGTCGTGGAAGCGGACGAAAGCGACCGCAGTTTCCTCATGCTCGCGCCAGTCGTCGCCGTGGTGACGACCATCGATCGCGAGCATCTCGACCAGTACACTTCGCTTGAGGATATTCAGGGGGCTTTCACTCAGTTTGTGAATCGCGTGCCGTTTTATGGCGCGGCGATTCTGTCGATCGACGAGCCCAATGTCCAGGCCATCATTCCCAGCGTGAAGCGTCCCATCATCACCTACGGGACTTCCAGCCAGGCCGATCTGGTCATAAGCGATATAAAACTCGACGGCCTAAAGAGCGAGTTCAGACTTACTTATAAAGGCGATGATTTGGGCATCTTCCGCCTGCCCCATCCCCCCGGGATGCACAACGTACGCAATGCCGCTGCCGCCGCTGGTGTAGCCCTCTATCTCAACGTTGCCTCCGACCTGATTCGCGAGGGCCTTGCAAAATTCGCCGGCGTTGGCCGCCGTTTCGACATCAAGGGCGTCGTGAACGACATCACGGTTATCGACGATTACGGGCATCACCCTGCGGAAATCCGCGCGACACTCGACGCCGCCCGCGGCTGCGAGTTCAGTCGGCTGCTGGTGCTTTTCCAGCCGCATCGCTTCACGCGTACTCAGCATCTTTGGGACGAATTCTGTCGCGCGTTCAATCAAGCCGACGTGCTTGTCTTGACCGACATCTACCCGGCCGGCGAGGCGCCCATCCCCGGCGTGACCAGCGAGCGTCTCGCCCATGCCATTCGCGGCGCTGGTCACAAAAGTGTTTACTACTCCCGCTCACTTCAGCAGGCCACCGAGTATCTGCTAAAGCAGGCCCGCCCCGGCGACGCCATTTTGACCATCGGCGCCGGCAGCGTCAGCCGCGCCAGCAACGATCTCGTCACTTTGCTGGGGGCAGAGCACCCGGCGCAACATGCGCATTAGCGATCCTCAATTACGCGGACATTTGGCGGAACGCGGCGTCGACCTGCGTCCCGGGGCGAAACTGTCCGAATGGACTTCCCTCGGCATCGGCGGAACCACCGACATGCTCCGCATCACCAAACACGCAAGCATTCCCGATTTGCTCGGCCTTCTCGAGGCGAGCCGCGTTCCCCACAGGTTTCTTGGCGGCGGGTCAAACCTGTTGGTCGATGACGGGGAGCTGCCTTGGGTGGTTTTGCAACTCGTTCCACCCGAGCCCGACGTCGTCTTGGAAGGCAATCTGGCGCACATCGACGCCGCGGCTGACCTGGGCCGCACCGTCACCTTTTGCGCTAAGCACGACCTCGGCGGCATGGAAGGCTTGATTGGAGTTCCCGGCACGGTCGGTGGAGCGCTGCGCATGAATGCCGGCGCCTACGGGATGCAAATCGGCACCTACGTCCGCGAAGTGCAGCTGTATCGCGCCGCCGCGCGGAAAATCGAAACTCTCCGGGGGCATCAAATTTCTTTCGAATATCGCCACACTTCTTTTGCGGCTGATGATATGATGCTCGCAGTGATATTGGAACTACCCTCCAAACCGTACAACGAAATTCTAAACGGTATTCGTATCTGCAACGAAAAAAGGCGTTCCAGCCAGCCCCTTGGGCAAAAAAGTGCGGGCTGCATCTTCAAAAACCCTCCGGGCGCCTCAGCGGGCCGCATGATGGATGAGCTCGGGCTCAAAGGGCTTTCCATAGGCGATGCGCGAGTCAGCGAACGCCATGCCAATTTTTTTGTGAATGCAGGGCACGCCTCCGCCAAAGACATGCTGGCGCTGATCGGCGATGTGCGCGAGCGCGTACGGAAAGCTTACGGCGTGGCTTTGGAAAACGAGGTGGTCGTTTGGAACGCCTGAAGCCCATGCAAAGGAACGCGACCGCGGCGGCGGAGGCCGGCGAGCGTTACCGGCCCGAGCTGATTGGCGACGATGAGCCGCGTTATCTGCGCCGTCAAAAGCCCGTTGAAATTCGTCGCAGGAAGTTGAGCGGCCACGGCTGGACGTTCTATCGCCGCGTCCTGCTTTCGACCGCTACCGGTGCGGCCATAACCGTCGGTGCGTATCATGGGACAAGATTTCTTCTTTATGCTCCGTCCATGCTGTTGCTGAGGCCGGAGCAGATTGAGCTGACCGGCAATCACGTCGTTACCCGCGAAGCCGTGTTGAAGCAATTCGTGGAAGATCGGAATCGCAGCGTTTTGCGCATGTCGCTGGATCTTCGGCGGAGCCAGCTCGAGCAAATCCCCTGGATCGAGTCTGCGACCGTCGAGCGTATTCTCCCGAATCGCATTCGCATCGAGCTCACCGAGCGCACGCCCATCGCTTTTGTGCGCAATGGCGACGAGGTGGCGCTGATTGACCCTCACGGCGTGATTCTCGATCGCCCTCGCGACGCAGATTTCCAATTCCCGATCGTAAGCGGCGTTTCGGAAGACTTGCCGCGCGATCAGCGCGAAAAGCGCATCGAGCTGTATCAGGAGTTCATGAAGGATATCGAACTGGTGCGCGGCGGCTCGTCGGAAAACGTCAGCGAAGTGGATCTCTCCGTTCCGAGGGACGTGCGCGTGGTCATGACCGGGTTGGCTAGCCCGACCGATCCGCAGGCGGTCACCGTTCACTTCGGCTCCGGCGATTTTTCCGGCAAGTACAAGATGCTCGTGGACAATTTTGCCCAGTGGCAGGCCCACACCGGGCATGTCCAATCCATCGATTTGCAGTATGCGCGGCAAGTGGTCGTGAATCCGGACTCCAGCGCGGGCACGGTGGCCGCAAGAACAAAATAGCTTTTATCCGAGGAGTGGCGGATTGGCGAAGAAAGACAAATACCTCGTCGGGTTGGACATTGGCAGCACAAAAACCTCCATCCTCATCGCCGAAATCGAGGGCGAGTTCGTAAAGTTTCTGGCGCTCGGCGCAGCCGAATCCAAAGGTTTGCGCAAAGGCCTCATCGTCAATCTCGACGCGACGGTAAGTTCGATCCGCCGCGCCGTGGAAGAAGCCGAAGGCGTGGCCAATGTGCCGGTGGAAGAAGCCCTTATCGGCGTGGCCGGCAACCACGTGCGCGGCGCAAACAGCCGCGGCGGCATTGCCCTTGGCCCTCGCCCGCGCGACATCGAAAGGGAAGACGTGCGCCGCGCGGTCGATGCCGCCCGCAACATTTCTCTCCCCGAGGACCGCGAAGTTTTGCATGTCCTTCCGCACGAATTCATTGTCGACGCCCAGGACAGCATTCGCGACCCCGTCGGGATGGTCGGCCAGCGCCTCGTCGCCAACGTTTACGTGGTCACTTCCTCGATTGCCGCGTCGCAGAATCTCGTTACCGCCGCGAATAAAGCGGGCATTCTCATCAGCGATACGGTGCTCGAGCCGCTCGCTTCCGCCGAAGCCTGTCTGACCCAGGACGAGCGCGACCTCGCTTGCTGTTTGCTTGATATCGGCGGTGGCACGACGGAAATCATCGCCTATGGCGGCGGAGTTGTTCGTCACATCGGCGTGGTTCCCATCGGCGGCGACCATTTCACCAACGATCTTGCCGTCGGCTTGCGCACGCCCACTCCCGAGGCCGAGCGCATCAAGCGCCGCCACGGCTGGGCCGCTTCTTCTTTCATCACGGATAACGGCGCGATTGAAATCGCCAGCGTTGGCGACCGCCCGCCTCGCGCGATCTTCCCGCACATGCTGACCGACATCATCGAGCCTCGCGCCATGGAATTGCTCTCGCTCATTCGCGACGATCTCCAGCGCGCCGGCCTGGACGGCCAGATTCCCGCTGGATTTATTCTCGCCGGCGGCGGCGCGCGTTTGCGCGGCCTCGATGACATCATCGAGCAATCGTTCCGCCTGCCCGTGCGCATCGCGGAGCCCAAAGGTTTGGCGGACCTCCCGGGACAGGTAGCTCAACCGGAGTACGCCACGGTTGTGGGACTGGTGCTGGCCGGCGCGAAGGCGCGGCGGTCCGGTCCGCATCGCTCGGGGACCCTGGTATCCAAACTGAAAGCCATGTTCGCGGGTGCCTCGTGACCCTGCCCGCGGGGCGCAGCGAATCTGGAGGAGGCCGACAAAATATGATGGGAAGAGACGCGGGAATTCGCATGAGTTTCAGCGAAGAATTGCAGCCGGCGAAGATCAAAGTCATCGGCGTGGGGGGTGGCGGATGCAACGCGGTGAACCGCATGATTCGCGCCAAGCTGGAAGGCGTCGAGTTCATTGCCGCGAACACCGACTTGCAGGCGCTGAAGCTTTCGCAGGCGCCCATAAAGCTGCAGCTCGGCGCCAAGCTCACTAAGGGACTCGGCGCGGGCGCCAATCCTGAGGTTGGCCGCAAGGCTGCGCTCGAAGACACGGAAAAAATCATCGAGGCACTCGAAGGCTCGGACATGATTTTCATCACTTCCGGCCTCGGCGGCGGCACCGGCAGCGGGGCCGCGCCAGTGGTCGCTTCGCTTGCGAGCGAATTGGGCGCGCTGAGCGTAGCCGTGGTCACAAAGCCTTTTCTGTTCGAAGGCAAGCGCCGCATGATGCAGTCCGAGCAGGCGCTCCAGGAATTGATCGGCGCGGTAGACACCGTCATCGTGATTCCCAACGAGCGCCTGATGGACACCGTCGAGCGCGGCACCAGCTTCTTTGACGCGTTCCGCATCGCCGACGACATTCTCCGCCAGGCCGTGCAGGGCATCTCCGACATCATCACCGTGCCTGGCATCATCAATCGCGACTTTGCCGACGTGAAAGCCATCATGCATGGCCAGGGTTACGCGGTGATGGGCACGGCCGTGGGCACCGGTTCGAATCGCGCCATTGACGCGGCCAACCGCGCCATCGCCAGTCCACTCCTCGAAGACAATTCCATCCAGGGCGCGCAGGGCATTCTCATCAACATCTCCGGCAGCTCCAGCCTGACGCTCCACGAGGTTCACGAGGCCTCGACCGTCATTCAAAAAGCCGCGCACGAAAACGCCAACATCATTTTTGGCGCGGTACAGGACGACACCATGAAGGACTCCGTAAAAATCACGGTGATCGCCGCGGGCTTCAAGGAGGCCAACAAGAAAAACGTCCTGCCAAAGCAGTCTTTCCTGCCCAAGACCTGGAAGGCCGGGCGCGAAATGATGGAGCCGCCGCTCGAGCCCAGAAATGTCGTGCCACAGGTTCAAGAGAACGTGCGCGAAGTCAGCCAGGAAGTTCCGGCGGACGACCTGGACGTGCCCACGTTCTTGCGCCGGCAGGCGCAGAAAGCTTGACGCTGCGCCGCCAGGCACAGAAAGGCTTGACCGCTTTTGCAGCATCCTTCGCGGGTTCTTGTCTTGACGGGTCATCGAGAGCCAGTCCGCCTCTATGGCCTTGTCAGAGAAGCGGACAGACTGCCCCCCGACCGCCGCGATAGGACGATGTCCCCGGTCTTCTCGTCCCTGCCCCTCCGCTTCTCAAGGTGCCTAGAAGATGGCGTCGGATCTTGTCCTCTTTCGATGAATACCTAGCCATAGCTGCGCACCGTTTCACGGTAACGCAGATAGCTGTTCGCTGAGCTGTCGGACTTCGGCCTCCAGTCTGTTGTAGTCGCGGCTCGAGTAGGGAAGGACAGTGCCGAGCCCCGCGTGAAATTCGATCGCGCCGGTCTTCTCCGCGATCTTGGCAATGTTGGAATGTGTGATGCCTGCCCCGGGAAGAATCAGGATGCGGTCGCTCGCCATCGCGATGAGTTCCGCCAATTTCGCAGCTCCTTCGAGCGCCGTTTTCGCGCCGCCGGAAGTGAGAACCCTCGAAGCGCCGTTCTGAATCACCTCTTCCAGAGCTTTTCGCTCGTCGGCGCATTCGTCGAACGCGCGATGAAACGTCACCGGCAAAGGCCGCGCGAGATCGACGAGTCTTCGCGTTCGGCCGACATCCATTTTGAAACCCTTTTGCAAGACGCCGAGCACCACGCCATCCATCCCGCATTCGGCGGCGACGGCAATGGAGCGCTCCATTTCGGCGAACTCGGAGTCCGAGTAAACAAAATTGCCCGCGCGCGGCCGGATCATCGAGTAGATGGGGAGGTGAACTGTTCCGCGGACGCTGCGCAGCAGTTCGCGTCTCGGCGTCAGCCCGCCAACGGACAGATCGGCGCACAACTCGATGCGATCCGCGCCGCCGCGTTCGGCCGCAATGGCTTTCTCGACTCCGTCTACGCTGATTTCGAGCAAGTATTTCCGGGTCATCATAGTCTGACGCCTTGGCCGCGACACTTGAACGAGGATCTCGCGTCCGCTCGCAACCCACACTGCGCCGTCAAAGTGCTGGCCCCCACACTCGAGTCGCTCATCTCCGGCGGATCCCCCCCTGCGCAGGTTCAGAAGATGCGCTTCTGTGCTTCAGCTGTGATAGGCTTGGCCGGCGGAGAACCCAGATTGTACCCGGATCGAGTCCCTGGCTTGGTCCGCATTGGAAAAAACTTCTGCAAGGAGGCCTGCGATGCAAGTTCGCCTCGCTCCCGGACTTCTTCCGGCGATTCTTCTAACCGGATTCCTGTCGTCCTGTCAGGCACCTTACCACCAGAAGGAGGAAAGCTACGTTTTTGTTGCCTTCAACACGAGTTTGCCGTATTGGCAGGAAGCGGCGGCAGGCTTGGAAGACTCCTCCAAGCAATTGGGTGTCAAAGCCGAGCTCGCGGGCCCGGCGAACTTCTCCGTTAGCGATGAGGTGACCGCCTTTCAGCAAGCGGTCGCGCAACACGCTTCGGGAATCCTGGTCTCCGCCGCAAATCCAGAAGCTTTCCGGGATCCCATCAATGCCGCCATCCAGCAAGGGATACCCGTAATTTGCGTGGATGCCGATTCGCCGGAATCCAACCGCATCCTTTTCGTCGGGACGGACAATTTCCGCGCCGGCCAGGAAAGCGGCAAGCGCATCGGGGAGTTGCTCCGCGGCAAAGGAAATGTCGTGGTGATTACCATCCCCGGACAATTCAATCTTGGCGAACGGGTTCGCGGCGTCGAGGAAGCCTTCAAGAAATATCCGGGAATCAAAATTACCAAGACCATCGATGACAAAGGGGACTCCCGCAACGCTTACGACGCCATTTCCGCTCTTCTTCAGGGCAAGGAGAAGCCCGACGGCATTATCGGGCTCGAGGCTTCAGGAGGCGAGGGCGCTGCCGATGCGTTGCATCGCCTGGACCTCACCGGCAAAATTCCGATTGTGGCGTTTGACAAAGATCCCGAGACATTGGACTGGATTCAGCGTGGCGCGATTACCGCCACGGTCATACAGAAACCCTACGTGATGGGTTTCTACGGCCTGAAATTCCTGGACGATCTCCATCACAACGCGGTTCACGACTACAAGGATTGGAGAACCGCGCCGACCTCTCCCATGCCAGCTTGGGTGGATACGGGAACCGCCATCGTCGATAAGAATAATCTTGCCGCGTTCCGCGAATCGCTCGCTCCTCATACCAAGTCACCGATCTGAGACCAGACCGGGAACGGCACAAACCAAGTGCCAACCGATTTCGCGCGGCGGCGACGCGAACTAACGCATTGGCGCCGGGGGACGCTCGGTATCCGCTTGTGGGTGCGAAGGCAAGCATGGGCCTGTGAAGCAGGAAACATTCGTTGGAGACGAGCAGCAATGCTGCTTGGTAACTCCAAAGAATCCCCCGCCTTAAGGCCTGGGGAGTCTCAAACGAGTCCTATCGATGCAAAAGCGGTAATCGAAGCGCATCCCAGCGCAACGCCCAGCACCATTCCTGCTAGCACGTCGCTGAGAAAATGCATTCCCAGCACGATGCGGGACACGGCGATGTTCAACGCCAGGAACAAAAGCACGCCTTCTAGCGAGGGATAAAAGTAGCTAATGACCAGTGCGATGGAAAACGCGGTCATGGCGTGGCCCGACGGAAAGGAAAACTGATCCGGGGGCAGGATTTTCGACCAGCAATGAGGCTCAATCTGACAGGGTCGCGGCCGCTGACTCAGATGTTTGAGAGCCTTGAACAGGAAAATTCCCAGCACGGCCGCCGCCGCGGCCGCGCCTACGGCGGCAAACCGCCGCGGGCCGCCGAAGCCAAGCAGGAGGAGCCCCAGCCCGTACCAAACCCAGCCGTCGCCCAAGCGTGTCACGGTGATCGTCCAGATGCGAATCCACCTGGGAGGGCGCCACCGGTTCATGCGGCGCATTAACCGGTGATCGCGGCGCTCGATGTGTCCCCAGAGGCTGCGCGCCACTGCCATTGCCTCACCTCATACGAACCGATGAAGATCAATCCGCTGACCTCAACTTGCCCAATTCGCCTCGAAACTGGGATCGATGTCCCATAGCTTGCGTTGCCTTTTCCCGCGGTCTTCCATCACTGCACGCCATTTTCTGCAGAAGCGCACTTCGTTCATCCAGTGTCCCGCGGAGAAGACAGGCACCAGCAGGGCAAGCGGGGAAAGCACCGCCGTCCAGGGCATGTCCGAGAAAAATGAGCCAATGATGCTGAGGACGTCTGCTGTAAGTCTGCCGTAACTTCCATGCTCTCCTGCCACGCGGCCCGAGCCTGCTCGCAAACCGGCGAAAAACTCGTTGACGGTTCGTGCCCCCGGCACCTCTGTGTAAGTGAGGCCGACTCCGGAAAGGGCGTGTGCATCGCTGCCGGCTACCGCGATTTTGTCGAGACGCGCTGCGAGTTGCGCTGCGCATTCATTGCTCTTCCGCCACATCTGGCCGTTGCGCGCTTCATAGGCCGGGACGTAGGACTCGAACCAGGCAAAATCGTCTGCCTCGCGGCGCCCCGTCAATCCGGAGAAGACGTGGTTGACGCTGAAAAACAGCTTCCGCTCCGTCAGGTACATCAGCAGAGAGACGAAGTCATTGGCGCGGCGCTTAATCTCCAAGTGGTCGCGCTCGGTGAGGTTGTAGACGCCAAGATGTGCTTCGGTGCCGCTGGGCATTCGCACGCTGACTTCCTCGCTCAGGAAGAAGTCCGAGAAAGACCGCAATGCCTCGGAACCTTCAATCGAATCGTGGTCCGTGACGGTGATGGCCGACATGCCTCTCCGTTTCAGAAGGTCGTAAACTTCAAGAGGCTCGTTGTAGCACTCCTGACACAAGTGCTTCAGGCCGGGAAGGTTGAACATTCCTGATGCTTTGGTGTGAACGTGGAGGTCCGAACGCATGGAAAGAATTGTCGGCTTGTAATATGAACAACCTATGAAGAGGCGGAAAAATCTTCGTAAATGTGCCCATGGAACTTACTGAACACAAGTGAGTTATACAGTTCTCCACATGGCATCGAGTGTGCTCTTCAACAACCCTACTTCCGGTGTGGCAGAATCTCTAAAATGAAGAAAATCCTTATCGTCTACCACGACGCGGGAGGAGGGCATCGCAACGCGGCGGTTGCGCTCGAGACCGTCATTGCCCAGCAGCCCCGGGATTGGCGGGTCGGTCTGGTACAGTTCCAGGATGTCACCGACCGCCTCGACGTGCTCCGGAAGCTGACCGGCATCCGCATCCAGCAGCAATACAACATTCTTTTGCAAAACGGGTGGACCCTCGGCAGCACGTATCTTCTTCGGCTTCTCGAAGGCACCATTCGGCTCTTCCACAAACAGCTGGTGAAACTACTGGAAAACTACTGGCGTGAGAATCCGGCGGACCTTCTTGTTTCCGTGATCCCTCATTTTAATCGTCAGATTTGCGAGAGTTGGACGCATGTTTATCCGGGCCGGCCTTTCGTTACCATTATCACCGACCTGGCGGATTTGCCGCCGCGTTTTTGGATTGAGCCGATCAAAGAACAATACGTCGTTGCCGGCACGGAAAAAGCCGCAGAGCAGGCCCGCGCGATGGGTCATGACACTACCCATATTTTTCGAACCTCAGGAATGATTGTGCGACCGGACTTTTATGCGTTGGACAGTTCCGATCCGTTGGAATTGCGGAAACAGATGGGTTTGCGGGCGGATCGGACGACGGCCATGGTCCTGTTCGGTGGACATGGCTCGAAGGTCATGCTGGATATCACCAAGCGTCTCGACGCGGAATTGCTGCCTTTGCAATTGATCTTGATTTGCGGCCGCAACGAAGCACTTGCCTCCGAGCTGCGTTCGCGGCAGTGGAAGATGCCGGTGTGCGTTGTCGGATTTACCAAAGAGGTGCACAGGCTGATGCGCGCCGCCGACTTCCTGATTGGCAAGCCCGGCCCTGGAAGCATTGCGGAAGCGATGATCCGCAAGCTTCCCGTGCTGATCGAGTGCAACGCTTGGACGCTTCCCCAGGAGCGCTACAACGCGGAATGGGTGAAGGAGAAAAATGTTGGGATCGTCCTGAAAAGCTTTAAGGATGTGGCGAAGGGCGTGAAGCGGATGCTTGAGCCCGCAACCCTCGCGGAGTTTCGCAGAAATGTTTCCTCCCAAGACAACCGCGCCATCTTCGAAATTCCCGAAATCTTTGCCTCCCTTCTTGGCGAAGACCACGGAACTTACCACCCTTCTGTGTCCATTTCAGCGGCTAACACGGTCTAATTCCGTCGCCAGTGCGACAAATCACAGCGCTACGATCTGGGGACAGGGAGACCGGAAAGACGCGGAACTCCGGAAATTAGAGTGGAGAAACCGGAACCGACGATGGCCCGAAGCCAGGCACGGAGAACTGAATTCTAGAGTTCCGCGTGCTCGGACCGCCTGGGATGTGGGAACCGCGGTCCGGCGTGCGAGTCGCGCTTGGGTGTGCTCATGTGTGGCTTCGCGCAACTCTTGGCCCACCAGCGGGACGCATATTTCTTGGATTCGCACATCTTTATGCAGCCGCCGTGCTGCTTCGATTCCGCACAATGGCAGTAGCAGCCAGCCGTCGGCGTACCGCGCAACAGAGCCGGGGTGTCGGCAAGAAGCGAGGGGGTGAAGGCCAGCAGGGAGAATCCCGCGAGGAGAAGGCGGAAGGAAAGTCGGCGGCCGAAATGAGTTTCAGAGAGAAGGCTCCGCATGCCCCATGCTGTGCCAGCTTCCCAAGAAAACCGATAGCGCAAAGTGTTCGTGAGTTCCGTTACTCGGGTTCTGGAACCACGGGGCGCTTGGGCGTTAGTAACCTTGCAAGATAGCCCAGTCAACCGTGCAGCCCGTAAAAAAGTTGCGACTCGAGTTTGCCCTCCGGTTTTTTGGAAGGGCCCCTAACAGGGTTCGACCGAAGCTAACTTCAACACAAGAAGACAGTTAACCGTCTTCTATGCATTGCCCAGAGGTAACGCGAGCCGTCCAAGATTCAGAGCCGCTTCGTCTAAAAAGACGGTAGTGGGAACAGGCGTGCCGGAAGGGGCTTGCTTGTGGCATTTCGCCCTGCCTACCAGCCTCTCTCCAGAAGGAAGCTAGGACGGATGAGCGCACGCGCCGGGCGATTTTTGCTGAACCTCCGCGAGCCCGTTTAACCTCTTACTGCGCTGCAACCAGCGGCAACTCAACAAAACTCGCCTGTCCCGCACCATGGTAAATCCGCTGTGTCGCCTTTCGGTAGTCGCCCGGCTTGGCCCAGAAAATACTCGGCACAAAGGTCTGCGGATTGCGGTCGTAGAGCGGGAACCAGCTCGACTGGATCTGCACCATGATGCGGTGTCCCGGGAGAAAAACATGGTTCGCGGTCGGTAGCTGGAAGCGGTAAAGCAACGGCTTGTCCGGAATGATGGCCTTTGGTGTTTCCAGGCTCTCGCGATACCGCCCGCGAAAGATGTCTGTGGAAACCATCAACTGGTAGCCGCCCATTTCTTTCTGTCCCGCTACTTCGTCCGGATAAACGTCAATCAATTTCACCACCCAGTCGGAGTCGGTGCCGCTGGTGGATGCGATCACGTTGGCAACGGGCTGCCCGCTGATTTTCACCGGCTCGCGCAATTCGTCGGATATAAAAGCAAGAACGTCCGGCCGGCCGGAAGCTTCGCGCTGATCATCCACGAGCCATTCGGACCAAGTAAAGCCGTCGCCGTAGCCAACGGGCTGAACCGGGCGCGCTCGGTAAGGTACAGGCTTCGCCGGATCGGAGACGTACTCATCAAATGACGGATCATTCGTCTTCGGCGCCGCAAAGCTCAAGCGCAACCCGGCGGACAGATAAAGTGGCGTCGCGTGAATGGTGCATCCGGTCGTGCAGCCAGCGGGCCAGGCAGTCAAACGCCGCCATTGATTCGTGCCTGTTTCAAATGCGGTCACCGGCGCGACATCGGCCTTTCTCGCTCCATCCTTTAGATATTGCGCGAGAAAAGGAGCGAGGATCTCTTTGCGGAAGTAGAGTCCCGTGTCGCTGCTGAATTTCAGAGCGCCAAGAGAGCTCGCGTCTTCAATTTCCTGACCGTGATGCCATGGCCCCATCACCAAAAACACTTTGTCGTTGTTGGTGTCTTTGGGTTTGATGGCTTTGTACACGGCGACGGCGCCGTAGATGTCCTCCTGATCCCACAAGCTGTGCACCAGCATCGTCGGGACCTTGAGCGGCCGTGCAGCAAGAATCTTGTCCATAGCTTGTTCTTGCCAGAAAGCGTCATAGCTTGGATGTTCGAGAATTTTGCGCCAGAAGCCGACCTGCTCAAGCCCGTGCTCGTGGCCGAGTTCGCCTGCCGAACCAGCGCGCATGTATTCGTCGTAGTCATCAAAGTGGCTGACCCACCATTTGGCTTTGTTGTCGCGCGTGGCTTCCTGTTCGTAGATGTACGGCAAGTTCTGCTCGCGAAAAGCCCCGTTGTGGAACCAGTCATCGCCCATCCAGCCGTCCACCATCGGATTCATGGGCACGGAGACCTTGAGCGCGGGATGCGGATCGACGAGCGCCATCAGAGGCAAGAAGCCGTCGTAGGAAATGCCGAGGATGCCGACCTTGCCGTTGCTCTCCGGAAGATTCTTCACCAGCCAGTCGATGGTGTCGTACGTGTCGGTCGAATGGTCCACGGGAGTGGGGTTCAACGCGCCATGCAACGGGCGGTTCATCACGTAGTCGCCCTCCGAGTCGTACTTTCCGCGAACGTCCTCGACCACGCGGATGTAACCGCCTGCGACGATGACCTCGGTAGCGTTGTCGTATCCCCAAAGGATCGGGCCGAGATGAGAACTCGCGGCGTGCGATGTGAGCTCGGACGCGCTATACGGCGTGCGCGTGAGTAGAATCGGCGCGTTCTTTGCGCCTTTGGGGACAAGAATCACGGTGTGCAGCCTTACGCCATCGCGCATCGGAATCATCACCTCGCGCCGCTCGTAGTCCCACGTGGCAGTGGCCACTTTCAAGTGCGCCGGTGTTTCGCTCGGCAGCGTTGTCGGTGCGGACTGCTGCGAAGCCGTTTGCGCCCGTGCGTTTGCCGGAAGGAGCAAGGCAACGACGGCAGTATTGAGCAGAAGGCGGGTGCGGCGCAGAAGGGCTGGCGTCATTCGGTACTCCTCCGAGTATAAGGAGATTAGGCTAATCTGCCCCAGGGAAATGGCGCTAGGAGCGCGTGGATTTTAACACATAGGTTGCCGAGCACACGAGGAGAGGAAAAAGGCTCGAAAAAGGCGCGCCGCATCGTCCGATCATGCGTATGGCGGGTTTACGCCCCGATCTCGGCGACGGCATCAGCCGCGCGGCTAGTTGAGGCGGCGGTCGACGGCAATTTTGGCCCGGCTGAGGGCGTGCGCAACTTGCGTTTCGCGCAGGCGCGAAGCGTCGTATTCGAAAGACAATTGCTTTCTCGAATCGTCCACCCGGAAGCGCCGCAACCCGTAGGTGTTCGAGAATTCCGCGAGCTGGTACAACTGCTCGTCGCTTAGCGGAGACTGCAGTTGATAAGTCACTTCGACCAGTGTCATACCGGGAATTATACCAGCCCCGCAAACTTCTTCGGAGAAAGGCGGAGTGGGTCCGACCGCGGGCCTAGGCGTACTCCCAGCGACGCGCCGCTCTGCGGGCGATCCCGAACAGAAGGACCGCAGTCGCTAGGAGAACCGCGACCTGCAACCAGAGGTGCGAGACTGGCTCGTCGCGCCAGAAAACTTTCGTGAATCCGTCGATAGCCCACGCGTTAATGGTCAGCAAGCCGGCCTTTTGCATGGCTTCCGGCATCAGGAAGCGTGGGAACATGCTGCCGCCAACCGAGGACATCACCAGAATGACGAGCGTCGAAAGGGCGCCTAACTGCGCGCGGCTGCGGCAAATGCTGGCCAGCAAAATGCCAAAGGCCGCCACGGCCACGGCGCTCGAGACGCCCATCACGATAAACCCCGGGATGTGTGACCAAAGATCGAGCCGGAACACCGCCCATCCCCAAAGAAACATCAGCACGAGCTGTGCGAAAGCCAGCAACGAGTTGAAGGTGAGCTTGCCCAGCATAAGCGTAGTCATGGTCACGCGGGAACTGAGCACGCGGTCGAGCGTGCCGCTTTCCGTTTCATCGAGCAAGGCGCCGGCCGCGCCGCTGGCGGTGAAGAGCAGGAACATCACGCCGATCGCGGCGGCATAAAACGAGACCATAGGATTGTTCTTGTTTTGGCCGATGACGCCGCGGGTCGAGACTGCGACGATTCCACCGGCGGCGTTGCCAGAACCGGATGCGGCCGCGGTGCTGTCATGGCAATTACGCAGGTGGGCAAGGCTTTGCTCCATGCGGTCCCGCTGCTCGCGCGTGAGGCCTCCAGCAAACTGGTCGATATATTTTGATCCCTGCTCCACCATCACGTCGGGCAAGGAAGTCATGGCTATTTTCTGGAGCAGGCCCGACACCACTTGGGACGCAACCACATCGCTGCTGTCCTCGAGCAACTGGATCGTCGGGCGACGGGCATCCGGGGGACCGAAGGAGATCGGATTCTCGCCGAAACCGCGGGGAATGATGACCGCAACGGGCGCCGTTCCCCTCTTGAGGGCCGCTTCCGCGGTGGCCGCGCTGTATTCGGGTTGCGCCGCTCCCTTTACAGGGGCGGGCCGAGTCTCGACGACCAGGGACCCTTCTTCCTCGAAACCCCGAACCAGGCCCTGCGCGGCGCTGCTGTGATCCTCGTCCACGACGAGAACCTTGACCTTCGGCGTCGTGTTGCGGCGCCCTCCGAAAATGACCGCGAAAATGCTGAAGAAAACAACCGGAAGGATAAAGCTCAGCGCGAGCGCACCGCGGTCCCGGCGCAGAGAAACCATAGCCGTGCGAACGATAGCGGCAATCAATCGCGCAACTCCCTTCCGGTTAAGTGCAGAAAAACTGATTCGAGATTTGGCTTGCGGATGGAAACGTCGATCAGTTCAAGCCCAGCCTTTGCTGAAGCTTCGAGCAGAGCGCCAACCTCGGCGGGGTGCTCGATGGAGAATTGCGCCGTGCCATCCACAACCTGCCCGCCGCGCTCGAACACCCAGGCGGCGATGCGCTCGTCTGCTCCTGCATAGCGCGCCAGTACCTGGCTCCGCGAGCCAAAGGTGGTGCGCACGAGGTCAGCGTGCATGCCGAGGGCGATGATTTTGCCATGATCGATGATCGCGATCCGGTCGCAGAGGCGCTCCGCTTCTTCCATATAATGCGTTGTGTAGATCAGTGACATGCCCTCGGCGCGCAATTTCTCGATCATTTCGAAAATGTGGTTGCGCGATTGCGGATCCACGCCCACGGTTGGTTCATCCATCAGAACCAGCTTAGGCTGGTGAATGAGCCCGGCGGCCATGTTCAGGCGGCGCTTCATACCTCCCGACAGGTTCCTGACGAGCTCGCCGGCGCGATCGTTCAGGGTTGCCCAGCCCAGACAACGAGCGACAGCTTCCTCGAGCGCAGCGCCGCGGAGTCCGTGATAGCGGCCGAAAGACCGCAGATTCTCACGGCAAGTCAGCCGGGGATAGAGCGCCAGTTCCTGCGGGATCCAGCCGAGAGCGCTGCGCGCCGCGGGAGAACCGGCCCGCGCACCGAAAATGGAGATGGCGCCTGCGTCAGGAATGACGCGGCCCACAATGCTACGAATCAGCGTGCTCTTGCCGGCTCCGTTGGGACCCAGCAATCCCAGGCATTCTGCCTGGCGCAGTTCGAGGGTAATGCCATCGACCGCCGTTGTCTGGCCAAACCGCTTCACTAGCGCGGCAATGCGTAAGGGAGGCGCCGCGACGCTCGCAGTCGCTGGGAAAGGCAAGGTGCAACTCTCCTTGGGGTTTATGACCGCAGGAGAGTATACCAGCCATGGGCGAAGCCCTGATGAATTCGGATGTAACCAGAAATCATCTAATATAGCGACATGTCCGATCTACCCATGAACGCGAAGCCACCCGGCGCAAACCTGCCCATTCTGACCGGGCCGCCCAAAGCGAGAGACCCGGTTTGCGGGATGTCGGTGGATCCAACCAAGGCTGCCGGGAAAGTCGAGCACAAAGGCGAGGTTTACCATTTTTGTTCCAAGCGTTGTGCGGAACGCTTTCGGCAGGATCCGGAGAAATTTCTTGCCGCTCCGGGCTCGGCGGGCATTGAACACGCCCACGCGCATAGCCGGGTACACCCGCACACGGCGGAGGCGGACGCTCCCACTCACGCCGAACAACGAACGACCCATCCAGCGGCAGCCGCAATCGCCGCAGCTGTCCCATCGAGCGCCCAAGGCGTGCGCTACACCTGCCCGATGGATCCGGAAATTGTGCAAATTGGCCCGGGCGTGTGCCCGAAGTGCGGAATGGCGCTCGAGCCGATCGATGTTTTCGCGGAAGTCGAGGCAGATCCCGAGTACGACTCAATGCGGCGGCGATTCTGGGTCAGCGCGGCGTTGTCATTGCCGGTGCTGGTCCTCTCGATGTTTGGCGATGCGCTCGGGTTGCGGTTTGCGCCCGGTGCTCGCAACGCGATCGAATTTGTCTTGGCCACCCCGGTAGTGCTCTGGGGCGGCTGGCCGTTTTTCGAGCGCTTCTGGGCCTCGCTCGTCCGTCGCAGCCCGAACATGTTTACGCTAATTGGCATGGGAACGGGCGTTGCCTATCTCGACAGCGTGGTAGCGACGTTTTTCCCGCAAGTTTTTCCTGCTTCGTTCCGCAACCTGGGCGGCCGAGCGCCGGCTTATTTTGAAGCGGCCGCAGTGATCACAACACTTGTTTTGCTCGGCCAGGTTCTGGAATTGCGCGCCCGGCAACGCACCAGCGGGGCGATCCGTGCGCTTCTGCATCTTGCGCCGCGGCAAGCCCACATTGTTTCCGCGGACGGAACGGAAAAAGACATGCCGCTTGACCAAGTCAAGCGCGGCGATCGACTGCGCGTGCGTCCCGGCGAGCGCGTGCCGGTGGACGGATTGATTCACGAAGGCGCGAGTGCGGTGGATGAATCCATGGTGACGGGCGAACCGATGCCCGTCGAGAAGCGCGCGGGCGACAGCGTCACCGGCGGCACGCTCAATACGAGCGGAAGCTTCGTCATGGAAGCGCAACGAGTGGGTAGCGAAACGACGCTCGCGCAAATCGTAAGACTCGTCAGCGAAGCGCAACGTAGCCGCGCACCGATCGCGCGCCTCGCCGACCGCGTCGCTTCGTATTTCGTCCCGGCCGTAGTTGCGGCGGCGGTCCTGGCGTTCGCTGGCTGGATGTTCTTTGGCCCTGAGCCGCGCTTTGCCCATGCGCTGGTCGCGGCCGTATCTGTTTTGATCATTGCTTGTCCCTGTGCGCTCGGGCTTGCAACGCCGATGTCGATTATGGTGGCGGTGGGCCGCGGCGCGCATGCTGGCGTGCTCGTGCGAAACGCGGAGGCACTGGAGACTCTCGCTAGAGTCGACACGCTGGTCGTTGACAAGACCGGGACGCTCACCGAAGGCAAGCCGCTTGTGAACGCGGTAAGCGTTTTTGAGGGCGGCGGATTTGGGAAAGAAAGATTGCTTGGACTGGCGGCCAGCGTGGAAAACTCGAGCGAGCATCCGCTGGCGCGCGCAATCGTTAGAGCCGCGGAGGCGAAGGGCATCAGCCTGGCCGAAGCGGCGGAATTTTGCGCCACTTCGGGCGGCGGCGTGGAAGGGCGGGTGGGGGAAGACCGAGTCGTTGTTGGAACGGAGAAGTTTCTGGAGGAGAAGGGAATCCCTCGGTCGAGTGCTGAACAACTCTACCAAGCCTTCGGTTTTGACGGGGCTTTTGCGGCCACGATTGTTCTTGTGGCGGTGAACGAAAAGCTCGCGGGCGCGATCGCACTGGCGGACTTGATGAAGGCGTCGACACCGCAAGCCATCAGCGCTTTGCAAAAAGAAGGATTGCGGATCGTGGTGGTCACCGGCGACCGCAAGGAATCCGCGAGGATGGTTGCCGATAAACTTGGGATTGCAGAAGTGCGGGCGGAGGTTTTGCCTGAGGAAAAAAGCGAAGTCGTAAAGCAGCTGAAGAGCGAAAGCCGCATCGTGGCCATGGCGGGCGACGGCATAAACGACGCTCCCGCTCTTGCCGCCGCGGATGTCGGCATCGCCATGGGTACAGGCACGGACGTCGCCATTGAAAACGCAGGCGTTACCCTGCTGCGAGGCGATCTCCGCGGAATCGTGCGCGCGCGCAAACTGAGCCGCGCCACAATCCGCAACATCAAGCAGAATCTCGCCTGGGCTTTTCTCTACAATGTGATCGGCATTCCCGTCGCCGCAGGTGTCCTCTACCCTTTCCTTGGCTGGCTGCTCAGTCCCATGCTTGCCAGTGCGGCGATGACCTTCAGTTCCGTTTCGGTGATCGTCAATGCCCTCCGGCTCCGCAAAGTCCCGCTTTGAGGCGGGCTAAGCTTCCCTTGCCTTGAGCCCTCGCCCGCCCGGGCAGCCAAATCTCGTCCGCTATCTCCCTTTGAGTCGTGGAAGGTCCGTTCCGCGTCCGACAGGTGCTGATCGTTCGTGATGACCTGACCGAACGCTCTCTCCATCGTCTATACCGTGAGGGAACTTTTCCCGACGTCTTTCGTATTTCATTACGAAAGACCGAAGCCCTGTGAAAGCGTGCAAACCATAGCGAGCAACCTGCCGAGGGGGACCTTATGTCGAGCAATGGCAATGGGTTAGCAAGCGGGAAGATTGGCAAGAAACGCCGCCGGAGGGTCTTCTGGGCAGCCCTGGTGGTCCTCCTCTTAGGCGGTGGCGCCTACGGTGTGAAGGCCGCCCTCAGCCCGAATCGTACCATTGATCCCTCTAAACTTGCGTCGGTCGAACGCGGTGACCTGGCCCGTGTGGTGGTGGCTACCGGAAAAATTGAGCCGTTGTCCAAGGTGGAAGTGAAATCCAAGGCCAGCGGCATTGTGAAAAAGCTCTTTGTGGATTACGGGGATCGCGTGAAGCGGGGCCAAGTTCTGGCCGATCTCGACAAGGTGCAACTCGAAGCCGCGGTGCGCGCGGCAACCGCAAACCTGCAAGCGGCCGAAGCCGCGTTGCAGTCCGCAAAAGCCACACTCGAGCGCAACAAGGTGGATGCGGAAGGCCCCGACGTTCCTTTTCTCAAGCTCAATATGGAACGCGCCGAGCAAATGTACAAAGATGGCGTGATGTCGAAGAGCCTGGTGGAGGACGCGGAGAAAAATTATCAGCTCGCCTTGAACAAGCAAGTCAGCGCGCAGCGGAACCTCCTGGTTTCGCAGGCGGAAATCGCCAAGTGCGATGCGCAAGTCGCGCAGGCGAAAGCGTCGCTCGAAAACGCGCAAGAAGACCTTCGCAACTCCACGATCATCAGCCCGATTGACGGGCTGGTTCTCTCTCGCGACGTGAACGTGGGAGACGCGGTCAGCTCCATTCTTGTGCTGGGCTCCCAAGCGACGTTGATCATGACGCTCGGCGATGTCAGCGAGGTTTACGTGCAGGGCAAAGTGGATGAAGCGGACATCGGCAAAGTGTATTTGGACCAGCCCGCGCGCATCGTGGTCGAATCGTTCAAGGACAAGAAATTCACGGGCAAAGTGACGAAAATCTCTCCGCTCGGCAAAGAAAAGGACAACGTGACGACGTTTGAGGTGCGCGTTTCAATCTCGAATCCTGGCGGCGAACTTAAATCCAACATGAGCGCCAATGCCGAAATCCTTCTCGAAGAAAAGAAGAACGTGCTTATGATTCCCGAAGCGGCGCTCATCTATGACAAGGACCGTAAGGCTTCCGTGGAAATCCCCAATCCCAAGGAAGAAAACGGCAAGAAAAAACTGAGCGTGAAGCTCGGCATCTCGAACGGCGTGAAGACCGAAATCCTCGCAGGCCTCAACGAGAAGCAGCAAGTCATTCTGCAATAGTTCGCGCGGCGGAGTGCCATGAGTTTCACGGACCTGTTGCGGGACACCCTGGCGACACTGTGGGCGCACAAGCGCCGCACGTTGCTGACGATGTTCGGCATCGCCTGGGGCATTATCTCCATCACCATCATGGTGGCGGCGGGCGAGGGCCTTGGCGACGGAATCAAGAAAAATCAGGAAACCTTTGGCAAGGATGTGATGATTGTTTTCGCCGGCCGCACCAGCATGCAGGCCGGCGGCATGAGGTCGGGGCGGCTTATTCGCTGGCTGGAAGACGATTATATCCAGGTTGCCAAAGAAGCTCCGGCGTGCAAATACGTGATGCCGGAGCTCGGCAACGACGTTCAGGTTCGCAGCTTATTCAACAGCGGCACGATTCCAGTCGTCGGGGCGCTACCGCCCTTCTCAGACATTCGCAGCGTGGCTCCTGCGCAAGGACGATTCTACAACGATGAAGACAATGCCGAGGCGCGCAACGTGGCGTTTCTCGGCAGCGACACGAAGAAGCAACTCTTCGCCGAGCGGGAGGCCATGGGCCAAACGGTCTGGATGAACGGCATTCCTTACGTGGTCATTGGCGTCATGAAGTCCAAGGAGCAGAACTCTAGTTACGACGGTTTCGACACCCGAAAAATTTTCATTCCCTTCAATTCCATGCGCCGCGACTTCCCAAACAAGCCGCCGGCGGTAGAGCACAGCGTGGACCGCTTGCTCGTTGCCCCCTGGTCGCTCGAAACACACTTGGATTGCGTCCACCAGATTCGCCGCACGCTTGGCCGCCTGCACCATTTCGATCCGCGTGACGAAGAAGCCGCAGGCATCTGGGACACGGTGAAGAATGCGCAGGCCAACCGCATGATTATCGTGGGCATGGAAGTATTCATGGGCGCGGTCGGCGTGGCGACTCTCTTTCTCGGCGGGCTTAGTGTTATGAACGTGATGCTTGTCAGCGTTCGCGAGCGCACGCGCGAAATCGGCGTGCGTATGGCGCTCGGTGCAACGCGGCGTTCCATCTTGCGCCAATTTTTCCTCGAAACGATTTTCGTCGTGGCCATCAGCGGCGGCGTCGGCCTGATCATCTCTTATGGCTTCTGCGGTCTGGTCAACCTGGCCCCCATGCCCCCGTTTTTCAGCGGCATGCTGACCAGCTGGAAGATTGCGGCAATGTCCATCGCTCTGCTGGGAGTGATTTCCATTCTTTCTGCGCTGTATCCAGCGAATCGCGCGGCCTCGGTGGATCCGATCGAAGCCCTGCGCTTCGAGGCAGGCGGCTAAAAAGCTTTGCGCCTTAACTTGGAAGTTGTAAGCGGCGAAGCAGACCAAGAGAGAAGAAGAGAACTGGAGGATGATGCCATTGGAGCGAATCATGTTGACGGGGCGTCAAGAATCGAAGATCTCGCGCAGGCAGAAGGAAGTGCTCGCCTGCCGGGCCAAGCGGGACACCTTCATGCCCGTCACTCATAACTATCGGCCGGGAGCTGTCCAATGCTGATCGAGATCTTCAAGCAGGCGTGGACGGCGCTCGGGCGCAATCCGGTTCGCAGCTTCTTGACGATGTCGGGCATTTCGTGGGGGATTGTTGCCGTCACGCTATTGCTGAGTTACGGCTCCGGTTTTCGCAGCGTCTTGATGTACACCTTCGAAGTTTTTGGGAAAGGTGCGGTGATTGCCTGGCCCGGCCGAACGAGCGAGCAAGCCGGTGGTGAGCGAGCTGGCAAGCCCATCCATTTCGAAGAGGAAGACGCTGAGTGGGTGAAAGCTCAATCGCCATTGATTAAGCGCGTCACGCGGGAAACGGTTCGTTTCCAGGGAGTGTCTTACGGCGAACGGCTTTCCGACGCCGCCGTCCGCGGGGTGTTCCCGGAATACGGCCAAATGCGCAACGAAGTGCCGTCGGACGGCCGGTGGATTACGCCGGAAGATATTGCCGAACGCCGCCGCGTCATTTTTCTTGGCGCTCGTCTTCGCAAGAAGCTTTTCAGCGGCGAACCCGCCGTCGGCGAGGTCGTTCGCATCAAGGGCGTTCCGTTCACCGTCATCGGCTCCATGGACATGAAGTTTTCCGATAGTTGCTATTTCAATTGCGACGACGAGTCGGCTTTCATCCCTTACACCGCCGCCAACGATCTTTGGGACACCAAGTATTCGAGCGTGCTGGTCTTCGAGCCCGTGGCTCCGGTGTTTGAAGCGCAGGCCATGCAGCAGTTCCGCACCGCCATCGCGAATCGGCAGCACTTTTCGCCGAATGACAAGCGCGCCATCACCATGTTTGGACGAGAAGAGTTCAAGCCCGTCATGGAAGGCATCACCATTGGTGTCGAAGCGCTTCTCTTTTTCATCGGGGCAATGACGCTCGGTATCGGCGGCGTGGGCGTGATGAACATCATGCTGGTTTCGGTCGAAGAGCGCGTCCGGGAGATTGGTCTTCGCCGCGCGCTGGGCGCGAGGAAGGCGCACATTCGCTCACAGTTTTTGCTCGAAGCGCTGGTGATGACACTCGCCGCCGGTGCTATCGGAATGCTGCTTTCTTGGGCGCTGACTTCCGCGATCGGCACGTTGCCCTTTCTCGGACCCGCTTACGAAGACGATTCCGGCAAGGTGGACATTCACCTGGCGCTGTCGCTTTTCACCCTGATACTTTCCACGGTCGTGCTGGTTCTGGTTGGCGTGATCAGCGGCTGGCTGCCGGCGATGCAAGCGGCCAAACTCGACCCCGTTGAGGCCCTTCGCTACGAGTAAGTCATGGCTCTTTGGGAGAGCCACAACGAAGGAGGAAGATGCCAAAGACTAAGTTCCGTGTTGTCAACGAGATGACTAGCCTATTTCCGTAGGAGTAAAACGACAAAGGAAGGTTCGTCGAAGAATCCTAATTGCGAACCGAAGACTGGGCGCTGCTCGCTCCGCTCTTGCCGAGGATGGAGTCGAAATAAGCGAGCATTTCCGGAGAATCCCACTGTTGGGCCCCGTAGAACTTTCGCAAAAATCTTCCCTGCCGGTCGATGATATAGGTGTCCGGAATGACGGGCGTGCCGTACTCGAGTGCGACCTTGCGCGAGGGCTCGCGAAAAGTCGGAAAATTGATGCCCTGGTCTTTCAGGAATTTCTCGTACATATCAGGATCTTCATCCTGACTCACACCGAGAACCAGCGCATCCCGCGATGCGATGTATTCCTGTAAATGGTTCAGGGCCGGTGTCTCTTGAATGCAAGGCGGACACCAACTCGCCCAGAAATTCAGCACCACCACCTTGCCTCGGAGATCTCGTAGGTGACCCGGCTTGCCCGCAATCTTCGTCGGGAAGTCCTCCGCCGTTTTGCCCGCCACGGTGGGTTCGCCCTGACGGTACATAGGCCGGGCAAAGATCACGAATACCAGCGCGATGAAGGCCACCACGCCCCATGCCGCCATTCTCCTTAGCAGTGCCATCACGTAGTATGGTAGCGCATTCTGTCAGGTGAAGGAACCAACTTTGCGGCATCTGATCAAGTATGGCGTGCGATAATCCCAACCCACTCGCGGCGATCCAACCCGTCGACGCCCCCGGGGCGCTCCTCGTCAGTGCCGTCGTTCCGGCGCGAAACGAAGAACTGGTCATTGCCGCGTGCGTCGAGTCGCTGGCTCGTCAGCCGCCGATCGCTCAAATTCTTGTCGTCAACGACCAATCGTCGGATAGGACCGCGGATATTGTGCGCGAATCCATGAAAGAAATCCCCAACCTGCGCCTTATTGATGCGGGAAGGTTGCCCGAGGGCTGGGTGGGCAAAAACCACGCTCTTTGGGTTGGCGTCGAGCAGGCCACAAAACCCTGGCTGTTGTTCACCGACGCGGATGCTATCCACGGCGCTAACTCCGTGGCGCGCGCATTGCAAATTGCTCAGGAACAGCAGGCTGCGCTGGTATCGTTTTCACCCGAGCAGATTAGCCGCAACTGGTACGAAAAAGCGCTGATCCCGTTTATTTATCTCCGGCTCGCAAGGAAATTCTCCTATAACCGCGTGAACGATCCGGTCTCACCGATTGCGGCGGCAAACGGGCAGTTTCTCTTGATCCGTCGTGATGTCTACGATGCGATGGGTGGCCATCAAGGCGTTGCCGGGGAAGTGCTGGAAGACGTGGCCATCGCCCTCAGGGTGAAGCGGGCGGGCCATCGCATTTGGTTCGGCTCAGGCAAAGGCCTGGTTCGCACTCGAATGTACAGGTCGTTCGAAGCGATGTGGGAGGGCTGGAAAAAGAACCTCTATCGCTTGATGGGGGGAACACCGTGGGCGGCCTTCCGTGAGATGGAATCCACGCTTCCTTGGATTCCTATCCTGTTGATTCTGTTCGGCATGAAGTTTCCCCTCTTATTGTTCCTTGGCATTCTGCTGTTGATAGCCCGGCAGACCATCTATGGTCTCGATCTGGCGCGTAACCGATACCCTTTTTCCCTCATCTTTTATTACGTTCCCGCGGCTTTTCTGTACCCCGCTGTGCTCTGGGCCTCCTACCGGAGTCATGTGAAGGGAAGAATCTCCTGG
Organism: Acidobacteriota bacterium; assembly: GCA_003223215.1. Taxonomy (GTDB): domain Bacteria; phylum Acidobacteriota; class Terriglobia; order Acidiferrales; family UBA7541; genus Acidiferrum. The sequence continues at coordinate 56,647 of QHYH01000096.1, forward strand.
AAGGGCAGAGAATACTCCATCGAGGCCCCGGAATCGGTAAAATAGCTTGTGTTGGCTAGCTATGGTGCTTCTGACGCGAAAAATCGAGTTTTCGGCCTCGCATTTCTATCACAACCCGAATCTTTCGGCCGAGGAGAACCGTCGAATCTTTGGGAAGTGCAACAACCCCCACGGCCACGGACACAACTACACGCTGGAAGTCACCGTGGCCGGGGAACCGGACCCGGTGACCGGCATGGTCCTGGACCTAAAGGAATTGAAGGAAATCCTGGAGAGCGAAGTCATGAAGCGCATGGATCATCGGCACCTGAATTACGAAGTTCCGGAGTTGGCGGGCCAGATCCCCACGTGCGAAAACATCGCGCGGGTTATCTGGCAACTGCTGGAGCCGCGGATTACGCAAGGCAAGTTGCACCGCGTCCGGCTCTACGAATCGCCGGATCTTTTCGCCGATTGCTATCGAAACGGTGCGAGCGGGGCGGGGAATTGAGCGGCCGGACGCAGGATGCTAAAGTGAATGGAGACGCGCTCCGTGTCGAACTCGGCCGCCGGTACCGCTTTGTTGCCTCGCATCGGCTCCACAGCCAGCGTTTGACCGAGGAAGAGAATTACCGCGTTTTCGGGAAGTGCAACAATCCATACGGGCACGGCCACAACTATGTCCTGGAAGTGAGCCTTTCCGGGAGAATTGATCCTGCTACGGGGATGATCGCCAATCTCGCGGATTTGGACGCCTTTGTCGAACGCCATGTCCTCGAAGAATTCGATCATCGCTCGCTCAACGAGGATGTGGCGGCGTTTCGCCACAAAGTCCCCACGACGGAAAATCTGTGTATCGAAATCTTTCATCGCTTGAAGCATTTTCCGCATGCCCAACTCGAGCTCGTGCGCATCCAAGAAACAGGCAATAACAGCTTCGAATACGCAGGAAACACGGAGGGAGACCGCTTGTGAGTAAGCCGACCGAAGAAATCCTGCTGAATGATAGCAACGACCGCAAATCGCTCGACGCGAACACCGTCGCTTGTCACGTCCGCGAGATGATCAAAATCATTGGCGAAGACCCCAATCGCGAAGGGCTGCGCAAAACGCCGGAACGTTTCGAGAAGGCGTTTAAGTTCCTCACGAGCGGGTATCACCAAAACATCGATCACGTGCTCAACGGCGCGACGTTTAGCGTGGCCTACGACGAGATGGTCATCGTCAAGGACATCGAGTTTTTCAGCCTCTGCGAGCATCATCTTCTGCCGTTTTTCGGCAAAGCGCACGTTGCTTACCTACCGGACAAGCAAGTGCTCGGTCTCAGCAAGATCGCGCGCCTGGTGAACATGTTCGCCCGGCGCCTGCAGATTCAGGAGCGCTTGACCAACCAGGTTGCACAGGCAATTCAGGAAAAAATTGCTCCGCAGGGCGTCGGCGTCATCATCGAGGCGCGCCACCTGTGCATGCAGATGCGCGGCGTAGAAAAACAGTGCGGCCAGGCGGTGACCAGCTCGATGCTCGGCGCCTTCCGGCATAATAAGCAGACACGCGATGAGTTCCTGGCGCTGGTCCGCGAGAGAAAGGCCTAGTTGACGCCATTTTGGCGCTGGAACCGCAGCCCCACTCTTCTACAGTTCACCAATGGCGACGGACCAGGCTCCCCTCATTGTTGAAAAGGCTTGCTCCGGTGTTTTTCCGCGAACTCTTGCGCAACCGCACCGCTTCACCGTGGTCCTTGGCTTTCTCGCCATTTACTTGATTTGGGGCTCTACGTATCTGGCTATTCGCTATGCGGTTGAAACCATCCCACCGCTCTACACGGCCGGAATGCGCCACCTCGCCGCGGGGTCTATTCTTCTCCTCTGGTGCCGGGCGGAACGCCTCCGCCCCACCTGGGCGCAAATCCGCGCGAGTATCGTCATTGGCGTTTTCTTCTTTCTCATCGGCCACGGTTCGTTGCACTGGGCCGAGCAGAAGGTTCCCTCCGGCCTGGCCTCTCTGCTGATTGCCAGCGAGCCGATTTGGGTCTTCTTGCTCTCAGCCGCTGCGGCAAAGCAATGGCATTGGAACTCCCGTTTACTGGCGGGAATCCTGTTGGGACTTGGCGGCGTGGCCCTCCTGATAGGAAAAAGCGCGCTGACATCGGTGCCCGGCCTGTTTGTCAGCTCGCTTGCGGTGGTCATGAGCGCGCTTTCCTGGTCAGCAGGCGTGGTCTATTCGCGGCGGTCGCATTTATCGGGGCACCCGCTGCTCTTGTCCGCGCTTTCTCTCCTGGCTGGCTCTGTACAATTGCTCCTCGTGGGCACAATCGCCGGCGAATACCGTGGATTTTCTTTTGCCTCGGTCTCGCTGCGCTCCTGGCTTGCCCTGGGTTATCTCGTCGTTTTCGGCTCGGTCGTGGCCTTCACCGCCTACAACTGGCTCATGGAACATTACCCTCCGACTCTGGTTGCGACCCACACCTACATCAATCCCATAGTGGCGGTGCTGCTGGGCTGGTTGCTGGCCGGTGAGGCGGTCACGCTCAACGTGCTCCTCTCGGCTGCCATGGTCGTCAGCGCCGTGATGCTTGTGGACCGCGGCATGGCTCGCTTGCCGAAGCGAATCTAGATTTTTTGCTTCCTTTGGTTTGCGACAACAGCAAACGGGCGCGGCACGCAAATCGCAAGCCGCACTTTCAGGATGCAAAGCCAGCAGAGATTTACATCTTCGAGATGTCGACCGTCGCCCGGGTGGTGTCCCACTCCTCGCGCAGCGTGCAGCCCGTCGCGGTTTTGTCATAAGCAATCGTGAAATTTTCAACAGGTGACGGCAGGGTAGAGAGCTTCATATCCACGCGGGCCAGTTCGTCGCTCTCATATTCGTAGGGGATGCCCCATTCGCCGGTCTTCTTGTTGATGATGAGCGTCCACTTGTCTGGGTTTGGAACGACAAACAGGGTGTAACTGCCTGCTGGCACGTGCGTCCCGCCGACCATTACGTCCGTCGTTGTGACAAACGTGGTGGCTTCGTTTGCGCCGTTGCGCCATACCTTGCCATACGGTTCGACACCGCCAATCATCTTGCGCCCTTTCAGGCGCGGGCTGGAGTAGTCGGTCGTGATGGTTTTGCCGCCGCCCAGGTCGCAGGTGGCCTTCGCCGGCGGACTAGGTCTCTTGCTTTTGTCCATCTGCGCCGAACCCAGCAGGGCCATCATCCCCACGGTCAAACATCCCACGGCCAGAAATGCAACGGTTCTCTTCATGGTGTTCCCTCCTCAGAAGCTTGCCCCAAACATTGAAGCGAATTTGCCCCGCAAGCGCAACTGCAATTGCCGGCGCTCTTTAAAAGACGCAGCCCGGGGAATTTTGTTTCGCCCCTTCCGTCTCTGCGAAAAAGGCCGGAAAAGGTCGGGTCCGTCATCGTCGACGCCGGCCCGGGCGTTGGTTAGGGGTTATTCGCGTCACCTGGCCGCGTACTTTTCGCTCTCACCAGCGTATCCCTCGACAGGGGAGAAAGGGCTTCGCGAGGATGTTTCGAGGCTGTACGGAACGGTCTACGAACTCAAGGAGCAGGTGGAGAACACGGACGCGAATTCGATGCTCTGCGTCTCGCTTGCGAAAAAGGCCCCGCAGATCGAGAAACTGGCCAGAACAGAGCAAGGATCTGGCCCAAGGCTGACCGAGCATCTCCTTTGTTTTCATGGGCAACCACGGGAGCGCCAGCTCGGCGGCAGGGAAAAGTTCTTCTGCTTGTTTGTAACGGACTTCCCTTTACAGGCGGAAGAAAATTGTGTTAGCCTGAAGAGGTCGAAGAAGAAGAGGAACATTTCAGGGGATAACGGAGAGGGCACTTGAGCGCGACAAAATCAGTGTTGATCGAGCAATTCCGGACCCATGTGAAAGATACTGGCTCGCCCGAAGTGCAGATCGCCCTTTTGAGCGAGAGGATCAACTACCTGACCACGCATCTCAAGTCCCACGTGAAAGACCATGCATCCCGCCGCGGATTGATCATGATGGTCAATAAGCGCCGCCGGCTGCTGGACTATCTCAACCGCCGTGATCCGGATCGGTACCGCGAGATTGTTGACCGTCTTAGCCTGCGCAAGTAATCGCGCTGCTTTGGGTTTGAAGTCAGGGCGATATCCATTGCGTTCTCACGAAGTGACAAATTCCACGCGGAGTCTGTCCTCAGGCGTCCGGCAGAAGTAGTGCCGCAATATCTCGTGGTGTAGCTCGTCCCGGTTTTTTCTCGAACAACTCTTCCTTCTTTTCTTCCTCGAAGTTGTCCGCAAAATGGGCAGCCTGTTGTAAACGGCCCTTCGCCATGCGAGTGGCCTCCAATCACCCCGGCCGGGCCGGGGCCAAAGGAAAAATGTTTCATGTCTGAAAATTCACACGCACCTCATCAGGTTACCGTGGAGGTTGGCGGGCGTCCGCTGATCCTCGAAACTGGAAAAATGGCAAAACAGGCCAATGGCGCCATTGTGGCGCGCTATGGCGATACCGTGGTGCTCACCACCGCCTGTATGGCTTCCGAAGCCAACGAGCGAGACTTCCTTCCGCTCACCGTCGACTACCGCGAAAATACCTATTCCGCCGGGAAAATCCCTGGCGGCTTCTTTAAGCGCGAAGGACGCCCCTCGGAAAAAGAGATTTTGACTTCCCGGTTGATTGACCGGCCGCTCCGCCCGTTGTTTCCGGAAGCCTGGCGCAACGAAACCCAGATTGTCAGCCTGGTGCTATCCGCCGATAGCGACAATGACCCCGATGTTATCGCCGTCACCGGTGCTTCAGCCGCCTGCTATGCTTCCGACTTGCCGTTCGGGAAACCCATTGCCTGTGTCCGTGTCGGCTTGCTCGACGGGCAGCTCGTTGCCAACCCCACCGTCGCCCAGCAAAAGAAGAGCCTGCTGAACATCATCATCGCCGGCACGGAAGAAGCCATCGTCATGGTGGAATCCGGCGCGCTGGAGGTTTCCGAGGAAACGGTTGCCGATGCTCTCGAATTCGGCCACGCGCAAATCAAAAAAATCGTCGCGGCTATTCAGGAGCTTCACGGCCAGCTCAAGCCCAAGAAAGTGGCCGTCGAGCCGCTGCCCTTCGACGAAGGCATCTACAAGGATCTGCAAAAGAAATACGGCGAACGGCTGCACGATGCGCTCAATACCCAAAAGCATCCAAAGAAGGAAAGCTATCACCTGGTCGATGCCCTGAAGGAGGAAATCCTCGCCACCATTCCCGAGGAGCCTCAGAAGGAGATGGACGAGAAGCGCACGCTTACCAAGCGCGCCTTTGAACGCTTGCGCGAAAATATTTTCCGCGACGACGTCCTGAATGCCCGCCGGCGTCCCGATGGCCGCGCCTTCGACCAGATTCGCCAGATCACTTGCGAGGTCGGCTTGCTCCCGCGCGTTCATGGCTCCGCGCTCTTTACACGAGGCGAGACGCAGGCGCTCGCCACGCTCACGCTGGGCACCAAGGAGGACATGCAGCGCCTCGACCTGCTCTTCGAGGAAGACCAGTTCAAACGCTTTATGCTGCACTACAACTTCCCGCCATTCAGCGTGGGCGAGGTCAAGTTCCTGCGCGGTCCCGGTCGCCGCGAAATCGGCCACGGCGCTCTGGCCGAGCGCGCGCTTTTGAACTTGCTTCCGCCCGAGGCGGACTTTCCCTACGCCATGCGCCTGGTTTCCGACATTCTGGAATCTAACGGTTCTTCTTCGATGGCCACGGTCTGCGGCGGTTCGCTCGCCCTGATGGACGCTGGCGTGCCCATCAAGTCTTCTTGTGCGGGCATCGCCATGGGTCTGGTCGTCGGCGACAAGGGAAAATACTCCATCCTTACGGACATCGCGGGCGCCGAGGATCATTACGGCGACATGGACTTCAAAGTGGCCGGCACGCGCAACGGCATCACGGCGCTGCAAATGGACATCAAAGTCCTGGGCATCAGCATCAATATGATGCGCGAAGCTCTGGCCCAGGCGAAAAAAGCGCGCCTTCAGATTCTCGATACGATGGAGCAAACGCTCAATACGGCACGCACGCAGATTTCTGCTTATGCGCCGCGCCTCTACAAACTCAGTATTCCTACAGACAAGATCCGCGACCTCATCGGTCCAGGCGGAAAGAAAATCAAGTCCATCACCGAACAGACTGGTGTCAAGATCGACGTCCTCGAAGACGGCACCGTGCACATCTTCTCGACCAGCGGAGCTTCAGGCGACGCCGCGCTCGCCATGGTCCGGGAAGTGACGGCCAGCGCGGAAGTCGCCAAGACCTATCTCGGCAAAGTCGTCCGCCTCGCCGAGTTTGGCGCTTTCGTCGAACTGTTCCCCGGCACCGACGGCTTATTGCACATCAGCGAAATCTCCGAGCATCGCATCCGCGATGTTCGCGACGAACTGAAACTGGGAGACCAGGTCCTGGTAAAGGTGCTTTCCATCGAGGGCAACAAGATTCGCCTCTCGCGAAAGGCGCTGCTCAAGGAAGCGCGCGAGAAGCAACAGAAGGCGGCAGCTGGTGGTCACAACCCGGGCCCGTCCGGCGGCGAAGGCGGCTCCGGCGGCAATTCCGGCAGCCGCGAGTAGCCACAATCAATAGAAACCAAACGGCAAGCAGAGAGCAATGGGGCGCAGCGTGCTGCGCCCTAGTGTTTCCGGTTTTCCGGCGTGTAATGATCCTGAAGATAGGAAATGATTTTTTTTGCGGCGGCATCCGGGATCGGCGCGCCAAAAGTCTTGATCATCTTGTTGACTTCCGCGTCCCAGGTCGGCGCCGGCAATGGTGGCTGCATGGTGATGTACCGCGTGCTGTGGCACATCGCGCAAAAGCTTTGCGTTTCCGCTCGCCCTTCTCCTTCCGCCAATTCGGTGGCAAAGGAAGGGAAAGAAGCCACGGAAAAATTGCCGTCTTGCGAGAGTTGTGGGGAAATGGTCTGCGCTAGGCTGTTTGTTTTGGTCGAGCCATAAGAGCCGCTCTGGAATTGGGCGAATACGGCCGTCCCCGCCGCGATCAATAGCAGGCCCGCCCCCGGAACCAACACGCTCAACCTTTTTCTCATCGCGACTCTCCTCCACTCACCTTTCCCACCACAATTTCTTGCTTTTCAATCTTGTTCCACAAATATCCACCAGGGTTCCAGACGGGCTCATCGGGCTGCACTTTGCCTTTTTCATCCGTAGCGCGCACCGCCAGCGTGTAACTCCGCGGTATTTTCGGCGTCCATTGTGCCTCCCAGGTTCGAAACGAATAAGCTCCGTGATCCTCGCCAAGCCGGGCCTCTCTCCACGTTTTCGTCCCGTCCTCAGAGACTTCTACTTTCACGATCTTCCCGTAGCCGCTGAAGGCAATTCCCCGCAGCGTGACGTTCATCCCCGCTGGGATTTTGGAGCTCCCATCGGGCGAAATCAGAAAGGATCGCACCGGCATTCTCGAGATCGCAATTGTCTTCACGCCACCCGCTTTCATCTCCTCCGGCGTCGTGTTTCCGCGCAGTGTGTCTGGAACGCGATACGCCGTCTTCATCCAGAAGTTTTCATCCGGCGTAGCAAGAACGCGAATCCAGGTCAAGCACTTCATCCAATAGGTGGCGAAATACCCGGGCACCACCAGCCGCAGAGGAAATCCATTCAACATCGGAAGCGGTTCACCGTTCATAAGGTATGCCACAACCGCTTCGTCCAAAGCAGAATCGGAAAGTTCCAGCGATTTCAGGAAAACGTTCGAGCCGGAGCCTTGCGGTCCCGGGCCTGTCTCGAGTCCCTGAAACTGCACTTGAACCGATCCCTGTTTGACCCCCGCGGCATCCAGCAGTTCGCGCAGCCGAACGCCGGTCCACAGCGCATTGCCCATCGCTCCATTGCCCCATTGCCCGCCCGCTACACGCGGCTGGAACCGGCTTCGCGAGTTCCCCGAGCACTGATTCACCGCAGTCACCGAGACAGGCTTGAATTTTTCCGTGAGTTCGCTGAAGCTCAGCGTGAGCGGTTTGTTGACATTGCCTTCGATTTTCAGCCCCCACTCCGCCAGATCAACACGATTGGGAATGTCCGGCAAATGCCAGCGCACGTAAAACGCGTCGTTTGGCGTGAACACGCTCCGGAAGTAGCTTCTAGGCGTTTCGAGTTGCACCGGCCGGTCCGTCAACCCAATCAGCGGCGCCTTCTGCGGTTCGCCTACGTAGGGCCCAACCGAATTCCAATGCGGATTCGGCCCTGGCCCCGTAAACGGCTCGATCTCTTGGTTGACCGGCAGCTGCTCGGCAAAGGTAGATCGAGACCACTTTACAATCGTCAAACCGCCCGCCGCGCTTAACAACTTCAACGCATCCCTTCTTGAAACATTCTGCCGCCGTTGCTCCATCGAACTCTCCCTTCCCGGAGCGCAAAATACCGATAAGACCTTCCTGGTGTCAACAGGGCATTTGCCGCTGTGTCATGCGCCGGGGGCATGAACGCGCTCGATATCAGCCCCAACAGCGCGCAGCTTTTCGACGATCCCTTCATACCCGCGGTCGATGTGATACACGCGATCAATAAGCGTCTCGCCGCTGGCCACCAAGCCCGCCAGCACCAGCCCCGCACTTGCGCGCAAGTCCGAAGCCTGCACCGTCGTGCCCGACAGTTGCGCCGGACCGCGCACCACCGCGCGCCTTCCTTCGACCGAGATATTGCCGCCCATGCGCGCCATCTCGCTGGCATGAAGATAGCGGTTCTCAAAAATGGTTTCGGTGATCACGGATGTGCCTTCCGCCTGTGTGGCCAACGCCATATACTGCGCCTGCATGTCCGTCGCGAATCCCGGATACTCCTCGGTGTTAACGTCCGCGCCCACCAGTTTCCGAGCGCCCCGCACGTGAATCGTCGTGGCATCGACGGTGTCGATCCGCACTCCGGTTTGCTGCAGCTTCGCAATTACCGCGCCCAAATGCCCCGCCAGGCAGTTCTTGATCGTCAAATCGCCGCCCGTAATCGCGCCCGCCACAAGAAATGTTCCTGCCTCGATACGGTCTGGAATTACCGTATGCTCCGTGCCGTGCAGCTCTTTCACGCCGCGGATCCGCAGTGTCGACGTCCCGTCTCCGCAAATCTCGGCCCCCATCCTCCGCAGCATCGCGATCAAGTCCGTCACTTCCGGCTCCCGTGCTGCGTTTTCCAGCACGGTCTCGCCTTCCGCCAGCGCCGCCGCCATCAAGATATTTTCCGTGCCTGTCACAGTAATTTTCTCAAACACGATGTGCGCGCCCCGCAACCGCCGTCCGCTTGAACTGTTTCCATGGACCTTCGCTTCGATGTAGCCGTGCGACGTGGCGATCTCCGCGCCCATCTGCTCCAGCGCCTTCAAGTGCAAATCCACGGGCCGCGCCCCGATCGCGCATCCGCCCGGCAGGGAAACGCGCGCCACCCCCACGCGCGCCATGAGCGGCCCCAGCGTCAAAATCGACGCGCGCATGGTCTTTACCAGCTCGTACGGCGCCTCGGCATGATTCAGCTTGGGTGCCGCGATTTCGTAAACGCTCGCCGGCACTGCTGCGACCGTCACCTTCGCATCCATGAACGCCAGCAGTTTGCTCATGGTGACCAGGTCGCGCACCCTCGGAACATTTCGCACCACCACTTTGTCCGAAGTCAGCAGTGCCGCGGCCATCACCGGCAGCGCAGAGTTCTTCGCCCCGCTTACGGCCACGCTTCCCCGCAATGCCTTTCCGCCTTTGATCAGAAACTTATCCATTTTTCGTTCCGCGTTTTTTTCTCTCCACTCGCCGCACGCCACCGGCCACTTCGCTCATCTCACCAAGGGCAACCCGCAGATTCTGCCCCGCCGTTTGCAATCTCTTCTGTGCCTCCTTTGCCGCAACCCCCAGCTTCAGCATCACCAGCGCGACGCGCATATGGTGTCCCGCCGCCCGCAGAGCGTGTTCTGCCGCAGACACATTTCTTCCGCTCGCCTCGGCCAAAATCCGCAACGCCCGCTTCGCAACCTTTTCATTGGTCTGTACTACATCAATCATCAGGTTTTCATAAACATGTCCAAGCCGCGCCATCGTCGCGGTACTCAGCATGTTGAGTACCATTTTTTGCGCCGTCCCGGCCTTCATCCGTGTCGAACCGGTCAGCACCTCGGGCCCCACCTCCGCTGCGATTACGATTTTCGCCAGCCGCGCCACGGGCATTTTCCGGTTCGAAGTGATCGCTACCGTGGTCGCCCCGCGCCCACGCGCGAATCGCAACGCCGCTAGTACGTAGGGCGTCGTCCCGCTCGCCGTCACTCCGACAACCACGTCATTGCGCGTCAGTTTTCGCGTGCGCAACTCGCCCTCGGCGCGCCGCACATCATCCTCCGCCCCTTCCACGGCCCGCGTAATCGCTCGTCCTCCGCCCGCTATGAGCGCCTGCACCAGCTTCGGTGGGGTCCCAAACGTCGGCTGACACTCCGCCGCATCCAGCACTGCCATGCGCCCGCTCGAGCCCGCGCCCACATAGATCAGCCGCCCGCCGTTGCGAATCCCCGCCACGATTGCGTCAACCGCCCGGGCAATCGCAGGAATCTCCCGTTCCACCGCGAACGCCACCCTGCGGTCTTCGCGGTTCATCAGCGTGACAATTTCCCGCGCGTTCATGCGGTCAAGGTTTTGTGAAGCTTTGTTTCTCTGTTCGGTCCGTCGAGATTCTCTGGAAAAAGAAGTTCCGAAGGGCTTGGGCATGGCTACATTATAACGAGCCGTCAGAAAATACTCGGCGCGAACTGCCAATCTGTACTTCTAGGCACAACCACGGACACCGCACAGGCTTCCGATGTCAGAATGGGCTATGCTAGAGGCCGGCCGGCCGGATCCATCTCTCCCGAACGGATGGAAGGGAACCTATGTCCCTGGATGTTCTTAAAAGCCTCTTCGAGCAGCATTTCCACGCCTCGCCCACGCGGGTTCAGCCGTTGCAGGGTGAATTCGGCGGCTCCGGCCGCAAAATCATCCGCCTGGCCAACGACCGCATCACCGCGGTTGGCATTCTTTACGGCGGCCGCGAAGAAAATGTCGCCTTCCTCGCATTCTCCAAGCATTTTCGCCGGCACGGCCTGCCGGTTCCGGAAATCTACGCCGAGGATCTCGACCACGGCGCTTATCTTGAACAAGACCTTGGCGACACCACCCTGTTCGAATTTCTCTCCAAGAATCGCACCGGTGAGAACATCGCTCCCGCCGTGGTGGAAGCCTACCGCAAAGTCGTTGCTATCCTCCCGCGCTTCCAAATCGAAGCCGCCAGCGATTTGGACTACAGCGTCTGTTATCCCGCCGCGAGCTTCGATCGCCAATCCATCGCCTGGGACCTGAACTACTTCAAGTACTATTTTCTGCGCCTTGCGGGCATTCCTTTTAACGAGCATGCGCTCGAAAGCGACTTCAACCGTCTCACCGATTTACTTCTCGGCGCCCCGCGCGACTATTTCCTCTACCGTGACTTTCAGTCGCGCAACATCATGCTGTGCGACGGCCAGCCTTATTTCGTCGACTACCAGGGCGGCCGTACAGGCGCCCTGCAATACGACCTCGCTTCGCTGCTCTTCGACGCCAAGGCCGACCTCCCGCCCGAACTCCGTGACCACCTTCTCTATGATTATCTTCGCGCGCTCGCCAACTACATCCCCGTCGACCGCGAAGCTTTTCTGCACCACTTTTACGCCTACGTTTACGTCCGCATCATGCAGGCGCTGGGTGCGTACGGATACCGCGGTTTTTTCGAACGCCGAGCGCATTTCCTGCAAAGCGTGCCTTACGCCCTGAAAAACATTCGCTGGCTGGTCCACAATGTTCAATTGCCCGTCGAGCTGCCCACGCTGCTCGGCGCGTTCCGGAACATGCTCGCTTCGGAGAAACTCAAAAGCATTTCTTCCGAAGCCGACAATTTGGTCGTCCGCGTTTTCAGTTTTTCCTTTCACCACGAAGTGCCCAAGGACGAAACCGGCAACGGCGGCGGTTTTGTCTTCGATGGCCGTGGCCTCCCGAATCCGGGGAGGGAAGAACGCTTCAAGTCGCTCACGGGCAGGGACACGCCGGTCATAAACTATCTGCATCAACAGGAGAGCGTGCATCAGTTCCTTGCCAGCGTGTTTAGCCTGATCGATGCGACCGTCGAGAACTATCACGAGCGCGGCTTCAAAAACTTAATGGTGTCGTTTGGTTGCACCGGCGGGCAACACCGCTCCGTCTATCTCGCCGAACAACTCGCGAAGCATCTGCGCGGCCGAAACGGCGTCGAAGTCGTCGTGCGCCACCTCGAACTCGAAAAACTAGGCTTGTTGCACGCGGTGGTAGGAAATCTCGCTGAATGACGGTCACTTCTTCTTTTTTCTCGCCACGCGTCACTGGCCACTCGCCACAGGTTCTTCCGTGAAAGCCATGATCCTCGCCGCCGGCCTGGGCACGCGCCTCCGCCCGCTCACCGACTCACGCCCGAAGGCCCTCGTGGAAGTCGCCGGCCGCACCCTTCTTGAAATCGCCCTCATGCGCCTCCGCGCCTTCGGGATCAACGAAGTCATCACCAACGTCCATCATTTCGCGGATATGGTCGTCGACTACCTGAAATCCCACAACAACTTTGGCATGCGCATCGAGATTTCTCGCGAAGACGATCGGCTGCTCGACACCGGCGGCGGCCTCAAAAAAGCGGCCTGGTTCTTCCTCGAAGATTTTCGTCAGGCCACGGCTTCCCAGGCTCAAGGAATCAAGACCAGGAGTGTCATCCCAAGCGAAGGGAGTAATGCTGGAGCGGCAACGCGATCCAAGAGCGATCAGAAAGCGCCCCCTTCCGGCAGTCCTGACGACCCCTTTCTCCTTCACAATGTCGACGTCATCAGCACCATCGACTTTCGCCGTATGCGGCAATTCCACAACGAGCACGGCGCCCTCGCCACTCTCGCCGTCCAGTCCCGCGCCTCCTCCCGCCTCCTCCTCTTCGACGACAAAAACCAACTTGTCGGTCGCTGCAGCTCGGGTCAGGACACCTTCATCCCGGACCGAGCGGGGGATTCTGACGCCGCGTTAGCCCAAGCGAAAAACGATCAAGCAGCACCGGCCGTGCCACTGGAGTGTCATCCCGAGCACATGGAGGCATCTGCTTTGTCTTCCCACCCGCCCCTCGCCATTCGCCAACCGCCACTTCCTCTTGCCTTCTCGGGCATTCACGTCATTTCCCCGCGCCTCCTCGACATGCTCAACGAGGAAGGCGCCTTCTCCATCATTGATGTCTATCTCCGTCTCGCCGCCGAGGGCCAGAAAATCCTCGCCTTCCGCGCCGACGAATACTACTGGCGCGACCTCGGCCGCCCCTCCGATCTTTCCCAAGCAGCCTTGCATCTTCAGCAAAGGATCGTCGAATAGAGACGCTTTTCTTCGACTTTTTGGCCCAAAAGCACCCCGGCCCCTCACGCCACCGAGGTCCGTAAATTCGCTCCAGCTAACAAGCAGATGATTGACTCCTCCCCCTTTCTCACGCCATCGACAAGAATGGCTCTATCGATTTGCGGCCCGGACTCAACCAGAGTCTTCCTGGTCTTCCGTGCTTGACGCAGGTCAATTTCCTCTATATTGTAGAGGTAATGTCCAACCGCGACTATCTTGGCGAATTCGAACACATCGTGCTTCTCGCGGTTCTGCGTCTGGATGACCAAGCCTACGGCGTCACCGTTCGCCGCGAGATCGAGGTTCGCACGAAGCGAGAAGTTTCGATCGGCGCCATCTATGCCACTCTCGATCGGCTGGAAGCAAAAGGCTACGTGCAGTCTCGCCCTGGGGATCCCACGCCGGAACGGGGCGGGAGGTCGAAACGATTCTTCCGCGTCACCGCGCCAGGAGTCTCGGCAATCCATCGCACGCACCGCGCAATCCGGAGTCTCGCCGAGGGACTCGACCTGCTCGGGAGCCGTTTATGAGACGGCCGGCTCCGCATACTCGGCCACCCTCGATTGCCGCTTGGCTTGTCTCTCTATTCGGTTCCGCTGACCAGGCGGAATCGATACTTGGTGATCTCGAGGAAGAATTTTCTGACATCGCCTCGAAATCGGCAGCTGCCTCCGCCCGCCGGTGGTATTGGCATCAGAGCTTGAAAACCATTGCGCAACTTGCCGGCGCCGGGGTCCGTAATGCGCCCTGGCCGCTCGCTGGTCTTGTGCTCGCGGGTTTCCTTCTGCAGTGGTTCAGCACCGGGCTCCCTGAGGGCGTGATTGTTGCGATTTTGCGCACCCAGCGGCCGTACTCCAACCTCCACTATGATTTCTATATCTCGTTTCTGACCTACGGTTTTCCCATCGCCGGCGACATCCAGTCGATCCTCTTGGGTTGCTTGGTCGCAGCCTTTGCCAGGCAAAGGGAGGTGATTGCCACGACGGCGCTCAGCTTCCTCGGTGGTGCGTCGATTGGCCTGCTTTTTTTCGACGCTTCCGGGCATTGGTCCCGGTTCGCTTATTCGTGGCCATTCCCGATCGTGCAGCTCATCAATCAGCTGGCGATTGTTCTCGGCGGTGTCATCGTTCGAGAGATTAGATTGGCCTTGAGAAAAGGTTGTCACGAACATGATTTCAATTGGACGGACAAGTAGGAGGTTCTTGCACATGCTGCGTCACATCGTTGCGCTGATCACTTTGCTGGCCACATCCTTGGCCCTAACCACCAGCGCTCCGGCGGATCTCACGCCTGCCGCATCCCGAAAGCCCCTTCCCGAGGTCGCTCTCAGTGATTCGAACGGCGCGTCGGTCGATCTCTCCGCGTACAAAGGCCGCGTTGTCTTACTCGATTTTTGGGCCACCTGGTGCGAAGGCTGCAAGGAAGAAATCCCCTGGTTCATGGAGTTTCAGAACAAATACAAGAAGACCGGCTTGACCGTTGTCGGGGCCTCGCTCGACGACGGTTGGAAATCGGTCACGCCCTACCTGCGCGAGCACAAGATCAATTACCGCATCGTCATGGGAACCTTCGAATCCGCAAAGCAATTCGGCGTTGACAAGGGAATGCCGATAACCTTGCTCATCGATCGCCACGGCAAGATCGCCGACGTGCATCCCGGCATGGTCGACAAAGCAGCCTTCGAGCGCGAAATCCAAACACTTCTTAACGAGAACACGACGAAAACGCCAAACTAATTGACCTGTCGAAACACTTCCGGCTTTCTACGGCTTGCCGGTTGAACTCATCTTGCTTCACCCGCTTCACTCGAACCTTAACGCTACCATCGGGTCCACTCTAGCAGCGTGCCGCGCTGGTATGGCGCAAGCAATCATGGCCGCAAGGCTCAATAAGAACGTTCCCCCGACCAGAATCATCGGGTCCCGCACGTTTCCACCCGCCCGACTCTCGACAACCCTGTTCATCGCCAACGTAAGCGCAAGTCCAGCCGCAATCCCGCTTCCGACGCTTACGACCGTCGACGCAAATACCATCCTCATGACCTGCCCGGGCTGTGCCCCGAGCGCCATGCGAATTCCAAACTCGTTGGTGCGTTGCGCCACGACGTAGGACACTACGCTATACAATCCCAGCGCAGCCAAAGCGAGTCCGAGCCATGCCAGAATCCCAAAAATCCATGCCGCCAGATGCTCCTGCTGCCATTCCGGCGCATCCGTGATCCAGGTTTCGAGGTCCCTGACGATGCTGTAGGTCTGCTGCTCCGGGTTGACCCGGGCTAGCTGTTCCTGTACCGCGTGCAACAGTGTTAGCGGCGGCACCTCGGATCTCACCAGAATCTGCGTTCCGCGACTCATGCTGAGCGTATAGGGTACATAGACCGCGGGCCTGCTGGGGTCCCTAAGCCCGGCGTTCCGCGCATCTTCCACCACGCCGACAATCGCTAGCCACGCGTCGGCTATCTTCTGCGCAGAGAGGATCGTCGGGGGATTGTCTTCAATTCCCGGCAACTTCAGGGAGTGTCCGACGGCATCGCCCTGCGGAAAATAACGCCGCGCCAAGGTTCGGTTGATGACCGCGAGGTGGGCCCCGTCATGGTTTTCCGTATCGGTCCATATGCGCCCTTCGAGAAGCGCAATGCGCAACTCTGCGAAATAGCCCGGGCTCACCAGATTGATGGACCCCAACTGTTCTTCCGCTGCGGGTTTGCCTAGAATCTCAAAACGCGAATTCCATCCGTTCCGCGGAGGGGTGGCATTGCTTGAAATCGCCGCCATGGTGACTCCGGGCGTCTCGGCTACCTTCGCCCGCAGTTGCTCGAAATAGGCGGCTCGCGAGGCCCATGTCGTGAAGGCGCCGTCGTGAAGCGGTATTCCTACGGACATCACGTTATGCGGATCGTACCCCAGCTGCCTATGCATCAGCCCGACAAAAGCCTCCATCGCTGCCCCCGCTCCCGCCAGCAACAACAGCGTCAGCGCAACCTGACCAGCGATCAGCACGCCGTTCGCTCTGCGTCCGGCGACGCTTCCGGTGAAACGGCGCACGTTCGACCCCATGAGTTGCCCTGCAGGGGTTCGCGACAGTTGCAACGCCGGCCACAATCCAAAGAGAACCCCGGTTGCAAGTCCCACTCCAATGCTGAAGAGGAGTACCGGAATATTGATGCGGATCACCACTTCCGGGGCGAACGCGTAGGGAGGCAGTAGTACCCGAATACCCGTCAAGATCCCGTACGATGCAAGCACACCCAGGCCTGCGCCGATCGCGGCCTGCAGCAGCGACTCCGTGAGCAGCTGTCGCATGATGCGGCCGCGCCCCGCCCCGATGGCTGCGCGCACCGCCAACTCAGGCTGCCGGGCCGTGCCCCGCGCCAGCAATAAAATGGACACGTTCCCGCACCCGATCGCCAGCAGCAGGGCGACGCCGCCGAACAGCAGATACAATGTTCCGCTGATGCTCCTCACCACCCACTCGTTCAATCCCTCCACGCGCACTCGGAAGTGCTCGGGAAAGTGGTTGGGCATTTCTTTGGCGAATTGGTCCAGCAAAGGTTCGAGCGCCGCGTCCGCCTGTTCGTGCGTTACCCCCTTCCGCAGGCGCAGATTGATGATGAACATGCGTCCTGGGTCTTGCGTGAGTTTCAGTGGCAGGTACACATCGGCGCTGTACCAGCGGAATCGTGGCGCGGCAACTCCCACAATCAAGTAGTTCTTGCGATCCAGTTGGATTGTCTTTCCCACTACATCCGGGTCCGAGAGGAAGTGAGTCTGCCAGAACTGGTACGACAACACCGTTACCGCTTGCGGGTCCTGCCCGTCGACCGCGTCGGAGGGCAAGAGTCCCCGCCCGAGTACTGGCGGGACTCCCAAGTCGGTGAAGCCGTTCGAGATCAGGCCGATCGCGTTGACGTTCTCCGGAAGCTCGTGGCCGGTCAAGATCATCGGGTGGTAATCCATGGCCAGCAGGCTTTCGATAATGCCCAGTTGCCGCACTTGCTGGATTTGCGGCCCATTCAGATTGGCCCAGTCTCCCTGGCCCGCCTTGCTTTGAATCGTAAGCCGCACAATCCGATCCGCCCCGACGAAGGGATATGGGTTGATCAGCGCCGCATAGATGACGCTGAACACCGCCGTTGTGGCTCCAATACCAAGTACCAGTGAAACTAACGCCGTCAGCGTGAGTCCCGGCCTGTTGACAAGCTGCCTTATGGAATGTCTGAGGTCTTCGAGTAGCGTCCCCATATTTCGCGCCTCGGGCCCTCGAGGAGCCAACTTCTAACTTCAATGTGCTGCCGTCGTTGCGAGTCCCAGCGCCTGCATCACCGCGTCGTGCACATCCCGCCGCACTTGTTGAATCTTTTGATTCTCGCGTGTCGGGTGCACGCGATTTGTCAGAAAGACCACAAACAGTTGCTGGTCGGGATCGACCCAGATGGAAGTTCCCGTGAAGCCCGTGTGTCCGAAACTATGCTCTGAAAAATAATGTCCGGCGAGCCCGCCCGGAGTCGGCACGGCCCAGCCCAGCGTGCGCGTCCCGCCCGAGAGCCGTTGCGGCGTGGTGAATAGCGTCACGGTCGCACGCCGCAAAATCCTCTGATGTGCGTAAACGCCACCGTTGAGCAGCATCTGGCAAAACGCCGCGAGATCCGGCGCCGTGCTGAAGACTCCCGCGTGCCCTGACACGCCGCCAATCGCATAAGCATTTTCGTCGTGCACTTCGCCTTGCATGAGCCGGTGTCGGTACTGGTTATCGATTTCCGTCGGCGCAATCGTCGGCCATATTTTTTTTGGCGGTTTGTACATCGAGTTCCTCATTCCTAGGGGCGAAAAAACAAAACTGTTCGCCAAGTCATCGAGCTTTCTTCCCGTCAATCGCTCGATGATCTCCGCCATCAAAATAATTCCCAGGTCTGAATAAACTTCTTTGCTTCCCGGCTCATATTCGAGCGGCTCGGTAAAAATCTTGGTCAGCGTATCTTGCTTGCCTTGCGAACTTCGCCAGTATTCCTTGAACGGCGGCAACCCTGAAGTGTGCGTCAACAAATGCCGCACCGTCACGCGATGCCGCCATTCCGGTTGCGGCCCGCCTGCCCATTCGGGAAGATACCGCTCGATCTTCGCCTCTAGGTCCAGGGGCACCGCGAAATCGCCTTCGGCTAGTTTGGCCACTAGCGTTGTGGTCACCACGACTTTTGTCAGTGACGCAATGTCGTACATCGTCGTCGGCAGGACCGCCCGTGACTTTGCGTCATAGCTCAGTTTCCCAAACGCGTGAACCGCCACCTTTCCGCGGAATCCCACCGCAAGCGTTGCTCCCGGAAACGCCTTGTCCTTCACTGCTCTCTCGACCGCTTCGTACGCGGGCCGCAGTTGCCCATCCTCGCGTACATCCATCGGCTGCAGGGCCATTGGATTTGCCGGCACGGCGATCCCGAATCCTGCCTGCAAGTTCACTCCGGGCACGGTCACCGGCAAATGCCCGCGCACCGGAATTTCTCCAAACAACGCGCGCGCTAGGGAAATCTGCGCGACATCGCTGATGCCAAACGCCGCCAACCACGTTTCCGCTTGCGGGAATCCTTCGATCAAGTACGGGCTCCCGAATGCCACGGTAATCACGGGCTTGCCCGTTTTGTAGATTTGTTCCGCGAGCCCGACTTGTTCCGGCGGCACGTCCACATTTCCCTTACGATCGCTCACGCGCACAAAGAACGCGACAATCGCGACATCATAAGCGTCCGGGGAAGGCAGCTTCAAAGTGCTGGCATTGACAAAGCGCGTGTCCGCCCGCAGCGTGGTCAGGGAATCAAAGCGCGAGCGCAGTTCGCGCTCGAGATCTTCTCCGGGATAGGGTTCCGGATCCGCATAAAACGCGAGCAGTAGCGCCCGCGAAGGCTTCGTGCCGTCGAGCGGCAGACGATGGGGCTTGTCTCGCAGCAACGTTACGCCGCGATCGGAAATCTCCTGGGCTTGCTGCTGCCAGGCGACGCTGCCGAATTTGTGATTCAGCACGTTCACATCCACTAGCCGGTTTTTGTTCAGGCCCAGCCGCGCTTTCGCCTGCAAAATACGCCGCACCGATTCATCCAACCGCCGCTTCGAAATCCGCCCCGACTTCACTGCGCCTTCGAGTGCTTCAAAGGCCGCGTCCGGAACCGGCGGCATCAGCAAGCAATCCACTCCTGCAACCACCGCACGGACCGCCGCTTCTCCCGGCGCATACCGTACCGTGATCCCTCCCATGTCCATCGCGTCGGTAACGATGAGCCCTTGGAAACGGAGTTCTTTCCGCAAGAGACCCTCGAGAATCTTTGGCGAGAGCGTCGCCGGCGTGTTCGGATCGGGCTCGAGCGCGGGAACGGAGAGATGGCCGGTCATGACGGTGTCCGCTCCGGCCGCAATCGCCGCGCGAAACGGCACCAGCTCCAGGTGTTCCAAACGTTCGCGGCTCGCCGAAATCACCGCCAGGTCGATGTGGGAATCCGCCGCAGTGTCGCCGTGCCCCGGGAAATGCTTGGCCGTGGCCAGTGCACTGCCGTCCGCGACGCCCTTTACGAACGCGGACACAAACTCCCCGACGCGCTGCGGATTTTCTCCGAACGATCTCGTATTAATGATGGGATTGGCCGGGTTGTTGTTTACGTCTGAATCCGGGGCATAAACCCAGTGGACGCCGGTTGCGCGTGCTTCCGATGCGGTGATCTTTCCCATGGTGTAGGCATCTTTTGGATTGCCGCCCGCCGCCACGGCCATGGCCGTGGGAAAGGACGTGCCTTCGTCGTAGCGCATCGCCGTTCCGCGCTCGAAATCCGCGCCGATCAGCAGGGGAAGCTTGGATTTGGTCTGTAACTGGTTTGCCAGCACCGCCGTCGGATATGCCTGGCTCTTTACGATGCCAAGCGGCGAGCCGTGCGTGATGACAATGAATCCACCAACATGCAGATCCTGCACATCATGCAAGAGTTGTTGATAGGCGGGTGAGTCGGTAGCGGTAAAACCTCCGTGGTACGTGGTGAACAGAAGCTGCCCAATCTTTTCGTCCACGGTCATTTTGCCGAGCGTGGATTCCACCCAGGCGCTCGCCGCGGGCGACAGGCTCTTTGCCCTGCTTTTGCTGCCGCTTTGTGCTGCCGCGACTTTTTCCTCGGCTGGATTGTTTTTTTGGCTGCGTGTTTTTTGGGCCATAAAGGTGAGCAATAAGACGGGAATTAAGAACACAAAGCGGACACGGCGTCCTTCCATCAGTTACAATCCCCCGCGCAGCCCGCAGTCTGCATTTATTCATAGCACACGCATTCCGTGCTCTCAACGCAGCCGCGGTTGGCGTGTTCCAGAATATCATTCTATTCTCTGAACTGAGGGGGACCATTTTGACCTCGACGAACCGCGCGCTCACCGGACTCGCTCGATTCACTCTATTGGTTGCTTTGCTTGCGCCTTCCGCTTTCCCCAGGCGGTCTTCCTCCAAACGCTCCGGTCACGCTGCTCGGGTGCAGACCGGGCTCGACGTTCTTGAGGCGGAAAAGTTTGCCCCGCTCCGCGGCAAACACATCGGGCTGATTACCAATCATACGGGTTTCGATGCGCTGGGCCGCAGCAACATCGACCTGCTAGCTCGGGCAGCGGGCTTGCAACTCGTCGCGCTGTTCAGCCCCGAGCACGGGCTCGCCGGCCGCGCCAACGAAAACGTGGCGTCCTCGAAAGATCCCACGACGGGCCTTTCGATTTACAGCTTGTACGGCGATGCGCGCCGTCCAACCGATGAAATGCTGCAGGGCGTCGACGCGCTGGTCTTCGATATTCAGGACGCTGGCGTGCGTTTCTACACCTACACGGTCACCATGGCCTACTGCATGGAAGAAGCGGCCAAACGCCAAATTCCGTTTTTTGTTTTGGATCGTCCCAATCCTTTGGGCGGAGAGATCGTGGAAGGGCCGATGCTCGATCCTGACAAAACCAGCTTCGTGGCGTACTTTCCCATTCCGGTGCGCTACGGTTTGACCATTGGCGAGCTGGCCCAATTCTTCAACGCTGAGAATCACATCGGCGCCGAGCTGCACGTGATCGCCATGCGGAACTGGCACCGCAATTACTTTTTTGAAAGCACCGGCATCAACTGGGTTCCTCCTTCGCCGGCGCTGCGCACGACGAAAGGTTCGATTCTTTATCCGGGGATTGAAGTTTTGCAGGCTTCCGGCGTTTCCGTTGGCCGCGGCACGCAAGCGCCGTTTGAAGAGTTCGGCGCTCCCTGGATGGACGGGGAGGCCGTCGCCGCAGCGCTCGGCGAGCGCCATCTGCCGGGTCTGCATTTTGAATCGAAGTCCTTCATTCCCGTTGGCGGGCCCCATAGCGGCGAGCGATCGAGTGGTGTGTCCATCCGTGTGACGGATCGTTTTGTGGTGCGTTCCATGCGTCTCGGGCTGGAAATCGCCGAGATTCTCCAGAAGCTTTATCCAAAAGACTTTGACACCGACAAGCTCGTGGGGCTCCTCGGGAATGCCGAGACCGTCCGGCAAATAAAAGACGGCGTTAGTCCGGACGAAATTGTCTCGAGTTGGTCGGACGCGCTTCGGTCGTTTGACCAGGTTCGGCGCAAATACTATCTTTACAAGTAGCCCGGCTTTGCGTGAAAGTTCTTTCGGTCACTGGATTGTGCTGGGGTTGGGGTACGCTATGCGCATCGTTTCTTTGCTACCGTCGGCGACGGAAATTTTGTTCGCGCTGGGTCTGGACCGTGAGATCGTCGGCGTCAGCCATGAATGCGATTTTCCTGCGCAGGCCCGTAGCAAGCCCGTAGTGATTCACTCGCGCTTGCCGCAGGGAGCTTCTCCGGTCGAAATCGATCGGCTGGTTCGCGAATATGTTTCCCGCGGCGAAAGTTTGTACTCCGTGGACGTCGAGAAGCTCGAGAAACTTCATCCTGACCTAATCATCACCCAGGACTTGTGTCATGTTTGCGCCGCTTCGCCCGACGATCTCGCCACGGCCTTGACGCGCTTTGACCGGCGCCCGGAAGTGCTTACTCTCAACCCCCGGGATCTGGGCGATGTGTGGCGCGACATTCTGCTGGTTGGCGAGGCAGCTTGCCGAGGTTTGCAAGCCGAGGCTCTTGTGGCGGAAATCGGCAAGCGCCAGGGAATCTTGGGGAGACAGTTGAATCCTTCGGGGCGCCGCCCGCGCGTGGCCTTTCTCGAATGGCTCGAACCCATTTACGTCGGCGGCCACTGGGTGCCCGAGATGATCCGATGCGCCGGCGGGGAAGATGCGATTGGCGGTGCCCGAAAGCCGTCTTTCCGGGTTCATCTGCAGGATGTTGTCGAAGCTAAACCTGACTTCTTGCTGGTTGCCCCCTGCGGCTACTCGGGGAAGCAGGCGCGCCAGGAATACGAGTCGCTCGCTTTGCCCGACCAGTGGAACGCGATTCCGGCGGTGCAAAACAACCGGGTCTATGCGCTCGAAGCGAGCAGCTATTTTTCGCGTCCGGGACCGCGGCTGGTCACGGGCATCGAGATTCTGGCAAAGGTGTTCGATCCGTCTATCACGGTCTCTGCAGAAGCCGAATCTGCGATTCTTCGGATTCCCTCGGAGCGGGCCGCGAGGCGCGCGGCTTCCGTTTAGTTTTTGCCCTTCCGGTAAATCCCATGAGCACCCCTGTACGTCAGAACAGTTGACAATTGCCGTCATATATATAAGATTCCTATATGTAAGGGGGAAAGCTATGATTGGTTCCGGCATCAAACGAGGCACCGCCGAGCTGGCTGTGCTCAGCGTTCTCCAGGACGGGCCGCTTCACGGCTATGAGCTGGCTCGGCGCATCGAGCAGCAGACCAACGGCGCTCTGCGCTTCACTCTCGCGGCGCTGTATCCGATGCTCTACCGCATGGAGCAGCAACGCTGGATCCGCGGCAGCTGGGAGACAAGCACTAACGGCCGGCGGCGCCGGTGTTACCGTCTGACTCCGGCAGGGAAGAAGAAGCTGTCGCCGCTCCGGCGCGAATGGGCTGAGCTTTTTCGCGCACTAGAGCGACTCACGAACGTGGCGCATGCTTGATTGGCAAGGAATCGTTCGCCAGCGCCTCTCAGGTCTCGCGCTCGATCCCGCTGAGAAGGACGAAGTGCACGCGGAACTGGCAGCGCACCTGGAAGAATCGTACGCAGTGTTCTGCAAGCAGGGCTTGGGTAAAGAAGAATCGGCGCGGCGAACCATGGAGCAAGCTTCGGACTGGCAGGATTTGCAGCGCAGAATTATTGCAGCGAAGGAGAGAGGACATCTCATGAAGAAACGCGTGCAGCAGTTGTGGATTCCCGGATTCCTCACCTTCATCCTTTCGACGGTCTTTCTGATGACGCTCCAAAAACTGGGATTCCGGCCGCGCATCATCGGAGACGGCCCGAATACGATTCTTTTTTATGTGCCTTGGCTCGTGTCGCTTCCTTTCGTTGGCGCCCTGGGAGCTTACTTCTCGTCTCGTGCCAGAGCTTCACGGGCAACCGTGCTTCTCGCCAGCGTTTTCCCTGTGCTCGCGCTCACAGCGGCAGTCCTCCTCATGTTTCCGATAGACATGGTCGTTGAGCGGGTCATCGGAAACCATGTCGATTTCAGTATTGTGGCAACCGATCTCCTGAAGGAAGGGATTGGCTGGCTTTTGGTTCCGGGAGCTGCACTTTTGGCAGGCGGAGTACTGGCGCACCTTTTCTTTAGCCGGCGGCCATCGTCGCAACACATGGCAATCGGTAGCGAGACAACTCATGCCTGATTGGCAAGAACTCCTTCGCCAACGCCTCTCCGGCCTTGCCCTTGCTGCCGAAGAGAGGGGCGACGTCCACGCAGAACTCGCGGCGCACCTGGAAGAGTCGTACGAATTTCTGCGAACAAAAGGTCTACCGGAACAAGCAGCTATGCAGCAAACGCTTGCGCAAGTTGCAGATTGGCAGGATTTGCGCCGAAGGATTCAGACTGCCAGAACAAAGGAGAACAGTATGAACGACCGCGTCAAGCAACTCTGGCTTCCCGGATTTGTGACATTCTTGCTTTCGATGAGTCTTCTTGCGCTGAACGAGATTTTTGGTCCCAAGCCCTTTGCTCTAATGAAAGTGGGCCAGCTTCCCATGGTATTGTTTTACATTCCCTGGTTGCTTTCATTGCCGCTTGTCGGAGCCCTGGGCGCTTATCTCTCCCATCGCGCAGTCGGCTCCCAACGCGCGATATTTTCTTCGATTGTCTTTCCCGTCCTGCCATTTCTCGCTTCGATTTTGCTGGTCCTTCCTGTCAGCCTGATCTTCGACCGCTTTATCGGCCACAACCCGTCGCCGATCGGTCTTGTTATGGCTCTGCTCGGCTGGGTGCTGGCTCCCGGAGTCGCTCTTCTTGCAGGCGGCTTAGTGGCACAATTCTTTCTTTCGCGCCGCTCAGCTTCCCGCCAAGCCATGAGCAACTGAGCTGGCTCGCCTCCAACGCCGATAGAAGGGGAGGCCCGCGAGAATCAGGAGCAGACCAATCGTGGATCGGACGGGGCGCTGGATGAACAGATTCACGGTGAGGGCGAAAGCCCCGGCTACGAAAATCCCCGGCACAATCGGATATCCCCACGCGCGATACGGACGCACTAAATCGGGTTCCTTGCGGCGCGAGCCGTAGACCGAGGCCACCGCGAGCGCGTAAAAAATCCACTGCGCGAAGATGAACAGCGAGAAGAGATCTTCGAACTGGCCGGTCAAGACCATGAGGCAGGAAATCACAGCTTGAAAGACGATCGCTCCTGCAGGCGTGCGGTAACGCGGATTGATTCCGTCGGCCACACGAAAGAACAAACCGTCTTGGGCCATGGCATACGGCACGCGCGAGCCCGTAAGTACTGACGAATTCAGCGTAGTGAATGCGGAGAGGACCATCGCCGCCGTGATCCACGCGGCGGCGCGCGGTCCGGCGAAGACGCGCACGGTTTCCGACGCGACGTTTTGCGCCGCGGCGACCGCTTCCATGGGCAGCACGCGAAAATACACGGCGTTCGCCAGCAGGTAAATCACACCAACGGTCATCGTGCCGCCCACCAAGGCTCGCGGAATGTTTTTTTGCGGATTGATGATCTCCGAGCCGGCAAACGTCAAATCCATCCATCCGTCATAGGCCCACAGGGCGCCCACCATCGCGGTCAGAAGCCCGGTGAGCAGGCTCATCTGAAACGAAGACGGAAACAGCGGCTGCGCGCTGGGCGGCCGTTTTCCCGCAAGCACGAAACCCAGAACCACGACCGCGAGAATCGCGCCGATTTTGAGCGCGGTCAGCACCACTTGCAGACGTCCCGCCAACCGCACGCCGAGATAATTGATAAAGCTCATGAACGCGATGGCGGCGGTGGCCACGGGCTGCGCCCACGTGAGCACGAAGTCGGAAGCATGGGTGGTAAATGGCACATGCAAGTGCAGGGTGAAGATGGGCGTGCGAAGCGCAGGCACAAAGAAGCCCAGGAAGATGAGAAAGCCTGCGGCGATCGTGGCAATCGAGGAGGGCTTGCCGACAAGGTTGTTCATCCAGCCGAAGAGAAACCCCCACACGGGTCCCAGGCCGCGCCTGAGGTAAACGTACGCCCCGCCGGCTTCGGGCATCGCCGCGCCCAATTCGGCGATGGTCAATGCGCCAAATAGAGAAAGTGCGCCGCCCACCACCCAAACCAGGAAGACCAGCCCCACCGAGCCGGTGGCGCGCGTCATCGCGCTCGGAACGAGAAACACACCCGTGCCGATGATGTGGCCGACCACCATGGCCATCGCGGCCGACGGGCCCAGTCCCTGTACGAGTCCCGGACGCTTTTCGTTCATGTTCCTCCGCCGCGAAAGCGGCTGTCTTCATGACGGCATTTGCGGCTCTGGGAGTAAGGCAAACAATAACGCAGAGACGCAGAGGGCGCAGAAGGGCCCAGCGCACTTCATAGCGGACTCCCCTTGTTCCACACGCGGCTGACGAGCGAGCCAATGAAGAACGTCACGCACGCGCCGATAAGGAAGTACCACGTATACGCTACATTCGTGAACTGCAATATGCTCAAGACGGCCGCCAGCCCGGCAAACATTCCGACGAGTGCGCCAAGAGCATTTGCGCCGCGGTCGAAAGTTCCCAGCAGGAACAAGCCGAGCAAGCTGCCAAAGGGAAGCGAGGCCACTGTTAGTCCTGCTTCGAGCAGGGGGCCCCATTTGACGAATCCAAAACCCATCAGCACGAAGCCCCATACCAGGGTCATGCCGCGCGACACGCGCAAGAATCGACGCGTGTCAATGCTGCGCCCCCAGACCTTTGCAAAATCCAGCACGCTCGAAGCGGCCAGCGAGTTCAGCGAGCCGCTGGCGTTAGACATAGCCACGGCCACGATCGAAGCGAGCAGCAGACCGGCCAGCCCCACGGGCATCTCGCGTACGAGGAAGAGCGGCAGGATGCGGTCCGTCCTGTCCCCCAGGGCGAGAAGTGGCGTGTGCTGAGCAAACACAAAGAGCAGGACGCCAATCAACAGGAAAACGATGAACTGAACGAGAACGATGACACCGCTGGTCAGAAGTGCGCGGCTGCTGTCACGTTGACTTTTTGCGGCGAGCAACCGCTGCACGATGGTTTGGTCGGTGCCATGCGTCGCCATGGTGAGAAACGAGCCGCCGATCACTCCGGACCAAAACGTATATTTGGTGGCGAGGTTCCAGGAAAAATCGAGGAACTGGAGTTTATGGTCCGCTGCCGCGGCGACTCGCGTCACTTCGCTCCAGCCGCCGGGAATCCGATGCAGCAGCACGGCAAGCGTAATCGCGCTGCCGGTCATGTAGACAAGCAGTTGCGCAACGTCGGTCCAGATCACCGCTTTCATGCCGCCTTCGAATGTGTAGAGTATGGTCAGCGAGATGACGATCACAACCGCGAGGCGTTCCGACGTTCCGAGCACCACGCTAACGACGAGCGCAATCGCGGAAACGCGCACGCCTTCGGCTATCGCGCGGGTAATGAGGAACGTGCTGGCAGCCACTGCACGCATCTTTTCGCCAAAGCGTTTCTCGATGAGCGCGTAGGCGGTGAAAAATTCTCCGCGAAAGTAGCCGGGCAACAGCAACAGCACAATCAGCACACGCCCGACGAGATAGCCGAACACCAGTTGAATGAACGTCAGATTATCGGCGTAAGAAATTGCTGGCGCGCCGATAATTGTGAGGGTCGAGGTTTCTGTGGCTACAATGGAAAAAGCCAGTGCCCACCACGGCGCGGTGCGGCCGCCAAGAAAGTATTCGCGGCCAGCGGATTGCGTGTCTCCCGCGGCGTCGGCCTGCTGCAGGCGCCGGAAGCGCATCCCAAGCGCCGTCACCCCGAGCAGGTAAGCGATGACAATCGTGAGGTCGAGGGGATGAATACGCATCGCGCAGAGATTATAAGTATGCCTGGTCCCTTCCTGGCGCTTTTTTCTTGCCGAATTTGAAGGAACGGAAGCTACTTCATCACTGCAAAAAGGCTGCTGTAAGAATCGGTCCAAAGTTTTACGTGGGTGCCGCCGCCGGCCGGCTTTCCCGCTTTCTCGATGTCGGGAAGGTCTGAAAAGACGCCGCGGTTCGCGAGCAAGACCCATCGGGACAAGAAGATTTCCTTCGCATCGTCATCCGGATTGACGACGAGCACGGCCTCCTTGCCAAGTTGCCGTGCCGCGGCGGCCACCACCGGTTCTAGATATAAATAGCGGTTTGAAACGTGGACCGCCAAGATTCCGTCCGCCCGCAGATGGTGAAAGTAGAGTTGAAAAGCCTCGACGGTCAGCAGGTGGACGGGAATGGAATCGCCAGAGAAAGCATCCACGGCCAAGAGATCAAAATGCTGCGGTGGCTGGCGTTCCAGCGTCAAACGCGCGTCGCCCAATTCAATCGCAACGTGCGCTCTCGAATCCCGCAGAAAACGGAAGTCCTGCTCTGCGAGGTTCACAACCAAGGGGTTGATATCGTAGAAAGTGTAGTTGTCCCCCGGCCGCCCGTACGCCGCGATGGTACCCACGCCGAGGCCAATGACACCGACGCGCAACGTGCGGCGCGTACGCAAGGACCGGAGCGCTACGCCAACTCCGGAATTCGTGGAGTAGTAGGAAGTCGGCTGATCCCGACGCGACGGCGCCAGAAACTGCAATCCATGGCTGATGGTTCCGTTGGTGAGCCGGCGGAAGCGAAGATCGTCGCGTTCCGCCTGGGAGTCGCCTTTGAGCAACACCACGTTCGGTGCAACTTCATCGCTCTCGCGCAGCACGCCATAGAAATTCCGCACCATCCGCTTGCTTTCCTTTGACTCGTCCCGCGCGAGAACGAAAACGCTAACGCTCAGCGCGGCCACCAGAGCGATCGTGACCCACCAAGCCGGCCGCCAACCAGCCTGGCGAAACGGGCTTGCTGGGTCGCGGCGATGAACCAGAATGACCAGCAAGGCGCAGAACGCCTGGCCGACGTGCAATTCGTAGAATCCCGAGAAGATTTGCGGAGCGAGGATGGCCACGAACGCCGCGCCGGCTACACTTCCGAGCGAACTCAGAAAATAAAATGACGTGAGCTCGGCGGGATCGGGCTTCAACCGCGCCAACTCTCCATGACAGAACATGCAACACACGAACAGGCCCACACAAAAGAGCGCGATCATCGGCCAAAAAGGAAGCCCGCCCAACGAGAGCGAGAGGGCATAGGCCATGCCACCCAAGGCCACGCCGAGCAAGCGCAGGAAAAAAGTCCGGGGATACCAGCGGCTGCTTTCGAAACACAGAATGAAGCTCAGCATATATAAACTTAACGGAATGACCCAAAGCAGTGGCACCGCAGCAATGTTTTGCGAAATGTGATTCGTTACGGCCAGCAATAGCGCCGAGCTGCACGCGGGGAGTGCCATCCAGAGCGCTCGCGTGTTCCAGTCAGAAGGCGTCGCGTTTGCTTCCGGCCGGCGTGCGAAGGCTCCGCGCTGCGAGACGGCAATCACTCCACATGCCACCGCGAAAGTGGTGTACCCCAACGACCAACCCCAGCCTTGCCGCACGGTAGACAGTCGTGGCTCAACCAGGGTGGG
This sequence comes from Acidobacteriota bacterium, assembly GCA_003223215.1. GTDB lineage: Bacteria > Acidobacteriota > Terriglobia > Acidiferrales > UBA7541 > Acidiferrum. Next base: position 86,071 of record QHYH01000096.1, read on the forward strand.
GTAACTTAACAGGCCCAGGAGCGAGCCGGCGTTCGAAAGCGCGTAGAAACGATAAACACCGCTCTCCTTTCTTGTGCTTAAGAGCCAAGCTTGCAAAAGCGGGCTGGTAGCGGAGAGTAAAAAGAATGGGAAACCCACGGTCAGCGCCAGCACCCATAAAATGTGCAACGCGGGGTGTTCGGGTCCCGGAGGTTTCAAAGAATCTTTCGGCAGAATCGGCAGCACCAGCAGGCTAGCGGCCAGAAGACCGGCGTGAAGCCAGCCCTGCGTCCGCGGTGCAATGTGGCGTGACAGCAAATGGGCGTAAAGATACCCAAGCAAGAGGACCAGTTGAAAGAATAAGAGGCAAACCATCCAGACGGCCGCGACGCCTCCGAACCAAGGGAGAATCAGTTTCGCAATCAGCGGTTCCACCTGAAACAGCAGAAGCGCGCTTACGAAAATCGTCAGCGCGTTAAGGAATTTCCATTTTGAGTTGCCAGCTACTTCGAGGGGTGTATGGTCAGCTGCGGCTTCGGCGGGCATTTTTCTGAAGAGAGAGTTTAGCCTCTAACTCGGCCTATTCTGCCTTCGCTTTCACACGAACCACTTGCGGGAGTTACCCATCCGGCTTCTCCGCGGTATGAGCGGACGCGAACGACGGTCTTCGAGAGTTCGGCTTCGCTCGAGACGTCTCTCGATCGCCGGAGACAAGCCCCTTTCCCTGTGGGGGTCATTAGACATCGCGAGCCGGGCATAACTTGTACTACTGCCCTCGGGTGAGGGCAAGTGTTTTTAACGCTGATTTCTCGCGCAACTCGACGATTATTCATAACGCAGCGCCACCATCGGATCGACCCGCATCGCGCGCCGAGCTGGGATATAGCAGGCGCACAGCGCCACGGCGGAGAGCAAAACAGCCACTCCCGCAAACGTAAGCGGATCAGTCGCGCCCACGCCATAAATCATTTTCGTGATCAGCCGCGTCAGTCCGAATGCTGCGGCAATGCCGATGGCGACTCCAATCAACGTCATCCGCATGCCCTGGCCGAGAACCATGCGCAACACGTCTTCCCGCGAAGCGCCCAGCACGACGCGCACTCCGATCTCGTGCGTGCGCTGGCCGGTCAGGTAGGAAATCACTCCGTAGATTCCGATGGCGGAAAGCACCAGCGCCAGTCCGGAAAACACGCTTAGGAGAAGCATGGTGAGCCGCTGCGCGGAGATGGAACGCGCGACGATCTCTTCCATGGGACGAACCTCGTAGACGACTGCGCTTGAGTCCACTTTTTCCACCGCCTGACGAATGGACGTGGCGAGACCGGCAGGTGACCCAGAGGTGCGAGCAACATACTGCCCCCCGCCTGCAAGGAGCGTCCAGAACCTGTCCGGGATCTGCCAAACAGGAAGATAGAGTTGTGCGTCCAGGTTTTCATGCTCGCGAGCGCCCAGCCCCCAGTGCCGGACGTGCCCAACCACGCCCACGATTTCCGGCTGTATCTCGATCAGGCCGACATTAATCCGTTTGCCGATGGGATCTTCATTCGGAAAGAACTTGCGCGCAAAATTCGCATCAATTAAAGCGACGGCAGGTGCGTGTTCATTGTCCTGGTCGGTGAAAGAACGCCCGCGCGACACCGGAATGCGCATGGTGCGGTGATAGTCCGGGTTCACCAGATAGAATAGGGCGAACGTCATTTCGTTTTCATGCAGCGGACGCGGCCGTCCTTCACGCCAGAACGGCACCTCGGAATCCCCCGTCATGGGCAACGAGCCGCCAAGGAGAGACACGGATGCAACGCCGGGAACGCCTTCCAGTTGCCGCAGCGTCGCGCGGTATTTTGCGCGGAGCTGGTCCGCCGTGACGGATGGATCGGAAGTGGAAGAAATCTCAAACGTAAGAACATTGCTCGCATCAAAGCCGGGATTGACGTTCCATAGCGCCACGAGCGTGCGGATCATGAGCCCTGCGCCGATCAGCAATACCACGGCCATAGCCATCTCGACGGCAACAAACACGCTTTGCGTGCGGTGACGCGCGCCGCTGGCACCTCGCCCGCCTTCCTTTAGGGTTTCGTGCAGGTCGGGCCGCAAGGCTTTAAGGGCGGGGACCAGCCCGAAAGCCATTCCGGTAAGAAGCGAAATGCCAAACGTATACAGCACCACATGCGAGTCGAGGGAGATTTCTTCGGTCCGCGGCAGAGTGCCCGGCAATGCGGCAAGAATCACTTTTGTCCCCAATTTGGCCAGAGCAAGCCCGATCGAGCCGCCGGCAATGCCGAGCAACGCGCTCTCTATCAGCAGCTGGCGAACCACGCGGACGGGGCCGGCTCCCAGCGCGGAACGGATGGCGAACTCGCGGGCGCGACCGGTGGAGCGCGCAAGAAGCAGGTTGGCCACGTTGGCACAAGCGATCAGCAAGACAAAACTGACTGCGCCGAGCAGGACCAGCAGGATTCCGCGCACATCGCCGACCACATCCGTTTTGAGCGGAACCAGCGTAACGCCGGAGCCTTTATCGGCTTCGGGATAAGCGGCCGCGAGGTTTTCCGCAACGCGCGACATATCCGCGCTCGCTTGTTCGATGCTAACGCCTGATTTGAGCCGCCCGATGGAGTTCATGCCCATGCTTATGCGCCGGTCGCGAAACGTAGGATCGCTCCACTGGCCGATGGACACGTAGACGTCGCTGGGGCTCAACCCCGTGATGTGGCCGGGCGCAACGCCGATGATGGTGTAGACTTTGCCGTTCAGCGCGATGCTCCTTCCCAGGGCTTCGGGCGACGAGCTAAATTTGCGCTTCCAGATTCCGTCGCTGAGAATAGCCACCGGTCCCGCGCCCGCCCGGTCCTCCTCAGGGCGAAAATTGCGGCCGAGCAGCGGTTGGAGGCCCAGTGCCGGGAAAAATTCTGCGGAAATCATGTGCGCGTGCAGGCGCAGAGGCTCTCCCACGCCGGTCATATTGAAATCGTCCGACCGAAACGCGCTCAAGTAGTTCGGATAAGAGATCGAGCTTTCCTGGAAGGTCCCCGTTCGCGAATAGACGGCCACAAGTTCACGGGGATTCGGAAACGGCAGCGGATTCAAGAGCACGCCGTTGATCACAGAAAACAGGGCGCTGTTCGCGCCGATGCCCAGGGCAAGTGTCAGGACCGCAACCGCGGTGAATCCCGGGTTTTTCCGTAGCACGCGAAGCCCGTAGCGGACGTCTTGGCCAAAGCTGGTCATGATGAACCCCCGGATGGATGCACCTGTAAAAACAGGCTTTCATTCAAGAGATACGAAGGCTCTTCCTGTTATGTTCCTTGGGTGTCCAGGGGCGGAAAGGCGTTTTCCGACAAAAGGCGGGGGGGCAAACCAGGAAAGCATCCGGCGAACAGAGGGAGATGAAATACATCCCGTGAGAGCGAGCCGGACGTTCCATCAACGGGGATACCGACTTCTGTACCGGATTGTGGCTCGGCGAGACCGAATTTCACTCGTATCTCAGCGCCACCATCGGATCGACTTTCATCGCTCGTCGCGCGGGCACGGCGCAGCCCAGCGCAGCCGCAATCGTCAGAACCAATACAATTCCGACAAACGTCAACGGATCGCTGGGCGATACACCCACCAACACCACGCGCAACAGGCGCGTCACCCCCAACGCGAGGAGCAGCCCAATCGCCACGCCAGGCGCTAGCGGCCGAATTCCCTGGCCAAAGACTAGCCGGGCGACGTCGCTTCGCGAGGCACCCATGGCCATGTGCAACCCAATCTCTCGAGTTCGCTGGCTCACCGCGTGCGCATTCACGGCGTACAGACCAATCGCGGCCAGCACCGTCGCCACTCCCGCAAAGACGGTGCAGATCGCTCCAAAGAGACTTACCGTCAACCGGCTTTCCGCAACACGCTCTTCGAGTGAGCGCACATCATCCAGGGCGAGGTTCTCGTCAAGGCGCTGGACTTCCGAGCGAAACGCGTTGGCTAAAGTCGTCGGCGGAACCTGCGTACGCGCGATCAAGAACACGCGCCTCGCCGGCTGTTCCGCAAACGGCAAATAAATCAGCGGATCGTGCTGCAAGTGATGGCGGAAATTCTGAAGAATGTCCGGCACGACCCCAACCACAGTCAGCCACGGCCCGAGTATTTGCTCTTCCTTTACACGCAGGCGTTTCCCCAGAGGCTCTTCGCCCGGCCAATACTTTTCGGCAAAGCTTTGATTCACGACTACGATCGGGGTTCCCGCCAGGCCGTCGGAATCCGTGAACACTCGGCCGTGTTGCGGTTGCACTTGCATGGTTTGGAAATAATTGTTGCCAACCACCAGACCACCGGTTTCCGGCAGTTGTACTTCGTCGTTCTTGCGGCCCTCCAGTTCAAACGAGAGGGTCGTCCAGCCGCCAAAAGGTAGCTGCGAGGCCACGCTCGCTGACGCAACGCCCGGCAGCGCGCTCAGGCGTTTCTGCAAGTTTTCGTGGAAGGCCCTCCAGCTTTCCGGCGGGGCATACTTCTTTTCGGGCAGATGGATTCGCATCGTCAGCACTTGGGAGATGTTCACTCCGATAGGCGCACTGTACAGCTTCACCGCGCTACGAATCATCAACCCCGCTCCCGCTAACAGCACGACGCACAGGGCCATTTGAAAAGTCACCAGCAGGCTGGAAAGCCGGAGGCCAAACTTGCTGCCGGACATGCCCGAGCCGCCATCCTTAAGTGCCGCGTTCACGTCGGTTTTGGCTAGCCGCAGCGCCGGCGCTAATCCAAACAGGATTCCTGTGCCAACGGAGATCGCCGCCAGATAAATCAAGGCGTTTCGATCCAGCGAGAGATGCAGCCACAAGGGCTTCGCCGTGGAGCCCATTCCCCGATCGAACCAGCGCAGTCCGCCCACAGCCACCAACCATCCCAAAAATCCGCCCGCGATCGAGAGCACCACGCTTTCCAACAAAAGTTGGCGAATGATGGGAACTCTTCCTGCGCCGATGGCTACGCGAATCGAGACTTCCCGCGCTCTCTCTCCGGCACGCGCCAACAGCATGTTGGCCACGTCGGCGCAGGCAATCAGCAGCACAAATCCAACCGCTCCAAACAACGCAAAAAACAGCGGCTTGATGTAGTACAGGCCGCTGATTTCCACAATCGGCCGCACCTCGGCGGTAATGTCCTTGTTTGCGTCGGGGTATTGGACGGCAAGTCGCTCGGCCAGCGCGCGGAATTCCAACCGTGCCGACTCGAGCGACATGCGATCGCGAAGGCGCCCGAACAGCATCAACCCGCGAGCGTTGCGCCGCTCGAGGGTTGCATCGGGAACCAGTGGTACCCACAAATCCGTGTCTTCCGGAAACCGCCGCCCCGGAGGCATCACACTGATCACCACGCGCGGCACTTCGTCTACGCGTACGGTTTTGCCGAGGATCGCGGGATCTTGCGCATAGCGGTCGCGCCAAACGTGGTAGGCAAGGATGATCACCGCCGGCGCTCCCGGCCGTTCGTCCTCGGCGATAAAGTCCCGGCCCAGCATTGGCTTCTGCTGCACCACGGAAAATCCATTTGCTGACATTTGCACGCAGTAATAGCGTTCCGGAAGCGCACTGTGGTCGCTCAAATTCACCGCAGTGAGCTGATAGGCGGCCAGCCCAGCGAGAGACTTCACCTGCGTGCGAAAATCGCGAAAGTCCGGGTATGAAGCACCCCATTCCTGGCTGCGCCCCCTGTCGACGGAGTTCACCATCACGATGCGGTCGCGGTTCTCCAGCCCAAAGTCCCAGCTCAGGGCGCCATTCACGATCGAGTACATCGCCGTGTCCGCTCCAATGCCCAACGCCAGCGCGATCACTGCCGCTGTGGTAAATCCCGGGTTTTTGATGAGCAGACGCAGGCCGAATCGAAGGTCGCGCGCCACATGATCCACAAGGCGCAGCGCCAGCGCGTCGCGGCACTCCTCCTTCGCCCGCTCGAGGCCGCCAAATTCGATGCGTGCGCGCCGCCAGGCTTCTTCGCGAGGAACGCCGCTGTGCACCAAATCCTCGGCGAATGCCTCGATATGGAGGCGCAACTCTGCATCCATGTCGCGTTCCATGCGCGAGCGCCGCAGCGCCGCGCGCAACCACGACCGCAACCTGCTCCACGACCTCATGCTCGCTCCGCTTTACCGCGCTAAGGATTCGCAATTCGTCCCGGGCCGTCTCGGCAATCACTCCTATGAAAATAGCTGCCTATCGCGTTGAAAACAAAGCATAGGCGCCTGGGTCCATTTTCATCCTTCGTTGTGGCTCTCCGAGAGCCATGAATTACTCGTACCTCAGGGCCGCCATCGGATCGACTTTCATCGCTCTCCGCGCGGGCAAATAGCACGCGAGCAATGCAACGAGGATGAGCAGGACGGCGACGGCGACAAACGTTACTGGATCGCTGGCCGCTACGCCAAACAGCAGGCTGGTCATCAATCGAGTCAATGCAAAAGCGCCGCCCAAGCCGATGACCACCCCGACCAGGGCCATCTTCGCGCCTTGCCTCAGAACCATCTTCAGCACGTTTCCGGGGTGCGCTCCTAGGGCCAAACGAATCCCGAATTCGCGCCGGCGTTGCGACACCGTGTAAGAAATCACGCCATAGATGCCTAGAATCCCCAGCACCAGAGCCATTCCGCCCGCGATCCCAAGCATTACCAACGTAAAGGAAGTCCGCATCACGGATTTGTCGTAGACTTCCTGCATCGTCCGTACCGAGGCCAGTGGCAGGGTCGCGTTCACCGACCACACTGCTTGGCGGACGTCTATGAGAAACCCTGCAGACCCCGCGCGCTCGCTTCGTATGACGAAAGTTACGGTCCTCACTGCGCCCAGGTTACCAGGCCCATAAAGGTCGCCCATCAGCGAAGGCCAATACACGGTTTCGGGCGCCTTCTCCTGGACGCCGTTTTCACGCACGTCCTCGATGACGCCGATTACCTCGTGCCACGGCATGGAAGGGAATTCCCTTAATTGCTTACCTATGGCCGCGGAGGGCGTGCCCCACATCTCGCGAGCCAGGTTCTCAGAAACCATCACTACCGGCCGAAGGCGGTACACTTCCGTCCATGTCAGTCCGCGGCCAGCTACGATGCGCGTGCCCGCGGTGCGAAAGAAATCGGGTGAAACCTGCTTGAATAGCCGGAGTGGCGGGATCGCGTCATCAGAGTAAACTTTGTCCCGCGCATAAATTGCGTCCCACGGCGCGTCGAACCCTTCCATGGGCATTTTGCTGATGAATCCCGCGGACATCACACCGGGGATCGCGGCAAGGTTGTCGACAATCCCGTTTTGTATTCGCGTGACCCGCTCCGGCTCCTTTACCAGGGAATCCGGAATGGAGACTCGCAGTACCTGAAGGTGCTTCGCGTCCGTGAATCCCGGTTCGACTCGGCGCAATGCCTGGAACGTGCGAATCATTAAACCGGCGCTCACGAGCAGCACGAACGCCGTCGCCACCTGGCCTGCCGCCAGAACGCTTCGCGCGCGGTGGCGCTCCCGGCTCATACTCATCGAACGCCCCGCGCTCCCGAGAGCCAACGAAGCCCGTGACCCGGAGTATTTCAACGCGGGAATTAGTCCGAACAACAAACCAGAGAGCAGCGAAAGAAGTACAGTGAATCCGAACGCCCGCGTATCCAGCGAAATCTCGCTTAGACGGGGCAAGTTGGCCGGACCCAGGGCTGAGAGCAGGCGCACGCCGCCATTGGCGAACGCCACACCAAGCGTGCCACCCAGCAGCCCAAGCATCAGGCTCTCGACGAGGAGTCCCCGGACGATGCGTCCTCGCCCCGCCCCGAGCGCCGCGCGTACCGCCAATTCCTGCTGTCGCGCCTCTACTTTTACCAGCAATAAATTCGCTACATTGGCGCAGGCGATCAGCATCACCAATCCGATCGTTCCCATCACGACCCACAGGACATCGCTCGCGTTGCCTATTACCTCTCGCTTCAACGGACGAATGTTGGGCGTGATTTTCCACGTCTCGTAAACATGCGGATCGGTGTGGGGCCCGTTCGACCAAGAGTCCATCCAGATCGGCAGCATGCGCGTCAGGTCTCGATCGGCTTGCGCCGGCGTGACGCCGGGCTTCAGCCGGGCGATCCCTTGATATCCGAAACCTGCCAGAATGAGTTTTCCGCGTTCGAAGGCGAGTGGCACGACTAGGTCGAATTCTGCGTCGACGAGACGAAACCCTTGCGGCATGACTCCCACGATTTCGCGAGGGCGCGAATCCGCCGTGAGATTCAGTCCCACCGCCGAGCGATCACCGCCGAACCGGCGCTGCCAATAACCGTAGCTCAGCATCACTCTTTCCGGCCCGCCCGGAATTTGGTCAGCCGGCGAGAGCCATCGGCCCATTTCGGGCGGAACGCCAAGCGCCTGAAGAACACCATCGCTGATCTCGACCGTGCGCACCTGCTCCGGCTCGGCAAGGCCGGTAACGTTCGCCGTGCCCGCGACCCAAACTCCCAACGACTGAAAGGCGTGGTTTTGTTCGGCGTAGGTGAAATACATGGAGGGCGAGAGAAGCAAGCCGGTTTCGAAGTCCGCCAGTCCCGCTGCGCCGGGCGCGACTTGGTGGAGCGCAACCAGCTCCTCGGCCTTCGGATAGTTCAGCGGCTTCAGTAACACGCTATTCACGACACCGAACACGGCGGTGTTGGCACCGATGCCAAGAGTCAAGGTAAGGGTCGCCACGACCGTAAAACCGGGCGTTTTGCCAAGCATGCGCAAGCCGAAGCGCAAATCCTCGAAAAGGCTGTCGATGAAATTTACGCCACGCGCCTCGCGGCATTCTTCCTTGGCGCGCTCGATGCCGCCGAACTCGATCCGCGCACGCCGCATCGCTTCTTCGCGGGGAACGCCCCTGCACACCGAGTCTTCGGTGAACGCCTCGATGTGAAAGCGCAACTCCGCATCCATCTCGCGCTCCATCCGCGAACGCCGCGCCACCGCTCGGGCCGACGACCAAATGCGATTCCAGAACCTCATACTTCCTCTGGTGTGCTTTGCAGGATTCCCGCGATGACGTCCGCCATGCGGTTCCACTTCTCCGCTTCCGTTTGCAATTTGCGCCGGCCCGCCGCGGTCAGCCGGTAGTATTTCGCTTTGCGCTTGTTTTCCGATTCGCCCCATTCGCTCGAGATCCAGCCCTGATGCTCCAGGCGATACAGCGCGGGATACAGCGAGCCTTGCTGAATCTCCAGCCGGTCTTTCGAAATCTGTTGGATGCGCAGCAAGATTCCGTAGCCGTGCAGCGGCCCCAGCGAGACCGCTTTGAGGATCAGCATGTCCAGCGTCCCCTGCAGCAGCTCCATTTGTTTTTTGTCCATCAAGAACTCTCCTAGACGGACTAGGAGGCTAGCGCGGCTTCCCCAGGCTGTCAAGGAGAAAAGAAAAGAAAGGATGAAGGTGCGTCTTCTTACCAGTTCGCGGAAATTCCCGCTATCTCTTTTTTGTTGCCCTCCATCTCGATCGAGTGACCGGACGCTCAAAAGCGAAATTTCCGCGAATCCCAAGGGCACGACATCCGTCCAACTAGATATCGGTCGGACTCTTTTTGCGATTCAGCGCGTCGTCACGCCGAAAGATCTCAGGCTGGCTGCTGTTCAACAACTGTCCGGTGACCACCAGCCGATTACGTGCTGGATGCCACTCAAGGCGCACGTCGAGTTCATAGGGCTCGGCGCGATAGAGCAGGTGCCTTTGACAATGTGCCGCCGACCGTACACCAGGTGTCGCGGCGGCCAAACTATGGAAGACTAACTCAACCCGCGCCCGTTCGTTGTGGCGGTGCGGCCCGCTTGCCGGACAACCCGGATTGGGACGGACCGCAAATTCAATCGACTTGGTGCGGGCCGGAAAGCGCAGAGGCTGGGAATAGCGCATCGATTGGGGTCCCGTTCATTCCTTTTCCGCGTAGTGTCCTCCAGTGCAGCATTCCTTCGAACGCTACAAACTTCAGACACTCGCGTAAATCGTCGAAATGCCAGATGGCCCTGGCGATTGGGGTGTTTGATAACCACTTAACTTGAGAAAGAGGACGGTGCCAAGCCAAGATTCGTTTTTTCGCAGAACAATACTTGGCATGCAGCTGAGGTATCCCCCTTCGAGGGCAGGCTTCTCTTTGCCATTTCATAGAGCACCACGCCAAACGAGAACAAATCCGTCGCTGCACCCAAGCTCTTGCCGAGGGCCTGCGCCTAGTACACCACAACAGATTGCGCATCCTTCGTTAAGATCAGCTCAAAATGTCGCGTTCTCCTTTATTCTCTTCTCATGCGCTACGTCCTCGGATTTGATGGCGGCGGCACAAAGACGGAATGCGTGCTGATGGACGAAACCGGTGCGATTCTGGCTCGCTCGCGCTCCGGCGCATCCAACGCCGTCAACGTGGGAGCGGAAGCTTCCGCTGCGGCCCTCGCGGAGGCCGGCAAAGAGGCGCTCGGTTCGGCTGCGAAGTCGCCCTTCGATGTCGCTTGCCTTTTGGCTGGCATTTCTGGCGCAGGCGAGCCCTCGGTTCGCGCGGAGATTCAGGCGCATCTCAAAGTCGTCTTTCCCACGGCTACCCTTGTCGTTACCAGCGACTTAGTTCTTTCTCTCGCCGCCACCGCGGAAATTCCGAGCGTCGTAGTGATCGCCGGCACAGGCTCTGCCGTGCTCGGCCGAACGTCCCCACTCAAGGTTGCTCGCGCGGGCGGATTTGGACCCGTCATTGGCGATACGGGAAGTGCCAACGACATCGGCCGAACAGCCGTGGCGCGGTGCTTCCAGAAGTTCCTCAACAAAGAAACGTTTCTGCTGACCGACGAGATCTGCCGTACTTTCCATTGCACGTGGCCGCAATTCGTCGATCTCGCGCGCCAGCAACCCGCGGTCATCTTCCCGAAAGTGTTTCCTATCGTGGCGAAGGCCGCAGAATCGGGCGACTTTTCTGCGCGGGCGATCCTTTCTATGGCCGCGGCAAATCTAATAGAACAGGTCCGCGAAGTCGTCGGCCATCTCGAGTTGCGGAACACAAACTTCTTCCTTGCCAAGACGGGAGGGGTTTTCGAGGGCAGTCCCTTTCTAGGTGAACAGTTCGACCTTCTGCTTGGGCAAATGGTCCACAACGCCCGTCCCGGCCCGCTCCCGCGGCCAGTTGCCGAATCGGCAGCGATGCTCGCGCGCGACGCCTTGACGAGCCCGCTCGAAATCCCGGAAAGTTAATTCATGCCCGAGTTTGTCGCCCCCGAACCTGTGGCCCAAGATCGCGAACGCGCGCGCGTCGCCACCGGCGATGAGCTGGCCGCGCTTCTGCATCATCCTTCCGCAGACGTGCTCCTGGCGCTGCTCGACAATCCCGCGCTCGACGAACCTCAGCTTTGTTTGCTGCTGGAACGAAAAGATCTTCCCGGCGAAGTTCTCGAAGAAGCGGGCAAGCGCAAGCCGCTCCTCAAAAGCTATCGGGTCAAGCGCGCTCTTTGTTTTCATCCCCGCGGACCGCGCCTGGCTACTCTCCGGCTGATTCGTGACCTCTATCTGATGGATCTCGTTCAACTGGCGCTTTCGCCCGCCGTCCCTGCGGAACTGAAGCGCAACGCCGAAGAACAACTGCTCATGCGCCTTCCGCAGATTCCGCTGGGTCAGAAGATCACGCTCGCGCGACGCGGTCCCGGTCGCGTTGCAGGCGCGCTGTTGACGGAAGGTCATCCTCAAGTGCTCGCGGTGGTCCTCGACAATCCTTATTTGACCGAAGCGCAAGTCCTGAAAGCTCTTTCCCGTCAGAAACTCCCGCCCGGGGTGGTCCCGGCGATCATTCATCACCGCAAGTGGTCCATCTCCTACAACATTCGAATCGCCGTGCTTCGACAGCCTAATGCGCCCCTGAACGCGATTCTTTCTTATCTGCCTCAGCTCACCGTCTCCGACCTACGCGAGCTGGCGGCCCCCGGTATTGTTCCCGAAACCCTGCGTCGCTATATCCAGGCCGAAGTCCAGCGCCGCCTCGGGGCCGCTGTTTCCAAAGGGCCTCCCGCATCCAGGGGCCAATGAACGCGGAGTCCGTTTGTCGGATTCTTAAGGCTTGACGAGCCGAATCCAGCCGCTCTGCCGTTTCATTCGAATGACTTGACACTCTCGATAAGATTGACGGGAACAAAACGCCGCCTTTCGGCGTCGTATTCCCCGTGGCGATACTTAGCGTATTCTTGAACCATTCGTGCGGCGAGCGGGCTTGGGCGCCTTGGGATCTTAACCCTGGCAGGGGGTCGCAACCAGAATATGGGCTTGGAGGATTATTTATCCCGGCGCCTGGAACGCCGCTGGGCGCTGCGTTACCCGTTCCGCACCGGTCTCGAGATCGAGTGGGGCTCCGCCGTCCTGCGCGGCAATACCAGGGACATCAGTTCGAACGGAATGTTCATCGAAGTACCCGACACGTTGTGGGTCGGCGCCGGCTTTACCGTGCGCTTGCATCTGCCTCAGCCCGTCAAACTCGATTGTCAGGTGAAGCGCGTCGAACCCGGCCGCGGCATGGGTGTCTCCGTAGCCCTCTCCGAGAACGAAAGTCAGAAGGCCTATCACCAACTTTTGTCATCGCTCGCTCCCCCCGGGAATTGACGGCGGCTTATACTAGGGGGGGCCCTTACAGCCGGGTCCCGTGTGGGGAAGAATGACTCGCTGTCTGGATTGCGGTTCACCGCGAACCGCGGATCAGTGTCCCTCTTGCGGGCTCACTTCCGCGGCCGCCGAGGTGATGTTTCGCCGCAGATTCCTGAAGCGCACTGGGATATTTCTTGCCGGGTCGCTGGCATTTCCCTACGTCAGCCAGATTTATCCGCCGCTCGATGTGGATCTCATGCTGGTCGTATTCGGCGTGATTTTCTTTGTCGCTTTGGCCATCGCCGTGATTCTCGACCGGCGCGCGCGCAGGCACCAAGAACTCGAAGTGCTGAAGCACGTGTATGCGGGCTTCATCTTGTTGCCGTGGATTTTCGCGGCCTTTCTTTTTGTGAACGGCAGACTGGATTCCCCCAAAAACGTTGTGTATCACGCCGGGACCATTGCTGGATGCTACAACATGCCGGGCATCGTGCGCGGGTCGCGGCGGCTAATCGTGAACTCCTGGCGCGAAGGGCAAAAATACGAGCGCCTCGCCGTCGATGCAGACGACTTTGACCGCTTTAAGCCCGGGGACCAGGTCAATGTCGGCGTCGAGCCGGGCGCGCTCTGGATTCCCTGGTATTACGGCATCTACCGTCGGTGAAAAGAGTTGTTCAATCCCCAAAAAGCCAAGACTTAAGACGGCTTGTCAGTACGCGGGCTGGCCGTTGGCCTTCAGCGGGATTTGTAGTTGCAGGACGTAGCCGTTCTTGCCAAGGCGAAACGACACTTGCTCCATGGGGCCGACGTCGCGCGCTTTCCAATCGGGAGTTTCAAGGGGTTCGCTGGGTTTCTCGGAAAGCGACCACTCGACGTTGCCGCCAGCCGGCTTTACGGTCTGCGGATCGATTTCGTAGACCTCTTGGTCCTTCACGTTCACCAGCAAATAGCGCTTCCAAATTCGCACCAGCAACAGCCCCTTTTTCTCCGTGTGATACATGCTCCAGGATTTCGGCGCCTCGTCATTGAATTTCACGATTGCGAATTCCACCGATTTCCAAGTGATTTTCTTCTCGCTCGGCTGCTGCGCCTGGACCGGACATGCCCAAGCCGCAAACACAATTCCAACAATGAAAGCTAATCCTAAGAACTTCATTCGCTTGATGCCGCCATAAACCATAGGAAGACCATCAAAGACGAAAGTTCGCGCGCAGGCCACCGCAGCTTTCCTTTGGCGCCAATACTGACGAGAAGTCCGGCCAAGCCTGTTAAGAGACCCCAACGATAAAAACGCAAAAGCACTCGATCGTAAAAGGGAAATCCGCCGATGACTCTTGCGCCGAAGAAGTCGAGATACTTGTAGCCGTCGAGGTCCCAGAGGTACTGCATTTCGCCGCGGTCGGCGACCAGCGGCTGCTGGAAGTAATTGGCGACCGAAGGCCAGAGGTATTTCTTGTGCTTGGCGACGATTTCGTCGCCGCGCGCGCTGCGGGCGGGATTGGCAGCCAGAACAGAATGAGCGGGAGTGGTCATGGACGAATCCTTGCGTAAATTGGATACGTCGAGTGTACGACAGAGAGGAGGAAGTGGCGAGTGACGAGCGGCGAGAGAGGAGGCAAAGAAAGTAAAGGAGATAAAGGAGGTAGAAGATCGGACGCAGCACAAGAAACCGCATGAATGGGACGGGAAAATGGAACAGTGAAAATGGAAAATGGGAGAAGCCCCCCGCGCGCCGCATTCACCAAAGCGGTTCTAAACGGGTTAGAAGCGGGTTTAGGAAGAAACGGGAGGGCGACGAGATGAGCTGACCTCATCTCCTTTCGATCTCCTCGGATTCGTCTTACTTGTGGGTATCTGCCCACATCTTATGGAAATTCGCAGCAACTGGACCTCACCATCCCAGCCAGTCTGCTGGTTAATCCTGGGCTGCTGCCTATCAGTGTCTTCGATGCCAGCTCAAACCAATTTTCGACCGATTCCTTGACTTTCACTGTTACTTCCGCCGCCCCAACCAACGGTACACAGCTCAAGGCGATCGATCTAGCCGGCCTTGCAATGGCTTGGGATGCCAGCAGCGGACTGCTTTACGTGGGGACCGCGGATTACGATGGCGCCTATCCAAACTCGATCGTCGCGATAGATGGAAATACTGGGTCCGTGGTGAAGGTGCAGACCGTGAGCCCTGATCCTGATTTAGTGAACGTGAGCGCGAATGGTCAGTATCTCTATGCAGCATAAGTAGAAGGAACGGCAGGATTGTTCCGTGCGCCCGTCTGCGACTGGTAGCGTGATTATGGGCTACCGAGTTGCGGTGCTCTCCTTATGCGAACATGGCGAGGGCGGGTTTCTCCCGCTTAGAGACGAAGGACGCGGTGAGAAATTTCATGAAGGGAGCCATAACGCGGAAGCGGTCGACGATACCTTTGTAGAGCCCGGGCGAAGTGGCGAGGCGCGGCGAAAGTTCCTTGTACAGAATGTAGTATTTGTAGCGGAGCAAGCCGGCGGCGGGATGATCGGCAGGGAAGCCGCGAGGGACGCGCGAGAGCTGCTCGCCTTCCAAAGCGCCAAGGAGCTTGCGAACCGGCGGCGCGGCGAGGATGCGGCGGAACTCTTCGTGGCGCTCGGCGATGTGCTGGCGGATGGCGAGCAATTGCGGCGGCTCGGGCATGTACACGCCGCCACCGACGGCAACCGACTTGTGCGAGATGGCGACGTAGTAGCCGCCCTGGCCATGGCTCATGCTTCCATGCCGATGAAACGTGGCGGCGATTTGCTCTTTGTAAGGTTTTTTGTCCTTGCTGAAGCGAACGTCGCGGTAAATGCGAAAGATGGCCTTGTCCGGATCGGTTTCGTACTCGGGAGCGAAATCGTGCAAGGCGGCATTCAAGGCGTCGACTAATTGGCGCATGGGCTCTTTGACTTTCTTTTCGAAGAGCGGCTTGCGAGGCAAGAACCATTCGCGGCGGTTGTTGCGCGAGAGTCCACGAAAAAATTGAAGGGCTTCCGGTGGAAAGCCGCGGAACGGCGAGCTCATGAGGCGACTCCTTGACCGGTTTCTTTCTTAAACCTGGCAACAAGAGATTGAACGGGCTGCCACGTCCACAACATCACTCCAACGCCAGTTCCGAGCGTATTCGTGATGATATCCGTCATCCCCGACCTCCTGGTGATCAGATATTCCTGGAGGATTTCGATGGTGAGGCTGAGCAATCCGCCCAATATGACGGTGGAGAGTGCGGCTCGATCCCATCGGCGATTCCAGGTTAGGTAGCCGAAGTGGAAGAATCCAAAGGGCACGAATCCTGCAATGTTGATAAGCAGATCCGAAGCGTAGCTTAGATCGGGCGAAAACTCTTCCCAGGGCGGCGTCAGCATTTTCTTGCGGGGAACCCGAAAAATGCGCGGGATGTACAGGTCAGGCGAGGATGCGACACGATTGTGAACGACGCTGCCTGCGCGCTCGGAAAAGGAATAGAAGGCGAGCGGGTGATCGTTCGCAAGACTTTCGGGCGGGGCATTGTGAGTCCACATCGCGAAGTGTTGCGAGACCTGTTCGGGGGTGAGTTCCTGTCCGTAGATCGCGAGTCCCAGCAGCTTTCCGGGCCAACTGCGCGGCGAGGTAAGCGTGCCTCCCAAAATGAGTTCCCCCGAGAAATCCTTGCAGGACAAGCCGAAGCCGGGAAAGACTTTCTTCACTGAAGCGCCATCCTTGTAGGCCAAAATATCTTTTGGCCCTCTTGTGATGGTGAAGAACGTCGGCTGATCCTGACGCAAAGAATATTCAACATCGGCGGACAAGGTTTGCAGATGGTTCTCCCGATCGCGGGCATCTCGCCTTAGAAGCAGAATATCCAGGCTTTGCCTTACCCGGAATTGCAGCGGATTGTCCGGGGCGGTAAACAAAAGAATGGTCGCAGGGCCTTTCAGGGACCCGCCATCGGGCTGTAGCCACAACTCGAGGCTGCAAAACGAATCTTCCTTTGAGTCGGGGACCTCGAGATTTCGTGAACTGTACACCCTGGCCCTATCGCCAAACTGGAGGCCGTTTGAATTTTTCAGCCAAGCCACATCATTTCTCGGGAAGAAGTTAAAGGGCCAAAGTCCGGCAATGAGCATGCCGCATAGCACTAAGAGGCTGACGGCACCGAGGATTTTCTTCATTCTGCTAGGGTTTCTCAGCCGGTCTGGGTTGATGTTGAACGCCCTAGGTATTACCTCATCTATAGTCTACAGGAATCGCGTAACACGATTCGTGCTTGTATTTATCGTTGCCAACGTACCTAAATCAGGGTTAGCCGTTTATCGTACATCCCGCACGGGAGTAACGGCATCCGTAGAGACAGGTTGGTTCAATCGAGTGGCAAGTTCGCGGTTCGAGTGGCAACCTACTGGGTTCAACTCACCAGCAGAACCATCAAGCACATGGATGAGGGCATGAGGAGGGTCCTATGCGAGTGAGAACGGCCAAGCTGGCCGGCAGCGCCGCAGTCCTAACGGTCGTTTCTTTGCTCGCTCCCTGTCTGCGAGCGCAGGAGAGCGAGGCCACGCTGTCAGGCAAAGTCACGGACTCGTCGGGAGCCGTGGCCAACGCAAAGGTTTCGGTAAGGAATTTGGCTACGAGCCAGTCGATGGAGGCGCAGACCGATGCGGCGGGAACGTACAGCTTGGCAAAGCTGGCTCCGGGCGAATATGAAGTTACGGTTTCGGCCGAAGGCCTTGCGCCCAAAAAAGAGAACGTCATTCTGGCGGCAGGAGCTTCGCTGACCTTCAATGCAGAGCTGTCGCTGCTGCCTTCAGCTCCTCAAGCGCAACCGCAAACTCCTGCGAATAACGCTCCCAATGCGCCACCCGGCAACAAGGCTCCCTCTCTCGGGGACCTGGGCTTTTCTCCCGCCGACACCAAAAGCAATCCCAAGGAACAGGCGCTGCTGGATAAACGGACGCACATGCTGAAAATCCATCAGCGCTTGGGCTTGATTACAACGATCCCCATGATCGCTTCGGTGGCCACGTCGATTAATGCAGGCGGCAGGAACACCAGCAACACGGACCGCACCGTGCACATGATTCTGGGTTCCGCCACCGCGGGTTTATACTTTACGACCGCCTACTTTGCGATCCGCGCGCCGCGTGTGGAGGGAGCAAAGTCCCGCGGACCGATTCGCTTTCACAAAGCCATGGCATGGATTCACGGGCCAGGCATGATTCTCACACCCATTCTGGGAGCGTTGGCGTATTCGCAGAAGAACAACGGGGAAAGAGTCCACGGCATCGCCAAAGCGCACGGGCCGGTGGCTATCGTGACGGCGGGGGCTTTTGGAGCCGCGCTGCTGTCGGTATCGCTGAAGTTCTGAAGGTTTCCATGAACGGCAAATTTATGAATGCAAATCGGAGTGCGAAACCATTAGCGTGCATCTTCGCTTTGCTGCTTTTGATGCTGCCGCAATGTGCGTACGCTGCGGATGAAGAATGGGTGCTTGACCAATCCACGCTGACCTACCACGTTTCTCATCCCCTTCATCAAACGGAAGGCGTGAGCCACGCCACCAGAGGCAAAGGCGTTTGTCACGAAGGGCAGTGTGATTTCCTGATTGCGGTGCCGGTGAAGTCGTTCGATTCAGGTGACAGCAACCGCGATCTGCACATGCTTCAGGTCACGAAAGGCGCGGAGTTTCCCATGGTCACCGTGCGCACGCGATTGCCGGAAAGCGACTCGAAGTCGGCGACCATCTACGCCGATCTGGAGATCCAATTCGCGGGCCAGACGGCGCATTACAAACAGGTGCCCTTCCAACTGACGGTCGAGGGAAGCAAAAGCAAAATCACGGGAACGATTCCGGCTACGCTATCTGATTTCAAGATCGAGCCTCCGACGCTTTTGACGCTGCCGGTAAAGAATGAACTCCCGATTCGTGTGGAAATGACCTGGCATCGCCAGTGAGCGCGCCGTTTTGACTACGAACTAATTGCTTCTGTCTAGCCGGTAATCTGGGCGGCTGCAGTCGGGCGGGTGCAATTGATCCAGACTTCGGCGGCGATGGTTTGCAGGGTAAAGCCGATCCAGAACGCGGTGCCGAAGAATTGATGCAGGTCCGGAGCATGCCCGCGAATCACGGCGGCGGCGAAAAAGGTTCCCATGATCGGGCGGATGGTGGCGACAGCGAGCCCGATGGCGTAGCCGCGAATCATCCACTCGCGATGTTGCGCAAATTCGCGCCGCAGCGCGTGCCAAAGCGCCTTCGCAAGCGAAATCAAGAAGAAACTCCCGAACAGCGCAATGGCGGCCTTTTCATCGATGCCCCCGATGGTTTTTCCAAAGGCCAATCTCAATCCAGTGATTCCCACGACGGCGCTGGCGACGAGAAAGACTCGTCCCGACCAGCGGTGAACCTGCGGAGAGCGCGAGCGCAAGCCGCGCACGAATTGCAGCGGGCCCAGCACCATGAAGAGCATCGCGGGCAGGATGTGCGTCAACACCAGCGCGCGTTCGCCCGCGAAATGCGCGTCCAAGTCGGCCGCTGGATTCCTCGACGAGCTCAGAGCGCCGGGTTTCAGCAGAACGATGGTTCGCCGCGTGGCGACCGCGTGCCCGATCAAAGCGAGAAAAATGACCGCGGTCCAAAGGAATCGCACGAACGGGCGATTCGGCTTCTTGGCTTGCGAAGTAGCCTGTGACACTGCCCGCGTTGCCTCCTCTTAGGCATACGCAAGCGCATGGCGATTTATAACCGCCTCGGGTTTTCTCTGGAATGTCCTTGACTGCGCCTAAAGCCAGGAATTTATGTTACTCTTCGTCCATTATTTCCGCCGATACCAGTTACTAGGAGTCCCGATGGGCAGACCACTCGACAAGAAGGAAGCTGTCCTCTACGGGCAGTTTGTCCATGCGGCGTACAACATGTTCAAACGCGATCCCACGCAACTGCGCCCGCAACCCGCGACCGGCGACATTCCGGATCCGTACGAGCTAGTGGCTTGGCTCAACATGTCGGATTATTTTTTCTGGTGGCGCGAGAAACCCAAGTTCTACGGATTCATCGCGTGGCACCGGGAACAGAAGCACAATTTTGTACTCGCCATCCGCGGGACGGAAGGCGTGGTGGAGTGGCTGGACGATTTCATGGCGCGTTTGGTGCGTTTCCGCGAGGTTCCGAACACGGGGCGAGTGGAGAACGGCTACGCGGGGATTTACAGCACGCTGAAAGTGGTCAACCGCTACGGGGCCGCCGACCGGGAGGCTGTCGCCAAGGCCGCTCCCACACCGACACCGGCGCCCAAGGAAATCCAGAAAACCTTCGGCGAGCAATTGGAGGACCTCGCTGACAGCCTGGAAGAGCCTGCCGTGCAGGAACAGATTCGAACGGCTAAGGGACGGCCGCCAAGGCGGTCGTTTGTCGTGACCGGGCACAGCCTGGGGTCCGCGCTGGCCACGTTGTTTGTTATGAAGAACAAAGGGAAAAACAGGTTCGACATTACAACCGCCTGCACGTTTGCGTCGCCGCGCGTGGGGGAGACGGAGTTCGCAGAGCAATTCAATCAATTGGCGCTGACCTCGTGGCGCATCGTGAATACGCAGGATGTCGTGCCGAAGCTTCCCCTGCGTCTGCCATTTTTCGATTATCGGCATGTCGCGACGCCGTACGAGTTTTCCTCCGAGGGAGTCGTCAAACGGAAGATAGGCTGCTGGCACTCCATGGAAACTTACCTACATTGGCTCGACCCGAAGATTGACGTGGACCCTGAATGCAAACCGTAAGCGTTCTGACAGTTGTGCCAAAGCAAAGCCGCGAAAGGGTCCCACGAAAACCGCGAGGCAAGAAGCAACCAAACTTGCTTCCCGCATGAGGGGTTCACCTCAACTCGAGGCAGAAATCCACCGGATTGAAATTAGGGTCCGCCTTAAGTAAGGCTCTGGGATTACTCCGCGTGGAAGGACCCATTCCGCCGCGCAACTAGGAGTCGACCATGCAGTACGCCCGAATCACTACGAAATGCCTACTTTTTGTCTTTACTGCGGCATCCTCAGCCGTAGCTCAAACCGCCCCGGAACAACCTGATGCCCTCGACTTGCTCAAGAGCGTCGAATTAACCTACGGCGCGATCATAAACACCACGGCGATGAATGGTTCCGACGCTCAAAGTAAAGCGAACGTGGAACAGTCCGTGACCGTCACCGCCGATTCCACGGGAAAGTTCCGCATGGAAAGCACCGATGTCATGGGCATGGTCGCGGTCTATGACGGCAACACCATGTGGAGGTACATGCCTGCAGCGAATGCCTACTGGAAACTTCCCCTCAATGGCGCATCTCGATCTGCCGAAGCCAGGGCGAGTGGAATGTCTGGCGGCGCCAATCCGCTGCAGGAGTACAAAAACATCACCAGGGGTGTAAAGGGGGCCAAGATCCTCGGCAGCGAGAAAGTCCACGCCAGCGATACGGATGCGGACTGCTGGGTGGTTTCTTTGGAATACGGACCTTTGGGAAGCGAGGCAAGCGCTCCCACGCAGGCGGCGGGTTTTGCGTTCAGCGATTTCGCTCACACCGAAACCCTCTGGGTGGACAAGAACCGTTACCTGGTGTATCGAGAGGATTCCACCACAAAAATGACCATGCCGAACACAAACACTCCAATAAATATGACGCAGACAAGCAGGGTGGAAACCTTCACCGTGAATGAACCTGTTTCACCGGATGTGTTCACCTTCACGCCGCCGCCGGGGGCGAGAGAAATAGACGAATCCAAATTCCTGCGCAAGACCGCCGAAGTGCCACAAAAGAAAAACTAATCAACCAAATAGAAGGGCGGACCGCGAAGAGCGGCCCCCAATAGGCGCCAACGGAATTAAAACCATCCAAGGTTTTGCCGGACGCGGTGGTGTGCGTGAAAGAGGTCTGGTTGGCGGGTTTACCACAACCGGACCTGCTGCACTGTCCTCACTGACCCACCGGAGGATTCGTGGGATCCGAGCTGATGGGATCGTCATCCAGGTTCGAGAAGACAGTGGCACCGTGTGGCCGCGGGGGAATGATGCAATTTTGCGTGCAGGGGCCGCGCGGAGATTTCTTCTTAAGGCGCGGTGCTGACCGTGTCAAGGGGTTCTTGTGTGAAAAATTTGCATGGAACGCGGGAACAGGACAACCGCTGGCCGTTTCTTGGACTTCGTGCCAGTTTTCCCGCAAATAACACAACGATATATTGAGACTACGCAAGCAAAGGTGCAGCCATGAACCAAACCATAGAGTGGATACAGAGCAATTGGTACGAATTGGGCAGCCTCATCGCTCAATTCACGTTTCTCTTTGCAGGTGTGTGGTTCGCGCAAGAAATCTTGAAAGCCATGCGGGCTTCGCAGCAGCAGTTCGGAGCGTTGCTCCGGCTGTCGATGTCTGAGGGGCCGGAAGAGCGCCCGAAAGAGTGCGAAGCGATCCACAACTCAACGCCAGGCGTGGTCGCGAGTGCCATGGCGAGCCCGGTTATCGACCGGCCAACGGCGCCAACCCCCAGTTCCACATCTTATGCGGCTTTTGAGAAGCCGCCGCGGAGTGAAGCGCCACCGCAACGGGATGAACTGAACGGCCGAGCCAAGGCGAACGCGCCAATGACGCCGGCCATGGCACCTACGGCAGAACCAAGCTACGAGCCAACGCCTTACGTGGCCGCCCCGCTGACATTGCCTGCGGACGAAAAGGGCGGAAGCCGTATCGCGGCTGCCGGGCGCGGCGTCGCTCAGTGGTTGCAAACGCCAATGGCCAGCAAGCGCAGCGGTAGTTCTCCCTGGCGAAAGGTCGTGCGTTGGCTACAGGCCCCCGTGCGAAGCTGAGCGAGGCCGGCTTCGACCGACCGCGCAGCGCTCTGGAGCCTTTTGAATGTGCTTCTAGGAACTCGCGTCTTTGATGTCGTCGCGAGCTTTCTTCAGGGCCTCGCGAGCGTCTGCCCTGACATCCGGCTTCGGCTTCAGCAGCTCGAGGGCACGGTCGAGCGGCATGGCTTTGCCGCCGGCGGGGCCGGCGCAGGAGTCGGGCGCCTTCGGCTTCACCCCGGTAACGTTCCATTTCAAGCAGGTGAATTCGACAGGTACGCTGACGCTCAGGCGAAGGGCAGCAATGCAATTGGGCAGGTCTTTGAAGTCCGAGCAGACAGCCTGCAATTCTTTGTCTTCAGCCAGGATTCCCTGAATCCGCAGCTGTTTCGATAGCTTGTCCTCCAATTGTCCGTTCGATGCGAGTTGATCGTTTGCCGATTTGTAATGCTTGAACAGCTTCAGCGGGTTGTGTTTGACCGGATTGTACCAGGGGGTGGAGTTTCCGCGCGATTGCTCCTCGGTGTCTTTCTTCTGCGTATTTTGCTCCGGCGTATCCTGGGCTGTGACAACCGTGGCACCGAGGGCAAAAACGAGCGCCGCGACAACTGCATGGTTCCGATAGCCTCTCATTTCTGCCTTTCCGGAGGGCCTTGTATTCTTACATCAAAATGAGCGGCGGTGTCGAGAAGGAGGTTTTGTGGGCGTCAAGCACTCGTTGGCTTGGAGAATACCCGATCCGGAGCGTCTTGGAAGAGTGCGAATTGCCATCTCGCCCTGGGTGTTCTCGAAGCATCCCAAACCATGCGCGCGAGTCAACCGGCCACGGCATTAAGCGATGAGGGCGCGTCGACTGCGCCTGAGAAAATGGACCTTTGCGCAAGCTCGCGGACTTGCGTGCAGTCTGCCGATCGGCGAATAACCGGAGTCGAAATCCTTCAGCAGTCCTTCCACATGGCCCATTGCATCGGCACGGCTCAATACCCTGAGGCTGACTCAACACGGGGTGGCGCACGTAATCGGTCTTGTAGAATTCACGCATGCACTTTCTTGATTTGCTGCCCGCGCGGAGATGCTCCGCCTGATGATTGTGGTTTCCGCCGCAAGTGAAAACGATTCACCGAATTTCGACATGACGATTATATAAAGGAATGTGCACTTCTGCCCGTTTTGGCGGCCAGCTTAACTCCAACAATCGGAGAACTATGATGCGGCCCGGCAGCGTTCCTTCTAGGAGATTCTCTTCGCGAGTTGAAGTGGCGGGAGACGTGTGGGTGTACTGGAAATGCGAGGGGCGCGACGATGTCTCGAGAGTAGGCAACATGAGCATGGGCGGACTGTTCATCGAGACGCCGCATGCTCGGCCTTCTGGCACGCTTACCCGGCTGGATTTTCTGGTGGCCGAGGGTCAGATCCGCGCGGACGCTATAGTTCGCCATGCCCGGGCCGGAGCCGGCTTGGGATTGAAGTTTACGGCGCTCACCGAGCAGGATCGACCCAAACTCGCGGCGTTGGTCACCCGACTACGCCGGGCGCAGCACGTCCTGGGCAGTGCGTGATTCGAAGTTGCGGGTCTAGGAATTCCGCCGCCTCCTTGGAACGGCGTGTCGGGACAAACTCAAATTCTACCAAATCCTTCCAGTAGGTGGCCCACTGCTCCAGAAGCGCGCGTCCTCACACTCCACCAGTTGAAAGCAGCGGTCAAAGTTGATTGCCACCCAGCTTTCCGCGTAGTCGAGACCCTCCGGCATCATCCGGCCTTTTCCCGGAAGCGCCGGTACACCGGGATCGCCTCGCGGTTCCTTGAATCGTTCGATCACCATTTGAACATCCTCCCCGCCGCAAGCGGCGAGAATTCCTACGGCCTCTCGGTTTGTTTTCCCGAGATGGCTTCGGTGGGTTCCTCCGCAACCGCCCTACTTCAGGGTGAGGACCACGAAGAGGCTTTACTTTTGGGCTGCCCGCCCATAGGTCGTTCGGACAGAGATATAGAGCGGTTCGGGAGGAAAAGAAAGAGGGGCCTTATATCCTCGCCCTAAAAAAGCCGAGGCTTTACGGCCCACATGGGCAAGCATTGATTTTCTCCTGGGCCAGCGTGCCAGGGAGTTTGCGGCAAGTCATACCATAGTTGGATTCTTTGGGCCGACGAATCAAAACCGCCAAGGGGCGCGAGGGGCGGTAGAATTCGCAGCGTGCCCGGGGGATGCGAAATGGCAGCGACAAGTGGAACTCGCCTGCGGCTCGCGATGCCGGAGGACGTGCCTGTTCTGCGCGAATTGATCGAAGCTTCCGCGCGTGGCTTGCAGACTGAGGACTACACTCCGGCGCAGATCGAAGGCGCACTGAAAACGGTTTTTGGGGTGGACAGCCAGCTCATTGCTGATGGCACGTACATCGTTGCAGAAGCGCCCCTTGATCAAAAGGGAAGTGGGCGGCGAACGGACGCGCAAGCGGAGTGGATGGTTGTTGGCTGCGGCGGCTGGAGCAAACGCAAAACGCTCTATGGCAGCGACCGCTGGACCGGCCGTGAGGATGTTTTGCTCGACCCGCGGCGCGATGCCGCCAAGATTCGTGCTTTCTTCATCCATCCGGCCTGGGCCCGGCAAGGCGTGGGGAGCATGATCCTTAAGGCTTGCGAAGAGGCAGCGCGCGCCGCAGGCTTCTCCCGTTATGAGATGGGCGCCACTTTGACAGGGGCCAAACTCTTCGGGGCGAGGGGCTACATGGCGGTCGAGCCAATCTCCATTCCTCTGATTAACGGGGAGACGCTCCCGGTGATTCACATGGAGAAGCGCGCCTTGTGACGGCCGCCACAAGCCCTCGGGACAGCCGTCCTGTTTCCCCTGCCTCACTCCCGGCGAGATAAGGTCTAATCGCGCCGAGTGCTTCGCCTCCCCGAAGCGGCTGCCGAACGTCGCTTCGGGTGTTCGGCGCGATTCGCCTCTTCTAGCAAAGGGTCCGGTTCCCGGCCCTGCCGCGCCTTGTTCAGTGTGAATCGTCTCGGCCGACGGCTCATTCCTCATAACTTACTGAAACAGAAAAGCTTGTCAGGGCTCCTGCCGCGCAATAAGATTCTCCAAACGCGCTTCGGACGGGGCGAACGCGCGGCGGGTATAATTCCCGGCTATGATTTCAGCCATGGAAATCGTGAAGCGGGGCTACAGCATGTTCACGCGGGTCTTCCCGCGCTGCAGCATGATTTCGCAGGCCATTGCGTTCAATTTTTTCCTGGCGTTTTTTCCCGCGCTCTTGATTGCAGTAGCTCTGGCCGGTACACGAATCGGCGGCAAAGCTAGCTTGCTCGAGATCGTCCAGGACCTGACGGAATTTCTTCCGCCTGGCAGCCGGGGCCTGGTCTCGGAGTTTCTGGTAAGCCACGGACCAGAGGCATGGAAAGTCGCGCTACTGGGGTGGTCGGGCACACTGCTGGCGGGTTCGCAGGTGATGAAGCTGGTGATGGAAGGAATTCACATTATCTATGGCGACGAAGAGAAGCCCGGATTCCTGCACCGGCAGCTTCGTGGCTTGCTGCTGTTGCTGATCACGTTTGCTCCTTTGCTCAGTGCGGCAGTTCTGGGAATTTTGGGCAAACCACTGCGGCACTGGATCGCGCACGCGGTCGGCAAGCACTCGATTTTGCAGGGCTGGTGGAGCATCTTTTTCCCGGTGGCTGCAATGGTCCTGGCCATGCTGTCGCTGACGGTGATTTACCGGGTGGCGCGCCCCAAAGAAGGCAGCCTGCGAAACGTGCTGCCAGGGGCGGCCGTCGCGACGCTGCTTTGGTGGGTTGCCGACGTTGGGTTTGGAGCCTACGTCCGGCGCGTGCCTTACAGCGTAGTTTACGGCGGATTGGCTGCCGTCATCGGCTTGATCATCTGGATGGAACTCTCCGCCGTGATCATTTTTCTGGGCGCAGCTTGGAACGCCGAATCAGCCGAGATCCGCAAATTCGAGCTAAGCCATGCCTGAGCGGCTCGTGCGGAGTGCGGTTTTCCTCGAGCGATTCTTGCCAAGGGCTGCTGCTTCTCTTTGCCACATGCCTTGCTTTATATTTAAGCGGAGGGGCAAGATCATGCGTGAACGGTTTGTAGGCGTGGAAACTTACTCGGGTTTCAAAGCGGACGAGCGTCCTCTGCGATTGCACCTCAATGACCGCACTTTGCAGGTTGTGGCCGTCGAAGATCGTTGGTATTCCCCGGGCGAGACATTTTTCCGCGTTGTTGTCGCCGGTGGCGACCGCTACGTGTTGCGCCATGTGGAGGCCCAGGACATCTGGACCCTCGCGGGGTACCGGGCCCATTCCATCTCCCGTGTTTAACTGACAACCCGACGAGCACCCGACAACCCGACGAGCACCAGACGAGCACCCGATTGACACCAAAATTAGCAGCAGCGTATAGTCGCTTGACCGCCTGTTTTGCGGTAGCCGCAAGCGCGGTCTGCCCTGCGACGAAGCCCAGACGTGAGGACGTGGTTTTCAGAAGGGCGTGGGATGTTTCGCTCAGTGTCATCACCGGGATCCAGGTGCCTTCCCCTCGCCGTTCTGGCTTGCTGGTCGTTAAGCTTTCCTCATGCACTTTTGGCGCAAAACCCTCCCTCTCCGACCCCAGCCGCCACTGCCCCGGCTGCGAATCCCGCTTCCACCGCCAAACCCGTCGCCGGTGCCGAGCAGGACGCCAAAGAGGTTTCCAGTCAGGATACTCCGGCAACCTTCAAGGTTCGCGTCAATAACGTGCTGGTGCGCGTCGTGGTGCGCGACTCGCACGGCAAAGTGGTGTCCAACTTGAAGAAAGAGGATTTCCAGCTCTACGACGGCAAGAAGCTTCAGACCATCACATCCTTTGCCACGGAGACTCCGACCAAGCATGCCATCCCGCTTAGCACTTCGCCAGTGCCTGGTAGTTCTTCGGCGGAAGCCGATCCCCTCGCGGTGAGAGCGGCCACGCTTCCGCAGCGCTTTGTTTCCATGGTTTTTGACGACGTGCATATGTCGATGCAGGACGCCGTGTTCGTGCGCGATTCGGCCACGCGGTTCTTTGGCGCATTGGCGCCCAGCGATCGCGTAGCCATGTACACCACCTCGGGTCAACTTACACAGGACTTCACCGACGACCGGTCTTTGCTCGCAAAGGCTCTTTTGGGAATTGTGGCGCGTCCCCTGACGCAGCACAATTCCTCCGATTGCCCGGACATGACCTACTACGAGGCGGACTTGATCGCCAATAAGAACGATTTGCAGGCCCTGGCCGTGGCTACCGATGAAACCCTGCAATGCGCGTTCAACGGTGACGCGAGAATGCAGGCTGCGGCGCAAAGCCTGGCGCAAGCGGCGGCTCAGCGAGCCGTTTCCGAAGGCGACAATGAAACACAGTACGCTTACCGGCATCTCGAAGAAATCGTCCGGCGCATGACCAGCCTGCCGGGTCAGCGCATCCTGGTTTTGGTTTCGCCGGGCTTCATCCCGAGCACGCTTCAATATGAGGCGTCGCAAATGGTGGATCGCGCGACGCGGGCCAATCTCGTCATCAACACCATCGATGCGCGCGGCCTCTACACGCCCGACATGATGGGGGACATAGCCAATCCACCCAACGACGGCGTGCGCACAGCCGGATATAAGTCAATGTATCGCGTCGTGGCACAGAGCGCCCAACAGGACGTCTTGGCGGAGTTGGCGGACGGTACCGGCGGCACGTTTTACCATAACCGCAATGACGTCGACGAAGCCATGCGCGAGGCGGGCGCGGCTCCGGCAGTTTCCTATGTGCTGGTCTTTTCCCCTCAGAATCTGAAGTTCGACGGGCGCTTTCACACCCTGAGAGTTGCCCTGACTGCGAAGGAAAAATTCAACATTCAGGCGCGGCACGGTTATTTTGCGCCGCGCTCCGCGGCCGATTCCGCCGAAGTGGCCAAAGAAGAGATTCAAGAAGCACTGTTTTCACAAGAGGAAGTTCACGACATTCCGGTGGACTTGCAGACGCAGTATTTCAAAAAGGACGAGGCCGAGGCTCGCCTGGCGGTATTGACCCACTTGGACGTGAAAGGCATCCGTTTTCGGAAGGCTTCGGACCGCAACAACGATCAATTGACCATTGTGACGGGAATTTTTGACGAGAACGGCCAATACGTGACAGGTGTGCAAAAAATCATCGACATGAAATTACGGGATACCACCTACGAGCGGCTCAGCCGTTCCGGGCTTACCGTGAAGTCCAGTTTTGACGTCAAACCCGGCACCTACTTGGTGAGGCTCGTGGTGCGCGACGCGGAAGGCGCGCAGATGGCCGCCAGGAATGGCGCGGTGGTGATTCCTTATTAGGGCTGAATTGGCACGGAAGAATCTGGTTTCGTTGGGGCTGGAGGTTCACATGGTTACACATCGCAACTGCTTGAGAACGATACAGTTTGCGGCGGCAATGACCGCCGCCTTGTTGTTTGGAAACGTCCCGTACGGGCGCGCGCAACAGCCGCCCGCTCCGCCTCCGCCACCGGCGGCCCAGGCGGCGCCTGCGGAGCCCTCCGGTGTGGTCATTAAGAAAGAAACCAAAATCGTGTTGGTGGATGCTGTAGTGACCGACAAAAAGGGCAACTATGTGCGCGACCTGAAGCAAAATGAATTTAAAGTCTATGAGGACAACAAGGCGCAGACTATTTCGAGCTTTTCTTCAGGGGCCGATGCCGCGCTGCAACCGAGCGGCCAGCGGCATTACCTGATCCTGTTCTTTGACAACTCAACGATGGCGGCGCCGGACCAGATTCAGGCGCGCGGCGCGGCGCAGAAATTCATCGAGGCCAACACGAGTCCTGACAGCCTGATGGCCGTCGTGGATTTCGGCGGCTCCCTACGCATCGTCCAGAACTTCACTGCCAGCTCGGTTCTCCTGCGCGCCGCCGTTTCCGGCGTGAAGGGTTCGGCGGTGGCTCCGAATGCGCCGCCAGCGGACGCCGCCGTCACGGTGGCCTCAACGGGCATGCCGACGATGGGCACGTCATCCCTCTTCAATGCGCAAGCGGATTTTGGCGCGCGCACGATGCTGCTGGCGGTGCGCAGCCTGGCGAAAAACCTGCGCACCATTCCGGGGCGCAAAATGTTGATTCTCTTCTCCGGCGGCTTCCCGCTATCGGTGGAAAACCAGTCGGAACTGACCGCCACGATCGATGCGTGCAACAAATCGAACGTGGCTATTTACGCCGTGGACGCGCGAGGTCTGGTTACGACCGCGCCCGCAGGAAGCTCACGGAACCGAGCGGTATCCAGTAAGGCGAGAGCGGTCGCAGCGTCGTTTCGAACGCCGGCTCCGAGATCCTCCTCGCGCGTCAGGCTCGTGCTCGCCGCCTACCCGGCGATGGGCATGCCTGATCCGCAGAGGCCCGGCGGAGGGGGAGGAGGCCCGCCGAGTGGCGGGGGCGGTGGGCGTCCGGGAGGTGGCGGAGGCGCGGGCGGCCCTAGCGGCGGCGGGGGTACAGGTGGTCGTGGTGGAACAGGCGGCACCGGGGGCAGCGGTGGCACTGGAGGTGCGGGCGGCGGAAAAGGTGGTGGAGGCACCGGAGGCGGAACGCGGGGTGGAGGCACCGGAGGCGGAACGCGGGGTGGAGGCACCGGAGGCGGAACGCACGGCGGCGGAATGCCGAACTCGAACCTCTACAATTCCACGTATGGTCAGCCGCGGACCATCGTTCCGACGTTTCCCCCGTCAGTAGCGACCAATCAGCAGGTTCTTGCGGCCTTGGCCGAAGGCACGGGCGGCTTTTCCATTTTCAACACCAACGATCTGCTTGCCGGACTCGAGAAAATCGGCCGCGAGCAAAACGAGTTCTACGTCCTCGGATACGCTCCGCTCGACACACCCGAAGGCAGCTGCCACACGCTCAAGGTGAAAATGAATGAAGGCGGGCTCCACGTGCGCTCGCGGAGCGGCTACTGCAATGTCAAGACGACCAACGTGCTCGAAGGCAAACCGCTCGAGAAACAACTCGAAGCGCGTGCGAGCGGTTCTCAGGCGGGGTCCATTCACGGCGTGCTCGAGGATCCCTACTTCTATACCGGACCGGACACCGCGCGCGTGAATTTGGCCATGGAAATTCCTTCCGATTCGTTTCAATTCAACAAGGAAAAAGGAAAGTATCATGCCAGCTTGAACGTGCTGGGGATCGCCTATCGCAGCGATGGAACCATCGGCGCGAAGTTTAGCGACACCGTAAACCTCGATTTGGAAAAAGACGACTGGAAGGACTTCACGAAATCGCCATATCAATACGAAAATCAGTTTGATGCCACGCCGGGAGATTACAAACTCACGGTGGTTTTGAGCACCGGGGGCGATGCCTTTGGGAAGTTCGAATCGCCGCTGTCGATCGACCCTTACGACGGCAAGCATTTCAGTCTCGGCGGCATCGCGCTCACGAATTCGCCGCAGAGGCTGAACGATCTTCCCGAAAGCCTCGATTCGGTGTTGCTCGAGGACCGCACCCCGCTGGTGGTGAAGGGCATGCAAATCATTCCTTCGCCAACGAACCGCTTCAAGCATACGGACAACGTGGTCGTTTACAGCGAAATCTATGAGCCCCTGCTGACCTCCGACCAGCCGCCGGTCGTGGGCATGGGTTACACCATTTTCGATCGTGGCAGCAACCAGAAGATTTTCTCGACCGGAACGGTGCGTGCGGATGAATTCATCCAAAAGGGAAATCCTGTTGTTCCCATCGGCATGAAGGTGAAAGTGGACGACCTGAAGCCCGGCTCTTATCGGCTGGTGCTGCAGGCGGTGGATTCCGCAAAGAACAATGCGCCAAATCGCGTGGTGGATTTCGACATCAGCGAGTAGTGGCCCTTGGCTGGCCCGCGCTTACCGAGCGCCTTCGATCAGCGAACTACAAATCCTGGGCGCGCGATCTATCCCCGGCGAGGCTCGCATCCATGCTGGCGATTAAATCCTGTCTTTTGAGTGGTTTTGGCGTGGTAAGGATTCGACATCCCGCGCCCGCGTTCAGGAACTTTTTCGCCCGCCGCGGGTTATTCTAGACCGTGAGTCCAGCTCGACGCTCGCCGGTTGGCCGGAGAAAGCGCAGGAGAACGCCATGAAGTCGAGGAATTTCCGCGCATCCAGCTTTCGTTTTCGCTTCCCGTCGATGGCCGCAACGCCCAGATCTTTCCTTGCTTTGATTCTCGCCTGCTCTTGCCTGCCGCTGGGAGTAGATTTCCCTGCGGTTGCGGCCACGCCCCCCGCCGCTAAAGATAAGAAACAGAAACCGGATCCCGCGCTCAAGGGCCTGCCGATTACCGAGCTCAGTCCCGACGAGGCCATCCTGCACGCGCTGAACCGGCTTGCCTATGGTCCGCGGCCCGGCGACGTCGAGCGCGTTCGCCAAATGGGCTTGGCAAAATGGATTGAGCGGCAGCTTAATCCCAATTCGATCGACGACAAAGGGGTGGAAGCGCGGCTGGAGGATTACCCGACGCTGCGAATGTCAACGGCAAAGTTGATTGTGGAATACCCTCAGCCGAAACCGGCGGTCCGCCAAGCGGAAAGACAGGCGAGAGAAAGAGCGCAAGACGAGCAGCGTCGTGCCGATGCCGCCCCCGCTTCAGAGCAACAGACGCAAGCCCGCGAAACGCAGGACGCGCAGAGTTCCTCGCCTAGCGGCGAGTCCGTTACGCAATCCGCAGCGGAGAACGCGCCTGCTCCGATGAAAGAACCAGCCATGGAGCTGGACCAAGCGGCGAGAGGAGCGCGTCGCCGTGAAGCGCTTGGCGGAGGCGACCCGAACAGCGTGCCGCGCGCAGTTGCGGACGACAGCAAGCGGCCGGCGCGCATCGCTGCGGAACTCGCCATGGCCAAGGTGACGCGCGCGATTTACAGCGAGCGACAGCTTCAGCAGGTGGTGGACGATTTCTGGTTCAACCACTTCAACGTGTTTGCGGGAAAAGGCGAGGACCGCTACTACCTCACTTCGTACGAGCGCGACGTCATCCAGCCGCACGCGCTCGCTAAATTCAAGGATTTGCTCACCGCGACAGCGAAGAGTCCTGCGATGCTTTTTTATTTGGACAATTTTCTCAGCGCCGATCCGCGCGCCCAGCAGCGTATCGCCATGGAACGCGCCATGCGCCAGCAAATGCGCTACGGAAGATTCGGGCGCCCTTGGCCGCCGCGTCCCCCGGTAAACCCGCAGCAGGCTGGCAAAAAGAATGAGCGCGGCTTGAACGAAAATTACGGCCGTGAGCTGATGGAGTTGCACACGCTGGGTGTGGATGGCGGCTACACGCAAAAAGACGTCACCGAAGTGGCGCGCGCCTTCACCGGCTGGACGATTGACAAGCCGCGCGTCTACGCCGATTTCAAGTTCGATGATCGTCTGCACGATCCCGATCCGAAAATCGTGCTCGGCAAAAGGATTCACGCTGGCGGCATGAAAGACGGCGAGCAAGTCATCGATTTGCTCGCGCATCATCCCAGCACCGCGAAATTCATTTCCACGGAGCTGGCGCGCCGCTTCGTTTCGGACCATCCGCCTTCCGCGCTGGTGAATCGCATGGCGGAAACTTTTCAATCAAGCGAGGGCGATATTCGCGCAGTGATGAAAACCATGATCTGGTCGCCGGAATTCTGGTCGCGCGAAGCGTACCGCGCAAAAATCAAAACGCCGTTCGAATTGGTGGTTTCCGCGGCGCGCGCGCTCGGCACCGACGTGGATACGCCGCTGCCGCTGGTGCAATGGATCGGCCGCATCGGCGAGCCGCTCTATCAATGTCAGCCGCCGACTGGTTATTCGGACAAGTCCGAAACGTGGGTCAACACGGGCGCGCTGCTGAATCGCCTGAATTTTTCGCTGGCTCTGGCGGGTAACCGCATACGCGGCGCGCGCAGCGATGTCGCCTCGCTGCTCAGCGTGGATTCTTCCGCCGATCCGAAAGCGGCGCTCGATCGCGCGGTGCAAGTTTTTCTCGGTGGCGAAGCAGCGCGAACGACCGCAGAGACGCTGGAGAAGCAGTTGGACAATCCGCAGGTGCTGCACGCCAAGCTCGACGATACCCGCCGAGAAGCGGACTTGGGCGTGATTGCGGGACTCGTCCTCGGCGCGCCGGAATTTCAGCGCCGTTAATGACAACGGTGTAAAGCCGCTGCTGCACATCGGAATTTGAGCGCCGGTAGGGTTTTTATGTAGCGCCGCCCTTTAGGGTGGCATCTTGGGCTACGGAAAATCATTCAACATGCCGCGCTGAAGCGCGGCGCTACAGAGGAACCTTTTGCTTGGGAGCACGAGTCACCAGTCACACGGGACATGCGAGGTAGCAGGGATGGCATACATATGTTGTGAAGGCGTGCGAGGGCTGAAATTCTCGCGGCGGTATTTTCTGAAGCAGGGCGGCGTGGCCATGGTGGGGCTGAGCGCCATGCCCGCGTTTCTTCAGCGCGCGGTCGCCGCGACAACGATGCCGAGCAAAAAGCAGCTGGTCGTGCTCTTCCAACGCGGCGCGGCCGATGGGCTGAACATCGTCGTGCCTTTTGGCGAATCCAATTACTACCGCATGCGCCCAACCATCGCGATTCCGCAACCGAAGCGCGGCGGCGCCGATGCGGCGATCGACCTCGACGGATTTTTCGGTCTGCATCCGAGCCTCGCGCCGCTCGATCCGCTGTTCCACAAGAATCAGCTCGCCATCGTGCATGCCGCAGGCTCGCCCGATCCCACGCGCTCGCATTTTGATGCGCAGGACTTTATGGAGTCCGGCACGCCGGGCCTAAAATCTACCGAAGCCGGCTGGCTGAATCGCGCGCTCGAAACGGTTCCCGAAGAAAACGCTTCGCCGTTCCGCGCTGTCGCGATGGGGCCGAATCTCCCGCGCACGCTGCAGGGCACCGCTCCCGCGATCGCGCTGCCGGACCTGCGGCAATTCAAAGTGATGGCGCAAGCGCCCGGAATGGGTCAGGTTGTTGAAGGCGGCTTCGAAGCCATGTACGCGCAGACCGTGGACAAAGCGCTGCAAGGCACGGGCACGGAAACATTTGAAGCCATCGACCTGCTGCGCAAGGCGGATCCCGGAAGGTATCAGCCCGAGAATGGCGCGCAGTATCCCACCAGCCGCCTTGGCAAGAGCCTCCAGGAAATCGGACAGCTCCTGAAAGCCGACATCGGCGTGGAAGTTTTATTCCTCGATTGCGGCGGCTGGGACAATCACGTCAACGAGGGCGGCGTACAGGGCCAGCTCTCGAATCTGCTGCGCGACCTGGGCCAGGGCCTCGCGGCGTTTCATCAGGACCTGGGCGACCGCATGGAGAACATCGTTTTCGTCAGCATGAGCGAATTCGGCCGCACCGGCCGCGAAAACGGCAACCGCGGCACGGACCACGGCCACGCCAATTGCATGTTCGTGATGGGCGGAGACGTGCGCGGCGGAGAAGTTTACGGTAAATGGCCCGGCTTGAACGATCATCAACTCAACGAAGGCCGCGACCTCGCCCTCACCACGGATTTTCGCAGCGTGCTCGGCGAAATTCTTACCAAACACATCGGCGTCGCCGACCTGAAGCCGGTCTTCCCCGGCTTCGACAACAGTCCGCGCAATTTCCCTGGGCTGATCAAGACTTAGCTGGATTACTGTTTCGCCTTGCTCTTTCGAACCGTTGCTTCAACTGGAGCTTGAACCTTCGGCGTCCAGAATTTCGGATCACCTGCCGCAAATTCTTTCGATACGTGCGACTTTTCGGGGCTGACGGCGTAAAGGTTGCTCTCCGTGTGAACGTACGCCTCGCGCGCGATTTGTTGCATGCGTTCGGCGGCGTCGCCTTCTGCTTCGCGCAACCGGTCTCGCCGGTTCAGCAAATCGTCGTTCTGCGCCAGAGTTTTCATAGGCACAAACGCAAAAAAGGTTGGCGAGGGCATCCCAACATTCACCTGATATACGACCCACGGCAAATCGGAATCGGTTTTTTCGTAGGCCGCGCCGAGTTTCTGAAAGGCTTCGGCGAATTGCCCCTCGTGGCCGGGGTGCAGGCGCACCTCGAGCACGCGCAGGAAGCGTGCCTTCGAAAGATCAATGCGATCCGGGCGGTAGCTCAGATCATCCCGCCTTACGGCGACGATCGTGCGCTGGCTCACCAGCGCGCCAGTGATCTGCGCCTGCGCTTTTCCAAGATCAGGATGACTGGCGTAAATGCCTCCCCACGCGGCAAAGGCTTTGTCGATGTGCGCGAAGGAATCGAATGGATCGAACGACAGCACTTCCTGCTCTCCAGTCACCGAACCCATCACGATCCACGAATTAGGCACGTCCAGGTTCGCGCACACGCGCGCCGCCGCCGCGAGCGCCTTGCCGCTTTCCGCCGTTTTGTTCGACGAAAATCTCTGATAAACGAGCATTACTAATTTTGGGGGAGCCGCCCCCGAATTTGTGGGATCCTTCGTCTGGCCGGTCGCTCTGGCAACACAGATCAGCGCGAAGACTGCCGCCATCGCAAGAGGGCCCGCCATGGTCATTCCTCCCAGGCCTCCTTGGCGGATTTGTTGAAAACACCGCTACGGGTCATCCCGCGCCAACCGCGCTTTGAAGCTTACCCCGGCTCGGTTGCGGCGCTCGGGAGTTTTTGGCGAGCGCGGGACGTCATTCTCGCACAAACTCAGGAAAAAGAAGATTCTCGTCGCCGATTTGAAGCCGGTCTTCCCCGGCTTCGAGAACGATTCCCGCAAATTCCTAGGACTCATCCGCGCTTAGTGAAAAAGTAGGCCAAGAGGAAGTATTTAGGAGGGACGATTCGTAACATGCGGTGAATGGCCTTCTCCGCATCGAAGGGTGGAGCGTAGTTTTGAAAGGCGACTACAATCCGCGGGTAAGCTTGCGATTCTTCGGCCATTACTCCGCTGAGCATGCCGGTCACCGGATGACGTGGATGCGCGCGCCGACCTTCAACTTCTTCCAGGACTTGTCCGCCGTGTAGACGGAAGCCTTCAACGCAAGCCCGAGCGCCAAACACGCCCGGTCTCCCAAAGACAAGCCAACGGGGCGGGTTTGTACGACGAGATCGCCTACGAGCCTGGCGTGCTCGGAGCTAAAGGGCACGGCTTCGCGGATGGGGCTCAGT
This sequence comes from Acidobacteriota bacterium, assembly GCA_003223215.1. GTDB lineage: Bacteria > Acidobacteriota > Terriglobia > Acidiferrales > UBA7541 > Acidiferrum. The sequence goes on from QHYH01000096.1 coordinate 122,510, forward strand.
GCGGCTTCCCACGCATCGTCAGGGCTGAGGCCCCGGCCGACAAGTTTGCCGTGCAGTTCGGCAAGATTGACGGTGCTGATAGCCGCGGTGCTCAAGAGCTCCGGCGTCAACTTTTCGGCTCCGGGTTCCTGATTGAGAATGGCGAGCAGGGCGGAAGCGTCCAGCACAACCCTACTCATTTCGGACGGCCTCGCGGCGTTCGGCGATCAATTCGTCCACGAGAGAGGTGCCCGGCTTCACATGTTTGCGGACCAGCCGCTGAGCCCGCTCCAGGTTGCGTTTCAAAGTGGTGATGCGTAATTCGTCGTCTTGAATCTGCAGAACGACTTCGTCACCAACACGGATGCCCAGCTGCTTGCGAAAGGAAGCAGGAATCACCACGCGGCCATTCTCGTTGACCCGCATGCGGGTTTTTGACTTCATGTCATTTCTCCCCACGTGACACTATTTTAGCATGTATCATATAAGATTAGAAATGACAGTTATGATCTACAGTGTCATTTATTTGTCAATTGGCACAGCTTGTTAGATTGGCGGGGCGGCCGTCACTCCGCTGTTTTCAATTCCCGAATCCAGATGTTGCGGCAACTCACAACCGGCTTGCCTCCAACTGTGGGCTGTCCGCTGTCCTGCTACTCCTAAATAGGGCTCTTGGTAGGGCTCGAAGTGGGATGACACCGGAATGGCGCGATAACCGTCTAGCCGGAAACGTGCAGTTACCCAACCCAGGTAGTCCCAGGCATGACACTCCGCGTTTTTGCGTTGCATAAGGCTTCGTAGCTCAAGCCCCTACATGTCCAAGCCGCAGCGGGGATTTGTGCAATGACTGTCCGGTGGAGTGATCTGTGCAACTTCCTTGCCGACTGCGCTGAAGTCAATAAGCCGCGGACCGTCAGCCTCCACACCCAGTAGCTGTCTTCGCGGAATTCATTTAGCTTCTCATTCAAGTAGGCCGCGACCTCCAAGATCTGAGACCTTTCGACGCTGTACAGGGAGGCCTTACTCTGGTTGCGATCAAACATTCCGTTGTTGGTGAGCGGGTACAACTCCCGGTACGCGTCTGGAGTGGATTCCATAACAATAGATTTCCACTGAATAGGGCCGGGTTCCTCGGGCGTTTGGGCAGGTGTGTCCTTATCGCGAAAAGACAGTATGATCTCGATAATTTTTCTTCCGAAAGATTCACCGAGAGGGTGCTGAGAGGTCTCCACTACAAAATCCTGCAGCGTGCGTTGCCTGCCGCCAGCTGCAACTGGGCATCCAAGGCACAGACTGTTAGCCGGATCGCGCTCGGGCGATGGCGTCAGATAGTACTGCAAAGGGTGTGGAGAGCTCCGCAGGATGCGCTCTCATCTGTTCCCGTTACCTCGACACTTTCCCATTGCGCGTACGAAGGAAGAGCGCCGAGGAGCAGCAGGGCGGCACAAACCAGAATTCTTGGTATGCTAGACCTCTGGTAGAGCTACGTCTGTGATGCTCATTCTACCGCTTGCAGCGGGCTGTGGTGAATCGGGTAACGACCCCAGCGGAAACTGAAGATCGTCATTCAGGTGACTTTCGGCTCGCGAGTCCGGTTCTGCGACAACTCTCATCCGGTTTTCTCACACCTGTTGACTGTTAGCTGTCGGCTGTCAGCTTTGCCGTTTCACTCTCCGGGCTTCAGCTCGCGGATCCAGATGTTGCGGTAGCGCACGGGGTGGTTATGATCCTGCAGCGCGAGCGGCAGTTTCTCCGGCGTCGGTTTGTACAGCGGGCGTTCGCCGTGCGCGGTGGGGCCGGTGAGCTGGACGTTGTCTTGTACCAGCACGCCGTTGTGAAAAACGGTCGCGCGTGCGGGACGCGTCAGCTTTCCTGCCGCGTCAAAACGCGGACCGTGAAAAACAATGTCGTAGGTTTGCCATTCGCCCGGCGGACGCGAGGCGTTCACCAGCGGCGGATATTGGCCATAAATCGCCGCGGCCTGGCCATCGGCATACGTCTTGCTTTGATAGGAATCGAGGACCTGAGTCTCGTAGAGTCCCTGCAGGAAAACGCCGCTGTTGCCGCGGTCCTGGTCTTCGCCTTTCGCGGGGGAAGGCTCGGCAAATTCCACGTGCAACTGGCAATCGCCAAACGCTTCGCGTGTTTGAATGTCCCCGGTTTTTGGCACAACCTCGAAGTAGCCGTTCTCGACTTTCCATTTGGCGGGGCTGCCGTCCTTTTTCTGGGTCCATTGCGAAAGATCTTTGCCGTCGAACAGCGCCACGGCGTCCGAAGGCGCGCGTCCCGGCGCCTCTTGCGTGCTGGCCGTGCCGGGCTCAATCACCGGCGGCACCGGCCGGCTCCGATCATGAATCTTCCATCGCGTATCTACTTGCGCCCGACAGACTGCGGGAACGCTCGCTAGCACAAACGCACAAACATAAAACAGCCGAATTTTTCTCATCGTTTAACCTCGTAGCTAGAGCGCCTGGATTTTACCGCGAATCCAGAAAATGCGGCATCCGGTATCCGCCCGATACACTTTGGAGTGCAGCGGCTTGCCGCCGCTTTTCTTGTCGCCGCGGTCGCTGGCAGGGCAATTTCAAGCCTTGACTCGTGTTTCGTGAGATGGAGGAAAAGCGGGAGTCCTTCGACTTCGCTCAGGACAGGCAAGCTCCCGCACTCCAAAACCCGGCAAGACCGTGACTTTCGACGCCGCCCATCGTCTAAAGTTTCGTGTGGCTCAGTGTGCGGTCCATTGACGAGTGGGGGTCTCATCGCATGAATCTGATTCGCGCGTGCTTGTTGCTGCTCTGCGGTTTTCTTCTCTTTGCTCCCGCCATTTCCACAAGCGCCCAGGAGGCGCCGCCGTCCCTCAGCCCGCGGCAGGGAGACGACGGCTGGGCCACCGCGACGGCGGCTTCCGCCGGGCTATCTCCCGTGCGTCTGCAAGCCATGGAGACCGCCATCCGGAATGGCGAATTCAAGAAAATCGGCAGCATCCTGATCGCGCGGCACGGCAAGCTGGTCTATGAAGGCTACTTCGACGCCTCCGACGCCTCAGCGTTTCGCGACACGCGCTCCGCTACCAAATCCGTGACGGACATGCTGGTCGGCATCGCCATCGACAAAGGCTTGCTCGCGGGCGTTGACGTCCCCATCCTTCCGTTCTTTCCCGACAAACAGCCGCTGCAAAATCCCGACCCGCGCAAGGCGAAAATCACCGTCGAAGATTTTCTCACCATGAGTTCGCTGCTCGAATGCGATGACTGGAACGATTTCTCTCGCGGCAACGAAGAGCGTATGTATGTGATCGAAGACTGGATTCAATTCACACTCGATCTGCCCATCAAAGGATTTCCTCCTTGGGTAAAGAAACCGAGCGAGGCTCCTTACGGCCGCAGTTTCAGCTATTGCACAGCAGGCGCTACCACACTCGGCGGGGTCCTCGACCGCGCCACAAAAACGGCTGTTCCGGAATTCGCGATGAAGAATCTGTTTGCGCCTCTAGGAATTCAAAAAGTGGCTTGGAAATTCTCGCCGCTTGGCTTGGCGCAGACCGGTGGCGGACTTGGCCTGAAGAGCCGCGACTTGCTGAAGCTCGGCCAGCTCTACTTGAACCGCGGGGTTTGGAACGGTTCGCGGATTGTCTCCGAGCGCTGGGTGAAAACATCGACGCAGCCTCACGCGCGCATCGATGACCAGACCGAGTACGGCTATTTCTGGTGGCTCAAGAGCTTCAAGTCCGGTGAAAAGTCCTATCCCGCTTTCTACATGAGCGGCAACGGTGGAAACAAGGTTGCGGTTTTTCCTACTCTCGACATGGTGGCGGTTCCCACCAGCGCCAACTACAACACGCGTGGCATGCACGAACAAACCGACAAGCTCTTGACCGATTACATCCTGGCTTCTCTCGCGCAATAACGAGCGCTGCTCCGGCTTGGCGTGCAGTCTTTTGGAGCGCTGCGGCTTGCCGCCGCTTTCTCTGTGCCGAAGCTTGCTTCGGCGTTCCTCTCAATTGTCGCGACTGGAGCACGCCCCAGCAATGTAACTGTCGCGCAAAAGAAAACGGGCAGTCATGGACTGCCCCGCTTGATTTCCTTAACTGGTTACTGTCAGCTGTCGACGGCAAGCTTTCCGCTATGCCGCTTCGCCCTTGATGCGCATGCCGTAGAACGACTTGTAGACGAAGAAGAACGCCACGAGGAAAAACGCTGCCGCCAGAATGTGCGCCAACGCGCCGCCCTGGCTCGACGTAAGGCTCACGGCGAGCTCCACCGCGAGCAAGCCGAACAGGGTCGTAAATTTGATGATCGGGTTCAGCGCCACCGAAGAAGTGTCTTTGAACGGATCGCCCACCGTGTCGCCGATCACAGTGGCGTCATGCAGCGGCGTGCCTTTTTGCTTCAGTTCGACTTCGACGATTTTCTTGGCGTTGTCCCAAGCGCCGCCGGCGTTGGCCATGAAGATCGCTTGGTACAAGCCGAACGTGGCAATGGACATAAGGTAGCCAATGAAAAAGAACGGTTCGACGAACGCGAACGCCAGCGTGGAGAAGAACACGGCGATGAAAATGTTCAGCATGCCCTTTTGCGCGTAGCGCGTGCAGATTTCCACCACTTTCTTGCTGTCTGCGATGCTCGCTGCTGCAGCGCTTTCCAGTTTGATGTTGGCTTTAATGAACTCCACGGCGCGGTACGCGCCCGTGGTGACTGCTTGCGTGCTCGCGCCGGTGAACCAGTAGATTATCGCGCCGCCGGTGATGAGCCCGAGAACAAACGGCGCGTGGAGCAGCGAAAGCTTGTCCACGTTGGCGGTGAGGCCGTTGGTCAGCGCCATGATGATGGAAAAAATCATCGTGGTCGCGCCGACGACCGCCGTGCCGATGAGCACCGGCTTCGCTGTCGCTTTGAACGTGTTGCCCGCTCCGTCGTTGGCTTCGAGCATGTGTTTGGCGCGCTCGAAATTCACGTCGATACTGAAGTCCTTCTTGAGTTCCTGCTTGATGCCGGGAAGTTGCTCGATCAGGGAAAGCTCGAAAACGGATTGCGCGTTGTCGGTCACCGGACCGTAGGAGTCCACCGCGATCGTCACTGGGCCCATGCCGAGGAAGCCGAATGCGACGAGGCCGAACGCGAACACCGGCTCCGCGACCATCAAGCTGGCGAGCCCTCCTTGCGACATCAGGTAGCCGATGGACATCAGCAGCACCATCGAAAGGCCGAGGTAGTAGCCGGAGAAATTTCCCGCGACGAAGCCGGACAAAATTCCCAGCGACGGCCCGCCTTCTTGCGCTGAAGTCACAATTTCTTTGGTGTGGCGCGATTCCACCGAAGTGAAAACCTTCACGAGCTCCGGAATGATGGCGCCCGCCAACGTTCCGCACGTGATGATGGTCGCCAGCTTCCACCACTGCGTCGTGTCGCCGCCGAGCTCTGGAATGATGAGCCACGAAGCGAGATACGTCAGCCCGATGGAGACGAACGAGGTGATCCACACCAGCGAAGTCAGCGGCGCCTCGAAGTTCATATCATCTGCTTTGGCGTATTTCGCTTTGGAGAAAAAGCCGTTGATGAAATACGCGGCCGCGCTCGCCACCAGCATGATGATGCGCATCACGAAAATCCACACCAGCAACTGCACCTGAATCGTATTGGCGAGCGCCGTGGCTTTGGCGATAGCCGTGGCGGAGGCGGTTTGTAGAGTCAAACCCGCGGGAAGGAAGTGCTCCGGTGGAATGGCCAGCAAAATAAAAGTGATCAGCGCGACGCCGGTCACGCCGTACGTTTCAAATCCGTCGGCGGTCGGCCCCACCGAATCCCCCGCATTGTCCCCTGTGCAGTCGGCGATGACGCCGGGGTTGCGCGCGTCGTCTTCTTTAATTTTGAAAACAATCTTCATCAGGTCGGAGCCAATGTCGGCGATTTTCGTAAAAATTCCGCCGGCAATGCGCAGGGCGGCGGCGCCGAGGGATTCGCCGATGGCGAAGCCGATGAAGCACGCGCCGGCATAATCACCTGGTATAAACAACAAAATGATTAACATCATCAAGAGTTCGACGGAGATGAGCATCATGCCCACGCTCATGCCCGCTTCCAGCGGGATGTGGTTTATGGGATACGGCTTTCCGCGAAGAGCGGCGAAGGCGGTGCGGGAGTTTGCGAAGGTGTTCACGCGGATGCCGAACCACGCCACGCTGTAGCTGCCCGCCATACCCAGCAGGCTGAAAACCAAAATAATAAGAACGGCGTTGGGGATGGGCTTGCCAGGAATGGGATGCAGCCAGCCGAAGTACAGCACGATGACGATGGCGATAAAAACCCACAAAAGAAGAAGGAATTTGCCTTGTGTGGTGAGATAGGTTTTGCAGGTTTCGTAGATGAGTTCGGAAATGCCGCGCATGGATTTGTGGACGGGGAGATTTTTCAAGCGCGTGTAAATCACGAGTCCGAAAGCGAGTCCGAGCAAACAGAAGAGGATGCCGAAGAGAAGAAGTTTGTGGCCGTCCATGCCGTGGAAGCTGACCTGAGAAAGGTCGGGGAGCTTCAAATTGGCTTCGCCGCCCGCTTCGTCCGCGCGAGCGGAGGAGGCGGCGAGGAGCGCAACGGCGGCTCCTGCGCCAAAGATGGTGAGTCTCGAAACCTGGGACCGGGCCTTCGTTAGCCAGGTGCGCATTCAGAATCCTCCCTGATGGCAGGGTTGCGGAGCGATGGAACCTGTGAAAGTTCTTGGAACGGGCCGCTTACCGCCACCGTTCTGCTGCCAAGCGCTTTATGGCGCAGGCCGCGAATCATTGTGGCTCGCAAAGTATGGGCACCGGCTAGTAAGCGAGGATACGGCAGCAGGGCCGCCGCACTCCTAATGACTCGTCCCAATAGTCTGCGAGCCTCGGTAGTTTTTTCTCATTCCACCGGCAAGGGGCCCCGACCGGAGTCGGGGTAAGCTCGCCGCGCGCCGGTCCGAGTTACCCCTCGATACCGCCGGCGAGGCGCCTGCAAGACCGGGCGCCAGGGCAAGTACGAATCGCAGTTTTATAACATTTTGGAGAAAGCCGGTCAAACCGCTCCGCCGCGCAAGCAGTTGTCCGTAGTGACTTGCCGTTTTCATCGCCCCTTGGATTGATATCGCTTCTCCCCTTCCCTGAGGGGCACATCATGAGCAGTTTTGCCAAGCGAGAGCCGCCCTCCGGTCCGAGTTACCCTTCGATGCCGGAGGCGCCTACAAGAAACTGGCCGAACTTTCAGCCCGGCGAGCGCACGCTCGGGAAAGGAGATCCCGCAGCTTCTCCTGCGTATGCGGGAACGCACCAAATTGCGGGCATGAGCAAGCTGACCGTCAGCACAAAAGACGGCAAGCTCTTCATCCTAGCGGAGCCGCTTGGCGCTGATCCGGAAGAACTGGTACCCGAATCCGATACGCAATTCTTCGTCCTGGCCGATGAGGTCACCTTCACGTTTGAATGAGACGAAAAAGGGACCGTTTCTAAGCTCACGATCAAGGCGGGGTCGCAGTCCTTCGAGGCCAAGAAACTGCCCTAAACGCGTACGCGAACTTCCTTCGGCCTCAATGAGTACTTTTTTGCACAGCCAGTGGCTGATGGTAAGATGCGAGATTCATCGCGAACCGACCAGCCTGGTTAGATGAGGGTCACGACAACCAAAGCGGTTACCGAAGCGGCCGAGAACATCGCAACGGGACATGTTGCTGCGAGTCGAGCAGCGTCAGCGGGACTGGCGGCACGATTGGAAGCTCGACGAAGTCGAGGCCATTTGCCGAAACCGCGCTGGAAAATCACGCACAGGAGCGTTGCCGCAAGCTGATCGTTCCCGAGAGCGTCTTTAGCTTGCAAGATGATATCGCTCCGGTCACAAAAGAGTCTTGCGCTGGTGGAACGCGGGGCGGGTATTATTTTGGACGAAGCCCACGCGATCGGGGGCACAGGGGCCTGCAGGCCGCGGATTGCAGTTCGAGACGGAGTCGCGCAACATCTTGCCGCGGTGGTTCACACTTGCGGGAAAGCTCTCGCGAGCGCAAGCGCGTTTGCTTGCGGAACAGCCTTGTTTGAAGGAGCATCTTATCATTCACGTCCGGACGTTTCGCTTCACCACGGTCATCCCGCCCAATACGGCAGAGCAAATCGGCACGGCCTTGCCGCTCGCGCAGACGATGAACCGTGAGCGGAAGGCGCAGCGGCTCTCTAGCGGCTTGCTCCCGCGAGGATGGGACACCGCTCGATGCGCCGCGTACTTGCAAACCCAAGGATTTGCCCTGCGGGCCGTTCGTACGCCGGCAGTACCGCATGGAAGCGCGTGCCTGCAGTTTTCCTTGACGAGCGGAATCTCCGATGATGAACTGGTGCGCCTGGAGAGCCCCTTGAATAGCTGGCGCGAACAGAAAAGTCGGTCCGCAGCGGTGGGCCGCGCTTGAGACATCATTTCTTAATCACCGGAACCGATACGGGCGTCGGCAAAACCGTTCTTTCCTCGCTTCTTTGCGCGGCGTTGGACGCGGTTTACTGGAAGCCCATCCAAACCGGCACGCTTGAGGGCTCGGATCGCGTGACGGTCATGCGGCTGGCGGGGATCGGCACAGACCGCACACTCGATGAAATTTACAAATTCGTTCCGCCGGTATCCCCGGATCTGGCCGCGCGCTGGGCCGGCGTCGAAATCGACCTGGGCAAGATCAACATGCCCACCAGCCTGATGAATGATTGGCTGGTGGTCGAAGGGGCGGGCGGCGTGCTTGTGCCCGTCAATCAAAAGCAATTCATGCTGGACCTGATGGTGAAATTCAAATTGCCGGTGATTGTGGCGGCGCGGAGCAGCTTGGGAACCGTGAATCACACACTGCTTACACTCGCAGCGCTGCATGCGGCGGAGCTTCCGGTGCACGGCGTGGTGCTGATCGGCGACCAGAATCGCGAAAACCGCGAAACCATCGAGCGCTTCGGGCACGTGCGTGTGATCGGAGAGATTCCCAAATTGCCAAACCTGCACCGCACCGCACTGATGCAGGTGTTCATGAATCATTTTGACCGCGCCGCCTTTGCGCAATAACCTCGCGCCATGAATCCGGCGCCGCGCATCCCTTCAGTCCTTCCGCGTTGGACCTTCCGCCGCTGCACGTCGAGAAAGCGCAAGGCGCTTATCTCAACGCAAAAGACGGGAGAAAAATCCCGGATGTATCGCGAGTTCGTGGAGCACCACAATGCTCCCGGAGAAGTCCGCTCTGTGATGTCCGCACTTGCAGATGAGGTGGGACCCGCTTCCTCGTGGTGGGGAACCTCGACCGGTGTGCGAATCAGCGCATCGCCGCGGCGGTTGCGGCGCGAGCGAGAAAACTGAACCAGGGAGGACCTCTGTCGCGCGTACGATGCAATTGTGGAAGGCATGGTAGACACGGTTCTGAGGATGACCAACGGTTTGCTAGAGTCGACTCCGGTAGAGCGCAGCGTGCTGCCCCCTTGAAGAGAAACTTTTTCGAATGAGGAGAGCTTTTGCCATCCATTTTGAATCAGTGGAAGCAAAAAATAGTTGCGTTTGCGGGCGGCCTCGGTGCGCCCGGGCTGTTCCTGATCTCCTTTTTGGATTCCTCGTTGCTGACGTTTCCGGTCATCAACGATCTCTTGCTGATCGAATTGTCCATTCGGCATCCGGCCAAGATGCCTCTCTATGCGGGGATGGCCATGCTGGGGTCGGTCTTCGGCTGTGTGTTGTTGTTCTATATCGCCGAGAAGGGCGGGGAAGCGCTTTTCCACAAACACGCGGGTGACCGTGCGCCAGCCATCCGCAATTGGGTGGTGAAGAACGGATTCGGCGGCATGCTTATCGCAGCGCTGCTGCCGCCGCCAACACCCTTCAAGGTCTTTGTTGTGGCTGCGGGGGTTTTTGAAGTGCCGCTGACCAGTTTTATGTCGGCCGTCGCTCTGGCGCGAGTCGTTCGCTACTTCGGGATTGGCTACCTGGCAATTCGCTACGGTAGGGAAGCGATGCCTTATCTGGTGCAGCACAAGTTAGCGGTGACCGTATTTTTGATCCTATTTGGCGTGGTGAGCTATCTCCTTTCGCGAGTGATACTTAGGCACCGGCCATCAGCTGAAAGGTGAACGTCGGGAGCCGCCGAGCTCAAAAGCAGAATTTTCAATGACACACCTGATGGCCCCCTCTTCACACCGGTACGACTGTATGAATCTCAAAACAAGGGGCTTGTCAGTTGGGCGATTCGCAAGTCATGGATTCTAAAGGCAGGGAACTTGCCCAGCCAGATCTGCATCGCGCCCTGATAAGAAAAGCGGCGGCGAGACTGTCGCACTCCCAATTTCGCGGCACTTCCCCGATTGACATCCTCGCCGCCGCAAGCGCGAGGATTCCCACGGCCTCTCGGTTTGTTTCCCCGAGATGGCTTCGGTGGGTTCCTCCCACAACCGCCCTATTTCAGCGGAGGACCACGAAGAGGCTTTACTTTTGGGCTGGCCCGCCCATAGGTCGTTCGGACAGAAGCACGGGCCGCCGCTGCGCGGCGGTTATGTGACCCTGAAACTCTACTAGAGACTAGAGCCCGGAGCCTCGGATCGCACTTGCCCAATTTAATTTAGAATCTCCATTACGACCTGGCTCGGCAGCTAAGGCCGCATTTTCTCTGGAGCGTTCCTGCCCGAACGGAAGCATGGCTCCGGTAGTAGCGATTATGTAGATGGTGGCGGGCGTTGTCCTGAAAAGGAGAATGGCTCATGCCATCAAAAGCCGCGGGAACCGGGGACCCAGGCCAGTTCCTCGGAGAGGATCTTGCCAGAAGGGTCCGTGTCGATGAGCGCTTGGACGCGCACGCTGGAGCTGGAGTCTCGCGAATAGGGGAACGCGCGGAGCATAACGTGGAAGCCTGCCGGCGTCTGCTCCACCGTAGCTTTAGGGAACCGTGCGACCTGGAGAAAACGCTGTGCCACGGCGGAATTCCGAGCGGCGTTGAGCGCGGGGGATGGCTCGGGCTTGTAGGAGGTGGTGGCGGAACTGGGATCGAAATCACTGCCGGGGCCGACAGGAACCTCGACGTCGTAAAGGGCACGTGCGGTTTCGACGATACCGTACCAGCGAAACGGGGAGCTGGATTCGGCGAAGGCGGCGACCTTGTGAGGCAATTCGCCGCGATAGATGCGGGATTGGAGAGAAGCGATGGCGTCGCTGTGGAAAACCAAGCGCACCAAGAGATAAAGGATTACCGCGGCGAGCGCCAGAGTGGCGCCACGCCTGCCGCGAGGATCTTTGCTGCGAGCGCCGATTTCTTCGGTAACCAGACCGCTGAGCAGCGGGAGGAGAATTCCCGCGAGGAGGATTCCCAAGACCCAGAGGTCGAGGGGCGGGAGCCAGTCCATCATGAAGCGGCGGCGGGAGAAAGGCCAGAGGAGTTCCACGCCATCGGTTTGGCAAGTATCGAGGACAAGATGAAAGAGGGCTGCGACGAGTGCCGCTGAGAAGACCGCCGCGACTGGGATGTTCTCGGGGACTTTGGGTTTGAGGAGGAGAAACGGTAGCGTGGCGACAAGAGTGAACGCCAGGGCGGCGAGGATCGAATGAAAATAGGTGTGAGTGAAGGCGAGGTAGGCAGAAGGGCCGAAGTAGATGCTAAGGAGGTCTACGTCGGCAACCACGCCGGCAAGGACGATCGCGATCGTGGCGCCACGTGAGAGGCGAGGAAAGGCGGCGCGCTGAAGAGAATACGACGCCAGGGCGTGGGTGAGGGGGTCCATACCGGAGAAGTTATCTCATAAAAGCAGCCGTTGAGTTGTAGGTTTTAAGGTGGGAATTCGAAGAATAGGGTCCGGGTGACAAGGAAGGCATCCAAGCGGTTGGGACAGGATTCGATTTCGTTGCGAAATGGGGCGCAGCATTCCCTCACTCCGCTCGGGACAAAGCTGCGTCCTTACACGGAGGCGCTGAAGCGCGCCCCTGCACGAATAGAATCTTATTGCGGGTTTCGGGGGACGAGGAGCTTGAGGGCGCGAGGGACGATGCGAAATTCGACAGGGAGGCGCGCGAGGGGCTCGCCGTCGATTTGCGCGTAGACGGGATTTGCGGCGAGCGGTTCGCAGAGGAGGGATTCAGATTTGAAGAATTCGACGCCTTGGGTGCCGCGAAGCTTGTTGAGCCAGAGCGAAGGCAAGTAGCTGAGATAGCGGAGACCGCTCTGCGTGGAGAGTGTCAGGATTTCGAAGCGGTCTTGGAAGAGATCGGCTTCAGTAGTGATCTTGAACGGGCCGCCGTAATTTTGCGTGCGGCCGACGATGACCAGCGAAGCGTTGCTTTTGCGGCCGCCGCTGATGACCCGGAAATGCCGGAATTTGTAGCGAAAGATTTCGCGGAAGCCTGCCCACCAATAGGCGAGAATGCCGACGCGCGATTTCAGGCCAAGATTGATGGAGTAGACGATTGCGCCGTCAGGGCCGGCCCCAGCGACGCTGAGAAAATATTTTTTCTTTTCAGGCTCCTCGAGCGGAGTTGCCAGGCCGAGAGCGATTTCTTTGACTGTGCCGTGAACCAGTTTCTCCGCAGCTTTGGGAATGTCCCACGGGAGATCGAGTTCCTTGGCGAGGATGTTGGCCGTGCCGCCAGGGAGAAGCGCGAGCGGAACGCGCTGGCCGTTTTGATGGGCGGCGAGGCCGTTGACGATTTCGTTGAGCGTGCCGTCGCCGCCGCAGGCGATGACGAGGCCGCGATTCTCCGCGGCGGCGCGCGCGGCGATTTCGGTGGCATGGCCGGGTCCGGTCGTTTCGGCGAGGTCAGCGTCAATGCCGCGTGCGGCAAAGATGTGGCGCGCCTGATCGAGCAAACGGCGACGCGCACTGCCACCGTTTCCGGCTTTGGGGTTGTGGATCAGCAGTGCGTTTTGTAGTTCGGCGGTCATTTCCTCTGATTCGGTGCGTTCCACTTAGCCTGATCCCTTTCATTCTATATAATGTGGGGCGAATTCGCGCATGCGTTGCTTGACACTGTGCGGAAGAGGGATTGTTCAGCCGCAAAGGGCACGGCCTCGGAATGGCGGGTAGGGCAAGTCGATTTCAGGTCAGCCATTTGACACGAATGCGCGAAAGCGCAAAAGCAGATTACTCGCTGCGCTTGGAATGACAAGAGCGAAATTCGCGCAAGACGGATTTGTCGCTGCCCGTAAAATGACGAACGAGGAGATCCGTGAAGAAGCAAGCAAGAAGAAAAGCGATGGCAAGTCCGCCGCACTCCGAAATGCACTCGGAATAAATGGACGTGTAGGGCGTGGCCCGAAGCGGAGTTTCTCGCCTGCACCGCGGGTTCGAAATGACTGGCGCGCAGACTTACGGAGGTTTTGTGGCGAAAGCAGCACCGGCAAATAGGAAGAAAGAGATCGAAGAGCTGCGCGAAAGGCTGCGCTACCACGAATACCGGTATTACGTGCTGGATGAGCCGGAGATTTCGGACGCCGCCTACGACCGAATGATGGCGCGGCTGAAGGAGCTGGAAGCGGCGCATCCGGAGCTGAGGACGCCGGATTCGCCCACGGTGCGCGTGGGTGGCGCGCCGCGTGAAGGTTTTCAAACCGTTCGTCACGCGCGGCCGGTGCTGAGCCTGGACAACGCGTTTTCCTACGACGCGCTGCGCGAGTGGGACCGCCGCGTGAGAGAGGGAAGCGGCAAGGAAAAAATCGAATACATTGCGGAGCATAAGTTCGATGGGCTGAGCATCTCGCTGCAATACGAGGATGGCCAGCTGGTGCGCGGGGTGACGCGCGGAGACGGAACCACGGGCGAGGACGTGACGCCGAACGTGAAGACGATCCGGTCGATTCCGTTGCGCGTGGATGCACCCGCATTGAAAAAGGCGAAGCTGCAAGCGGATTTCGAGGTGCGCGGGGAGGTGATGATGACGCGCAAGGCCTTCGAAGCGCTGAACCGGCAGCAGGAGCGGATTGGCGGGAAGATCTTCGTGAACCCGCGGAATTCTGCGGCGGGAGCGGTGCGCGTGCTCGATCCCACGATCACGGCGTCGCGAAAGCTGGATTTCTTCGCCTACTACTTCCTGGTGGATGGAAATGTGCCGTTCGCCAAGCATTCCGAGGCCCTTGAGGCTTTGAAGCAATTACGGTTCCGCGCTTCAGATGATTGGAAGTTGTGCAACGGGATTCAGGAAGTGATTGCGTATTGCGAGAACTGGGACGACAAGCGCGAGAAACTGCCGTACGAGATCGACGGCGTGGTGATAAAGGTGAATGCCACGTCCATACAAAATGAACTGGGTTACACGGCGAAGGCGCCGCGGTGGGCGATTGCGTTCAAGTATCCGGCGCGTCGGGAAACGACCGTGGTGAAAGATATTCTCGTCAACGTAGGGCGCACGGGGGCGCTGACGCCGGTGGCAGTCCTGGAGCCGGTGCAAGTGGGAGGCGTCACTGTCAGCCGTTCGACGCTCCACAACATGGATGAAATCGAGCGGCTGGGCGTGCAGATTGGCGACACGGTGCTGATCGAGCGGGCCGGCGAAGTGATTCCGCACGTGCTGAAGGTGGTGAAGCCTGGGAAAGACCGGAAGCCGTTCCATATGCCGAAGAATTGCCCGGAATGCGGGAGCGCCATTCATCACGTGGAAGGGGAAGTGGCGTACCGCTGTGTGAATGCGGCGTGCCCGGCGAAGAGGAAAGAATCGATTCTGCATTACGCGGGGCGGCACGCCATGGACATTGACGGGCTGGGGGAGAAGATTGTGGACCAGCTCGTGGACAAGGGGTTGCTGAAGGATGTTGCGGGTTTGTACGCGCTGAAAAAGGAGCAGGTGGCGGCACTGGAGCACATGGCGGAAAAGTCCGCGCAGAATTTGCTGGAGGAGATTGCAGCGAGCAAGAAGAATTCGCTGGCGCGGCTGAATTATGCGCTGGGGATTCAGCTTGTGGGCGAGCGAACAGGGCAATTGCTGGCGGAACAGTTTTCCTCGCTGGAGGAGTTGGCGGCGGCAAAACAGGAGGAACTCGAACAAGTACCGGAAGTGGGTCCGAAGGTGGCGGCGAGCATCGCGGAGTTTTTCTCGGAGCCGGCGAACCGGCAGTTGATCAAGAAACTGGCGAAGGCGGGAGTGCACCCCACGGCAGAAAAGCGCGAGGTCAAGAGCGATAAGTTGGCAGGGAAGACGTTTGTCTTTACTGGAACGCTGGCGAATCGAACGCGGGAGGAAGCGGGAGCGATGGTACAACAGCACGGCGGAAAACTGAGCGGGTCGGTGAGCAATAAGACCAATTATGTGGTGGTGGGAACAGATCCGGGGTCGAAATATGACAAGGCGAAAGAGTTGGGAGTGACGATACTGAACGAGAGCGAGTTTGAGAAGCTTCTCGATTTGAAATGAGAGAGTCTAGCGGCGGGGGTGGCCCCTGCTTTACGGCGAAAAGGTTTTGAGAATACCGACATGAGTCCGGGTACCGGCCTCTGCAAAATCCAGGGCAGAATCACATAATAAAGATAACCGCCAAGAATTAGGAGCCACAGGAGGCGCTCCAGCCAAAGCGGTATCGGTGTGTGCACACCAATGGAGCCCGATACGCGCCTCCTCCACCTCCTTCTGTCCTCTGCGAAGATTGCCCTGATGGATAGCGAAAGGTGCGGATTCTAACTCCGTGCGAGCCGGAACAGCGTATAATCAGAATGGCGGGTGAGCCGGGTGATCGCTGGCTAGAGCCGAGAAGTGGCAGCGTAAAGCCGCCGTTACGAGGCCGAAGCGGGAGGAAAGTCCGGACACCGTCCTGAGGCATGGCAGGTGCGCGAGCGCCGGCCAGCACTCATGACATGGGCGACGCGCCTGATAACGTCAGGGGGCTGGCCACGCAGGCTCTGCCGCGAGGCAGAGTTGCACGCGAAAGCGCGCAGCATTCCGGTTAGACCGAAACGCGGTGCGGCTAAGCTACGGATAGTGCCACAGAGAATAGACCGCCGGCGGAGCGAGCACGGTGGCAGTCACGGAGGGAAAACCTTCGAGACGCTGACGCAAAGCACGCAACGTTTGGCAAGGGTGAAAAGGTGGGGTAAGAGCCCACCGCTCCGGTGGTGACGCCGGAGGCACGGAAAACCCCGCGCGGTGCAAGGCCAAATAGGAGGGGAGAGCCGGCCCGGCTCGTTGAGCACATCTTCTTGCGAAGACG
The DNA here is from genome assembly GCA_003223215.1 of Acidobacteriota bacterium. Classification (GTDB taxonomy): domain Bacteria; phylum Acidobacteriota; class Terriglobia; order Acidiferrales; family UBA7541; genus Acidiferrum. The sequence goes on from QHYH01000096.1 coordinate 138,623, forward strand.
TGCTCCGTTCATTGCGGAGAAAGCCGCGGCGAACGAAAACCCTCGGGTAGGCTGCTCGAGTTACGGTGCGAACCGTGACCTAGAAGAATGATCGCCGCGGTGCGCCTTTCGTTTCGCGAATGGCGCACTCGACAGAATCCGGCTTATATGGCTCATCCGCTTCTTTTTCCATAGCTTACAAAGCACTCGAACGAAGAACTCAGCGCCTATTCTACATTCGATGAGTGTGCCTGAAGGACGTTTTCAGAAACCGCAGTTGTTTCTACATCCTGATTGCGAAAAGCATCATATTTGGTGGTGTTCTAAAATGTGGTTCGGACCTGTGAAGCTCCTACGGAAAGTAACCAACCCGTGGGCAGCCCGACTAACCCGATCACGGAGCGTCCGATGTTCTGCACCGACCGATCATGAATTGATGATCTTGCTTCTCTCTTCAGCAAGCGCCCTAGCGCGCTTGCCAGCCTTCTTGAGAACGCCTTCGAGGATTTGCAGCTCTTTGGGGTTAGCATCGGTCAACACTCTGCCGATTTCCGCGGAATGCTTGCGGAAGATTGGAACAATCAGGTCTTTACCACTCTTTGTAAGCGCCACGACCCGCACCCTCCGGTCATCGGGGCTTTCCGCCCGGCTCACTAGCCCCCTTTTCGAGCAAACGATCAACAGCCACGCTGATGGAACCAGGCGTGAGGTGGACTTTCGGACCTATGGTGTTCACAGGCAGTGGTCCTTTGTGCAGAAGCGCTTCCAGCACGCGGAAGTCTGTGTCAGAAATGCCCGTTTCCGCGATTCCTCTATACAGGTAGTCGGAGGCCGCCTCGTGGGCTTTCCTCCAAATGAGCCAGCAATGCACCGGGTCTGAAGACCTTTTTGCCATAGCTCTCTGATGCTGAGCCTTTTCCGATTAGTTGTCCATCACATATATCGTTATCAATATATCATGCATCAATGTATTAGAGACGCCGGACCCAATACGGCACCAGTCACTAGGAGATGAGCATGAAGATCACTTCTACAATCGCACGTTACTTGCTCGGTTTGATCTTTTTGACGTTCGGGCTAAACGGGTTCCTTCACTTTATTCCCATGCCGCCGCCTACGGGCGTTGCAGCGCAGTTCTTCGGGGCTCTCTTCGTGTCCCGGTTTTACGTGGTGATTTTTCTGTTGCAGATAGTGCCCGCGGTCCTGTTGCTTGCGAATCGGTACGTGCCTCTGGCACTGACGATTCTGGGGGCCGTGATCGTCAACATACTTTGCTTTCACATTTTCATGGCGCCTGCGGGTTTGCCGCTGGCTGTCGTCGTTACGGTTTTGTGGTTTTTTACGACTTGGAGTGTGCGTTCGGCGTTCGCGGGGATCCTTCAACGTTAAGTCAGTACCTGAATTCGTCCTCGATTTTATACACTAGGCCGCTGATCTCAATCCAAAAGTTCTATCAGCCCTGATTTCATTGGGGATTTTCACTGTGGCAACCGCAAAAGGACTTGACAGTCCCTCTCATCATGGTGTATATCATGTACACTATGAGTTTCATTCGCCGGATCAAACGTAAAAGCGGCGTTTATCTCGCGGAAGTCGAAAATAAATGGGTGAAGGGAAAGGTCGTGCAACGCCACTTGCGTTATGTCGGTCGCGAAGCCGACGGCAAAACCCTGCTCGCGGCCTCGATTTCCGAGGTCGAGGTCGAGCAAGTCAAGCTCTATGGCCCCCTGCTGGTGCTCCACCATCTCGCCAAGGAAATCGGTCTCGCCGACCAACTGGATCCCTACGGCCCGGAAATCCTCAGCCTGGTGTATGCCCACTGTCTGGACTATCGCAGCCTAAACCATATGCCCGCTTGGTTCGGGCGCACTGATTTGCAGTTCCTGTTGCCCTGCGAGGGGTTGACCGAAAAACGCTTGGTGGGCGCCTTGGATCACTTGGAATCGTTGGACGCGGAGAGCTGGCAGCGGCAACTCTTCCAGCGCCTCTGCCGCCAGTATCGGCTGCGGCCCTCCGGGGTCATCTATGACGTCACCAACACCTATCTTTATGGAAGCCACTGTCCGCTGGCCAAACTCGGACACGACAAGGAGCAGGTCAAAGGTCGGCCGCTCATCCAGATCGCATTAGCGGTGACGCAGAAAGAAGGCTTTCCTTTGTTCCACAAGGTCTTCGATGGCAATGTGCATGACGCCCGCACTTTGCAGGACTCGGTGACGCAGTTCCGCGGTTACCACCTGCGACCGGGGCTATTCATCTATGACCGAGGGATCGTCTCGGGACGCAATGTCAAGGATGTCAAGCAGTTGCATTGGGACACCCTCTGCGGAATGCCGCTGCGGGAGAACTTGAAAAAGTTCTGGCGCCCCTTTGCCGATTTGCAGCAACTGCTGCAACTGCCCTACCGCCAGCGCGTGGGCCAGACCGTCTTTTACGCCCGTCGGCGTCCCTATCAACTCGATGGTGTGCGCGGCCAGTTGGCCCTGTGTTGGAATGAGCGGCTACAACGGGATCTGCGGGAGTCGCGCCGCGACGAGATTCTCTATGCCCAAAAACTTCTGGCCCAGGGCCAAGCGATCAAACCCGGCTTAGAGCGGTTCTTCGACTCCCGCGGCCATCTGCGCACCGCCCAGCTGACCGCAGCCGAAGAGTTCGATGGTTACTCCTGCCTGTTCTCGACCCGTTCGCTGCCGCTGGACCAAATGCTCTCGCTTTACTTTAACAAGGACATCATCGAAAAGGCTTTTCGTAGTCTGAAAGGCATCATCCAGTTGCGCCCCATCCGCCATTGGCTGGCCGAACGGGTCCACGCTCATGTCTTCCTCTGCTATCTCGCCTATCTGCTCTTGTCTCTGTTACAGTATCGCCTGCGCAAAACCGATTTCACTGCGGAGAGCGCCTTGCGAGAACTGAGCACCATGTATAAGGTCTACCTTCGGGACGCCAAGAACCGTTTCCATCTCTCTCGCGTAGTCACGCTAACCAAGAAACAAGAACTCATCCTCAAGGCAATCGACAAGGCCCTGCTCAAAACCTAGTGTACATTTTT
>QHYH01000157.1 GCA_003223215.1 Acidobacteriota bacterium
CATCAAACACGAAGACCGCCTCGCGGATGCCGAAACGGCGCCGCAAGGTGCTCAACAGTCCCTGCGTGGTGGTATCGCCGCGGTTGCCGCGCAAGACCTCCAAATGCAGCGGCAGGCCCTGCGCGTCGGTGGCTACCGCCAGCAGGACTTGCGGCCGATCCGAGCGATGGTCCCGGCTATGCCCATACTGACTGGTCCTTGACGGGCCGTTCCCTTCAAAATACACACTGGTCAGATCGTAGAGCACCAACGAGACGCCCTGGGGAAAGCTCTTTTGGTAGAGCTGCTTCTCGATGCCGACCCAGTGTCCGTTCAGTTGATCCATGGCGGCATACAAGTCGTCCTCGTCGAAGTCTTCGGTGGCCTGATCCAGGCCACAGGCCGCGGCCAGCAGGGTGCCGCGAGCGTGATCGAGCAAGGCCAGTTTGGCGCTGGGAAACAGAATACGACCCAGGGTCATGGCCTTAAGCAGACCGGCCATCCGAGCATCCGCAACGAAGTCAAAGATCGTGCTCAAACCAAACTCCTCCCAGGCCTGGTGCAGGACCATCAGCCCGCCGAAATTCCAGGCTGCGGCCAGTTGGAGCGACTCTGCGGCCACAAAGCTGCGCCCCTGGAGGGACTGGCTGATGAGCTCGCGGGTCTCGGGGGGCAGGGCCGTGATGTTGCAGATCGTGCGGGAGCGAGGGCCCTGTGGGGTACGAAAGGACTCGCGAACCAGATAGGTGAGGTAGGTGGTATTGCCGCGCTTGCACTTGGTGGCCTGGACAAACATACGTGCTACATTAAAGCAAATAAATCCAGTAATTCAAGACAAATCTGAACTAATTACTTGCTACATTTCAGGCGGAAAACCTTTCTCTGTAAGGGTTTCCCATATTTTAAAGGGAAGTCAGGCTAGTGTTTTTGATGTCGCGCCAATAAGTACAACGGCTACACAGCTTCCGAGCTTGCTGGTGAATTCGTTAAAAATCTAAGCGCACGCCGAGCTGAATCACACGCGGATCGTTCCCTTGCGTGGTGATGACGCCAAAAGTCTGCGGACTCTGCAAACTGACCGCAGGATCCAGAAAGTTCACATGGTTAAAGAGGTTAAAGAATTCCGCGCCAAAGGTGACTGAGTTGTGTTCGGTCACTGCAGTCTTCTTTCTTACGCCCAGGGCCACGTCCCAAGGCTTGAATCCGCGCAGCGTGCCCCCGCGCGACGTTCTATCTACGCTCACCTGAATTGGGCGAAACAGGCTGCACACTGCTTGTGGATCCGCGAATATATTCAGGCCACTGCCGGTTCCACTAGCGCTGGAGCCGCAGCCACTGGCCGGAGCGACATGATGAATGCCGCTCTCGGTGCGTCCTGAACCGATACGAACCGCTTCGGAAGCTGCGCCCAGACTCGTTTGGCCGAATTCCTGCCCGGAGCCGTCCAACACTCGAAGTGGAAGCCCACTGGCCACGCTAACGATAGGAGAAACGTCCCACCCGCCGATCACACGGTTAAGCCATCCTGTTTGGGCGTGCAGCGGCAGCTCCCATGTGCCGAACACGGTGAGGACGAACTTGCGATCGAACAGCGATGTCCCGTAGTCGTAGTCCGGATTGTAGCTGTTTGTGAATGCCTGGTCGGTGTCCTGATTGACGCCGGTATTATCAAGACTGTGAGCGTAGGTTGCGTTGGCATCCAGCGTAAGACCCTTGTATGCGCGGATGCGATAAGAGGCGAAGCCCGCGTGGTAATTGGAGAGAGCGAGACTAGACCAAAAGAACAAACCACCGCTGATCTGCGTGGCTGCGGCGGTAGCAGGTCCCAACCTGAATGCCGACTGGATGCCCTGAAAGACGTCGCGCACGCGTTGGTTGGCGATTTGTGAGGCAAAATTAGAGGCCACGCCGGCGCTGCAACTGGGAAAGCCCGAGCAGAATTTGCTGTTTACTGCCAAGGAAGCCTCAAAGAAAGCCTGTGCCGCTACCGGAGACGAAGTCTGGCTCTTAGTCAAGTTGGGGTCCGCGGCCAGAGCGTCGAACGCCCGCGCAAACGATTGCCCGCCCGCCGTCATAAAGAGTGGAACCTGGTTAAGATCGATGCCCTGATAGATGTTGCGCGCAGTGTGCCCGACGTAGCCGATTTCAATGCGGCTCTTTCCCGGCAACTCGCGTTGAATCGTGAAGTCCCACTGGTTGTGTGAACCCGGCGTCCACTGCGGGTCCTGCACAAACGAGTTCGGGACGACAGCAATGGTTGCGTTCGACACCAGAGTGTTGCCTGGTATGATCGGCGGCGTAAGGGTGGCGGCAATGGTCGGAAGCGGGATGGTGCTGCCGTCAATTCCAATGCGAAATGCTGTGCTTGGGGTTGTGCCACTGCTGCCGCGACAATCGCTGGCGGTGGCGGCATTCAGCCCGGGGCCCTGACACAACAGCGGTTGTCCAATGCCCACGCTCTGTAGCGTATCAATGACCGCTTGCACACCATTCAGGCGATCAAAAAAGCGCCAGTAGCCGCCCCGCAGCACGGTCTTGCCGTCGCCGAAAATCCTGCCCAAAATGCCGGAGGTAAATTTGGGCTGCCAAGCCAGCGCCGCACGCGGCTCAAAATTGTCGGTAACAAGCGACCATGGATAATCGCGGCCCATGTTGCGGAAAGGAGTGAATCCGACTACCGGATTAAAGATCTGTCCGGCAAGAGCGGCTTGGCTGCGCTGATTCAAATATGTGCGCGGCAACAGGGCCCTGCCATCGGCCGCCGAAACCGTCATGATCAGTTTGCCATTATCGGCAGGCAGCGAGGGCACGCTCGCGGCCCAAGCCAATCCACCCGTGAGCGTGAGCGTAGGCCGCACTCGCCAGGTATCCTGGGCATAAAGTGTGGCCGGCTTGTATGTAACGGTGTTGCTCAAATCGGTGCCTTGTGGCAGCAGCCCAAGATTGGCGTCGCGTGCGCGCAGAATGGTGACGCCATCCACCATGCCCAGCACCTCCGCATACAAGCCGTTCCAAGTGGAATTCTGGCTGCTCGGCAAACAATTCGTGGTGACGGAGGCCGAGCACGCAGGCGGTCGGGCCGAACTGGGAAAACTGATCCCGCCCAGGCTGGTGTTACCGATGAAGTACTGCAACGTCTTCTGCGAGTTCTGCTGGCCGTCATCGCGCACAAAATCAGCCCAAGTGTGATTCAACGAGCCACCCAGACGGATAATGTGGCCCCCGCGCACCCACGTGACGTCGTCGCGCACCGACAGGCCATGTGAGTTCCAGCGACGGGTACGTGCCCCCTGGGTGTCAATGTTCACTGGAACCAGAGCATTGACGGTATCGCCTCCGGGCACCAGAGCGGCGGGCGTTCCCGAAACCTGCGGAAACGGCGGCAGCGAATTCCACTGCCACCAATCGCGCAGCCAGCTGACGTGCACATCGTTGGTGAAGGCGGGAGTCGGGCTGGCGGTCAGTCCCGTCACCAGGAAGCGCGGCTGCCGCGGTATGTCAGAGAGGATCTTTGGTGTTCCAAGCACGTCGCCGCTGACAAGTCCTCCAATATCAGCCTGCCGAAGAATTCCGGCCGCTTCCGTGTAGTGGCGATAGCTGGCGGTCCAGTGAAACCGAGAACCGAAGTCGTGGTCCGCCCGGATCAACCCAAAGTTATCGTTGTGCGGCATCTTCCCGAATCCCGAGAAGCCTATGGTATTGAGGCCGTCGCCCTGGGAAATGTCATTGCCTGCGGGCTCCAGCGCCCACAGCTTGCTTATCGGTGGTGCCATCCCCAATCCGCGAGGATCGAAAGAACCGGTGCCCGCAGAGTTACACGCAGCGTTGGGTGCACCAGGCACCATGGAGTAACCCACCGTGTTTCCCGCGGCATCCTTGAAACGGAGGATGCCCTGCTTTAGGCAGGCAGTAGGCACGATGCGTGTCAGGAAAACCGCCTCATTGCGGCGGCGACCTTCGTAATTGACGAAAAAGTAGCTCTTCCATTGATTGGGGAGCACGTGTCCGCCGAGGCTGCCGCCAAAGCGGTTATTCACCACATTTGGCTTCGGACGGCCCAGTCGGTTTGCGTCCCACCGATTGGCGTTCAGCACTGAACCGTTGTAGCTGTAATAGAGCGAGCCGTGGTAGTGGTCGCCACCGCGACGGGTCACCATAATGACTTGCGCGCCACCTCCCAGGCTAAGGCTCTGGCTGCCGCTCGGATTATTGGTCTCGACGTTGAATTCCTGGATGCTTTCTACTGGCGTGGGAATGGCGCCTTCAGGCCCGCCATTGAATGCCTTGTAATAGTCGGAGTTCCCTGAAACTGGATTCGTGATCTCGCCGCCATCCAGCAGGAATGAATTCTGGTCGCTGCGCGCTCCGGCTACTTGTCCGCCGAAACGGCTAGATTGAGAGCTGAACTGTTGCGGCGTAGACAGCGGTTGCAGTAACAATAAGCTAGTGGTATTGCGCTCCAACGTTGGCAGCGCAACGATTTCATTCCCTCCGATCGTGTTGCCGACGGTCGCGTCCATGGTTTGCAGCTCGGCTCCGGGCGTAGACCGGACTTCAACCACCTCCGTCGCGTTCCCCACCTTCAGCTCTACATTGATGTTGGCTGTTTTTCCCACCTGAACCGTCACGGACGGCACAACCGTCTGCGCGAAACCGTGCGCCGAAACAGTAAGCGAATAAGTGCCCGGCGCGATTTGCGCAAGCGCGTATTGCCCAGCGGAGTCAGTTGTGGTCGTACGTACCGCGCCGGTCGCAGTGTCACGCAATTCGACTTTCGCCTGCGGCACGAGGGCTCCGGTGGGATCGGTGACCTGCCCGATGAGCTGACCGGTCGTCGTCGTTTGCGCCAAAGTGAAATGGGAGGAGCTAAAGATCACCGATAGAACCGCAATGGAAAGAACCAAGCCCCGGATGCGCGTCCTTTGATTAGAAGCCTTCATAAAGCCCTCCTTACGCCGGCAGGCGATGAAGTCGGCCAGTAATATACACCCGGCGTGCTGAAGGTTCTCTGGCGGATTGTTACGGGAACCGATTGTACCGGCAATCGCGCCGTATCCGGTCGGAGTGAACGATGAGATCCCGCGAAACGCGCTGTAATTGCGAAACACCGAATGATTTCTTTGGAAGTATTGCCGAGGTCGACCGGATACCGCAGCGAGCCCGAGTCCTTCGGAATCACGCAGCCATTGGTGTTTGATATAAGGATGGACAGTGCGGTTGTCATCGAAACGACTGGAGATTGGCGACTGGTCTTGACAGCGTATGCGGCGTACGCCCTTCCAGTGAGTTATGCGTGCGATGGTTGTTGAAGTAGGTCCTGAACTCGAGCAGCTTGTTTTCGAGGTCTGCCGTCGTCCAGAACAACATGTGATCCAAGTATTCCCGCTGCAGCGTGCCGTTCAGCCTTTCCACGAATGGATGGCACAGGGGGACGTAGGGGATGGTCTTGATTTCTGTCACCTCTAGTATCCGCAGATTGGCTTGCCATCGGTGGAACCGATAGAGCGGATCATTGTCAGAGCTGAGGTACTTCGGCATCCAGTATTGGCCTCGAATGGCGCGGTTGAACATCCGACACAGCGCGGCACCATCGACCGTTCCCGCATGTACGCCGAACCCAATGATCCGGCGTGTGTATTGATCCATGATGACCAGGACCCCGGGGGTCCGCAAGGTGGCCGACTCGCACCGGAACAGATCCATGCTCCAGAGACTGTCTTTCATGTGGCCCAGGAAAGTCAGCCAGGAGGGACCACCAGAGTCCTGTCCCGGCCGGTAGCGCTGAGCGAGAATCCTGCGAACCACGTCTTTGTCGATTTGGATGTGGAACGCCAAGGCGATCTGTTGAGCGATTCGCGGACAGCCCCAGTTGGGATTCCGTTGCTTCATCTCGACTACCGCACGGATGAGTTGTGTACTCGGTCCTTTCGGGCCGGGCTTGCAACGGCGATTCGGGGAGAACAGCTCGCGGTACTTTTGCTTGCTCAAGGCTTTGTCAAGGCCAAGCAGTGTCGAAGGCTTCAGAACGATTGCGGAACGGAGCAGACGAGTGGGACGTACCAAGAGCGCCATCAAGCCGGCGAGGATGCGGTCCGAGGTACATAAATTCGGCGATCGTTGCCGGGATCGCTTCACGATCAAGAGTTGGTGCTCCCTGTGGCCGCCCTTGACTGCGGCTTCGCTGAGGGAAATTGTCCAACTATCAGAGGTCTTAGCAAACAGCCACCTTCTCGCGCGTTTTAAGAAAATTTCTTGTGGGTCCTACTGGACATGGTAGCGGATCTACGAATCGCGAAATCGACTATGCTGCCCGGCACCTATGCGAGGACCTCAACCACATGCAGCCCGTAACCTTGGAACTGCAACTCAAGAGCCGAAATGTGCCGCCTGCTCTTGAATCAGAAAACGGCCCGGCCGAAAACCCACAAGAAATTATTTTGGATTCTCCCTCGTGTAAGCGCTTATTTTTGTGGGACCTATGAAGACACCCTTTTCAGCGTGGCTGTTTGCTAAGACCTCTGACTATGAGAGGCTGCGCCTCTCTAGGCGCAACACAGCAGTGGCGCACCTAGAAACATGGACTTGACACCATATGGATAAGATGTCATACTGTGCCCGGTGAAATGGGCTGTTGAGATGGCCGACGAATTCAAACCAGAATTCGACGCGCTCGACCAGGATGTCCGCAGAGAGATTCTCGCGTTGGCCCGCGTGCTACAGGAGTTTGGGCCGCAGCTAGGGCGGCCCCGTGTTGACACACTCAACGGCTCCCGCCACGCCAACATGAAGGAATTGCGATTCAGCGCGGCAGATGGCGAATGGCGAGTGGCTTTCGCTTTTGATCCCAGGCGCAAGGCGATTCTACTCGTGGCGGGAGACAAATCCGGCGGGAGCGAAAAGCGCTTCTACCGCGAACTAATGCGGAAGGCCGACGAGCGTTTTGACGCCCATCTTGCCCGGATCGAAAGGGGGACGTAACCATGCCCGTAAACGTGAATGAAATAATTCGGAAACTGAGCCCAGCCGAGCGCAGGAAGGTAGAGGACCGCGCGGCTGAAATAATCGCAGAGGAAATGAGCTTGCGTGACCTCCGAAAGGCCCGCAGGCTCACGCAGGCCCGCGTCGCTAAGAGGCTCGGAATTACCCAGGACAGTGTGTCACGACTCGAAAAACGCAGCGATCTGCTGCTCTCGACGCTACGAAAAACGGTCAAAGCGATGGGCGGCGACGTGCGTATTGTTGCTGAATTCCCGGATCGTGCGCCGGTCGTGGTGTCTGAACTATCCGAGGACGAACCGCCCCGCAAATCGTCTCGGAGACATGCGCACGCTCAGCCTTAAGATTCCCTTCGCTCTCGCCACCGTCAAGGGCAGGCCCGCTTGCGCGGCTCCCTTTGGCCGCTGTGGTCCGCAAAAACTCCGTCAGACTTCAAAATCAACAAGTTATAGTGAGTCTGCGTAACATTGTCGGTCCGAGAATAAGGGGAATACTCAAGGAGTGGGGCTCATTACAACAAGGGTCGCACGCACTCCAGCCTGGGGCCAGGCATGCCTGAACCCACAGGAGGCATTCCGGTGCTGGAAACTTCAGGTCACTGAACTCCGGGCGGTCACCGAGTGGCAGGGAGCTGTGTCCTGGGCGGTCTGCATCACGAATATCGACTGGAGGAAATAGCTGCATGAGGAGCGGGCGAAAACCCAGAACGACGAGGTTTTTGCGGAACACCAGGCTGTCAAGCAAATGTGTCAAGTTGCAATCGTACAAAACACCAAGGGGGGTCTGGCGCGCTACCCCAAGGAATTCGGTCCAACTTCGGTCCAATTCAAGAGGGTGATTGGGCGACCTTTTCGGCTGTAAGCGACACCAGATGCAGCACTTATTTGATTTTTACTGCCTTCTTAACAGCCGAGTGAACAATTTAATCAAATCTTGCCGGAGTTTGCGCTAATCGAGGGAAACCAGCAAGTCGTGATGAAACGGAGCGAGTCGTTTTCTCCTTCTCTTTTTATTTTTTGTTCGCAATTCGCTGCGATTTGCCGCGATTCGTATGACATTTTTACGACAGCGCGGACTTGACTCGTGGAGTTGCAGCAACCATTGTTGAGGGCCACAGGTCAGGTTGCTATACTCTGGACGATGCCGCATGCTGAATGACAGTCCTAAAGAGGGAATTCTATGAGCGTCTCGCTGACTCCAGAGCTGGAACGGTTTCTAAACGAGCAAGTCCGAAGCGGCCGATACTCTTCCAAAGAGGAAGCCGTGGGCAAAGCCGTAGAGCTGCTCAAGGAGATGGAAGAGGCCGAGGGCCGGCTCGAAACACTGCTGCAAGAAGCCGAAGACAGCGGTCCGGCGACCGAGATGACGGCGCAGGATTGGGCGGACATCGAAAACGAAGGCTTAAAGAGGCTCCGGTCCGGCAAGTCCGCCTGATTCCATGGCTCGCGTGATCAAGCGCGTTGCCGCAAAACGAGATCTGACGGACCATTTCGTATTTCTGGGAGACAATGCCAGCGTGGACGTGGCGCGCCGTTTTCTTCACGCCTGCTTTTCGTTCTCTTCTTGCAGCGTGCGGAGCTCACGCCAGCGGGGGTACCGGTCTACTTTGGCGGGATCGAGCAAATCCGGGTGCGCCTACTTTAAGTCTTGCCTATCCGCAAACCGTGCACAATCCGTCTAGCAACCGGAAGACAGATACCGGACTTTGCCGTGAAACTACAACGACGAATGTGACGGGCTCGCGTTTCATCGGGGAACATTGATAGCGCTATTGCCTCACGGCGCTCGTTGCTGCGAGCGCAAGCAGTGGGAGACATCATCATTTCAGAGGTTGGCTCGAAAGTTTGTCAACCCAAACTGGCTCCTCGGGTTCCGGTTCGATCGGCTTCCCCCGCGCGAGTCCCCAACGATGAATCCAGGAGAGCCCCTTGCGGCCGACGTATGTGTCTGGCGTACGGTAGCATTTGTCGTTCATAGCCTGCTCCAAGCTGACGAAGGTGTACCCTCGTTCTCTGAGCCAGAGAGATCCACTGGAAACGCCTTTATCCACAGGCGACAGCACCTTTCTCTCTTTTATCCCTTCTCCCTCTACGATCCTGTAAATTGCATCGGACGCGGTGTTCTGAAATGTCTCGGTCTTTCCGTTCGGCCGTCGGATTTCTGCCGATTCCATTTTGGTGGCCGTGCCAAGTCCGAAATGTTGGCGAAACTCGTTCTGCGACAAATAGCTGCCGCCGGCTCGAACCTCGCTGAACTGACGGACGCCCGGTGCAAGAACGGTTACGCGGGCACCGATTGCGGCGCGATGGCTCTTAGTCCCCGATGAGTCTAAGCAGCACGCGCATCAGCCGGTTTCAATTTGAGACACAGCGGCCTCGTAGGAATTCTGGACACATGGTCGGGCAACCCGACTTGATCGGCTCAGGCTGATGGCACGGGCTCCATACACATCGCTGCGTGCCAGAAAATACTTGACAAACTCTGGCGTGGAACCTAAAAGGAAACCCGATCCAGCAAAATCTCGCGGAGGACCTGCTCCATGACGCAGCCACGCGCGTTTTCGAAAGTGCGATCACTAGCCTGTCTCGCCTTGTTGCTGCTTTTCGTTTCCGGCAGCGGTGCGCAGCAAGGAACCAGCGGCTCGATCGAGGGAACCATCACCGACCAGCAGGGCGGGGCAATCGCCAATGCCAAGTTGACGGCAGTCAACGCAGCGACTGGGCTAACGCTGCAAGCCTCGAGCGACGATAACGGGTTGTTTCATTTTCTTGCGGTTCCGGTGGGGACTTACCTGGTCACTGTGGAACACAGCGGCTTTGCCAAGTACTCCGCCGACGTCACCGTCGATGTCGCGGCGCGCATCAACTTGCCGGTGCAAATGGCCGTCGGTTCACAGGCCGAAGCTGTTACCGTATCGGCCGCACCGCCGGTTCTTGAGACCACGCGTTCCTCTGTTCAATCGGTTGTGAATGACCTCGCCGTAGCCGACCTGCCGACGCTCGGCCGCAATTTCATCAATTTCACGCTCCTCACGCCTGGCGTAACCACAGATGTTCGTACCGGCGACATCAGCTTTGCCGGGCAGCGCGGCACACTCAACTCGCTCATCGTAGATGGTTCAGACAACAACAACACGTTCTTCGCGCAAACGCTGGGACGAACTGGCTCCGGTCGCGGTCCTTATCAATTTAGCCAGGACTCCGTGCAGGAATTCCAGGTGAACTCCAACAGCTATTCAGCCGAGTATGGAAACGCCGCCGGAGCCGTGATTAACGTCGTCACTAAATCAGGAACAAACGATTTCCATGGTACGGCCTTTGAGTTCTACCGCGATCGCTCGATGAATGCCTTTGATCCGATCGCTAAAGCCCTGAACAGACCCAAGCAGCCCTACCACTTCAACCAGTTTGGCGGCGATATCGGGGGCCCGATTAAAAAAGACAGGCTGTTTTTCTTCTTTGATTATGACGGCCAGCGCAACACCCTGCAGAATCTCGTTTTTGTGCCCCCAGCCTGCACTGGTGCGCTCGACGCCAACCAGGCCGCTGCCTGCAATTACCTGCTCGCGCTCGCCGCTTCTTGGCTTCAGACTTTCAATCAGGACGTCTATCTAGGCAAAGCCGACTGGCACATCTCCTCCAAAGAGCTTTTGTCGGTGCGCGTTAATAGCCAACGCTTTAATGGCGCTAACCTGGAATTCAGCGGACCGACGGTTTCGAACGAGCATACTGGCGCCTCGAACGTGATCACCGACACGATCTCCGGCCAGCTTACCTCGACTCTTTCACAGCGCTTCGTCAACGAGTTCCGCGGGGCTTACGTGCGCGACAATGAGCCCGGGCAGGCCAACAGCATCAATCCCGAAGCGTTCGTCCGCCAGGGCGGCAATACTCAGCTGACCATTGGCCGGAATTCTTTCAGTCCGCGCTTCACCAACATTAAACGCGGCCAGTTCGCTGATATCCTGGCCTGGGTCAGCGGCCGCCACACCATCAAGTTCGGCGGCTCAGTAATGTTGGACCGCATCGCCAATTTCTTTCCCGGCAATCTCTCGGGCACCTACACATTCAACAGCCTGGAAGGTTTCGGGTGCAGCCTGAATGCGGGAGGTTCGTCTTGTTTTACGGGCCCCGACGCCGCCGACACATTTACCCAGGCCTTCGCAGGCACCGGCACCTCCGGCCCAACTACCAATCCTAAGCTCAACGAATTCTCCGCGTTCGTTCAGGACGAGTGGCGCGTCACGTCGAATTTCACTCTAAACCCAGGCTTGCGTTATGACCGTGAGGGGCTAGCCCAGCCTGACGTGCTCAACCCAACTGCGCAGGCGGCCGGGATTCTCACCAACCGGATTAATGGGGATAACGATAACTTCGGCCCGCGACTGGGCTTTGCCTGGAACCCCACTCAGTTCAACCACCGCGCCGTCGTTCGCGGTGGTTTTGGGGTCTATTTCGGACGCACGCCGTCCATTCTGGTAGGCACGGCACACTCAAACAACGGCCTGCAGATTAAGACTCTCACGTTCGTCGGCGCTGCTATACCGGCCAATTATCCGAATACCGTGTGCGGCAGCCCCAGCGCCAACCCGAGTTGCGCCGCTCCAGCGCCCGGGCCCGGCATACCGACACCGCCGCCGCCAACGATTTTTGTGTTCAACCCCAATTACGTCCAGCCTTACACCGAACAGGGCAACTTAGGCCTTGAGTGGCAGGTCAGTAAGGATTCAAGCGTCACGGTATCGTACCTCGGCGTTCGCGGTGTGCACCTCCAGCGCACCCGAGACATCAATCTGGCCGGCGAAATTCCCACGACCATCCGCATTGCCGGCAGCACGACGCCGCTTACTTTCGAGCGATTTCCCAGCCCCGTCGGCGGGGCATGTCCTGCAGGCCTTTTCATCATCCCCTCGAGCACGACCTGCCGCCCGAATGGTAATTTTCAGCGGATTGAAGAGGTCGAGAGCAATGGCAATTCGCTCTATCACGGACTGATTTTGCAGTTCAACAAACGTTTCGCGAAGAACTACCAACTGCTGGCGAGCTATACCTATGGCAAGGTGATTGACGACAGGCCGGACGGAACCTCCGTGGTGCCCTTCAACTCCACGGACGACCCCAAAATGGTGGAAGATCCTCTCAATGTTCGCGCCGACCGCGGCCCAGGCGTGACCGACCAGCGTCATCGCTTTGTTTTGAGCGGTGTTTGGACATTGAATTATGCGCAACGCTCGCGAGCTGCGGAGCGCCTAATCCTGGGCGGGTGGGAACTGAGCGGAATTTTGACCGCGCAGTCCGGCCAGCCCTACTCCGCGCTGGTGAGTTCTGACCTGAACAATGATTCAAACCGTTTCACCGATCGCGTGCCGGGCGTCGGGCGCGACACTCTTTACTTGCCGCGGACCGTTTCACTCGATCCTCGCGTGACCAAGAATATTCAGCTTCGTGAGCGCCTCAAGCTGCAGTTGATAGGCGAGGCCTTTAACATTTTCAATCACACGAACATCAATGGCGTCAACGCCACACAATTCATCCTCTCATCCAGCGCTGCGGCCTGCGGTATCGCTGGCACGCCTTGTCTGCTGCCAAACACTTCCGGCACATCAGCGTTCCAGTTCCCAACCTCTGACGTCACGCCGCGTATCGTCCAGTTAGCGGCCAAGTTTTTGTTCTAAATTATTCCCAACGACCTCACCAACAATCTCTTGCCTCTGGCGATGACCAAGCAAACCAACAACACCACAGGCGTGGATATCTGGGCAATAACGAACCAGATCTGTGCCTACGGGAGCTCTCCGCAGGGTCGAACCACAAGCATCGGCGTATTCTTCCGTGCGTCTTTGCCGAATCTGTCGCCTCCTCAGGGGATGAATTGCACGATCGCCGGATACGTCGTGCAACCGTAGATCGTAACTGCCGGCGAATTTCCCTGGAACGGCCACCACGCTGCTCTGCGCCTTTGTCTTCCCGGTCCTGAGGCGCGGGCTGGCGCACGGAGCAGCCAGGTTGCCTGCTGTTTTGGCGGCTCACTCCACGACGTTTTTCAGCCTAGTCGCTCCTATTTTGCCTTGGGGACAAGCTCCGCATCGACACCGATATGCCCGCTTGAGAGCTTAAACTTTTTCTTCCAGACAATGAATCCACTCTTCTCGATTGCGATCCGGTGATCTCCCGGTCTTAGGAGAATCGTTGAAGGAGTACGGCCGAAGAAATGTTCATCGATGTAGAGGTCTGCTCCAGTTGGAGTAGAGGAAACGTCGATCAAAGCACCCTCCGTGGTACCCATGGAAGACGCAGAATCATCGGCCTTCAGTATAAGTGTTGGAGTACTGGCAATCGCTCCCGGTGCTTGTGTAGGTGGCGCTTTCGGTTCAGCCTGATTTGGCGTTTTGCCGGCTTCCCCTAGGCAATCCGCTCTGGCTTGTTTCAAATCCCCGGATGTGTAATGTGACTCTAGGACAATGACTTTGGCGCCCCGGTCCTGCAAATTGCGCACATCGTCATCGGTCATTCTGCCATGGGAAGGGAATCCTTCAGGTAGTTTGCCTTCAATATATCGAAACTGTTTTCCGCGTATGCCGAAGGAGTACAAGTCGCTCGTAACCTGATCGACGCGTCCCATACGCTTCAAGATCACGCAACTTGCTTAAGACGCGTGACCAGCATCAGCCTGCGGAATTGCGGCTTCGGATTGGGCGTGGGACTTCGTGGCCAGCAGAAATACAGTAAACGCTGTCCTGACCATAAGACGCTTCATAGTGCCTCTCTTTGAGGGCGAGGTTTTTGCGCCGGACTCCTAGATCTGGAATCCAAGATGAGGCTCGCAGGCTGAGTGGAAAGAGCCGAAGAGGTTCTGTGCAACACCTTATCCGCCAAACCTAGAAGCTGTCAACGCCGATAATGTCGTGTGTGTGAATGATGCACTGGCGAATCGACCGGCAATCCGTAATAAGTCTTACCCCATAGGTGACGCGATGCGGTAGCTCGCTGGAGGAGCAGGAGGAGAAGTCATCCAGTCGATATACAAAAGCTAGTCGTCGCAGCCATGTTCTTCGTGCTGTTCTCATTGGTCTACGTGTCAATGGCAAGCGCATGGCTTCTAAGCGCCATGACCACGAAGATACTGAAAGCGATTGAATTAGCATCCAAATCCTAGCGGGAACAATCGCATGACTCCCGACCGTGCCGCGAGAAGCCGTCGCCTTTCAAGCGACGGAGTGATCACCAAAAATTTCCTCAACCCCAAAGAAATCCACAGGTTGAGCCCGAAAGTTATGTGGATCTCCCGGTGCCTCCCTGCTGTAGAATCCGACCTGACTTGGGAAAGCCCGACCAGAGCGAGATGCCTGACATACGAAAACACCAACCGCCAAGCAGGCCTCATTCGATCGCGGCTGGAACGAAGCCTGGCGCTGTGCAGCAGTGGGCCGTATGGGCAGAAGAAGTGGAGCGGTTGCTTGAGCAGGGAAAATCCAAGCCTGCGGTTGAGCTGGCGAAGGTAGCCCACAAGCACACGGCCTCTGCGGCCTCGGAAGCCCTCTTGGTGAAGGCCTATGCTGCGAGGATCCGTGCACTCGTCCAGGCCGGCCTAAATGAAGAAGCCAAAGCCCTGCTTGCGCTCGTGGGGCAACGGTATTCCCGGTTCAAGGAAGCACTCGCGGGAATCGGGTTCATTCTTCATGCGGGCACCTCGCTCGATGATTTCCTGCGGCCCTTCGCGGACCCGGATCTCCCACAGGACAGGCGCGCCGAGATCGAGACGGTGATCCGACGCGAGCTGACCGATCTGGGGCCTCTAGCGCAATCTGCGGTGCTGCCGGCCACCCATCCGCTTCGCTTGGCTGCGACCAAACTCGAGCAAGCCTTCCGGGCAGTCACCACTGGGCCGGTGTCGGATGACGCCCTCTCCCTTACAGAAATCTCTCACCAGAGTCCCCTTGCTCCGTGGAAGTCGCTGGTGCGCGCCATCGCCAGTTTCTACCGCGGTGACGATCGTGCGTGCGAACGGTGGCTCGAACAGGTTGCAGCCGATTCGGCTCCCGCGCGCCTCGTGCCTGCCTTGAGCGTCATGCTCGCAAAGCCGAGCAAGCAACCGCTCAAACCGGCCGCAATCAGGCTGACAACACAAATCGTCGGAGAAGCATCTTCGGTTCGCGCATCGCTCGAGGCGCTTGACCGCGCCTTCGTCGGCGGGAAACCGAAACGCATCGCGCGTCATATCGAGAAGGCCGTGGCGGCTGTAAAGACGAGCTGCCCGGACCTCGTCGAGAGACTGAAACAACACATTGCCGTTCGGGCTTATGTGTCGGATCGCCGCGCCTTGGCGGCGATTCCGGATGGCTATCGGAAAGACGCACACTTTTGGCACCTCCTGGCGCGACTGACCGAACTTTTGGAGCGGGATTTCACCCTTGAGGCGTGCAGTCTCTGGGAGCAATTTCGCAAACACGCCGTTGCGCAAGGTTTATTTGCTGAGGACGGACCGGAGATCGCGGCCCTCTACCTGCACATGGCGGAAATTCTCGAACAGTCGTCGCCGGAGGAGTTGGCTCGCGAGCGCCCTGCCTTCGAGGACCGATTCCCTGGTTATCTTAAGTATTACTCCGACCAACCGGCGGACATTCGGCGAGCTGGGGCACGGCAGGATCCGGAGGCTTGCTATTTCCTCTACCCCGAGTTGCTTTACGCGCGCGCCTGCGCCATCGACCCCGATCCGGAGATCTTTCGTCAGTGGCTCCATTGGGCGCGGCGAAGCGAGGATTGGCACGTGTCCGACCGGGCCGCCCAGAGTTGGCGGCGAGCGCTCCCTAAAGACGGTCGGCCGCTCTTGCACCTGATGGAGTCGGCGGAGAAACGGGGCGCGCTCAAGAAGGCGCTTGGCTATCTGGAGGAAGCGGAGGCCCTCGATCGGCTCAATCCTGAGGTTCGACGGGCGCGCTTGCGTTTGCTGACCGCCAACGCCGTGCGTCATTTGAGCCAGAACAAGGTGCACCTCGTCGAGCTGGACGCGGCTGCCCTGGAAGCCTTGCCGCAGGCCGGGGAGGTCAATCGTCCTGCCTTTCCGGCGGCACTACGCTGGGCCTCCGGAGTGCTCCACAACAACCGGCAGGAAGCCTTGCACTATTCCGCCCAGGTGGCAGCATTACTTGAAAGCCGAGCCGCAGCGACGGTGACGCTCGCGAACCTCGCCGACATGGCTGGATTCCGGTCGGCGGCCAACGGCTTTCTCGGCAGTGACATCTCGGGAGAGAAGATCGCCGAGGCGGTGGCGCGCGCCTGCGCCCTTGGCGAGGACCTTGGACTGAAGTTTGTAGTTCCTTCGGAGTGGGACGAGAAAATTCTCGATGAACTTCGGGAGAGGCGCCTGGAGGTGGGCACCCGGCAGCTTTGTCTGTTGGCCGAGGCCGCCCTGCGTGCCGGTCGTCGGGAATTGGCGTTCGCCGCCTGTGGAGCAGGATTAGCGAAGGGTGGGCCAACCGAGGCGCGGTTCTTGCTGTTGCGTGGGCAGGCCCTGCCTGAGTGGGAATTCTCTCGGCGCGACGAGTGCTTTATAGCCGCCGCCGAACTGGCGCGCCGCCAACGGGATATGGACCTGGCGGAGGAGGCCGTAGAGCTCCTGCGGACTTACAGCCGCCAAGGTTCCACCTTCCTCAGATGGGCCGCTCACCGCGAGCCACGTTCCTTTTCGATGAGCAGCGAGGAAGTGCAGAAAATTCTGGAGCGGGAAAGGAAAGCGAGCAAGTTGCCCGTTCTCAGCCCTGACAAGCCCGCTCCGGACTATGGTTCTGGCCGCTGGAACGAAGAAATCGAAGAAGAGAATGAAGAAGAGAATGAAGAAGAGGAAGACGATTCCTTCGCTGCTATGAACTTCAAGGAGCTGACCCAATTTCTATTTGAACTCGCAAAGCGAATTGTTGGGCCGCGCGATCCGGATGGCACACCGGGGAAGAGACACCGTCCGTCATCGCGAGGACCGCGGAGTCTGTTTTGAGCCGAGAACGGCGAGGCACGCTCGCTCCAGGGGATGACCCGCGCGAAATCCTGGAGTTGGAGCCGAACGCGACTGATGAAGATATCCGTGCGGCCTATCTGCAGAAGGTCAAAGAACACCCTCCGGAGCGCTCTCCTGAGGCGTTCGAACGCATTCGCGACGCTTACGAGCTCTTGCGCGATCCGCGCCGACGGGCCCTCTGCTTCTTGCTCTCGGTCGATGCCATGGGGCCCCTAGTTTCGCTTGTGGCCGACCGAGTGGGGAAGAGGCAATTTGTAGGACCCGGCCCGTGGCTGGACGTGTTGCGCGAAAAATGAACGAACATGCGTCGAGATCGCAAACAAATTTTGCTGAGCTTCGAGGCTTGGCTCGATAGGGTGCTAGCCGAAGAAGAGCCTCCCGAAGGGCTCCCGAGCGAGATCCTCGCTCGGCTGTCGACGGAGTCTCCTCATTCGACCGAGGGCTCGTGCGACCTTTACTCCATGTGGTCGCAGATGACCGCATTAGTCCAAGAGGTGAAGCTGCAAGGCCGCAGCTTCAAGCAATTGAGCGATGCCGTCGCTCCGGTGGCAGATCTGGCGCCGCGGCTGGTCGAAATGGAACGTGAGGCTCAAACCAAGGCCCGGCGCGAAGTCCTCGAGATGTTTCTGGACCTTCGCGATCGAATGGTCCGGGGACTGGAGACGGCGCGCAAAAGCCTCGTTCGTCTTGAGGGGTTGTCGCCACGGGGGTGGAGACGCAAGATGCTGGACTGGGAAAGCCTCCGCGAGACTGCGCGGGAAACGGCCGTCGCACTTGAAAAGGGCTATGCGCTGAGTCTGGATCGTCTCGACGAGGTTCTCCACCAGTTGGAGGTAACCGAGATCCCTTGTCAGGGGCGACCGTTCGACCCCAGGTATATGCAGGCAGTGGACTTGGAGGAGACTAACCAAGTTCCCGAAGGCACGGTGGTGGAGGTCTATCGCGTTGGCTACGAATGGAAGGGTCAGACCTTTCGTCTGGCCCAAGTCAAGGTCTCCCGGTCCGCGGCTGGCCCGGCCGCCGGGGAGCAAGAGTCCGGCAACGCAAGCCGCGAACACGATGCTCGACGCCCGGCTCGGTTGATGTGAGTGATCTTAGCAGACTTGCTTTTCTGACTTCTAATGCAAGGAGGCCGCGGCTCGGGTGGCCATGTTTTGAGGCACGGCTAGCCGACGCGCAGGAAACCGATGATTGACTTCGTCGTAGGCATCGATTTGGGAACCACAAACTCGGAGATCGCGGCGTATGTTGGCGATCGTGTGCGGATCCTCGGGAGCGGAACAAAAATGCTCCCCTCCTGCGTGGGGTTCTCGCCAACCGGGGAACTTTTGGTAGGGCAAGCGGCGCGCAACCAGCAAATCCTCTATCCAGAGCGCACCGTGCGCAGCGTCAAGCGCCGGATGGGAATGCAGGAAGCCGTGCCCCTTGGCGATAAGACTTTTACGCCGCAGGAGATTTCCGCCTTGATCCTGCGCGAACTGGTTCAGTGGGCTCGCAGTGAACTCGGCCAGCCAGTTGAGAAGGCGGTGATCACCGTGCCCGCGTATTTCTCCGACGCCCAGCGCACGGCCACCCGCGAGGCGGGAATGTTGGCGGGCTTGGAGGTGGTTCGCATCCTCAATGAGCCGACCGCGGCAAGCTTGGCTTACGGCTTCGGCGACGCTTCGCGTCACACCGCGATGATCTACGACCTGGGCGGCGGCACGTTTGATGTGTCCGTTGTTATTGTGGAAGGCGAAGTAACAGAAGTTCTCGCAAGCCACGGCAACAATCACCTGGGCGGAGATGACTTCGACGACTTGTTGCTCGAGCGTCTGGAACAGGAATTCGAACGGCTGTATGGCATTGATCTGCGTCACGGCCATGCGGCCGCCCACGCCCGGTTGTGGTGGGCGGCGGAAGAGGCCAAAAAGAAGCTCAGCTTCGAGCCTTATGTGAGCGTGCGCGAAGAAAACCTGGTGATCCAAAACGGCAAGGCTCTGCACCTGGATCTCGAGCTCTCCCGCACCGAGTACGAGGAAATGATCTTGCGCCTGGTAGAATCCACGCTCGATAGCGTTTCGAAAACCCTCGCCGACGCCGGCAAGGGCGCTTCGGACCTCGATGCGATTTTGCTTGTGGGCGGCTCGACCCGCACGCCGCTGATCTCACGGCTGCTCCGGGAGCGCTCCGGCCTCGAGCCCCGCCAGGACGTGCATCCGGACCTGTGCGTCGCGCTGGGTGCCGGGGTGCTGGCCTCCCGCCTCGCCGGTCACGAAGTGGAGCGAGTGCTAGTGGATGTATCGCCCTATTCTTTCGGTCCTTCCTACCTGGGAGACCGGGGCGGTGTCCTCTATCCGCATTGCTACCGTCCGATCATTCATCGCAACACGCCGTTGCCTATTACGCGCACGGAGTCCTATTGGACAGCGGCACCCTATCAGAAGGTAGTGCAGCTCGAGATCTATCAGGGAGAGGATGAAGACGCACTGAAAAACATCCTGGTAGGCGATTTCCGCGTCGAAGGTCTGCAGCCCACCGAAGAACCCAATGAAGTGCTTTGCCGGATGAGCCTGGATGTTGATGGCATCCTGCACGTCACAGCCACCGAAAAGCAGACCGGGAAATCTAAACATATCACCGTCGCCAATGCCCTCCAGACCAAGACCGCAGGCGAAATCGAAGCGGCGCGGCAGCGCTTGAAAATGGTATATTCCCGGCGTGCCCAAAGCTTCGATGACTCCTTCGAGACACGCGAGGGCGAAGTCGCTTCGGCTCCCGACCTACGGGCTGAGGTTGAAGGCGAATCTGTGGCGAGCGCGTCCCCACCGAGCGAGATTCTCTTGCGCCGGCCCGGTATGGAAGCCGTGAGTGATGCCAGAAGACTGATCGAACGGTCTCGCCGCCTGCTCGAAAAGATGCATCCCGATGACAAGGAGGAAGCGATCGGCTTGCATGAGAGCATCGAAACGGCCATCGATGCCGGAGATCCGGCGACGCTGGAAAAAGCGATAAAGGACCTGGGGGAGCTTCTCTTTTTTGTGGAGGGTCAGTGACCGAAGCCCTCACGCCACGGTGCTGCCCCGTTTGCCAGGCGCGTTTTCGAGGCCAAAGCATCTGCTCGCGTTGCGGCGCGGACCTGAAGCCGGTGATGTTTCTCATCGCCGTGGCTTACCGATGTCGCGCCGCCGCGCGGCAAGCCCTGCTCGCCGGAAAGTTCAAGCAGGCCGAAACCCTGGCCTCCCAAGCGCAAGCTGCCTGTTCGACACCCCTCGGAAGCGACTTGCTGCTTCTCAGCCGGTGGCTGGTTTCGCTCGGCTCCGAGCGCCATCAGCGCTCGCGCCGCAGGGTCAAGGAGCACCGGCCTGTCCGCCAGGGCTCCGCGAACCTGGTCAAGCTTCATCGTCAGATACTGCGCGCCGTCGACAGGCTGGAAAGTACCCTGCGGCGGCTGCCGGCTCCGTCGCCAAGGAAAAAGAGGAGCAGGAGGATGGCGGGACGCATCAAAGCGCGATCAAGAGTTTGACGATGTTGAGGGGCGCACCGCGCCGATTCTGCGACTGCCGCTAGTAAGCAAAACCAACGCGCGGCGCCACATCGCCATATTGGGTGGACTTCCCTCCCGTTCGCGACGTGCCGTTCACCCCCGCGTAGACCAGGGTGGCGCGCATTCTGGATATATCGAGGCTGTTCCGGCGTCCCCCGGTTGGCTGCTGAGCGCCTCGCCGGGGGCAGCCCGGAGGTCTTTTCATCCAATGTCGTTAGGCACAAATCCCATGGCACGGACTACACCGCGGGCGATTTCCCTCAAAGTGCTTTCGCTGAGCCTCCTGAGAGCGCCTCTGGATGGCTGAAGAGTCTGCTTCCGAATCGTCGAAATGGTTTCTGCTTGGAGGTCGCAGGCCTCGGCAAGCCCGGTTTCACCGGGTTGTAATCGGATGTGTGTCGGCGACTCTCTCAGCGTCGTGGAAAGGGGCACGGCCAGCACGGTCTCCGCCCTAGGGTGCTGGTTTCTAGCGTCCATGGAAACAATCACAACCGGACGAGGATTTTTTTCTGGGGGATCTGAGGGAAACTTGACAAACCAGATTTCGCCCCGCTTAGGCTGCGGCAGCGGCGTCGCTTGACTCGGCATTGTGGTTATGGCTCGGCTCTAGCCAGCTCGCTCTCCGCAAACTCACCCCAGGCGGCCTCTTCGCGCCGTTCTTGTTCCGAGAGCGAATCATAATAGGCTAGTATTTGAGCGTTGAGTCGCGCCGCCTCAGAAGTCTGTCTTGAGACTGCGATGATCTGTTCCACGCATGCGCTGACCGATGACGCTTTTGCCTTCGCGCAGCTTTTCAAGAACCTGACCGTTCCCCTTTCGAGGGACAGCGTAAGGCGCTCCTTACGTCCAGCTTTCTGGCGTGCCTGGGCCATGTTCGACTCCGTATGAGGAATCTCATACTCTCTCATACGATCATCATACTATATTTACCAGGCATTGCAATACTCATGCACACTCATACTCCTCTGCCGGCCGACCCAACAGTAGTCCAGAACATGCCTCTTCCACTGCACTCCGCCCTCTTCGCTCGTACCAATAGACTCCGAGCGGCTCGTTGGCGCCCGGATCACGGTCGTGCGCATAGTAGCGTTTGCCCGTGATCAATTCACGCCGTCCATCGCCATTCAAATGCGCCAAGGTCACAGCGTCTGCCTGCGACCAGCTATTATCAATCAAACGCTTCGTCCACACGCCATTCCCCCGGGCATCCTTTTTCTGCATACCAGAAGATGGCGTGGTCGTGAGCCAGGCTAGCGATCAAATCGGGCAACCCACTAAAATTCCCGCCCGCGCGTGTTCATCTGCCGAGATCCATGTGCCAGTCAGACGCGGATAAGAATCAGGCGAAGGAAAGATTCAGGTGATGTCCTGAATCAAAATTAGGGATTGGCTTGGATTGGCGCGAAGCCAAGCTTGTGTCATTTGGATTAGGCGTTCGTCGAACTACTGTCCCGTAAGACTTCACCACTTCCTGGAGCTTGCTTATGCGCCTACAGAGGACAAATACGCTCTTTCCACACACCGCAGCCAGGACCGGCAGACTCGCTTTTTTCGTCGCAGCCGCTCTGTGTCTTTGTGGGTCCATCAAGGCGTCAGCGCAGGAGGCTCGTGCGAAGCTCGGTGGCCGGGTTACCGACCCGCAGGGCTACGTCGTCCCAAACGCAATCGTGACCGTGACCTCCAACGACACGGGCGTAAGGTACCAGACGCAGACCAATACCCAAGGGAACTGGATCGTTGAATTCTTACTGCCGGGTCCTTACCGCTTCACCGTGAAGGCGCCTGGGTTCAGAACCGCCCAGCGCGGCGGCGTCACGCTGCAAACGGCAGACGACAAAGAGATTGATGTCCAACTCGAAGTCGGCGCCGCGACAGAGAGTGTCGAAGTAAGTTCGGGAACGCCACTCATTGATACCACCTCTGCCACATCCGGCACGGTCATCACTTCGGAGGAATTGAATGAACTGCCGACAAGTTCGCACGTGGTCACGCTGTTCGCGACACTGTCTCCCGGTCTGGTCGCCCAATACCAGAACAACAACGTGGCGCACTTGTGGTCGTTTAACGCGGCGTCACAGTTCGAGGCGAACGGTGGCCGCAATAACATCTATTCCAATAACTACCTCCTGGACGGCATGCCCGATACGAAGTCCGGGGGCGACATCGCGTTCATCCCGTCCATGGATTCCGTGCAGGAGTTTCGTATCCTGACCAACGCTTACGACGCTTCCATCGAACGCCAAGCTGGATCCACGATCAACATACAGACCAAAACCGGCGGCAAGGATTACCACGGCAATCTCTACGAATACAATCAAAACAACCTGCTAAACGCCAACTATTTCCAGAATAATCTCGCGGGCGCCCCCAAGCCCGCGGTACATTTCAACGAGTTCGGAGGCACATTCGGCGGGCCCGTGTGGATTCCCAAGGTTTATCGCGGACAGGAGAAAACGTTTTTCTTTGTCGCGTATGAGGATACGCACAACATAGACCCACGCGGTGGGATACGATCCGTGCTCACCGCGCTCGAGCGGCAGGGGGACTTCAGCCAATCGTTCGCCCTCATCGGGGGGCAGAAATTCTACACTCATCTTTTTAACCCCTTCGATGTGGATTCGAACGGCAACCGCCAGCCGTTTAAATGCGACTCGGCGGGCAATCCTATTGTGCCCGACCCCGCCACACATAAACAGGTAGGCGGCGTGGATTGCTGGATTTCGGGAGTGCAGGGTAGCAAGATTCCCCCTCAACTGTTCGATCCGATTGCTCAGAATATTCTCAAGTACGTTCCGCTCCCGAATACGGCCAGCCTCCCCAACGGCAACGCGGTGAACAACTATGTCTCTCCTGCCACGCGCCATGACACCTTCCCGGTACTTTCCGTGCGCGTGGATCAAGCGTGGAATAATTCGAACCATAGCTTCTTCGCCGTGCGCTGGGCCCACCTGCACGAGTTCCTGGACGACCATTTCCAAGATATCGCCACCGGCAGTTTTATGGAGCGCATTATTGGAGCCGTGGGCCTCGATCACTCCTGGCTTCTTTCCAACACCAAGGCCCTCGACCTGCGCTTTGCCGTTAACCGCTACGGAAATCCAAATCACGACCAGGGCGCGGGCTTCGACCCAACGCAACTCGGTCTCCCGCAGAGCTATGCGGCGCAATTGGTCAAACCTTCTTTCCCTCGGATTACGGGTTTTGCAGGTGATTTCGGGACGTCGCAAGCGGACGGCTATACCAACAATACCTATTACACGTGGGCCGGTAACTTCACTCAGTTGCACGGGAACCACACGTTTCACTATGGCGCCGAATACTGGATTCTCCAGGAAGCTGATGGCAACATCGGGGTCCAGGGCGACTTTGATTTCAGCAACGTTTGGACGAGGAACAGCGCTACGTCGGGCGCGGGAAATGGTGTCGGCTCCGCATTCGCTTCCTTCTTGCTGGGTCTCCCTTCGGGCGGCAACGTGCCGGTGAATGCCACAGGGTTCTATTCGCAGCGTTTCACTGGGCTATACATTCAAGACGATTGGCGTGCCACCAAAACGCTGACTTTGAATTTTGGTCTTCGCTGGGATGTTGAGCAGCCGGTCACCGAACGGTATAACCGCCTGACCGCTGATTTCGACTTCAACGCTACCAATCCAATCAGCTCGGCTGCCCAGGCAGCCTACGCGAACATCTTGGGGTCCCCGCCTTCCTGCGCAAGTGGTGTTCCGGCAGCCGAGTGCGCCATGGTCTTTCAAACCCTGGGTTCGCTGCTCCCCGCGAGTGCCTTCCGGGTTCCTGGCGTGCAACTCTTCGCCGGAGTTAACGGGCAACCTCGCGCGTTCTCAAACACCGATTGGCACGAATGGGGGCCGCGGGTTGGCTTTGCCTATCGCATCGGAAAGAACACGGTCATTCGAGGAGGATTCGGCCGGTTTACGCAGGCGACTTATGAAAAGGGCGGCCAGAACGGCTTTGGTCAGACGACCACTCTGGTGTCGTCGGCGAACAACAATTTCACGCCATGCGATACGCTGGCCAATCCGTTCAACCCAAGCTGCCCAGGGGGTTCGGGGCCAGCTGGCGTCCTCCAGCCGACCGGGTCATCGCTGGGAGCGCTCACCAATCTCGGGCAGGGTGTGGACTTCAATAACCTAAACCCGAACCGGCCGTATTCGCTCGAATACAGTCTGCACCTCCAGCACCAGTTGAAAACATGGTTGTTTGAGGTCGGCTACTCGCACAACAAGACCTACGGGATCTATGAAGGACGCGTACAGGATTACTATCCTTTCCCTCTTTGGCAGCAGTTGCGAGCGCCACTATTTGACCCCAATGGGCGGCCCTATGACACCCAGCCCTGGGATGTGCAAATCCCCAATCCGTTCAATCAACTGGTCTGCCCGAACGGTGCGAAGTGTATCACGGGGTCCATCGGCCGCACCTCCACCACCAATTTCGGCCGCTTTGTCTTTGGGGATCCTCTGCTTGGTGCCGTGACTGAAAACGACAACCCATTGGGTAAAAATCAGTATGATGCCTTGCTCACAAAAGTGGAGCACCGCTTTAGCAAGGGCTTCAGCGTTCTCAGTTCCTTCACCTGGTCTAAACTGTTTGAAGACACAGCTTTTTACCCGGACAACACCCTTACCAATCCTAACCTGGCCGTCGAGCACAAACTCGGCGGCGAAGATCGTCCTTTTGTATATAGCGTGGCGTCCGTGTGGGCATTGCCGTTTGGCCGCGGCAGGAAGTTGGGAGCATCAGTGCCAAGGCTCCTCGACGCCCTAGTCGGGGGCTGGGAGCTGACCGGACAATACCAAATTCAATCCGGCATTCCCGTCGTGTTCGGCACCAACTCGTTCTTCAGTGGGGTGGATCCGGCCCTTCCCGGAGGCGGCACGCTGAATAAGTGGTTTGACACATCACAATTCTTCCCTTTCCCTTCCAAGAACACAGATATCTCCGCCTATCCCGCCTGGACTGGCATCCAGAACCTGCCGGGTTACAGTTACCAGCCCACGGCCACGGATAAGCAGAACGGCCTCCGCAACGGTGTCTACCAGGATTTCAACAATTTTGTTCGGACCTATCCCACTCGTTTCAGCAATGTCCGCTCAAGCCGGGTGAACGAGGCAAATATTGGAGTCCACAAGAACTTCAAGCCCACGGAGCGTATGACCCTCCAACTGCGGATGGACGCTTTCAACGCCTTCAATCATCCGCGGTTCAACGTGCCGGACACCAACCCTGGATCCGCGACATTTGGAGTTGTGGGGGCATCTCAGGTGAATCAACCGCGAGCAATTGAACTGGCGGCTCGACTGGCCTTCTAGGACAACCGCCGTGTGGCGTTTCCAACTCCAGTTCGCGAACTCGCCCTTCAAGGTCACGCGGTTTTCGTTGCTTGTGTTGCCCGACAGGTGACTCGGCGGATGGTGCTTCATAGAAGCTGGTGCATATCCACAGGCTGCACTAAGGCCAAAATTTTCCTCGACGGATTGCTCCCCGATCACAGCTTGCTAGGGCCGTTTCGGGAACTTTATGGCGCATTTCACCGGAATAGCATAAGGGGAGCGACTTAGCTTGCGCCGCGCTTAGGTGGCGTTGCTTTTGTCCCCCAGTTTGCGTCCTTATTACTGATTAGAGACAATTCGGACCATTAAATGTCCCATCAAACAAAACACATAATGCCGCTGAGCTTCTCGTTGCTGATCGCTGGAACCAACGGAGCGCAAGCGGTAAATCCCCAATCACAAGAACAAGATGCACAGCCGCCGCCCTCGGCCGGGCGCAGGCAGGGACAGGGACCCGGCGACCAGCGCGGCCGTCCTTTGTTTGGAAAAATCACGGCAATCAACGCCAACTCGCTGGAATTGGCTGTGCTAGCTTAGCCAATACCCAAGGGAACTGGATCGTTGAATTCTTACTGCCGGGTCCTTACCGCTTCACCGTGAAGGCGCCTGGGTTCAGAACCGCCCAGCGCGGCGGCGTCACGCCTGCAAACGGCAGACGACAAAGAGATTGATGTCCAACTCGAAGTCGGCGCCACGACAAAGAGTGTCGAAGTCAGTTCGGGAACGCCACTCATTGATACCACCTCTGCCACATCCGGCACGGTCATCACTTCCGAGGAATTGAATGAACTGCCGACAAGTTCGCACGTGGTCACGCTGTTCGCGACACTGTCTCCCGGTCTGGTCGCCCAATACCAGAACAACAACGTGGCGCACTTGTGGTCGTTTAACGCGGCGTCACAGTTCGAGGCGAACGGTGGCCGCAATAACATCTATTCCATTTCATGATGATGCTTGATGCCCAGAAGGGCCGCATCACCGCTTACGACGTAATCGGCGTTCGCAGCGAGTGCCGCGAGGAAATTGTCATGGCATCGTCGGGATCGCGGCAAATGGGTTTCGAGAAGGAAACCGGCTCGACCCTCTCCGAGTGAAGCTCGAGCAACTTGAACGGGGGACACTTCCAGAAAACACCCAAAATGAAAACATCAATATCGAGGATTGCCTTCATCTTCACTTCTCGCGGCGCCTGACTCCAGCAATCTCCGTTTTCAACTCCGCCTTCTTGACGCCAGCTTTTTCGCTTCCGCACGAGCTTGGCTGAGAAGCCCGCGGAATCGTCGATCTTAGGCGGTGTAATTGCCTTGAGGTTTACGCATCGCCTTCGCCGATGACGACAAATTGGTCGCCCTCGTTGAGCCCCAGAGCATTGCGGATCTCTTCGGGAATAACCACCAGTCGCCCTGACGAAAGCTTCGTCGCATGGTGTTTTGAGCAGCTCTTGCGCCGCTTTCAACGCACCAGTCTCGACATCCGCGATCTTCTGCGTCATAGAATTCTGATGGAGCGAGCGCCAGTTAAAATATAATGTGCTATATGTTATCGACAACCCCGAGTGGCAGAGGTGAACTGCTCATACAGCAAGGCGAGCTCGCTGGTCGCAGCTATCGGTTTGAAGCCATCGTTTGCCAGAACCCCACTTGCCAGTGCGACCGCGTTACCCTCAAGTGCTTCACTGAGACGCCCGAGGCGAGACCCGGTGTCCCCATCTCCGTGTGCCTGGAGATGGATCTTGAACGACAGGAGATTGCCAATTTAGAGGAACTAAAGGCCAATCCCACTGCATGGGGTCTGGCGAACGCGGTTGCGGCCGAAAGTGGCCAAGAAGAATGGAATCAGCTCAGACGCATCTACTGGGAACTCAAACAGTATTGGACCGAACACTCGGACCTGGAGCAGGTCGAGGTCTCCTTTCCACCTGAAGTTCTGGCTGGCACCATGGTCGCATATTTCGACATTTTCCCGTTTGCCAGGCGGCTTGAGTTTACTCATGAGCAGGAAACTTGGGTTATCGACGACCAATACTGCTGCAATCCGAAATGCCCGTGCCAGGAAGCCGTTCTCTCGTTTATTCGCCCTCCCCAGGGAGCGGAGCGGGGTCCCCTCCGGCCGACTCTGTCGATCTCTTACCGATATCGAGACGGCAAAGTCAGTCGGCTCGATGCAGAAAAGAACGCTCGGTATTCCGAACAAGGTTTGTTGGAATTGTTGAAAAAAGCCCGTGCCGACTTAGATTCGCTGTTGGCCAAGCGGCAGTCACTGCTGAGGCGGTTGTGTGGCCGCGGCTTGAAAACGCAGACAATTCAGTCGCCTACGCCCAAAATCGGTCGCAACGACCCCTGCCCTTGCGGCAGTGGCAAGAAGTGGAAAAGATGCTGCGGAGCCTGATATGACGTGCGCACAGGGCTGCCTACCCGGTTTGGGCGCGGATCGCGCGCGGAAACAGCCGACAAGGGGTGCAACGGATCGATCAGAATTGAGGAACACCCGGTAGCCGGTCGGTTGTCACCAGAAAAGTTCTAAAATCGTCTGCCAGGGCCGACCATTTACCCTACTCCATTCAAGCATTTACGGCCATTTCCAAAACGCGTGCGGATTCAAGTTTCGGTCCATTCGGTCCAATTAAGCACTTTTCGGACAAAAACTGCTTCGCCGCAGCCGCTGATTTTGGACGGAAGCTCGAAACCCAATCCCCTTTTCTGCCGCTTCTTTGCGGAACGTTTCCTTGGGTCACAGCGTTTGATGGGAGCGATATCTGGATAGCGAACATCTCGGACGGCACCGTCAGTAAGCTGAGGCCAAGCGACGGTGCTACCTTGGGTGTGTTCCCCGCTGGTCCAATTCCTATTGGTTTGGCATTTGACGGGCAAAACATCTGGGTGGCAAACCAAGGTGGAGCAAACACCGTCACCAAGTTGCGCGCTTGCGATGGCGAAGCCCGGCTCTCCGCATTGCGCTGAATCGCCGCGTCTCGCCGTGTTATCCTCGCAAACCGTGCTTGAGCATCTAAGCTGGTTGAAAACGCTCAATGGCTTTTTCAAGGCAGTTGTTGATCGGGTCGCCCTCGCAATCACCCGGCGCAAGCCCAAACTTCATGTTCATCCTGTGGTCGGGAATGAAGTTTGGTGTCGAGCATATCAGGGCGCGACTGAATTCATGCAAGTTGTTTGTTGGGCCGACGTAACCCATGACGATCCAAAGAACAATCTCGCCAAGACTTCCACGAGCAGGTGCGCGACATGGGAATAGAGGCGGTGCTGTCCTAACCCCACGAGCTAGTCGAGGAACTCGCCCTCCTTCAACCGGGCCGGTACGTATTGTTCCGTAACATAGCTGATGTCTTTGCTGATCAGGGCTTCGACTTCGAGCTTGAAGCCGTTCTTCAACATCAGCTCGATTTCCTTTTGCCAGGGCTTTTTGTTCACGAACCAGGTATACTGCGCGATCTGCCGGGCCCGTTTGATGTCTTGCTCGTTCAATTTGATTTGCACGCTGGGGCTTAGCTGGCAGCGGCCATAATCCAGACTGCGCAATCCCAGGAAACGCGCATCGGGGATAGCCATGCGGCGCGATTCGTAGGCAAGATTGATCGATCCCTGTTTGATCACGCTGTAGATGTAATACCCCCAGGGGTCGTTATCCAGCAGGCAATACACCGGCAGTTTCAACTCGTGATGCAGACGGTGGAGCATACGACGAACGCCGCGGGGCGGTTGACCTCCGCCATGTGTAAGGATGCAGTTGTGTTTGCGCCAGAATTTATCCTCGTTGAATCGCCGCCAAACTGTGTCTTTCTCGACATGCAGGATGAATTTTGCAGTGTTCTTTTTGAACTGCACGATGTCCTGTTCGACGATCGACGGGATGCTGTAGCCGCCAGAGCCCATGCGGGAACAGTCGATCGTGTCGCCACTATCTACCAGTGTGATCGGGCCAACCATCGCCCCCGCGTTTTTGGCGTACAGGTGAAGCTCTTCGCGCATCGAATCGAGTGAAACCTCGATGTCTTCAATGACGGGATCGCATTCATTCTGCGTATCGAACGTCTCTTCGCTAGTCCCTTCAATGGTGTGCTTCAGCAGGTAGAACAAACCTCGGATGCTGGTTGTCTTTCCTTGATCGATCAGTTGCTTGCATCCGGAAGCGACAAGCAATGTCTGCATATAGCTGCGGGCTTGAGCCAGATTGAATAATTCGCGCCGGTTGGTCCCGCTGCCCATCTCAATAATGCGCTTCGATTGATTGAACCGAACATTCGATAATGATCGTGACGGGATATCCACGTACGGCTCCCGCCCACGTCCCGCGGACTGGACGACGGTATCTGCAAGATCGCGAATCGAACCGAGAGTTTTCCTATCTTTCGTCGAGCGATTCGGTTTGTCTGAAGTCGATTTCGTTTTCTTAGCCATAACTTTACGCAGTTGGTTCAGACGATGCCGTTTCGCCGGGAGTTTCTTCCGGGTTGACGATCAGCACATTCTCGCCAAACTCCTCGGCAGCGTTTTCACGCTGTTTCCCATCGTCCTTCAGTTGCGTCTCCGCAGCGGCCGTCTTACGTTTCGCGACATAAACCAGCCGGCCATACAGATCCTTTCTCGGGCGATCGCCAAAATCCTTGATTGTGGCGACGGCGTGTGCCACCTCACCAAGATAGCGCAGGAAAATCTCACGACGTTCACCTTCCTGACGTACGCGTTTACGCCGATTGAGGTAAATCGCCAGTTTTCTTCCCACGGCCTGAAGGCCGAGCCGCAACTCCTTCATGATTTCGGGATACGACGCGATGGCTTCTTTCGATTCACTGGTAAACGGCACCCATACGCTGGCGACATGCACCATAACGGTGACCGGACCGACCGGCAATTGACCGCGGGATTGAGCCAAACCGTAAGCCCGCCAGTTGGTCCCGATGACCGACTGCGTGATGGCACAAGCCGCCGGCTGAAACTGAAGTGGAACGCGGTTCGCGTAGCGCAGCACCTGCATCGACTGGTTTTCGCTCAGGTTAACATTTCTCATTGCGGCGAAAAGTTGATCGATTTCCTCCTTCTTTAGCTTGGAAGGCGATTGACGAGTTCCCATCTTCGCCTGCGACAGGATCTTGTCGGCACCGATCGCGCCCACTCCATCGAACGTCGTCAGTAAGAATTGCTTCAGCGACCGGGCATCACTCTCGCTGAGCAGGTCGGTCAATGCGTCCAGCGTGACCTTCTGGGTTGAACTGGTACCACCATAGGCAAGTCCAACCTCGATGAGAAACGGGTTTCCGCGATACACGGCGGGCGGACGCGTCGCAGCACAGAAAAATTCGCCGGGCAGCTGATGATGAAGGCCTTTGAGAATCAGCGATTCCCCGATCGGCGAGATGCAGTCGGTCCCGGGAGCGCTGATTTTGGTTTCTTGAATCGCTTTGTAAAGTGAGTCAGCTTCCTGGCGTCCAATCTTCTTGGGATTGCCGCGAGTGCCGATCTTTGCAGTTTCGCAGATTTTCTGTGCGACCCCGGAGCTGACACGGGAAAACGAGGTCGTCAGAAACTGCGCCATAGACGGCGCCGAGGTGTCCTTCAACATGGTGACCAGCTGCCCGAGTTCGATGCCATATGGGTGTGGCTTGATCTCTACGGGTTCAGGCGGAAGCTGGGTTGTGGAGCGCGAATACGTAGTCTCGCCGCTATCGGGATCGACATAGTGAATCGTCACCTGTGGATTGGCGATGGCCGTCTGTTCTAGATATTCGTCCACACTGCCGCGTCCGCGTTGGTAACGTCCTTCGAGCTCGATCGTGACACGCGTGCCGCTGCGCACTACATGATGATGATGGGGCTGTTGATCCGAAATGGGGTAGTGCGATACCCATTCGATATCATGATCAGTAATATACTTCTGGCCTTTTTCACCGGCGGGAATATCTTCGCCGTCTCCTTTACCGTTGATGATTTCCGGCATGTTCCGCCGCGTGTCGATTTGGATTTCGAAGTAATGCGCTGGCTTCTTTGGCGAAGTCATGGAAACGATCTTTACCGGTTTGCCCGTAGTCAGCATCCCGTACATGCCCGCAGCGCTGATGCCGATTCCCTGTTGTCCTCGACTCATTCGCAGTCTATGAAATTTCGAACCATAGAGCAGTTTTCCAAAGATTAGCGGGATCTGTTTTTTGACAATGCCCGGCCCATTGTCTTGGACACCGATTTTGTACCGATTGGGACCCGCAGCTTCGATATGAACCCAGGTCTCGGGAACAATGCCCGCTTCCTCGCAAGCGTCGAGTGAATTGTCGACAGCCTCTTTAACCGCCGTCAGGAGAGCCTTTCTCGGATTATCGAAGCCAAGCAGGTGCCTGTTCTTCGCGAAAAATTCGCTGACGGATATGTCTCGCTGTTTTGCCGCCATCGACTCGGCCGTGACGGCGCGGCGCTTTGGCTGTTCACCTGTTTCGTTGACGTTCGGCATATTTGTGTGTTCTTCCATTTTGCCGGATTTAATTTGGTACTCGTGACGGACAGATCATGACCAGATGTCGGAACCCGCCCTCAAAGCACGCGCGCAAAACACCGAAGACGAGCCGGCAGTTTTCATAGTCCGCAGGGCTTATCGCTGGGTCAGACACCCCTGGTACCTGGTCGCAATCGTGCTGTTCTGATCGTGCGTTGATTTTACGTCAGACCGGGCCGAGACCCGCCAGTGCGCCAGACGGAGTTTCGTTAGGGACAATAGCGGTGGCCGATGCCAAAACGCAGGAGCCCCTCGAATCGAGCATCATTGTGGAGCCTGTGGCGATAGTGTCACAGATGACTTTCTCTATTCCGCTTTACTTGCTCTCGTAGCTCGGCCGATAACGCACCGATCTTCCCAGTTCAGCAGGCCGCCCTTTTTCTGCCACTCATTTTCCTGGTCACTGCTTCAGGCTAATTCCTGCGTCCGGCAGCTTCGCGGCTTCTGCTTTCTCGGTTCCTCCCTGTGAACCGTTTCGGGCCCCTCCCAGAATGCAGCCGCTCGCTTTTGGAAGCAGAAGCCCTCACTTTGGGTGCCCCAGAAAAATGGGGCAGAAAAGGAGACATTTTCATGTCCTACTTATATGTTAAGTGGAATAGCTTCGCGCTGAGCTTTGCCCGCCGACGTTTCCGACATTAGAGCATGGTTTGTCTTGCGCTGGCCACCCCCGTAGCGAAGACCTGCGACACCGGAGGCGGCGCGCTTAGGTCGTAGCGGAGGGAGTGGCCAGCGACGGATTACGGGGCGAATCTCGTCCGAGCGGGTACCCTTGCGAATGCCGCCGTCTGCTACATTTGCATTACTTCCGAGTTGCCCTTGACTCTGGCAACAATCGCCTGGCGTAATGCAGAAGATAATGTCCTCCATGCACGCGACCTTTGGTTTTAAATTCCCTTTGCACGAACCGGCGACGCTGAGAGCAGGGTTGGAGGTTCGTTTCTTGGTCGTCATCTCCACCATGGAACAGAATTATCACTAACCGGAGGTTTAGGTAATTCGTCCAACGCTACCAGGACGACTCGAGATGCGCCTCAAATCGACTGTTTTTATATTCTGGCTGTGGTTGTCTGCAATAGCCGCGCGCTGCCAGGCGCCGGCCACTTTACAACTCATACGCGATGTTCGAGTCTTTGACGGCGAGCACGTGTTCGAACATCGCAGCGTGCTATTAGAGGACGGTAAAATCAGCAGGATCGGTGGGTCGGAATTGAAGGTCACGAACGCCGAAGTAGTCGATGGGCGTGGCCGCACCCTTTTACCAGGACTCATCGATGCGCATGTCCACCTTCCTAATCCAGTAGAAAAGGCATCTCGTCAAGCGCTCGTACTCGGTGTCACCACCCAACTCGACATGTTCAACGGCGGGTATCGGCTAAAGTTGATCAAGAAGTTTGAATCGGAAGATCGCCCGGATATTGCGGATATGCGGACCGCGGGAACGGGAGCAACCGTCCCGGGCGGGCATCCCACCCAAATGGGCGGTGGACCGATACCTACAATCACAGCGCCCGACCAGGCACAAAGTTTCGTGGACGCCAGGATTGCCGAAGGCTCCGACTACATCAAAATCATTCACGACGATGGCAGCACCTGGTCATGGACGACCCAACGCGTTCCCATGCTGGACAATGCCACGATGCGGGTGCTTGTAGAGGCAGCGCATAAGCGGGGAAAGTTGGCGGTTGTTCATGTTCTCTCAGAGCAGCAGGCGCGCGACGCCATTTCGGCGGGAGCCGATGGATTGGCGCATATGTTCGTGGGCGAAAGCGTGGGCCCCGATTTCGGCCGATTTGTCAGCGACCATCATGCCTTCGTGATTCCCACCCTCGTGACCCTCTATCCGGATTGTGGCAAATCAGAAGGCCCAGCTACCCTTGCGGATCCGAATCTGCGTCCCTACATCGGTGAGGGCTGGCGGCAGTCGATGGAAATGGCAAAGCGGAATCTGCAATTAAACCATCTCTGCAACGGGACCGACGTAGGCATACGGCAGTTGGTCCAGGCTCATGTTCCTTTGTTGACGGGAACCGATGCTCCGGTTCCGGGCACAACTTATGGAGCCTCCGTGCACGTGGAACTTGCGCTTCTGGTGCGCGACGGTCTAACGCCGGTTCAAGCGCTTGCTGCGGCGACATCCGTCCCCGCGCAGGCTTTTCATCTTTCCGATCGCGGATGGATTCGTCCCGGCATGCGCGCCGATTTGGTTCTCGTAGAGGGGGATCCGACGACGAACATTCTTGCGACGCGCAACATCGTCGCCGTGTGGAAACGTGGGATTCGCGCACAGCGTTAGGGACGCATGGGGCTCGGCCCGGCCTCTCGGCCGTTTTTTGTACCATGTTCGATTCCGTCTTTGCGCCAAATTTCCGCCAAATCCCCTGACTGTTCGCCTGCCACCATGAATTCTCAGGTCT
>QHYH01000055.1 GCA_003223215.1 Acidobacteriota bacterium
TGCATTGATGTCCACACGCCAGGAAAGCACTAGCGCCGCACCAGCGAAACCTATCCAGACGCAAGCAACCTTGAAATCTACGTAATCGCTGGCCGCGCTAAACTTAAAGGGCTCGCCATAGAACTCGGCCGCCACCCACGCCGAGAGCACAGACAACCCGACGAGCAACCCCACGATGAAGATATAGGGAGTCACCCGCGCCGCCCAGTCAGGCATCTTTTTCTTCAACGGAGCATCTGGAATTGGGAGTCCAGTGGCCGGACTTCGGCCAAACAACACACCGTATGCCGTCGAGGCAGCCCACAGGAGCACGCCGCTGACCGTGAATCGATAGTGGTGCTGGGCCGCCTCTTGAACTACAAGCGCGTTCAGCCAGGTAGGCATGTAAGCAACCAGAACAAAGAGTAGTACCCAGCCGCATGCGTAGGCGGCCAGCCACCCTCCGAGCCGCGCCCACCATTCCCGGTACGCGTCGAGGAACTGACGACCCATCAGGCCGATATGGAGCGCCCCGGTGACCAGCATGAACACGACGAGTCCCGGTGCCCCGAAGGTCACCACCTTCCACACTCCGATAACCGTGTGGGGTGTTACTTGTCCATTTACGCTCGATGCGTACGGCAAAAACAGGAGACCGCCGAGCGCCCCGGCCAGAATCGCAGTCGGCAGGATCACCGAAGCCGCTGGTCCACTATCGCCGCTGCACCACCCCTGAAGCCATGCCAGCCATCGCGCCACGCACGCAATCGTCCAAAAGGAGCCGTACGCGACCAACCCTATCGCCATGCTCGAGAAGAGGAGGTAGTCCGGTGGCAGGTCGTAACGGAAAATTTGGTCCAGGGCATAACTGAACAAAGCCGCCGAGAGAAACAGGGGAGCCAGGATTAACGCTTGGATGGCCCAGGGCCTGGCAATCCAGTGGATCTTTGAACCCTTTGGTGGGTTTACCCAACAGAGATTCAAGCCCATGCCGACGACGCCGAACAGTCCGAAGGTCAAGCCGACAACAAGCGCCCAGTACTGCGCAAAACCGGACTCGGTCGGAGTTTTCGC
Source organism: Acidobacteriota bacterium (assembly GCA_003223215.1). Lineage (GTDB taxonomy): Bacteria > Acidobacteriota > Terriglobia > Acidiferrales > UBA7541 > Acidiferrum. The sequence continues at coordinate 1,054 of QHYH01000055.1, forward strand.
TGTCAACCAGGCCAAGCCATAACCCCAGTCGTCGAAGCGGTCGAGGAAGTGCGGAAGATACACGATGCTTCGCGGCAGGAGCAGCAGACTCAACAAGGCCAGCAAAAGGATAATCAGGTTCAAGAGAGTGTTTCGAAGATAGCTTGCTAGGAATGCCCAGAAGTCCGCGCTTAACAGGCCTGTGCGCGGTGTCAGATAGTTGCTGTAATTGCGCAGGAAGCGAACTTCGGAGGCTTCCGTTACGTTCTGAGGTTCGTAAGCCGCTGGTGCCAGTTTCTTTTCCACCTCCTTGATGCCGATATTCTGATGGTGCATCCATGCCATGAGCCAGCTTCCGATGTAGCCGCCTCCGGAAACAGTGGAGAGATAGTCGAATTTGCGCAGCAACCCGAGCTGCGCGAGTCCCTGAAGGATTCCAAGGTTAAATGTGGCGCTTCGGATGCCGCCCCCGGAAAAAGCCAGCCCGATCAAGCTGTCGGCAGGATCCCGGGTGTTCTCTTTGGCTTCAAGCCGCTCAAGCCGGCTGCTTCGAATTTGCTGGAGCTCACTGTGCAGGACATGGCCGACAGTAATTCGAGGGACATTGAGACTCAGAGTTTTTCCTTGGTCTCCTGGAATACCTTCGGAGGCGCTGGTCGTCTGCGGCGGCGCAAGAGCTGCTATCAACGCGTTGCCATCCGGCGTACCAAGCCCCGTGCAAGCGTCCCAACCGGGACCAGCTTGATAGCCCCCATTGTTTCCGACGGTGATGTCGTGAAATGTTGCTTCCACGGGTGCCGTGTAGAGCAGCGGGTTAAGGTGGCCGACGGCACGCGCGGCATGCTGGTTTATGACTGCAATTAACCCTGCCCAGAGGGGTGCGACTGCGCTTGTGCCTCCAACCACACCCTGCTGGCCGTCCACGATGATTTGGTAGCCGGAATTGGGATCGGCATCTCCCGCAACATCCGGAACACCGCGGCCGAGCATTCCGTTGGGGGCCTGGGGAACGCCTGCGGTTTGTTGCCAAGTCGGAAGGTCGAACACTTGGCTCACGCCGCCTCCCGTCGCGCCGCCTCCGGTTCCGAGATCGTTCCAGGTTTCCTCGTCGTTGATCTGCTTGCCTGTGGCATGCAGAACTGTGCCGCCGCAAGCAAGGATCGAAGGGCTCGATGAGGGAAAGTCAACATGAAATTGGCCGTCATTCACGCCATCGCTTGCACCGTTGTCGCCCGAGGCAGCGCAGACCGTGACTCCCAGGGTAGCCGCATCCTGGCATGCAGCATCGAACGCCATCATGGCCTGTTGAGTCCACTCATTTTCCGGTCCTCCCCAGCTGATCGAGATCACCGAGGGATTATTTGTGGTGTCATGAATCGCGGTGGTGAGGGCATCGAGAAAACCTTGGTCGGTGTTCGGTGCGAAATACACCGCGATACTCGCGCCCGGCGCCACGGAGCCCGCGACCTCAATGTCGAGCGCTACCTCCCCGTCCGCTTGGTTGGGATCACCTGTTGGCGCATTCATCCCGCCATCCACCGACACGGCACTCACCTGCGGTACAGAGATGCCAAGGCTGGCAAAGAAAGCGTTCAGATCGTCGGTGTTGTACCCGCCGCCAAGCTCGAGAATGCCGATACACTGGCCCGCACCCTGTCCACTGGCGGGAAAATCATAGGCCTGCGCAACCTGCGTCGGTGTATAAGAGGTTGTTGCGATGTGAGGCTGCAGTCCGCCCGAAGCGTCTTTTTTGAGCCGGAAATGCGGCGTGGACTGCGGACGATTGTCCAACCCGAAAACACCTTCGATGACTTCCGCAAGATCTCGCGGGATCCTCAAGTGCCCAGTCCGCCCGCGGTACTCGCCGCGAGGATGCCTGTAGAGGCTGAGTTCGACTTCAAAAGCACGACAGAATGCACTCACTGGCCCGGTAAGGACGATCGAGCGCCGCGGAACGCTTTCACTTTTTACTCGCAGGCCTTTCGTCTCCGCGAAGGTCCGGATACGCGCGAGGTCCTCGGCGAGGGCGCCGTGCGCCTGCGCAAATTCCTCACGAGTTAAATGGCGCCGCTCGGCAACCGGCCTCCTGCCGAGTTCTTCGATGCGCGGAAATCGCCCCGACCCTTTCGAACGCCGGCGAACGACAATCGTAACGTCAATAACTTCATGTGGGTCACACGGCCCAATCCTCACAGCACCGGGGAGAGGCGCCCGCTCGCTGTTGGGCATTTCTATTTTGCTGTCCTTTTTAGCCATGATCCCTCCCTCACCCGTGTCCTAGAGGACTATAACCACTTGTTCCCCCTGTGAAACGCTGGTCGATGAAGACCGGAGCCTCGTCTGCCTTATGCAGCGTGAATGGATCTGGGCACAAGAGTGGTGGGAAGAGGACGGCTGGGAGCGTAGGAAAATGAGCGAGCCTTCTCCACTCTCAGGTTAATTCACTTGACGTCTATTTTTCTCAGGGATAAACACTGTCTCACGCTTAAGGGGTGATACGCAAGGGAGGCGGTACCTCGAGTAGTACCTCGAGAGTCTCCGTGCGGGCACCGAGCTCGAGGAGCGGTGACGATGCTGATCTGCGCCACCATGGCAGCTCGACCACCGAGTCAGAGAGACCAAAGCCTCTCTGACTCGGATTCCTTGCGCAGGAGCACCTTGGATGGAACGGAAACTGCCAGTTTGGCACGCTGAAAAAGCAAAAAGAAAAGCATCTCCCCTTGCTTACCGAGGGCAGAGGTGCTAGCCTCGGTTACCGAGGACATAGACATGAGCAAACCTTCGGATCTCGTGCAGGGCACGCTGGACATGTTGCTGCTGAAAATTCTGGCGCTTGAGCCGATGAACGGATTCGCAGTTAGTCAGCGGCTGAAACAAGTGTCTGGCGACGTTTTACACGTGAGCGACGGATCGCTCTACCAAGCCTTGCACAAGTTGGAACAAGAAGGCTGGATTACAGCCGAGTGGAAAACGTCCGAGTATGGACGGCGGGCGAAATATTATTCTCTGACACGACTGGGGCGGCGACAGCTCGAAAAAGAAGCAGATAACTGGGGCAGGCTTTCGAGCGCCATTTCGCGGGTTATTAAGCTCGAAGAGGCGTGAGCGTCGGTTGGCCCCGAGCGGAGGTTGAAGTATGCGACCGGAGCATTGGCTGTACACGATTCCGCTACGGTTACGGTCGTTGTTTCGCCGGGCGCAGGCGGAGCAGCAATTGGATGACGAGCTGCGCGACCACCTCGAACGAAAAACCCAGGAATACGTGGCTAAAGGGGTGGCACCCGAGGAAGCGCGGCGGCGCGCTTGTCTCGACCTGGACGGAATCGAGCAGACCAAAGAGAAATGCCGCGATACGCGCAAAGTAAACTGGATTCAGGACTTGATTAAGGATTTGCGCTACGGGCTGCGTATGCTGCGGCAAAACCCTGGATTTACAGCAGACTGCCATTCGAGGAGTTGACTCCTCTACCCCAGAGGCCCTCGCTCCGGTCTGGGTTATGCTGTCCCAGTCCATCAACGCTTAATCGGCCTCATGCGTCCCACTCGTAGGCACATCCGGTTTTCGACTGGATGCCTTCGCTGTGCTGGTGCGCCTAGGCGACCCGCGAGTAGTTCCGTGCTTTCACTGCATGTTCCTTCTCGACATGTCGCCCTCTACGACCCCGGGGAGTTCATCGGCTGCACATACCCAGTTCTTGGCCGACAACATTGGCCTTCGCCATCGCTTAACCGGCTCGGCACTCCCAAGTACCCCACCATCCGCTTCTGGTGGGTTCTGGTATTTCGTGGCTTCTGTAATGCCGCCGATTGAACCAGGGTTAGGAAGAATTCCCGGATCATCCCGCTTCAGGGACAAAGATCGTTACTGATCGCGTATCTCCTGCCAGAGTCCGCCACTTGCCGCAGGTCGCGCCGCGGCGAAACCTGCCTGCCGGGTTAGGCAGGCCCCGAGGGCTGAGGCGAGGATCCGCATACGGCTCTTTCCCTGCAGTCCACCAACCCCGCCGGAATCTTTCCCTCTGGCGGGGTATTCTTTTGTTTGCTGCCTCATTGAGCCGGTTCGGTTTCTGAGCTGAAGTCCCTCGGAAAATAAACGCGACGTCCGCCGGCGTTCTTTGCCGGCGCTCCTTTTTTCCGGTTTTCCATCCGGCCAGACCATCGCCCTTCCGTTCCCGCCCCTTAGAGTAGAACGGGAAGGGAAGGTTCAAAGATTCACGCCCATCGCCCCGTGTGATTCAACCCTGGAGCAGCCTGCAGATGACCTCCTGCATCAGTGCGCCGCGTAACAGCTTCACTGGTTCGCATCGCTACGACGTGTCGAGTGGCTCGCCTCCCTTGGCGGATCCGACCAGGAATTCCCCGGCCGACCGAGGCTTTTACTCCTGGGCTTCCATCGGGTCGGTCACCCTCCCCGACGCCAGGTATAACTACGGTGGTAACTGGGCAATCTCCACCGGCGGGACTCTCACCCGCTGGAACAGCAGCTAGCGTCGCTGCACTAAGCGACACCAGATGCAGCACTTATTTGATTTTTACTGCCTTCTTTGCAAGCGGGGGGTCAGGGGTTCGAATCCCCTCACGTCCACCATTTTCTGCGCTGATTGCAAAGCACTTACGAAATTCACATCTGCCTCGATCCCCTGTTTTTCGTGGACAGTGGACGAACTGTGCAAGATAGCGGCCGATTTGGGCCAAGGTGCACAATCATCAGAAGTATGTGTGGCAACCAAATTAGGTTGTATATGTATTAAGCAACTAGAATAGGTTGTTCTAGCTTTAGACAACCTTATTAGGTTGACATAACTTCGAATGCCCGTATGATATGAGCATGGCGCCGACCAGGAAAAAAGGGGTACTTCGTAGCGAGCCTTGCCTTGCTCTCATCGGAGACATGGTGGGCTCGCGTGAATTGCTTCCGAGCCGACGCCCAAAGATACAAGAGAGGTTCAGAGAATTTATTCAGTATCTCAATAAGAAGTACGCGAAAGATATCTTGGCGAAGTTCGTCATTACCCTCGGCGACGAATTTCAAGGCCTACTCTTGTCAGCAACACCTGTTCCCGACTTGATGTGGGACATTGACCAGCGGTTCTCCGATCGCGACCTGAGAGTGGGTGTCGGATTCGGGGTCTTGACTACACCCATCCAAGAAGAGGCCATAAATGTCGACGGACCCGCGCTCTATAACGCGCGGGCGGCAATAGAAAACGCAAGGCGGAAAAGATCCTTGGGTGGGGTTTTTTTTGGGTTCGGTGAGGCCGATCAAGTGATGAATGGCATCGCTCACCTGCTGTCCTTCCACCGTTCCGAGCTTACCCAACAACAGCTTCGCATCGCTGAACTTATGCGCGAAGGACGCACTCAACTGGAAGCTGCGGAGCACCTGAAGATCAGCCGACAAGCGGTCAGCAAACAGGTAAAGTCAATTGGCTGGGGAGCATATGCCGAAGCAGAACAAGCTTGGCGAGTCTTTATCGAAAAATGGGTAAATCCAGCATTAGAGAAAAAACGTGCCAAGACTCATCATTAGCGATCAGTTTTTGATGTGGTCCGAATTGTTCGTGCTGTGGTCCATCTTGTCTTACGGAATCACGGCCGATCCCCTGCCCGAGGATGCGGACGGAGTCACGTTCAAATGGCAAACTTGGCGCTGGGCTCTGCTTTTGAGGATCGTGGTCGCAGCAGTTCTCTCCTATTGGATCTGCCACTCCGTCATTGTCAGCGCTTGGCTGGCTACCTTGATCGCCATTCAACCGTGGTTCCGATTCCGAAGTCCTAAGAAGTGGACGGCCGAAGTAGAGATAGTAGTAGTGGTTCTAAATCTACTTTTTGGCTTTGCCTTCATAAGACACTTCGATCTACACATGCACGCCCATCTTTCGTTGCCCATCTCTCGCGAACAAATATCGGCAATTTCTATTGTGAGCGGTGTCTTGCTATTCGTCATTCGAGGTGGAACATACATCGTCCGCGGATGCCTCCGCAAAACCGAAACTCTTCCGCAACTTATATTGCGCGGCACGGAAGCAGATTGCGATACCGGAACGAAGAGACTTGATATAGTGGAGATGAACCGCGGCCGCCTGATTGGAAATTTGGAGCGCTTGGTTCTAACCGTGGTCGTGGTTGCGGGGAGCTATGCAGCGTTGGGCTTTCTCGTCGCAGCAAAGGGCCTAATTCGGTCAGAGGAACTCCAGGAGCGGGAATTTGCGGAATACTTCCTGGTGGGCTCCTTATGCAGCGTCTTGGTTGCCCTGTGTGCCGGCCTGGTCATAAGGTACACGCTTCTAGCGTTATGGCCGGAGCTTTTGTCGCTACAAATGGGATCCTAAAGTTGCAACACCCAGGTTTTTCCGATGAAAGAACAGTTCCAGCCGTCCTCCTCCTGGCGCAAAGCGTTTCCGCCCGGCAGTCGTCAACTCGTAGAATTTCGTGCGGCGGTTGTTCTCCGACGTGTCCCAGTGAGCCTTCAGCAATCCCTGGCGCACCAGTCGAAACAGCGCGGGGTAGAGCGCGCCCTGTTCGATCAGCAGCGCTCCGTGGGAAATCTGTTCGATGCGCAGCAGAATGCCGTAGCCGTAGAGCGGTCCCAGAGACACGGCTTTCAGACTGAGCAAATCGAGAGTGCCGGGGAGAATCTGCGCGCGTTCGGGCATCCGAGTATCCTAACCTCGTTATGAAACTATGCCCGCATTCCCGGCCTGTCAAGGAGAAAAGCAGTGTAGAAGCGCAATGTTAGACTGCCACATCACGGGCGTATGGTCGGCTACTCGGACTGACCAGACCTGCGAATCCGTATGACAGCGCCACATGCGAGACCTTTCTCAAAACACTTAAACGTGAAGGAGATTTACGCCAATACTTACCGCGATTTCGAAGACTTGCAGGGGCGGCTGGAGGATTTCATCGATTTCATCGAGCAGTACTACCTAAAACCGGCGCTAACTTCGCCGTTGTTGAGCGAATTCGCCCAAAAATAGGCATTTGCGCCGAAAATTTATGCAGCAGTCGACCGATTTTCACCAGAGTAACTTCAACCCTCCAGCGGTTTTGTCTTATGAACCCGATGCAGTATCTTCTCTGCCCAGGTTTCAATAAGAGGCGAACTTGCTAAGCGCAGAGTAGGTCGGTTCTGCGGGCGGGTAAGCTCGCCCGGCAGCCAGAACAGTTTGTGCCGGAGCTTGCTCAACGTATAGCTTTGCCATTCCGCGGGAAGACAAGTCCGCTGAAAAGCTGTGACCAAGTTGTAGGCCAGACGAATTACTTCCAGATACAGGGCGTTGGCCGCAAAAGCGCGAGTCGGAATCTTCGTCAGCGCATAGCTCTCACGAATTTCCCGGATGCGTCGCTCCATTCCGGCACGGCCATCGTAGAAGCGCCAAACCCCCGCCGGTGTCAGGGGCAGATTCGTGTGCCAAGCTCGATATGCATAACGCTCCAAGGTAAACAAAGTCGGCGCCGGATCACTCTCCTCGATCTTTCTCCGTGCCACAATGCAACGCCGTGCGTCAGGCCAACCCTGGACATGGTGCTCAAACTCCGCGATCTCCCAGCTGGAATTCATCGGTTCATAGCGCAAACCTCTGAGCGCGCGCTTCAGGGAGAGGATCATGCGCGCAACCACAGAATACTGGGCGAAACGCACTTCCAGCATCTCCAACACCGGCCCGTAGCCGAAGCCCGCATCGGCGCGCACGCGGAGTTCTCGGATGTCAGAAGGTGTGGAGAGAAAACAGCAGGCCAACAGTTCCTCGCTGCCCGCCCAGGTTCCCGCATCGCCGCGTCGCAGTTCGACATCCCAGAGGAACGCGGAGTTTGCTTCCACGCAGAGCAGCGGATCATAGGATCGTTTGCCGCGATAGCGCCGATTGTAGCCAACCTCAGCACCTTCTTGGCGACCAAATGAAGTGATCACGGTGCTGTCTAGATCGAAGATAAGTCGCGAACGACGCTCCGGCACGTGGATGAACCTGTGCAACAGGCGATCATTGATGCGATGTAATTCCTTGCGAAGATCAGCCGGGGCATTCAACAAGAATCGTCGCAAGGTCTGTGGGTCCGGAAAGCTGGGCAAGCCGGTCAGGTAGTGAAAGGTTGTATCCGGGCGTAAGAGAGATGCCGTCTCGATGCGATCGAGTCCCAATAAGATGACATAGACCAAAGCGAGCAAGAGTTGCGAAATGCTATAGTCCCGACAGTGCCGTGGGTAATGAATTCTCCCAGCTATAAAGTTACGGATATGCAGCAGTCGCAGGAATTCGTTAAAGAAGTAGGTTCCGGAAAAGTGGCTCAGACCCCGATTATTACAGGCGATTTTAACGCTTCGCGGGGATCTTCGAGTTTGCATGGTACATTAACCCATAGTTAGCATAAGCCGCAAAACGCCGACATGCACCGAACCCGCATCAAATGGGCCTATTATTGCACTTTTCGGTCTCCAATAGCGCCGGATTTAGGTACTACAACGAGCTTCGGTTACACTCGGCGCTAGGCTACTGTTCGCCCGAAAAGTTCGAAAAGGACTCACAAGTGGAACCCGAGAGAACCTCGGCGGCAGCGCTAATGACGTTTCTGGGCTGATGACGCCTGGTCTCTTCCGAGGCCAAGACCCTCTAATTCAGGTGTGATGCACACGTTTGTCTCAAAGAGGGGTCACTCTTGGGATTTCTGTTCGGACCTGACTGTACACCAAGTGTGCACGAATGGAACGTTTTCCGTTCATTGGGGTTAGCTTTTGAGCGAAAGCAGGTTCCCCGATTTGCTGGAAACGTTAGTAGTTAAACGAATCCGTAGAATTGTTGGAGGCGAGTCGCCTGCTTTGCAAGCAGGAGCCCTCGTTCCAACGATTCCCTCCTTTATCGTCGCTTTCTAGTGTTTCCAACAATTTCGGGGAATCTGCTTCTCGCTCGAAGTAAGCCCCGAGAGCTCTATTACGTAGGGTTTTCGCACGGTAAAAACACAGTCATGAGGGGGACAGCTTGCTCCGGGCTTTGTGAAGGCCAAGCAGTGTCGAAGGCTTCAGAACAATTGCGGAACGGAGCAGACGAGTGAGACGTACCAAGAACGCCATCAAGCCGGCGAGGATACGGTCCGACGTGCATAAATTCGGCGATCGTTGTCGGGAGCGATTCACGATCAAGAGTTGGTGCTTGATGATAAGGGATTCCGCAACTATGGAACGGACGCCGTAGGACCGAGCAAGCGTGCCAGGGCAGCAATGAAATGGATAAAAAGAATAAAAGAATGACCAGGTTGCTGATCGCGGAATCGTAGCAAGAAGGGAAACCCTAAGGAAATATGGGCGAAACAACAATTCGCCAGCCACATGAAAATTATTTATTTCGGGGCCGACAAAACGCCTCTTTGAACGGTGGTTATTAGATAGGGAGGGTGTTGAAGAACCGCCCCGACAATCCTCAATCTATTTTGTAGTCTTCTAGATACATTTCGTTCGCACATCCGCTCTAAACGTTAGTAGCTCAAGTGACTGCGCTGAGTGCTAAATAGCTCCACGCACCGGGCATGTACTCATTTGTTCCGATTGACGCATCGGCCCCTCCGGTCCTACCGAAACCCATTGCTTCCTCTTCGAGAAGGTGATGCATATTCACTCTTGACGGGGGGCGAACCAATAGACTAGACTCAGTGAACTTAGTTCATTGGAGGAGTCTCCATGACCACTGTCAACATTCATGAAGCGAAGACCCAACTATCCCGTTTGGTGGACCAGGCAGCGAGCGGAAAACCGTTCATCATCGCCAAGGCGGGCAAGCCTCTGGTGAAGGTCATGGCGCTCGAAACGCCCACTGGCAAGCAGGTGCGAAGACTCGGCTTTCTCGAAGGTCAGTTCCGCGTTCCAGCGGACTTCGACACCATGGGCCGCGCGGAGATCGCACGCATGTTCGGTGGCGAAAAGTGAAGCTGCTGCTCGATACGCATTTGCTGCTCTGGGTCGCGAATGAACCGAAACGACTCCCCAAGGCTGCCCGGGTGCAGATCGAGAATCCCGAGAATGAGTTGCTGTTCAGCGCCGCCAGCATCTGGGAGATCACCATCAAGCGCAGTCTCGGTCGAGATGATTTCGATGTGGACCCGAGAGTTCTCCGCCGTTCGTTACTCGACAATGGATATACCGAGTTACCTATCACCAGCGAACACGCGATCAATATCGACCAACTAAATTCCGGACACAAGGACCCCTTCGATCGCATCCTTGTGGCCCAGGCGACTGTGGAGGGCATTACGCTGCTGACCAGCGATAGAAAACTCACGGAATATCCCGGCCCGGTACGCCTCGTTGGCAGAGCATAGGTTGCGGCTGATACTGCGGTCTTCCTCACTCTTCACTTCGGGGAGAACAGCACGCGGGACTTCTGCCTGCCCAAGGCTTTGTGAAGACCGAGCAGTGTCGAAGGCTTCAGAACGATTGCGGAGGTCTCTGCACCAGTAAATTTGCAACTGCCGGAAACAGTTCCTGCGGAGGCCGCGCTTGATGATCCGGCGCCCGTCGCAAGTTGGGCAGAAATCCGGTTTGGACTGGATGGTTGGACCGAGGCTCCGAGCTCTTTTCATTGAGGGACCACTCCTGCTGCCGTTCTGCGTCCGGGACATACCCTAAGCGAGCCAAAGCGACGAATTTGGCCACGCGCTGCCGCGGGGGCACGCGACGAATTCGGCCAGCCACGCAAGCGATGAGTTTGACCACGGCCTGACGCGAGGAGCTGGGGACGAACAGTTAGTCTGCGTGTCTCTGGCGAATTAATACGGTGGTAGTGAAATGATCGGATCCGCAAAACGCACTGCAACTAAGAGCGCAAACGCCGGATGATTTCATTTCAGGTGTTTGCGGAGGTTAACCGGATACCGCAGCGAGCGCGAGTCTTTGACAAATCAGGCAGCCACCGGCGTCTGATAGAGGGCTCGACAGTGTGGTTGCCACTGAAACGAGCGGAGATTGGCGACTGGTCTTGACACGGGCGTATCCGGCGTTCGCCCTTCCCGCGAGGTATGCGTGCGATGGTTGTTAAAGTAGGTCCTGAAATCGAGCAGCTTGTTTTCGAGATCTGCCGTCGTCCAAAACAACGTATGATCCAGATACTCGCGTCGAACGGTGCCGATCAGCCTTTCCACAAATGGATGGGACAGGGGAACATAGGGGATGGACTTGATCTGTGTCACCTCCAGTATTCGCAGATTGGCTTGCCAATGGTGGAACCGGTAAAGCGGATCGTTGTCGGAGCTAAGGTACTTCGGCAACCAGTATTGCCCTCGAATCGCGCGGTTGAACATCCGGCAGAGTGCTACACCATCGACCTTCCCAGCATGGACGCCGAACCCAATGATCCGGCGCGTGTATTGATCCATGACCACCAGGACCCAATGGGTCCGCAGCGTAGCCGACTCGCACCGGAATAGATCCATGCTCCAGAGACTGTCTTTCATGTGGCCCAGGAAAGTCAGCCAGGAGGGACCACCGAAATCCTGGCCCGGCCGGTGGTGATGGGCGAGAATCCTGCGAACCACGTCTTTGTCGATTTGGATCTGAAACGCCAAGGCAATCTGTTGAGCGATTCGCGGACAGCCCCAGCTGGGATTACGTTGCTTCATTTCGACTACCGCACGGATGAGTTCTGCGCTCGGACCTTTCGGGCCGGGCTGACGGCGGAGATCCGGGGAGAACAGCATCCGGTACTTTTGCTTGCTCAAGGCTTTGTGAAAGCCAAGCAGTGTCGAAGGCTTCAGAACGATTGCGGAACGGAGCAGACGAGTTGGACGCACCAAGAGCGCCATCAAGCCAGCGAGGACCCGGTCCGACGCGTGTAAATTCGGAGATCGTTTCCGGGAGCGATTCAAGATCAGGATCTGGTGCTTGAGCAGAAGCGACTCCGCAACGAGGGAACGGACCCCGCCAGGACCGAGCAACCGAGCCAGGACGGCGATGAAATGG
>QHYH01000056.1 GCA_003223215.1 Acidobacteriota bacterium
GTTAGGGACGCATGGGGCTCGGCCCGGCCTCTCGGCCGTTTTTTGTACCATGTTCGATTCCGTCTTTGCGCCAAATTTCCGCCAAATCCCCTGACTGTTCGCCTGCCACCATGAATTCTCAGGTCTTTTCCTCATGAATTTTGGGGTCTTCTCCTCTTGACAACCAGTAGAAGAAGCGTATGTTCCTCTTGGTAGCCAAGGGGAATAAGGTTTTATGCCAGACAAGCCGAGTGATCTCGTCCAGGGCACGCTCGATATGCTCATCCTAAAAACGTTGGCGCTGGAGCCTATGCATGGATATGGGATTTCCGTGCGAATCGAACAGATGAGCAAGGGGGTTTTCCGCCTGAATGCGGGCTCGTTATTTCTCGCCATTCAACGACTAGAGAGGGACGGGCTAATCGATGGCGAATGGAAAGCCACCGAGAATAGCAGGCGCGCAAAGTATTACGCCCTAACGGACCAGGGACGGAAGAGGCTCAGCAGCGAAACACGAGAATGGGGAAGACAAGTGGCGGCGATCGCCAGAATCTTAGAGGCGTCGTAAAGGAGGAACCATGTCCTTGCTGCGAAGCATAGCTAGCGGGCTTCGATCGCTGTTCCGAAAGGAACGCGTCGAAGGGGACTTGGACGAAGAGCTGCGCGGCTTCCTCGATATGGCAGCCCAAGAAAAAATGAAGGAGGGTATGAGCAGCAAGGATGCGCTGCGTGCCGTGCGCCTGGAGCGCGGGAGCCTCGAAGTCACGAAGGAAGTTGTCCGCTCTGCCGGCTGGGAATCAGTTATGGAGACCTATTGGCAGGATTTACGCTTTGGACTACGGGTGCTGACGAAGAATCCCGGCTTCACGACGGTGGCCGTCTTGACGTTGGCACTCGGCATTGGGGCCAATGCTGCCATTTTTAACACGGCAAACGCCGCCCTGTGGCGGACGCTGCCGGTGGCTGATCCGCAGAGCCTCGTGCGCTTGGTAGCTGTCAGGCAAGACCATCGTGAAAGCAACTCTCTGCCTGTGGGCGTAGCCGAAGAACTGCGTCGTAGCGGCATTTTTTCCGATGTGATCACCAGGACGGATGACGGATTATCCTTTTCGTACAACGGCAGCGGCGCGGAGCGCGTGGTGGGCGAAGTTGTTTCACCGAACTTTTTTGCTTTCTTGGGAATTCGGCCCGCGCTCGGCCAAGGGTTTTCAGTTGGGGTACAGAAAGGTCAGTGGGCGCCTGAAGTCGTCCTCTCGTACCGCTTTTGGCAACGACGGTTTGGCAGTGATCCGCATGTCCTCGGGCACAGTATCCGGCTGAACAATTATCCCTTTACGATCGTTGGGGTTTCGCCGCAGGATTTTTACAGTTTGGTCGTGGGGTTTGACCCGGAACTGCGTGTGCCACAGATGCCCCCCGGACAGAGCCTCAGCCAAAGTGAACTGCTCAGCTCGCGTTACGCCGAAATCATGGCACGGCTCAACCCGGGCATCGGAATCGTACAGGCGGAAGCTGCCGCGGACGCGGCGTGTCAGCAGTTCTTGCGCGACGACCAGCTCAATCGGCATGAGGTGAATCCGACACGTCACATCCACGTGATGTCAGGCGGCAGAGGGTGGCAGGGAGACTTGGCGAAATATCGCACTTCGCTGTTGGTTCTAGTCGGCCTCGCCGGCGTCGTCTTACTGGTCACCTCTTTTAACCTTACAAGTATGCTCCTTGCACGTGCGACTACCAGGCGACGCGAGCTGGCCGTTCGCGCCGCCATCGGCGCAGGTAGAAGCCGACTTGTTCGGCAAATGTTTACGGAGAGTGCGCTTTTGGCGATGGCCGCAGGAGCCGTCGGTCTTGCCATCATGTCCTCGACAGGGAACACGATTCTGGGTTTTCTTCCCCAAGGACACATAAATCTGGTTCTGGATCTCAGTCCTGACCTGCGAACTCTGTGGTTCACGGCGGGTCTGACCGTACTCGCGGGCGTGGTCATCGGTCTCGTTCCCGCCCTTCAGTCCACGGGAAACAACCTGACTCTAGGACTCAAGAGTGATTCTGCCGCCTCCACCGGCGATTCTAGGGGAGCAATCTTTCGCCAAGCCTTGACCATCGGTCAAGTCGCGCTGTCGCTGTCGCTTCTGGCGACAGCCGGGCTCTTCGAGCGGTCCCTGGCGAACCTTCGGGCGGCTGATCCATTTCCTCAGCCGGATCGGGTACTGCTCTTCCGAATGAAGCCGCAGAAAGAGTTGTACGATGATCAGCGGATTCGGATCCTCACCGCTGAGGTAGTCCGGCGCATGTCGACGCTTCCCGGAGTCAAGTTCGCAGCTCTTGCGGAAGAGGGGCCGTACGGGAGCCGTGGCGCCATGCGCGCCACCGTCCGTGCGTCTGACGGCCGAACTGTCGATGTCGATATGGACATCGTCAGCCCAGGCCTTTTCGCCACCCTTGGAATCCCATTGCTCAATGGGCGCGACTTTTCTGTACGGGACGACGAAGGCTCAAAGCCGGTCGTGGTTGTCGACGAACTTTTGGCCCAGCGGCTTTTTGGGAGTGACGACCCCATTGGCAAGATGGTTGAAGCGCCTCTACACGGGAACGATGTCGCATTTGAAATCATTGGAGTAGTCCGCGCCACCCGCTATTACGATCTCCATCAAACCCCGCCCTCTATGTTTTTTTATAACCTTCAACAAGCGGGGCCGTATATGCCGACGCTTCACGTTCGAGTGGGTTCCGCAAATCCCGAATTTGTGGCTTCAGAAGTTCGCCGCGAGTTCGGTGTTATCGATAGAGATGTGCCTATGTTTGATGTTAGGACTCTGCGAGACCGCGCACTCGACACGCTCGCGCAGCAGCGGCTGGTGAGCGATCTGGCTGCTACATTTGGAGCCTTGGCCCTAACTCTGGTAGCCGTTGGCCTTTACGGCCTCATGGCTTTCTCAGTTGCGCAGCGTACGCGTGAAATCGGTATCCGCGTGGCTCTTGGCGCAGAGCGCAAGCAGATCATGAGTCTCGTTGCTTGGCAGGGAATGAGGATTGTATTCATTGGCGTCGCACTCGGTCTGCCTGCCTCATTCCTCTTAACTAACCTGATGGCAGGCATGCTCTATAACGTTCACCCGGACGACCCGCTTTCATTTGCGACCGTGACGTTCATTCTCGGTATGGTAACTCTGCTCGCGTGCTACATCCCGGCGCGGCGTGCAACGTGTGTCGATCCGCTGGTGGCCCTGCGTTACGAATAGGAAGCAACTCATGTCCTTGTTGCGGAACATCACAAGCGGGCTTCGATCATTGTTCCGAAAGGAAAGTGTGCAACGGGAGTTGGACGAAGAGCTGCGCGGCTTCCTCGATATGGCAGCTGAAGAAAAGCTGAAGGAGGGCATGAACCACAAGGATGCGCTTCGCGCCGTGCGCCTGGAGCGAGGAAACCTCGAAGTTACAAAAGAAGTCGTCCGCGCTGCCGGCTGGGCTCTTTCCATGCTGCGTTCCTGCTCGGAATACTCTGCCTGCTTGCGCTCCCAGAATTCCTCCGTGATTTTGCCATCGAGTTTGTGCTCGTAAAGTTGGTCCGTGCGTGTGCGCAGTGCAGCGATTCGTTTTGGAGAGCCACGAGCTGCTCCTGCCGCTTTCGCTCAGCGCAATTCAAATCAGCTTGCAGCGAATTCACAATTGTGCGGGCAATCGTCTCCGGCACGTATATGTGCTTAAGCAATTCGCCCATTCGTTCTGACACGTCCTGCTCGCGCATATATGGCAGCGAACACTTGCCGCGTCCATGGGAGCAGCGGTAGTAAACATACTGCCTTTCTGCAATTCCGTGGTGACCGTGCAGCCATCGTGCCAAGGCGTCCTGGATGGCCAAAGCAAACAGCGCCAGACTCCGCCGGAGCCTCCAAACCCATCAGATTCAAGTCGAGATAGGAGCAGGACCCTCCGGGTTAACTCACTGTCATCGATCATCTGAAAACGTAGTTTTCTGAAGTCCTGCCGGATCACGGCATTTGAATTGCTTATCACTTCAGAGATAAGGACCAGCATCATCCCTCCACACATCATCCGCGTCTTCGCGTATCTTCGTGTGTGCGGTGGAGTTTGTCGACTGAGTTGACTCCGCTCTCACTCATCAGGCGCTCTGGCCGGTTTTCCCTCCGGCCTCGGTTGGCGGGGCAGTTAGGGGATGTTGGCCGGCTCCAAAAAATACGTTTTTACATGATCGCTAACACTCACCCACGTCCTTGACATCCTCCCGCCCCAAAGGGCGAGGATTCCTGCGGAGCTCCGCTGGTTTTGCGAAGTCTCTTCGGCGGGTTCCTGCTTCATTGAGGGGCCTTACAGCAGCCACCCTCCACAGGCGTCACATCGGGCCTATCCAGCCCTAGGTCTTTGGATGAAGAGGATTTTAGGATGACGGATTCAGAAAAGCAGGACGGAGGGCCTTATATCCCCAGCCTAAAACGCCGAGGCTTTACGGCCCCGCTTCGGTAAGACGTAATCGTTCCAGTATTCTCTGTGTGGCGCTCGTAGTCGTCGAAACCTGCTGTGGCGGGGAACGTACGCCGGAAATACGCCAGCCAATCGGCAAAGTCCGGATGGACCGCAATGTATGGCGTCGTGAAAACATGCCCCGGGATTGGCGGTGGGAGTAGACGGACGTACCAGTTCAGGTTCTTCCTGCGGCGATAACCGGCCGGAACGATGGCTCGGTAAACGGCGGTGGTGACGAGATCCTCAACCTCAAGGATGCTCACGTCCCCTTCTCTGCCGGGGTGGATGGCTCAAGGCACTCAAGGCAGGCTCGGAGGCCCACGAACAAAGGACTCGAATTCTAAGTCGATATGTAGTAGTATGAGAGTTATTCCGGACTATAAAAGGATCGCCCGACGATGGCTCTAAAAACTAAGCAAATTAGAAAACAGCCGCAAGCCGAACGGGCTACGCGCAAGTCAAAGTTTCAGGCTGATTTGGCTCCTGCCGAAGACCGCATGGTTCGCGGTTTAAAGCAAGAGTTGCAGCTTACCAGCAACTCGGATTTTCTTTCTGACGCCCTAGCATTGTTCCGTTGGGCAGTATGGGAAAGAAAGCGCGGCCATCGCATTTTTAGTGAAACTGAAACGGGCGCGCGCAAGGAATTGGTGCTGCCGCGGCTCGAACGCGTCGCGCCAGAGATCATGCTCCCGCGCGTGGAAATTTCCTGGACGCCGCGCGAACTGGAGAGCCTTGCCGATCTCGCATCGCGAGAACCCGCCCATCCTACGGAAACCCTCATCCGGGCAATGAGAGGCTGAGTGGCGGTTCTCATCCGTCGTCTCGAAGAACACGACGAAGTCGAGCCTTTCGACTGTGGCGACGAGCCGCTCAACAATTATCTGAAGCGCCATGCCTGGGCGAATCAGCAGAAAAGCTCCATCGGTGTGACTTATGTGGCGGTCGACGAAAGGGCTCTGCTCATCGTGATTGGATATTTCACTATCGCGACGGCAAGTGTGCCACGGGACGCCTTCCCAAAGAAATATGTGTGCGGCCTTCCGCCATACGAATTGCCTCTGATTTTGCTGGCGCGACTCGCGGTAGACCGCCGATTTTCGGGCAAAGGCCTCGGACACGCGCTCATTTCCGAAGTCTTCAAGATCGCACTTCGAGTCGCCGATGATGTAGGATGCCGCTGCATCATTACGGACGCATACCGAGACCGGGTCGATTGGTATGCGCGGTATGGTTTCGTCGCCCTGGAGGGTGCCGCCGAGAGTGGTCCTCAACGGATGTTTCTCGACATAAGAACGATTCGTATGGCGCTCAAGGGTGCGCAGTAGTCGTCTTGTGCTGACGCCGAATGAGGTCCGCTTTGGTGGGCATTTCTTGCCCTATGATGTGGGGAACTTTGAGTTCTCCAGCCAGTTGGGCTTGCGCGAGTCCGATCAAGAACAGGGTATCTACAACTTGAATCAGAATGTTCTAAACGCCGGTCCCACTCCGGCAGAACAGGCTCTGATCGAGGGCTGGTATGTTATGCCAATCAACCCGGTCCGAGCAAGGTGCTGGACAAGACGTACAAGACGTATATCGATCCGAGCTGGCCAACTCAGAACAGCGTGGCGTACAACTTCTATCAAGACGCAGGACATCTCGGCTCAGCCGCTTTTGTTCGGCTAGGCGCCAAGCTATATCTTGACATATTATGCGTAGGTGACATGTTATAGCTTGTCGCTGTCAGAAATATAGACAAGTTATAGCTTGACTATTTGTACCAGTGCTGCCAAGCTATAGCTTGGCAGGATACCTATGAAACCTGAATTTCGACAGTTACGACTCTCCCAATTGGACCGAAACCTCGAACTCGCGCGGAGCCTCCCTCCTCGTCCCTCCGGCGGATGGATCGCCTCTGTGCGCGAGGCCCTCGGCCTTAGCCAACGCCAGGTCGGCAAGAAAATGCGGGCATCGGGACAGGCCATCCAACAGTTCGAAAAGGCCGAAGCCGAGGACCGCATCACGCTCCGTGCCATTCGGCGAGTTGCCGGAACCATGGGCTGCGACCTGGTCTACGTACTTGTACCGAAGTCTGGCTCGTTCGCGGAACTGGCGGAACAACCCACTCGCGAGCGAGCCACGCGTGATGTGAAAAGCGTCATTCATACAATGGCGCTCGAAAACCAGAAACCCGAAAACGCCAACCAACTGATCGAGGATGAGGCTCAGCGGCGCCTGAACCGCCGCAAGACACGATGAACTTCATCCTCAATCAAAAATACTCCGAGGGGAATACTCCGATCCGACCGGAAGAGGCGGAACAGCTGATTCCCCGCATAAGCACCATGGGCGAGTTGAATGAATACGAAGCCCTGAACATCGTGACAGCCCGAGCCTGGGCGTTCGACGACCGAACGATGAAGTCCATGGACCCGCTCGAAGAACCTTACATCCGGGAACTGCATCACCGCATGTTCGACAACGTTTGGAAATGGGCAGGTACCTATCGTAAGACGGAGCGGAACATCGGTTGCGATCCGCAAGAGATCGTGCAACGGATTCCCCAGTGTCTGGACAACACACGATATTGGCTTGAAAACAAAACGTTCTCGAACGATGAAGCGTTGCTTCGTTTTCACCATCAGTTGACGAAAATTCATCCGTTCGCAAATGGAAACGGCCGCCACGCGCGAATGATCGCCGACGTCGTCGCCGTAAAGTATGGCCAGGCCGAATTCACCTGGGGCGCCGGAAAAGACCTTGTCGCCGAAGGGGATGTGCGAACGAGGTATCTCGCCGCGTTGCGCGCACTCGACGCGGATGAAAACGATGTAAACCTGCTGCTCGACTTCGCGCGCTCTTAGCAGAAATCCAGCAGACAGCGCGCCGACTCACTTGAGCGAGTCGGCTCCAATCCAGCCTCACCTCGACCCGAATCAGCCACAACAACCGACCTTTACTTGCCGACTTGACGTCCGTCGCGACGGTTCCCTAGACCGTCGTAGCAAAAAAGTGCAGCCTGAATCGTTCCGTCAGACTAGCCCTCATTGCGTGACATTCCGGCGACAGGACCCACAGCAAACGATCCAGATTCAGGCGAATAAAGTTAAGCGCTTTCGGCTTTCAACCGAAGGGTTCGGTGAAGTTGGCACCCGCATGCGAATGCCGGCAATGGTTTACAGGACGCTTGTAGCCTTCGGCGAACTGCTAAACCTTTCGGGTAAGAACCGAACGGTCTGCTATATAGGTGCGCATAAATAATTCGACATACTCCGAAAAATGAGCAATGATGGGCAATATGCGCCCAACATTCGCGAACGGAAATAAGGCCACCATCTCCAAGCTGCTGGAAGTTCGACGCCAAGCACAAA
>QHYH01000158.1 GCA_003223215.1 Acidobacteriota bacterium
CGCGAATGTCGTAGCCGCGGATATCGCTCTCACCGCCCATGTAGAAGCGGCTGAAGGGGGGGACTTCCTGGCCGCCATAGCCGGTGGTGTGCGCCGCGCTGAAGTGCAACCCGATGACATTGCGGTGCTTGTTGATCGAGTGGAAATACTTCGTGTCGAATACATTGGTGATGGTTTTGACATTGCCGCCGAGCCCCGACAAGCCCACCGAATAGAAAAAGCTTTTGCCGTGGGTCGAATTAATGGGGTTGTCGATGCTGTTATACGAAATCGAAGGCGTGATGGTGCTCGAGAGGATGCCGTTCAGCGCGTTGGGGCCGCTCAAACTGGTGTACTGCAAAGATTCGAAAAGCAGCGTGGACGCGGCGTTGAAGGATTTGATGTTGGTGCGGGTCAAACCGTAATTCAACCCAACGCGCGCGAAAGAAAGCTTGCGCAGCGGATACTGCGCGAAAACGGTGAAGCCCGTGCTGTTTTGCACGTAATTCTGGACGTACTGAGGGTTGATGCTGACTTGCTGCTGGAACAGGATGGCTTCCTGCTTGGCCTGGTCAAAGTTATAGCGCGAAGAGAAAACCGTGAAACCGCTCGAGATGGGGCGGTCAAAAAGATAAGGCTCGGTAAAGCCAAACATAAAGGTGCGCGACAGGCTCCCAAACTGCGCGGAGAACGTTAGCGTTTCGCCGAGGCCCAGGAAATTGTTGGTCTGGTAGGTGAGGCCGATAAAACTGCCGGCCAGGCCGCTGACCCCGCCCTGCAGGCCGATGGATTGCTTGCCTTTTTCCTTGAGCTTGAGGGTGATGTCGACCGTTCCGGCCTTGTTGTTGCGCTTGATTTCGGCGGCCTTGTCGGCTTCGATTTTGTCGAAGTAATCGAGCTGATTGAGGCGCAAGATGCTCAACTCCCACAAGCGCTTGTTGAAGAGCTGGCCTTCGTCGATCATCAATTCGCGGCGAATGACCTTGTCGCGCGTGGTGGTGTTACCTTTGAAATCGATGCGGTGCACGTAATACTGCTTTTGTTCGTCAAAGCGGAGAGTCAAATTGATGATTTTATTGGCATCGTCGACTTCCGTCTCCGGCTCCGGGGTGAAATCAATGAAGCCGTATTCGCCGTAAATCTTGCCGTAAGTTTCCAGTGCTTTGCGGACCTTTTCGGTCGAGAAGATGTCCCCCTGCTTGAGAGGAAACGCCGTTTTCAGGGCATCCACTTTGAGCGACAGGGCCTTATCTGGGTCAGAGCTGACGATCTTGAGCGTGCCCATGTGGAAGCGTTCGCCCTCTTCGATGGCGATGGTGATGTTGACGGCCTTGCCGTGGCCTTTTCCGGTGACCACGGGAACGCCGAGACGCGCGTGCGTGGTGTCCACATTTTCGAGAAGGGGCTCGCCCACGGAAACTTTGAAGTAGCCGTTGTCGCGGTAAAGCCCGCGAATGCCGACTTCGAGATCCTCGCTCAATTTCTCGCGGTCGTAGGTTTTGCTGAGCACCGGGATATACCAGAAATAGAGGGGAATCGCATAGGGCCGGTCGTGGCGCATGGCGCGAATGAGTTTGCGGTCGCTAAAGTGATGATTTCCCGTGAATTTGATTTTGCCGACCTTGACCTTGGGGCCTTCGTCGATTTTGAACACCAGGATGACGGCGTTGCTCGAAGCGATGCGCTCATATTCCGGGGTGACCTTCGCGAACTGCCGGCCGTGTTCACCGAGAAGCTCTTTCAACACCACTTCAGCCTTCTTGATTTTCGTGGGATCGAACTGGCTTTCGACGGTGAGGCCGACCTTGCGCTCTTTGAAGCGGTCAAGAATGTCCGACTCGGAAATCGAGTGGTTTCCGTCGTATTTAATACGTCGGATCACCGGGCGCTCCTTCACTTCGAAGATGATGATCTTCCCGTTCCCACGCTTCGGAGAATCTTCCACGCGCAGTTTTACGTCCTCAAAGAATTGCGTGTTCCACAGCGCCTGAAAATCGCGGCGCAGAGTGTCCTCGTTGTAAGGATCCCCTTCACGGCTAAAAATGCGGGCTTTCAGTGTGTCGGTACGGACACGCCGATTGCCGATGAATTCGATGCGCTCAATGACCCCTTGCTGCGGGACAGGTGGTTGTTGAGCCGGCGCGGTCGGAGAAGCCTGCGCATGATCCTTTATTACTTCCTTGCCGGTGAGCAGGTCCAGGGAGGCAGAGAACAGAACCGTGTCGGAAGACGCCGGGGCCGGAGGGTTGCCGAGCCCGGCAGCAGGCGCGGAGCTCGCAAGAAAAAAAACGAGCGCGACGACCTGTGTCACGCGAGCCGCAAATACCCCCAACGGCGAACAAACTCTTCTGTGAGCGGCCGAAGAGACCATCAAGGCCGCGCCCCCAAACTCAAGATGTCATTCTCCCGCCGGACCCGGCACGGGCCGGCTGTGCGATGGTTCAGATTCGCTAGTGGACGACCGGGGTTGCCTCAGCGACCGGACGGAACGACAGGCCCTCCCCGGCGACATAGATCTGGAGTGTCGCAGGCCTTTGAATTCCACCCTGAATCAGCGCCTCGGAGAGCGGGTCTTCAACATACTTCTGCAAAGCCCTGCGCAACGGACGCGCACCGTAGCTGCGGTCCGCGCACGTTTTCTCGAGGATCCACTGGCGAGCCTCCGGCGCGAGGACAACCTGCACTTGCCGGTGGATCAGGGTATCGTTCATCTGGCCCACAAGCAAGTCGATGATGCGGAGCAGGTCTTCGTCGCCGAGCGCGTTGAAGATTATAACCTCATCCAACCGGTTGAGGAATTCCGGGTTGAACGCCCGCTTTACTTCGTTCATCACCATTTCTTCCATGGTCCGACGGCCAACTTCGTCGAGGCCGGCCTGGAAACCGAGGCCGGTGCGTTTCTGCAAGTGCCGCGCGCCCAGGTTCGAGGTCATAATGATGATGGTGTTTCGGAAATCCACGGTGTTGCCGAGCCCGTCGGTCAACTGTCCGTCTTCGAATACTTGCAACAGAATGTTGAAGACGTCCGGATGGGCCTTCTCGATTTCATCCAGCAGGATGACGGAGTAAGGCGTCCGGCGGACGCGCTCGGTCAGCTGACCGCCCTCTTCGTAGCCCACATACCCCGGAGGCGCGCCGATGAGCTTCGACACCGAGTGTTTTTCCATGAACTCCGACATGTCGAAGCGAACCAGCGATTTCTCCGACCCAAAAAGGAATTCGGCCAGGCGGCGGGCGACCTCGGTCTTGCCGACGCCGGTGGGCCCGAGGAAAAAGAAGCAGCCCACGGGGCGCATCGGCGACTTGAGGCCGGCGCGGCTGCGGCGAATGGCGCGCGCGAGCGCGGTAATGGCCTTGTCCTGGCTGATGACACGCTTGTGCAGCTCCGGCTCGATGCGCAGGAGCTTCTGCTGCTCGTCTTCCTTGATGGAGGTAACGGCAATGCCGGTCCAGCGGGCGACAACCTCCTCGATATCTTCGCGGGTCACTACCCCGGTCGAGGCATCGTCGAGCTTGTACCGCTCGCGCAGGTTGCGCAGGTTCTCCTTTTCCTTGCGTTCCTCTTCGGAATAGAAGCGGGCCTTTTCAAATTCGTGATTGGCGATGGCCGTTTCCATGCGGTGAGTGATGAATTTCACCCTCTTCTGCACTTCGCCGACTTCCTCGGGAACGGTTGCCTGGCGCAGCTTGACGCGCGCGCCCGCCTCGTCGATCAGATCAATGGCTTTGTCGGGAAGGAAGCGATCGGGAATGTAGCGGTTGGAAAGGTAGACGGAATAACGAAGGGCCTCATCGGTGTAGCTGACCGCGTGAAATTTTTCGTAACGCTCGCGCACACCCTGAATGACCTGAACCGCTTCGTCTTCGCTCGGCGCCGGCACTTTCACGGATTGGAAGCGGCGCTCGAGCGAGCGGTCTTTTTCGACCGATTTGCGGTATTCGCCGGGCGTGGTCGCGCCGATGCATTGAATTTCGCCGCGGGAAAGCGCGGGCTTCAGAATGTTGGCGGCGTCCAGCGAGCCTTCCGCGGAACCGGCGCCCACCAAGGTGTGCAACTCATCGATGAAGACGATGGCGTTCTGGCTCTCCATCAGTTCTTTCATGATGGTCTTGAGGCGTTCTTCGAATTGCCCGCGGTACTTGGTTCCGGCAACGATTAAGGACAGATCGAGCGACAGGATGCGCTTGTCCGCGAGAAACGGGGGAACGTCGCCGTCGGCGATGCGCTGCGCCAGGCCTTCTACAATTGCCGTCTTGCCAACGCCCGGCTCGCCGATCAGCACCGGATTGTTCTTCGTGCGGCGGCAAAGGATCTGAATCACGCGCTCGACTTCGTTCTCTCGTCCAACCAGCGGATCGAGGGAGCCTTCGCCGGCCGCTTGCGTCAGGTCGCGGCTGAATTCCGCGAGCAGAGAAGTTTCTTTAGGACGCGCTGCAGCCGTTTTTTCACCCGAAGTGCGCGCGAGTTCCTCGCGCAGCGTCGAGAGGCGCAAACCGCGCTCCATCAGGATCTCGGAGCCGAAGCACTTTTCTTCCCTCAGGATTCCCAGCAGCAAGTGCTCCGTGCCAACGTGCTTGTGACCCAGCCGCTCCGCTTCTTCCGCGGCCATGTTCAGGATGCGCTTGCACTCCGCGCTCAGGGGCACTTCCACCGACGTGGAAATGCGCTCGCGAATGGTGATGCGCGCCTCAATCTCTTTACGAATGGATTCGATCGAGCCTTGTTGGCGCAGGAAGCGGTTGGCCAGAGCTTTGTCCTCGCGCATCAGGCCAAGCAACAAATGCTCCGTTTCAATGTAGGGACTGCCATACTGGCTGGCTTCGTATCGTGCAAAAAAGATGACGCGACGCGCTTTCTCTGTATACCGTTCGAACACGTTAGCTCGCTTCTCCCCCAGGGCCCCCGCCCGCCGTGGCCGCAGCTTCGCGGGTACGCAGAACTCCATGTTCCAGCCCCAGGATGCGGTTGCAACGCGCAGCGAGCGCGAGGTTATGCGTCGCGATCAGCGACGTCAACTTGTGCACGCGATGCAGCCGCTCCAGCAACTCGAACATGGCCCAAGCATTCTGCTCGTCCAAATCTCCGGTAGGTTCATCTGCCAGCAGCACCGACGGCCCGGTGACGAGCGCCCGCGCAATCGCCGCGCGCTGCTGTTCCCCTCCCGAGAGTTCTCCCGCGCGGTGATCAGCCCGGTCTTCCAGTCCGACCTCCGCGAGCCACTTCCGCGCCGTGTCCAGCGCCGAAGTGAATTTCTCGCCGCGCAGTAGCAGCGGCATGGCTACATTTTCCGCGGCCGTAAAATCCGGCAACAACTGGTGACGCTGCCACAAAAACCCGACCGCGCGATTGCGAAATTCTCCGAGCGCCGCGTCATCATTTGTTTCAAGGGCTTTCGAATCGAAGTATACTGTACCGCTCGTTGGCGTGTCTAGCGCCGCCAGCAAATGCAACAACGTGCTTTTGCCCGCCCCCGAAGGCGCCACCACCGCCACCATCTCGCCTTCCCGCAAAATTAAATTGGCATCGAGCAAAACAGGAATGTTTTGCGAACCGCGTCCATACGTTTTTTTCAGGCCCCGTGACTCCAGCACCACGCGCGCCTCGGGCGATGGGCCCGTCGGTGCTTGGCTTGCGCGTTGTGCCGGAAAATTCATTTAAGCAGCCGCCTTGCTCGTCCTTTTCGCCGAACCTGCGACCTGATGATTAGATGCTATCCGAACACAGTACGTGAGTCTTTGCGCCAAGCAAAGGAGCGTCCCTTGACCCAAACACTTTCCCTTTTTCGCCCTTCGCTTGCCTGCCGAAAAGACGGCAGCCGGCTCGCGCCGTGCAACACTTCTAATCTTTCTATTTTCAACACCTTGCGGCAGGCCCTGGAACACCGGGGATGAGGGAAAAATCCCTTAGGCCCGCCCGCCAGCCTCTTCGAAGCGACTAGGAGCAAATGGCGCGCCAAACCGTGTCCGAATCCGTCCTGCCTTTTGCTTCCATTCAATCGTTACTCAAATCGCAGAATCTCGACCGGCAGCAGCCGCAGGGCGGCACGCGCGGGAAGAATCGTGGCTCCGACGGAAATTCCCATGGCCACGGCGGTAATCCATAGTCCATCAAAAAGGCTGGGATGAAATGGGACGTAAGGAACAGCGTAAACCTGCGGGTCTAGGGGAATCAAATGATAGCTGCCGGAGATAAACGAGAACGCATAACCGAGAGTGAGCCCGGCAAGCGTGCCCACGGCTCCGATGGAGATCCCCTGCCAGAGAAAGACTTTACGAATCTGCTCGCGTCGCGCACCGAGCGAACGGAGCACCGCGATGTCCCGGGCCTTATCGGTGACGGTCATGGAGAGAACCACCAGAATATTGAGGCCCGCGACAAAGGTGATCAACCCGATGAAAATGGCGGTGACCAATTTTTCCAAACGTAACGCCCGGAACAAAGCGTGGTTCTCCTCCATCCAGGTGGTGGCCGAAAAACCCGGCCCCGCGGCGCGCTGCACTTCCTCGGCGACCTCCACGGCGCGCTCCGGCTGGTTCAAGCGGAACTCCAGGACATTGACCAGATCGCCTGCGCCGGCAAGGCCCTCGGCGGCGGCGAGCGTCATGAAACACCAGTTTTCGTCGTAATCGTAGAAGCCGGAATCAAAGATGCCCGTCACGCGAAATCGGCGGGTGCGCGGAATCAACCCGAAAGGAGTCAGCCTTCCCTGCGGGCTGGTAATCGTCACGTAATCACCGGGCGAGATTTTCCACTCCTCCGCAAGCTGTTTGCCGATAAGCAAGGCCTCGATACCGTCTGGATCGGGAGAAAAGTCCAGCTTGCCCGAGACAACGCGCTCGAGTGCCTCATCGCTTTTTCGTTCGCGCTCGGGATCAATGCCCTTGGTCACTACGCCGCGTGCCTGTCCGGCAAAAGAGAGCAAGACGGTCTGATAAACGGCCGGTGTGACGGAGCGAACTCCGGGCAGAACGCCCAGTTTCCTGGCCATTTCCTCGTAGTTCTTGATGCCTCCTGAGCCGGGACGCGTGAGAGAAATATGCGCCGTCACGCCGAGCAGGCGGTCCTGAAGCGTCTCGCGGAATCCCGTGTTCATAGACAACGCGATGACCAGCGTGGCCACGCCCGCGGCCACGCCAAGCACGGACAAAAGGGTGACCAGGCGCAGCACCGGGGGGCGGTAAGGCGAGCGCAGGTAGCGCTGGGCGACGAACCATTCGAATCGCATGGTTGATGGAAGAATACGTTACGCGCCGTGCGCTTCGGAAGCGCCGCTTGATTCACCGCCGCCTTCCGGGCGCAACAAAGGAAACAGGATGACGTCTCGAATCGAAGGCGAATCGGTGAGCAGCATGGTCAGGCGATCGATGCCGATACCTTCTCCTGCGGTTGGAGGCATGCCGTGGCACAGGGCGCGGATGTAATCGACGTCAAGCTGTTTGGGCATTTGTTCACCGCCCTGCGCGATCTGCGCCAGGAATCGCCGCTCCTGCTCGGCGGGGTCGTTCAATTCCGAAAAGCCGTTGGCCACCTCCATTCCGGCTACGTAAATCTCAAACCTCTCGGCAAGCGACGGATCTTCCGGTTTTTGCTTGGAAAGCGGGGAAATGTCGGTCGGAAAGTCGTAGAGAATGGTCGGCTGAACGAGCTTGTCTTCCGCGATGGTTTCAAACAGCAGGCCGGTCCACTCGCCGTCGGTCAATTCGCCCTTCGACGGGGCATAGGCAGCCCCGCTTTTCTTTGCCCAGGCGTTGTATCGGTTGGTTGCCTCCCGCGCGCCTCCGGCAGACGCCAGTGTCTCGAGCGTGGGAGCCTCGCCCGCTTCTCCCGGCCAATACTTCACGATCGCTTCGCGCATGGTCAGGCGGCCCATTTTCGAAAAATCCAGCTCGCTATCCCCGTACCTCACCGTTGTCGAACCGGTGATGTTCTTCGCCAGAGACGCAAAAAGCTGTTCATTCATTTCCATCAGATCGCGGTAGTTGCTGTAGGCCTCGTAAAACTCGAGCATGGTGAATTCCGGGTTGTGCTGGGTGGAGATGCCTTCGTTGCGGAAATTGCGGTTGATTTCGTAAACGCGGTCATATCCCCCGACGGTCAATCTCTTCAGGTAAAGTTCCGGCGCAATCCGCAAATACAGGTTGATGTCGAGAGTGTTGTGGTGAGTCACAAAAGGGCGCGCGGCGGCCCCGCCCGGAATCGGGTGCATCATGGGCGTCTCGACTTCGATGTAGCCCCGCGCGTCGAAGAACCGGCGCAGTTCCTGGATAATCCGGGCGCGGGTCACAAAGACCTGGCGGGATTTCTCGTTGGCGATGAGGTCCAGATAGCGCTGGCGGTAGCGCAGTTCCACGTCCGTAAGACCGTGCCACTTCTCCGGCAAAGGTAGCAAGGCCTTCGCCAGGAAGAAAATCTCTTCCACCCAGATGCTCAGCTCGTTGGTCCTCGTTCGGAACAGGTGCCCGTGCACGCCGATCGAATCGCCCAAGTCGAGCAGATGAAACAGCCGGAATCCCTGTTCCCCGACCGCATCCTTTTTCACATAAATCTGGATGCGCTTACCCGCTCCCTGCAAATGGGCAAATCCCGCTTTCCCCATCAGCCGGATCGAAACGATGCGGCCGGCGGCGCGCACTTCGCGCTTATTGGCCTCTAGCTCGGACGCGGTGGCGGCCGTGAATTTCTCCACCAACTCGGCGGGCGTGTCCGTCGAACGAAATTCGCGGGGGTAGGGGTCAAGGCCGAGCGCCCGGATTTGCTCGATCTTCTTTAGCCGCTGCTCAAACTGCTCGCGTGGCTCAAATTCCAAGGAGGATCATCCTTTCCGCGAAGGCGGAGACCGAGTATAGCGGCGCTAACCCCCGGGAGCAAGAAACGGACAATGTCAATCCAGTGAATAAGATGGACGGCACCCGCCGGTTACGGCGCCGGGTTTGCGCGCGCCAGGCCCCTATCCCTCGATTCGTGGGACCGTACGGCGAGTGATTCATCATCCTTTACCTGCTTGGCACAAAGAAGTAGTGGCAAAGGAAATTCTTTTGATATACTCCGCCACCAGTGTCCTGGGAGGCCCTCTTGAAAGCCGACAGCCGCCCGCCCTTATCCCGCGGTAGGTGTGTCCAACAAGACTGGCGCACAAGCTTGCCGGAGGAGAAGGCTCTGGTATTCCAGGAACACGAACGTCATCTCGAATCGCTGTATAACATGTTCAGTGTTTCGCTGAACGAAGCCATCGAGCTCAAACTCGCGGGCTTCTTGCCTACGGCCTTGAGGACCGTGGGCATGAGTTCCGAGCTTTGCGGACGGATGAGCCGCCCACTCGCCGGGACGCTCCGCGCGCTCGAGGAACACGCCAAGCACTATGGGACGGTTCCCAACGCCGCCCCGCTGAACCCTGACAACTATCATGGGATGAAAGGCCAGCGTTCCGCGCGCATGAGCGGGCTCCTCGATCGCGTCCTGTTTTCCCAGAGGCTGCAATTCCTGCACAAAGTCAACACGCTTGAGGAAATGGTCGAGGACCTCGACCGGGACTTTCGGACCGTCGCGACGGACCTCGCCGGGGGCTTATGTCCCGACCCCCAGCGTGGGTGGCATGAAGTAGACGCGGGCCACTACGATCTCAATACCTGCCTGCGGGAAACCATTGTATTGTTGAAATCCTTCTTCGTCGTGCTTCCCGCCGGGCAGCTTGGCGATTTTGAGAAAACGGTCCACGACCAGTCGCAATTCCCGGACGGCGACCCCACGCGGCGCCATGGACGAATGGGCGCGTTCGCGGGACAATAACCCTACCTGCTCGCCCGCAGGAGCCCGAACACCATAGTGGACGAAGCGGCCTTTCGAGGGGTGTCTCTTTGACTCCCGCGGGCGAAAGTCAGGACAACTCAAAGGGGGACTCGGTGCATCCGAACGGGTGGATGCGCCGGAATTGGACCGTTGGCCCGAAACCGACCAAGCGCTCCGAATGCGTCGACTTCCCGACAGGCCACCAAACCGGTGACGGAAGCGGAAGCTATTCGGCTGGCCCAGGCGGGTGACGCCGCCGCATTTGAGTTTCTCTATCAAATGCACGGCCGTCGCGTTTACGCCCTGTGTCTCCGGATGGTGAATAATCCGGCGGACGCGGAAGACCTGATGCAGGAAGCCTTTCTTCAGCTCTTCCGGAAAATTGGCACTTTTCGGGGCGAGTCGGCCTTTTCCACCTGGCTGCATCGCATGACCGTGAACGTCGTCCTGATGCGGCTCAGGAAGAAGTCGCTGCCGGTGGCCTCACTGGAAGAAACGACGGAGCCCGACGAAGAAACAGGCGGCCCGAGAAAAGACATTGGTGCACCGGATTTGCGCTTGAGTGGCGCGGTGGACCGGGTGAATTTGGAACGCTCGGTGGAAAAATTGCCGCCGGGTTACCGGACCGTGTTTGTGCTGCACGATGTGCAGGGTTACGAGCACAACGAGATTGCGGAGATCATGGGTTGCTCAGTCGGAAACTCGAAGTCGCAGCTGCACAAGGCGCGGACTCGTCTGAGGGATTTGTTGCAGGAAGAACTGCGCGCCCAAGCGCGGCAGGAACGCCACGCCGCAAGATCCCAGACGGCGCACGACGATTGAGCTACAATGAACGCACTTGAAGTGTGTGTGTGCGATCCCGTAACGCCAGGACTTGGGGCCTAGGAAGCAGTTGAGAGAAGCGGACGAAGCCGGCCCACCGGCTGGCACCGGCTCGGAGTGAAGCACTATGCAGTGCAGGGACATTGCAGAGGTTCTGGAACAGGAAGGCCTTTCGCCGTTACCGGACGCAGCGCGGGCGCACGTGGCTCGCTGCTCGCATTGTCAGGATTACATCGCCGATCTTGAAACAATCGTTTCAGCCGCCCGTGAATGGCCCACGGAGGTCGAACCACCCCCCCGCGTGTGGATGGCCCTCCGGGCCCAGCTCGAACAGGAAGGCATCTTCAAGGAGCCCGTGACCGCTCCGAACGAACTGCCTGCTTCCTGGTGGGGCGGTTTCGGCGAGTTCTTCCGCACCCGCGCCTTGGCTACGGTCGCCGTGGGTGCGCTGATTGCCGCTGCCGCGATTCTCGAACTGCGCCGGCCGGCTGCTCTCCCGCTTCCCCCCGAGGTCGTGGCCACGGTAAAACAGTTAAACGAGCAAGAGGTCGACCTCAGAAACATGCACCTTGCCAGCACATCCCCCGTGGATCAAGCGTTCGAGCAAAACCTCAAGGAAATCGATGATTTCATTGCCGACTGCGAGCGCCATCTGAAAGAGGTCCCGCAGGACGAACTGGCGCGCGAGTATCTCTACAGCGCCTATCAGCAAAAAGCGGAATTACTTGCCGCGATGTTGGATCGCGGGAGGAGCGTTAACTAACATGTGGACCAGGTCGATGGGACGGACGATCACGCTGCTTCTTGGGGCCGGCGTTGCGGTGGGCTCGGGTGTGCCTGCCGGGGCTACCAGGCAGCGCATCGAACGGCACTTTCCTGTAAACGGACGGCCCGTGGTGGTGATCCAAAATGTGGCGAACGGCCGGATCGAGGTGAAATCCTCCAAAAATCCCGAGGTTGTCGTTATCGCCAACGAAACCTCCAACAAGGTCGGCTTTGAAATGGAGCAGGCCGGCGACCGCGTGGACGTCACGGCCAGTATACTGGATGCCTCTGCCCAGCCTCTGGATCTCGAAACCAGCTTGCAATTGACGGTGCCGGAAGAAACCGAGCTTCAACTCAAAACCGAGAATGGCCTGATTTATGTGGAACAGGTTATGGGTGATATGACTCTCGAGAGCGTGGCCGGGGATGTTCACCTGAAGGAAGTCTCCGGTTATATCATCGTGAAAACCACCGGTGGTTCGCTGGTCTGCACGCAATGCGCCGGCAAACTCGACTTCAATTCCGTTGGCGGCGGCGCTCAGATCCTCCAGCCCGCCCTTACGAATGTGAATCTCCGCACCACCACCGGCAATATCCTCTTCGACGGCGACTTCATCCGCACCGGGCTTTACTCCATGAAGAGTGGCAAGGGCCTGGTGGAAGTGCGCTTCTCGGGCAATGATTCTTTCGATCTCAAGGCGCAGACCGCGACGGGCACGGTAGACAATCAGGCCGCGGCTTTTCTCAAGCCGGATTCCCACGGCACCGTGGGACGTCTCGGGTCGAAGTTCAAAGGACTGTTCGGCACCTTCGGCGCGGGCCTGGCGAAGGTCGAGCTCTCCACCTACAGTGGTACAATTCGAATCTTGCAGCGCGACTAAGCCCCTCGCGCTTCTTTCGCGTGACAACTACACCTGCTTCGCGCGGCCTTCGACCGCGCGTGTCGATTGTTTCGCTCGCCGGCTTCATGGGTTCCGGCAAGACTACCGTTGGTACGCTCCTCGCGCGGCAGCTCGCGTGGCGCTTTGTCGATCTCGACGAGCGCATCGAAGAGTCTGGCGGCCTCCCCATCCCGCAAATCTTCGAGCGCTTCGGCGAGGCATTCTTCCGCCAGCTCGAAGCGGACCAGCTTCGCGCGGCAATCGGCCGCGCTTGCGAGCTTAAGCAGGGAACGGTCCTGGCGCTCGGTGGCGGCACCTACGCGCAACCCGGCTGCCCCGAGTTTCTGCGCTCGGCCGGTGTCCCCGTTCTTTGGCTCGATGCCCCCATCGAGGTTCTGCTCGCCCGGTGCCTGACCATGACCGGCCGGCCGCTGTTCCGAGACGAGGCCAGTTTCCGCACGCTTCACGCCGAGCGCCTGCCCTCCTACCAGCTTGCCGACCATCGGGTGGAAAGCTCCAGTGAACCCGCCGAAATTGTGGCGCAAATCCTGCGCCTCGGCATTGTTGCTTCTGGAGGAAACCAGACCCATCTAGTGGTTGAGAAACCTCTGTCCTGAGAGACAATACGGCAGGGGGGTAAGCACACCGTGAGCTTCCAAACAGCCTGCATGGGATTAACCCTTGGACTTGTGGCCTGCGCCACTCTCGCCAGTCAGAAAAAAGCCGCGCCAGGCGTCCTGGTCCAAGACAAAGGAAAGTTCACCATTAAACTCGCCGGGCAGACCGTCGGCCACGAAGAGTTCGAGATCGCGCCTGCCGAAGGCGGCTGGCTCGCCAAAGGCTCGTCCGACATCAAGCCGCCCGAAGGCGCTCCCAGCAGAGTCACCGGATCACTCACCTTGCTGTCCAACGGCTCGCCGATCAGCTACGAATGGAAGGCGCAATCGGAAAAGAACAGCGGCGCGCACATCGTCTTTGCCAACGGCGTTGCGCGCATCACTCTTGAGATGCAAGGCGCGCGCCCCTTCCAACAGGATCTCTCTTTTAATTCCCCACTCATCGCCGTGCTCGACAACAATCTTTATTACCAATATGCCGTCCTCGCCCGCATCTACGACTGGTCCAAGGGCGGCGAGCAAACGTTTCCCGTGCTCATCCCTCAGGAATTGACCCCTGGGACGGTAACCGTGCTTTCAACCGGCGCAGCCGCGGCCGATGGCAAGACCTACGAAGGCCTTAAGGTCACTTCTTCGGATCTGGAAATTCTTCTGTTGCTCGATAACAACCATCGCCTGATTCGCCTCGAGGTCCCCGCAGCCAAGGTCTCGGTCATGCGCGAGTAGTCGGGTGGCCGTTGCATCGAAATGCGTCCTTGAAAGCATAACGCGGCGCAACCGGAAGGGTCACGCCGCGGCAAAACTGCTCTGCGTTCGAAGCCGGCGCTACCGCGCCAGCGGCCTTAAAAGGCTAGCTTGCTCTGAGCTGCGAAAGGCCTGCTCGGTGGTGGCCCGAAGGTGGCCGGCTGGCGCAACCGGTAGCCCTGCGGATGCATGTGCGCCGCGCCATTCGAATGGCCCGTCCCGACTGGCCCGCTTACTTGGCCATTCGCCGGCACGGTTTGCGGAAGCCGCGCCGGATTACCGATAGGGCGGAGGTTCGCCGGCGCGGTGTGAACGTGATCGCTGATCGCCTGCAACCTCTTCAGGATCGACTGCCACTGCTCCCAATCCAGTTGCCGCAGGAACGGCCGCAATCCCTGGATGAACGAATCCTCGAGCAGCGTTTCGCCATCCGATTCCGGAATGAAGAAACGGTTCAGCCCCACGTTCAGCGCTTCCGAGATTTTCTCGAGAGTGCCGAGGCTGGGCGTCATTTGCCCGCTTTCGATCCTCGACAGATAGGAGCGCGAGACCTTCGACCGCGACTGCAGTTGGCTCTGGGTCATCGAGCGCGATTCGCGCAATTGGCGAATCCGCTGCCCGGCTTCCTCGGCCGGCTCGGGCGGAGGAATCAGGAACTCCAGGCGCTGAGGTAACGCGCGCACGCAGCGCCGGCAGTTCCCCGTACGCGTTCGGTACTGTACCAGTCCACACGTCTTGCAGCGGATCACTTCCCGGTCCATATCAAGCGTGTTCATCTCGTCTTTGTTTATTTGTGCCGACACCGGTACTCCTTGCTGACGTTTTTTCCGGCGTGCGGGTAGGAGAGGAACGTCGGAACGTTCTCACAGGGGGAAGACAATTACTGGCGCGATGGGAGTATCGTGTGAACCGCATTTTCTTGTCAAGAGTATTTTTGTACTTTTTTTGCGCTACTTCCGTTTCTTTTCCCTTTTTACGCCCTTTTTTCGCTGTCCTTTCGCCCAGTCCCGCCTTCCCCTGTCGCGCTTTCCCGCGCATACTTGCGCGGCTCGTTCCACCCTCCCTTACAGCTTGTGGCTACCTTTTGTGCGGCGCCCCCTCCAGGAAGACGCCAACGCCCCGACTCTCTACGCCTCCCGCGTGACTCCGTTGCCTTCTGGCCCGCGCGATTTGGCCGCTTGGGGCCGCGGGGGTCCGTTCTTCCCCGAGTTAGCGGCCTCCCCTGACCTCGCGAGACCTCGCCCGAGGCACGAATCTCGCCTCGCCGCCGATGCGGTACACTGTTTGGGGAACCGCATGCCAACGCGCAATGACGCCTGGAAACTACTCTGTGAATACACGCAATCGGAATCGCTCCGCAAGCACATGCTCGCCGTGGAAGCCTGCGTTCGCGCCTACGCCCGCAAAAGCGGTGCCGACGAGAACACCTGGGGCCTGGCCGCGCTGCTCCACGACTTCGACTACGAACGCTGGCCCAACCACGAGCACTCTCCCGACCAGGGCCATCCCTCGGAGGGCGCAAAGATCCTGCGCCAGCAGGGCTACCCGGATGAGATTGTCCGCGCCATCCTCTCCCACGCCGATTATTGCAACGTGCCGCGCCAATCCGCACTCGAGCACACGCTTTTTGCCTGCGACGAAATTGCCGGTTTCCTGACGGCCTGCGCGTACGTGCGCCCGTCGAAAAGCATTTTGGATCTGGAGGGCGATTCCGTGAAGCGCCGCATGAAAGACAAGCTCTTTGCCAAGGGCGTCTCCCGTGAGGATGTACGTAAGGGCGCCGAAGAACTCGGCATCCCTCTCGAAGAACACATCGCTTTCTGCATCGCCGCCATGCGCGAACACGTCGACGCCCTCGGCCTCCGCGGCAGTTTATGAAGCAGTTCCCGCAGATGGTGTTTGCCTCTTTCAGACAGTTCCGCACCTAAAAAGAGCGTTTCGAGCCAGGTCAACAGGGCGACTTGGCTGGACTTTCTGGAGGGAGACTCCCGAGACGGGCCGGAGGCGAAAGCGTCTATCAGGCGCCGTCGTCCAAGAACCCTCGCGAACCGGCCGATTCACGCCAAAGCCAAAATCACGTTACAATTGTCGAGAATGCTTACGCAAATTGCAGGCCATGATCAACCGGCTACCCGGCGTCCGCGCCGCAAGACCTACAGCGTGAAGGTCGGGCACGTCCAGGTGGGCGGCGGCGCGACCATCGTTGTGCAGTCCATGACCAATACGGACACTGCCGACATCGCATCCACGTTCAAGCAAACCGTCGAACTCGCTGAAGCTGGCTCCGAAATTGTGCGTTGGACGGTGAATGTGCCTGAAGCGGCGGCGGCGGTGCCGGAGATCAAGAAACGCCTGCTCGACGTCGGCTGCCGCGCCCCCATCATCGGCGATTTCCATTACAACGGCCACGTCCTGCTGACCAAGCATCCGGAATGCGCCAAGCAACTCGACAAATACCGCATCAATCCGGGCAATGTCGGCGCCGGGCAGCGCCGCGACGAACAGTTCTCCACCATCTGCAAGGTCGCGCGCGACAACGGCAAACCCGTGCGCATCGGGGTAAACGGCGGCTCGCTCAACCAAGAGCTGGTCATGCGCAAAATGCAGGAAAACACCGATCACAACCTCGGCAAGGATTCCGAACAGATCATCAACGAGTGCCTGGTGATTTCGGCGCTAGAGTCCACGGAGTTAGCCCTCGAATCGGGCCTGCGTTCTGACCAAATCATCATTTCGTGCAAGACTTCGCGGCCCCGCGATCTCATCACCGTGTACCGCGATCTCTCCGCGAAGACCGAGCAGCCCCTGCACCTCGGGCTCACCGAGGCCGGCATGGGCATGAAGGGCCAGATCTGGTCGGCGGCATCGCTGGGCATTTTGCTCTACGAAGGCATCGGCGACACCATTCGCATTTCGCTGACGCCCCGCCCCGGCGGCGACCGCCGCGAAGAGGTGTACGCCGCCTGCGAACTGCTTCAGGCGCTGGGGCTGCGTTCCTTCGCGCCCAGCGTGACCGCCTGCCCGGGTTGCGGCCGCACCACCAGCACCACGTTCCAGGAGCTGGCCGAGCGCATTCAGGGTTACATTCGCGACAGCATGCCCGTCTGGAAAACACGATACGAAGGCGTCGAGAGCATGACGCTCGCCGTGATGGGCTGCATCGTGAACGGTCCGGGCGAATCGAAAGCCGCCAACATCGGCATCAGCCTGCCCGGCACCGGCGAAGCGCCGCGCTGCCCCGTGTACATCGACGGCCAAAGGGACGTCACCCTGGAAGGCACCTACGACGAACTGGCCGCCGCCTTCCAGGCCCTCGTCGACAACTACATCGCCAAAAAGTACCCGCGCAAAACGGTACAAGCCTCGGCTTGAGCTCAAGGGATGCGCGGGCATTGCGGTGTCGAAACGCTCCGCAGTTTCTCGAGCAGCGTGGTTCGCGCCCGCGAATAGGCTTGTCGGTCGTCGAGCAGCTGGTAGGCCCAATGCGCGCCCATGGCGATGGCGTGAACCTCGAACGCCACCCGGGTGGGGTCCGCTTTCCGATCCACATGGCCGGCTTTTTGCGCTTCGTACACCGCGCGAGTGATCACGCCGATCCATTCGTGCATGATGGCGGCGATGCGATCTCGCACCACCCCGCGCCGGCTATCGAATTCAAACGACGCGGCGCTGAAAAAGCACCCCCCTTTGAAAACGTTTCTCTCCACCAGAGCCAGCCAGAGGTCGATGATCTTCCACAGCCGCGGCAGGCCCTTGCGCGCGGCCATCGCCGGCCGCGTGACCTGTCCGATAAACATCTGTCTCGCTTTTTCGACCGTCGCTAGCTGCAGCTCTTCCTTGGAGCCGAAATGCGCAAACAGCCCGCTTTTGCTCATGCGCAGCTGCTCGGCAAGCGAACCAACGGTGAGCCCTTCGAGGCCCGCGATCGAGGCAATATCCACGGCACGCGCAAGGATGGCTTCGCGCGTGCGCAAGCCACGCCTTTGCTGGCGCGCCACCACTTTTTTCCCCGAGGGGCGGGCGTTGTTCAGCACCGGGAAAATATAACACAGCCAAATAAATAGCACGAACGTTCGTTTGTGTGCTATGCTCGCGGACCGGAGATCCCAAGGCTATGGGTTATCCTTCCGATCGCCGCTTCGCGCTCTCCTTTTTCCTGCCCTTGCTCGCGTGGGCGATCCCCGGCGCCGCCCTCGCGCAGGAAATCCCCCTCGAACATTGCGACACCCTCCCCCTGATCGAGGTGAAGGTCGCCGAACACCCGCGCTGGTTCCTGGTCGACACCGCCGCCACCGCCATGTTGAACCTCCAATCGTTTGCCGAAGGCTCCTCGCGCGACATCCGCGTGACCTCCTGGAGCGGTACGCTCTCAACCAACGCTAAGGAAGTCAGCATCGAGGGCCTTGAAATCGGGCGCACCAAAGTCGCAAAACTTGCTTTGCCCGCGATCGACCTTTCCGCCATTGGGAAGGCCTGCGGACGCAAAATCGATGGCATCCTGGGCGCCGATCTTCTCGAGAAGATTGGCGCCACCGTGGATCTGAAGCGCCAGATCCTGCATGTCACCACCGCCGACGAAGTGCACGAAGCGCAACTTGCCTCCGAGATGCAGCGCGACACCGCGCGATGCACCAAAGCGTTCAACGAATCGGACGAAAAGACTTTTTGCGACTGCCTCGATCCCCAAGTCGTTATGTTCACGACCAAGGAGGAACTGTACGGGCGTGAAAAAGTTTCGAGCTATTTCCGCGAGCGCTATTTTCATCAATCTTCCCCCGCGCGGCTCGTGATTCATGAAAGCGCGTTCCACGCCATGGGCGACGCGGTGTGGTATGAGTACGAATTCACCATCGATTCGGCACGCGGCAGGCTGCGCGGACGGGGCGTGGCCATGTGCAAGAAAGCCGCCGGCCGTTGGCGCATGGCAAGCATGCACCATTCCGAAGTGCAGTTCGAGCCGAGCGCGGCTTCCGGAGCAGGCCGCTAAAGCGTCCCGGGAGGAAGACTGGCTCTCGCGTTTGCGGGGACTCTCGTGCGCTTTTCTTACCAGATGCGCCGTGAGGCTCCCTTCTTGAGAACGGGGATATAAGGCGCAGGTTTGGTGTATAGTTCTTTTGTCGCAAGACCTTAGGGCCGGGCAGGCCCGATGTGAAGCCTGCGGAGATGCGGCGCAGCAAGGCCGATCGATGAAACAGGAACCCGCCGAAAGTGCTCTGGTTGAAACCAAACCAGGCTTCGTAGGAATCCTCGCCTTTTTTAAGGGCGGGAGGATGTCAACAAGAACGTAGAACCTACAACTGGGTACAAATGAAAATCAGCCGCGAAGACGTGTTGCGTGTGGCGGAGTTGGCTTATCTGGATTTGAGCGATACCGAGCTCGAGACCTACCGCGCGCAAATTGATGAAATTCTCGAGTACATCGGCAAGCTGAACGAGCTGGACACTTCGAAGGTCGAGCCCATGGCCCAAGTGTTGGCCGAGGACCAGGCCGCCGACGCCACCCTGCGTGAGGACTTGCTCGTGCCTTGTGATGTGGCCGAGGACGTTCTTCGTCACGCACCCGACCCCGAGCCGCCCTATTTTCGCGTTCCGAAAGTGATTGAACGATAGGAGGGGGCGTCGCCTCTTGACTTGGCGCAGCATGCTTCGCCCTTTGCGGCAAAGGTCGGACCTGTACAGGGAGAAACCATTGGCTACCGCTTGGACCATCGAGGGCGTCAAAGAAGCCCTCGCGGCGAAGAAAATCTCCGCTCGCGAGCTGCTGGCGGATTTCTACCGGCGCATCGAAGCAAGAAACCCCGAGTTGAACGCATATTTGGCTCTCACCCCGGAGCGGGCGCGACGCCAAGCCGAGCGAATCGACGCTCTGGTAGCGGCCGGCGGCCCGCTGCCTCCGCTCGCAGGTGTACCCATGGCCATCAAGGACGTCATCAGCACCCGCGGCACGAAAACCACCTGCGGCTCGAAGATTCTCGAAAATTACATTCCCCCGTACGATGCCACCGCTGTCGAACGGCTCGAAGCCGCCGGCGCGGTTCTCCTTGGCAAGACCAATTGCGACGAATTCGCCATGGGCAGCTCGAATGAAAACTCCGCCTACGGTCCGGTCAAAAACCCGCTGGCACCGGACCGAGTACCCGGCGGCTCGAGCGGCGGCTCGGCCGCCGTGGTAGCGGCGGGCCTTGCCGTTGCCTCGCTTGGCACCGATACCGGAGGCTCCATCCGCCAGCCCGGTTCTTTCTGCGGCATTCCCGCCATGATGGGCAGCTACGGCCGCGTTTCGCGCTATGGTCTGATTGCCTTTGCGTCCTCGCTTGACCGGATTGGGCCGCTCGCCAGCAAAGTCCGCGACGTCGCTTCCGTCCTCGAAGTCATCGCCGGGCGCGACCCTCTCGATTCCACGTCGACCACGGCTCCCGTTCCTGACTACGGTGCCGAACTAGGGAAGCCCTTGAAGCGCCCGCGGCTGGGCGTCCCCAAAGAGTACTTCGCCGAAGGCATGGACGCTAATGTCCGCAAAAAAATCGAGGCAGGCATCGCGCTGTTCCGGAAACTCGGCTGCGAACTGGTCGACATCCGTATGCCGCATACCGACTTTGCCATCGCGACCTATTACATCATCGCCACGGCCGAAGCGAGTTCCAACCTGGCACGCTACGACGGCGTACGCTACGGCCTCCGCGTGCCCGACGATTCCCTTCTCGCCATGTATCGCAAGACGCGCGGCGCCGGCTTCGGGCCGGAAGTGAAACGCCGCATTGTCCTCGGCACCTACGTCCTCTCCGCCGGCTACTACGACGCCTACTATTTGAAGGGCCAGAAGGTCCGCACGCTCATCGCCGAGGATTTCCGCGATGCCTTCAGCAAAGCGGACGCGATTCTCACGCCCACTTCGCCCGTACCGCCCTTCCAATTGGGCGAACGCACGAGCGATCCCCTCCAAATGTATCTTGCTGATATATATACAGTTACCGGATCGCTCGCGGGCGTTCCCGGGATTTCCGTACCCTGCGGCAAGATCGACGGCCAATTGCCGGTCGGCCTGCAAATCTTCGGCCCGCCCTTTGGCGAAGCGCGCATCTTGCAACTTGCCCACGCCTTCGAGCAAGCTGGCGGCGCCGAAGTCTAGCTTGGCGAGGGCGGCGCAATTTGTCTTTTCTTCATGCAGAGAAGAACCATGCGCGAATCCCCGTCGAGCGGCTCATTATTCACCGCACCAGCAAGCTCTCGAGAACCACCCGACGCCTCGCCCTTGCTTAAAGAGATTTCATCTGCCGATGCTGCTTGTTGAGGCACGCCTCATCCCGCGCAAAACACCTATCCCGCTCGACCCTAGGTTGATCTGCGAAAAAGATCCAATGCTCGACCAACTCCGCGGAGTCCGCGCCCGTACCCTGGTTTTCATGGAAGAAACTCTAGGGAAAGACCTGAAAAAATACCACATGCCCCACCCCTTTCTGGGTACGTTGAACGTGTACGAGTGGTTCCAGATGATCGTCTCTCGCCAGATTCGGCACACCAAGCAACTGAAGGAAATTGCCGCACTTCTACCGAAAACTGTAGCAACCTTGCATTAAGTAGAACATTGTTTCCTTCGGGCTTCTTGCTTCGTCTTTCTACCACTCGAAGTTGCGCCGACAAAGCGTACAAAAATGGCCATTTTTCTGCAGCTTAGCAGGAAAGTACTAGCCGGAAGGTTTTTGTGGCCGAAACGGAACGACTATTGCTCTGGTTTCGTAGAAACAAATAGGATGCTTATAGCATCCAAGGAAATGAGAACGAAAATTGGGACCCGAACCTAGGAGCAAGGCCATGGTTACCGTGAAGTCGAGCCAGAAGATTTTCACCGATTCGGAAGTTTCCACTCTGACGGGAATTTGCGTCGAGCATGTCCACAATTTCGCCAAGACGCGCCACTTGGGATTCATTGCCCGGGCCGCCGAAGCCGCCGGGATCAACGCGGATCAGTGGCTCTTTACCCTTTCCGACCTGATGGTCATCGTGACTCTATTCCCGAAGTGCACCCACTAAGGCGGCAACCCAGCTCAACAAAGATCGAGATGTTCATGGCTTTCTGACATGTCCGGAGAGCCCATCGAGGTTCTGCGCCCCACGCTGACCTCCTTCCGAGCGCTGTGCCCCGTTCCCGCTCCTGAGAGCTCTTTTCTTGCGGACGTTGTAGGTTACTTCCTGCCTCCTGGGCCGCCTTTGGGCTCGCCTTAACCCCGTTGCGCAAAGGAAGCGGAGAGGCGTATTCTGCCTCTAGGGGCAAACCGCGTCCGCTCAAATGCATCGCACCACCAAGAGATTCCTTATGAGAGTCCGTTCCATCACTCTTGCAGCATCCTTGGGCGTGCTTTGGGCATGGCCGCTCGCCGGATACGTGTCGCCTTGGGGCAACCTCTCTCCTAAACGGCCATCCGGCACCTCCCTCGAGCCCGAGCCATCCGCTCTCGTTGAAACTCCCGAAATCGATACGCCGCGGATCGAGTCGGCCGATCCGAGCGATGCTCGGCCAGCCCCGTCCCAGTCTCCTGTGCCGCAGAGCCCTGTCCCAAATCAAGCTTCCCAGAATAAAGGCAAGGCCCAAGAAGACGAACACGTCCTTCCGCGGGGCAGTAAGCTCATGTTGAAGGACGGTAGCTACCAGTTGGTGCGCAGCTACAAACGCAACGGGGACCGTGTGCGCTATTACAGCGTCGAGCGAAGCGCCTGGGAAGAGATTCCCGCAGCGATGGTGGATTGGGATGCTACGGCGAAAGCCGCCGCGGCCGAAAAAAGCGCAGAGGAGGCGCTCGCCAAAAAGGTCCACGTCCAGGAAGAAGCCAATCGGATCGACACGGTCATGGACATTGACGCGAGCCTAGAAGTAGCGCCGGG
Organism: Acidobacteriota bacterium; assembly: GCA_003223215.1. GTDB lineage: Bacteria > Acidobacteriota > Terriglobia > Acidiferrales > UBA7541 > Acidiferrum. Next base: position 22,476 of record QHYH01000158.1, read on the forward strand.
GGTGTTCCTGCCGCCGGGCGAGGGGATGTTCCTGATCGACCGAAAGCGCGTCACGCCACTGGAGCAGGCCGGTGCCGGTATCAGCACGGACAAGAAGCAGTTCCTCAAGCAGGTGCTTTCGCCGATTCCGATTGTGCCGAGCAAGCGAAACGTAGAGATTCCGGGGAGCCACGCCAAGATTCGCGTGTCTGACTCGCATCTGGAGTTTTACCTGCGCGAAGCGCCGCCCGACCCGGATCACACCAGCCCGATCGTGAAGAGCAGCCGGCCGGGAGAGTCCGGGCCGGAAGTCGAGTTGGTGCGCGCCACGGTCAAGGGCAACAAGCGGCAGTTGGAGTCGATTAAGGCCATTTTTGGCGAGCAGGTGGAAGAGAGCCGCAAGACCATGTCGCTCGAACGGTGGGAGATTGCGCCAACCGTTTACCGCTTCACGCTGGGCGAACCGCTTCCCCCAGGCGAGTACGTCCTGGCCGAGATTCTGCCCGATGGCATGAACCTCTTCGTCTGGGACTTCGGCGTGGATCCCGCGTCCGCTGGCAAATCGGCTGCTGCTCCGAACAAGTAAAGCCGCTTCCCCGAGGCCTTCGAACCAAAAGGTGCGTTGGGAGTCAAAAAACGCCTGGCTCGTGGCCCGTGATGGAAGATTCTTGACCCACGCGAAAGAAGAGTCCGCCCGACCGCCGACTGCAACCTGAAGCGTGGCGAGAAAGATAGCGAAACAAAGAAACACCGCCTGCTTGCCAGTGGAAGTAAATTGCTTATGATGGAGTTAGGTTTCCAGGCTGTGGTTCGGCTGGCAGCTTCGTCTTGGAAGACAGCCTACCGAGGTGAATGACGTCAGAGGCGAGCTGGTTCCTGGAAAGGTCATTTATGGGAAAAGGGGTTAGGGTCCTGACGCTGCTCATGCTAACTAGCACGGGTGGATCCGCGTCCGCTCAGGAGCTTAACCTAGGACTGCTGCGAGCCGCCAAGGCCGGAGACAACGCGCAAGTCCAAAAGCTGCTGGGGCAGGGCGCGGACCCGAACACGCGGGACAAAGATCGCAGCACGCCGTTGATCTTGATGGCCTCTTTGGGGCTAACCGACGGCGTCGAGGCCTTGCTGAAAAAAGGCGCGTACGTCAACGCCAAGGACAAAACAGGATGGACCGCTCTCATGGGCGCGGCAAGGAAGGGGCATTCGGACACCGTGCGCGCGCTGCTGGAAAAAGGCGCCTACGCAAACGCCAAGGACAACAATGGCTGGACGGCATTAATGAGCGCGGCCGCATCGCCTCGTGCGGAAGCGGTCGAGGCCCTGCTCGAGAAGGGCGCGGAGGTCAACGCCCAGGACAAAACGGGATGGACCGCGCTGATGGGCGCAGCCGGTTCTGGTCAAGCGGAATCTGTGCGTGCGCTGCTTGGCAAAGGAGCAGACCGCAACGCGCGAAACAGCGACGGAAACACGGCCCTTACCGTAGCCAGAAGTCACAACTATTCGGAAATCGTTGCCTTGCTCGAGAACCCATCCGCGTCCACGCCGGCCAGCGCCTCGAAGAGACCAACAGCAGGGCCCGCTTCGCCGGTTGCCACGGCTCCGCGAGAGAGCGCGGCCGGGCATGCACAGCCCGGCACAGCAGTTGCCGTTCCACAACCCGGCGGCGCTGGTTCCGCCCCAGCTACGCCGCCTGCAGCGGTCCCGGGGAGCGGGTCGAGCCTCTCAGGCCAGTTGCTGGCTGCTGCGCAAGAGGGAGACACCGCAGATGTGAAGAGTCTTCTTGCCAAGGGCGCGGATATCAACTCGCGGGGTCCCTACGGGAACACACCGCTGATGGCCGCAGCGCTGACGGGCCACACGGATACGCTGCGGCTGTTGCTGGCAAGAGGCGCAGATGTAAACGCGCGGGGCAACACCGGGAGGACCGCGCTCATGGAAGCGGCGCTGGAAGGCTATGCGGATGCGGTAAAAGTCTTGCTCGACAGTGGCGCGGACGTGAACGGCAAAGATGAAGGGAGATGGACAGCGCTGTTTTGGGCGGCCTTTGCACAGCGCCGCGCGATCGTGCGCATGCTGCTCGAAAAAGGCGCGGACGCAAACGCGAAGAACAAATATGACGACACCCCTTTGATCCGTGCGGCGTATGCGGGGGATACGGAAATGGTGAGGACGCTGCTCGAATTTAAGGCGGAGGTGAATGCCAGGGACAACCTGGGCAGGACCGCCTTGATGGAGGCGGCGCGTCAAGGGCATAGCGATTGCGTTCGTGTGTTGGTAGAAACGGGAGCGGACTCTAAGGCGAAGGATCGCGAGGGGGACACGGCGCTGTCGTTGGCAGAAAAGCAGAAGCATCCTGACGTCATTGCGCTACTGACGAATCCGCTCCCGCCTCGAGAAAACAAGAGTCAGGAAAAGCCGCCAGCGCCCGCAGCGGAAGCCCCGAAACAGGGTGACTCGCCGTCGTCGGCTGGCCCAGCGAACGCGGTTGCGGCTGGGGACAGCCGCGCCCTGGCGCAAGCCTATTTCCGGATTGGGCTGACGATGAAGATGGTCGAGACGCAGTTGCCGCAGCCGAACGATGCGGCTGCCGGCTGGGCGCAAAACATCCAGCAAGACCTAGCAAAGGTGGGGGCGCCTAATGACTTGATTCAACTCGTCTCCGCCACCGAGAACCATTTGAAGATGGCTCCGAGAGAAGCCAACGGCTCGGTTGGCGATCCTATTCGCGTTCTCCGCGAGCACTTGGACAGATTTTGCAACGCCCGCCCACAAGAGAAGTTTTTCTACACCGCGGCGGGGTTTGCGCACCGACTGAACGTGATCGGCGAGAAAATGGGGAAAGCAGAGAAGATCATCCCAAGCGTCGACTTCAGCCGGCACGAGATTCTCCCGCTTGCTACGGCCATGACCGACCAGTGCCTGCAGACGATAGGTTGCAAAGAACTTGCGCTGATCTACTTTTCCGATGCCGCCGCCATCCTCAAAAAACCACAACTCACATCCCAAGAAGGAAGCGCACTCTCCAGAGATGCCAAGGAAATTGAGAAGGCCCTCAGCGGGGAAGCACGCTGACGGTACAAAAAAAAATAGCAGGTGGACATGAGCGCTGACTCTGTGTACCGGCGAGCATCCCGCCGGAATTCCTCATGCAGCCAACAGTCGTATCTTTACCGGCGCGCGGCATTTTCGTACACAGGATCCTCTGTCTTCAGGAGAGCGGTCCCGACGTCCAAGCCTTCGCCTGTCAGTTCTCGACCGTCTTCCTGCGCGGTGGTGCGCTAAAGGCTCATGCGGTCGCTTAGTAGTTAGGACGACCGCCGCCCCGTCCAAGGTTTCTTCGCCATTCGGCGAACATCCCGCTCGGCTGACCCCGACCTGGCGGGGACCTTGCATCCCGGATGCACGTGCGGTCGGAGATCTCGATCGGAGAACGATCGGAGACTTCGAGCTTGCTAGCTTGTCGGAAGGGATGGTTATCTCTTCGGACGGCCGCAGTCGACTGGCCGCGGCTCACTGCCCTGGTCTCCGCCTTACCTGGCTTGCGGTTCCGCCGGTGCGAGGACTTCGCGGAACAGGGCGAGGACTTCCGAGATGCGGAAGGGCTTCTGCAACAAGGAGGGTTCCCCTCGGGCCGGAGCTTCCGGCCCGGAATCGCTCAAGTCGCCGCTCATGTAGACGACAGCGGGCTTCGGCGAACCGGCGGCGGCGAGGATTTGCGCGGCAGCTTCGCGGCCGTCGACAAAAAAGCCGCCCGCGGAGAGATGCACGTCGCAGAGAAGAATGTCGTAAGAGCGGCGCCGCGCATCGCGACCCGGCGTTTGAGCCTCATGAGGCGGGCGCGGGCGCTGGGCCTGGTGAGCAGCAGGCTGGCCATCAGGGGGAAAGCGCTGAAGGAGCGCGAGTGCTTCTTCGACGGTGGCGGCGCAGTCCACGCGGAGCCCCTGCGAGGAGAGGCCTTCGTGCAACAGTTGGCGCAGGCTTTCTTCGTCGTCGAGGACGAGAACGCTGCGGCCTTTGAGGATTTCGACCGAGGGCGCGGCCCCGTTCAGGGAATCCCGAGAAGCTTCCTCGGGAACAGCCGAAGCCCCAAGAGAAGCGGTCTCGGATGGAGCGGAGGGTATCGGCTGCTCCGCAGGCGCGGCCGGAAGGAAAACGGTGAAGGCCGAGCCGCCCGCGGGGAGCGCTTCAGCTTCGATGATCCCGCCATGTTCGCGAATAATGGACATGCAGATACTGAGTCCCAGGCCGGTGCCGCCGCCCGGGCGCTTGGTGGTGTAGAAGGGATCAAAGAGGCGCGGTAGCGATTCGGGGCGGATGCCGACACCGTCATCCTCAAACGCAATGCTGAGGCGGTTGCCGGCGCGGCCGGGGCGAATCTGGACGCGGCCGGACTCGCGAACTTCGCGGATGGCTTGTTCGGCGTTGGTGACCAGGTTGAGAAAAACCTGGATGAGCTGGTTGGCGTCGCCGAGGACGCCGGGAAGGCTGGTATCGGGGCGGAAATCGACTTCGATGTTGTTGCGGCGCAGCGAGTGCTCGTGCAACTGAAGGGTGCGCTCGATCAGATTGTTGAGGTCGAGTAGCTTCTTCTCGGAGGAACCGGGACGCGAGAACTCAAGAAGGTTCTGGACGATGCGCGCGGCGCGGCGCGCTTGGCGATGGGTCAGCTCGAGTTGGCGCTTGAAGGATTCGTCGGCCGGGGCGCGCTCGCGCAGGAGTTCCGTGACGCCGAGGACGGCCGTGAGCGGATTATTCAGTTCGTGTGCGACGCCCGCGAGCATCTGGCCCATGGCGGCAAGCTTTTCCGCCTGAATCAGCTGCTCTTCGAGGCGCTTGATGTCCGTAACGTCGCGGCCGGAGAGGACTACGCCTTCGATGTTGCCGGATTCGTCGGAGAGCGGGCTGAAATTGAATAGAATGCGGCGCCAATCCCCTTGCTTGTGGCGCACGCGGAGCTCCATGGAAGCAAAGGTCTGCTTCCCGGCAAGAATGTCCTTATAGATGGATAAGGCCGCCGGCAAATCCTCCGGATGGGTACGGCCGCCAAACTCCATGTATTGCGCTTCCTCGAGGGAGTAGCCCAGCAGTTCCCTGCATCGTGGGCTGATGAAGGTGTAATGGGAGTCCGCGTCCAGCACGAGGATGAGGTCGGGAAAGTTGTCGACCAGGCGGCGCGCGAATTCCTGCTGTTGATGGAGCCGATGCTCCATCTCGCGCCGTTCGGTGATATCCATGACCGCGCCCTGGTACCGGACGACCTTTCCGCCAGCGTCGCGCACGGCGGTGGCGCTGTTCATGCACACGATCGAGCTTCCATCTTTGCGGAGAAGCGTGATTTCGCGGCCCTGGACCATAGGCTGCGTCTCCACTTGCTGCTGCAGGACCTTGCGTTCGGCGGGATCGACAAGAATCTCGGAGACCTGCCTTTTGAGCAGGTCCTCTTTGGATTCGTAGCCGAGCATGCGGACCAGTGCGGGGTTGGCGTCGAGGATGCGGCCCTCGGGCGTGGTGATGTAGATGCCTTCCCGGAGAGTTTCGAAGAGCTCGGTGAAGCGGGTTTCATTCCGCCGCAGAGCGGAAACGTCGCGCGCGAGAATGGTGATGCCGCTGACGGTATCGCCGCGCAGCATGGCGTGAGCGACACAATCGAAATAAAACGGAGACGATTGATTCTTCAGGCGTACCTGAACGACACCGGTCCAATGACGGCGTTCCTCGAAACCGGCCATGGCGCGCCTGGCGAGATTTTCTTCTTGTTCCGTGCCGGGCTGAACAAATTCGGCGAGCGGACGGCCGATAATCTCCTGGAAAGGCGTCTCGACGAGATCGCAGAACATGCTGTTGACGGCGCGAATCCGCCCGTCGATGCTAACCGCCATCAGGATGTCATCGAAGGAGTCGATCAAATCGCGGTAGCCCTGCTGAGAACGGGAGACGATGTCAAAGAGCTGGTCCAACTGTTTGTCGCTGGGGGGCTCGGCGTCGCGCTCCTCGAGGCCGCGCAAGAGACCGCGCAGTTCGGAAATCTCGCCGGTCTTCTTCCGCAGGTAAGCCGTGAAAAGCACGACCAGCAGAACCAGACCGATGGGCAGCGCCTCAAACCGGAGGGCCAGCGTGCGAATGGTACTCCACGAAGTCCAGGCGTAAGCGAGAACCAACAGAAACAGAATCAGGAAGGTGAGCCGCCAAAGCTCATTCTGGCGCTTCTCGAAGCGTGCAAAGTTCGAAGCCAGTAGAGAACGGCGGGCGTTCTCGGAGGGCACTCGAGCCTTACTGCGTTGCATGTTTTGGTCTTGGTCGTTCATCAAAAAGAGACCGCGGCCGCATGGATCAGCCAAAGCCTGCCGGTGATGCGCGCCCTGTCCATTGTAGGAACCTCACCTGCAATTCCGCAATGAGGGCTAAGTGTAGGAGTTCCCGGAAGATAACTGCACCAGGAGACCGAAACAGCAGCGGAGCCCGGGGTCGGGCCCCGCCTGAATCTAGCCGAACTTTGTTCTGGTCAGGTTTCACGCAAAGCCGCATCGCCAGGGGAGAGGCTAGCCCTCGGTAGCGGCGTCGGCTTCGGCGTCCTTCTGGAGAAAGTCGAGCGCCGCCGCTTCTTCGGCGGTGAGCTCGGCGGCTTCCGGAATTTCCTCGACCGGAGCGGGAGCGGGCATTTCGGTCAGCAACTGGATGTTGCGGTAATGCTCGAGGCCGGTACCGGCGGGAATGAGGCGGCCCATAATGACGTTTTCCTTGAGACCGCGGAGATAGTCCACCTTCCCGGCGACGGCAGCTTCGGTAAGCACGCGCGTGGTTTCCTGGAAGCTGGCCGCGGAGATGAACGAATCGGTCGAGAGCGACGCCTTGGTGATGCCCAAAAGCAGCGGCCTGCCGGTAGCGGGACGGCCGCCGCGCTTGATGGCTTCGTCGTTCTCCTCGCGGAAGCGGAATTTATCCACTTGCTCTTCGAGGAGGAAGTTGGTATCGCCGACGTCTTCGACCTTGACCCAGCGCATCATCTGGCGTGCGATCACCTCGATGTGCTTGTCGTTGATGTTCACGCCCTGGAGCCGGTAAACCTCCTGAATAGCGTTGACCAAATAAGCTTGGGTGAACTTCTCGCCAAGAACCGCAAGAAGGTCATGGAGGTTGAGCGGCCCGTCGATGAGGGCCTCGCCGGCCTTGACGTGGTCGCCTTCCTGAACGTTGATGTGCACGCCGCGCGGGATGGCGTATTCCTTGGTGGTTTTACCGTCTTCGCTCTCCACGTGGATCTTGCGCATACCCTTGGCGATCTCGCCGTAACGGACCGAGCCATCGATTTCGCTGATGACCGCGGGGTCCTTCGGTTTGCGGGTCTCGAAGAGCTCGACAACGCGCGGGAGACCGCCGGTAATGTCCTTGGTCTTGGTGGTTTCGCGCGGAATCTTCGCGAGCACGTCGCCGGCCTGGACATCGTCGCCGTCCCGGACCATCAAGTGCGCGCGGGAAGGCATGAGGTACTTCTTGCGGACCTTCCCGGACGGGTCACGAATGAGAATCGCCGGCTGATGCTTTTCATCGCCGGGGGGCAGAGTCACAACGTCCTGCGAGAGACCGGTGACTTCGTCCACCTGCTCTTCGATGGTAACGCCGGTCTTCAGGTCGTCGAACTTCACCGTGCCGGCGGTCTCCGTCAGAATCGAGAAGGTAAAGGGATCCCACTCGGCGAGAATCTGGCCGTGAGTGACGTGTTCGCCGTCCTGAACGCGGAGGCGCGCGCCGTAGACAACGTGGTAGCGCTCCTTCTCACGGCTCTTCTCATCGACGATGGCGATGAGGCCGGAACGGTTCATGGCGATGAGCGTGCCGCCACGACCCTCGACGTGTTTCAGGTCGACGAATTTGACCACCCCGTTGTTGCGGGCTTCGAGCGTGGAGCGCTCGGAGACGCGCGTGGCGGTTCCGCCGATGTGGAACGTGCGCATGGTGAGCTGCGTGCCGGGTTCGCCGATGGACTGTGCGGCGATGACGCCGACGGCTTCGCCGAGCTCGACCATGCGGCCGGTGGCCAGGTTGCGGCCATAGCACAGCGCGCACACGCCGCGCCGCGATTCGCAAGTGAGCACGGAACGGATGCGCACGCGGTCGATACCGGCGCCCTGGATGGCGTTGGCGAGCTCTTCGTTGATTTCCTGGTTCACGTCGACGATGACGTTGCCCTCGAAGTCTTTGATTTTGTCCAAGGAAACGCGGCCCACGACGCGGTCACGGAGCGGCTCGACTTCCACGCCCGCTTCGACAATGGGCTCGACGTAAATGCCGTCCGTGGTGCCGCAGTCGTATTCGTTGATGATTACATCCTGCGCGACGTCGACGAGGCGGCGCGTGAGGTAGCCGGAGTCAGCGGTCTTCAGCGCCGTGTCAGCGAGGCCTTTGCGCGCGCCGTGCGTGGAGATGAAGTATTCCAACACGGTCAGGCCTTCGCGGAAGTTGGAAGTGATGGGCGTCTCGATGACTTCGCCGGAAGGCTTGGCCATCAGACCGCGCATTCCGGACAGCTGGCGAATTTGCTGTTTGGAACCGCGCGCGCCGGAGTCGGCCATGACGTAAACCGGGTTGATGTTGCCCTCCTTGTCCTGGCCTTCGAGCGCCTTAAACATTTCGTCGGCAACTTTTTCGGTGACGTCGCCCCAGATGGCGATGACTTTGTTGTAGCGTTCGCCGTTGGTGATGGCGCCGTCCAGATATTGCTGCTGAACCTTGACGCCTTCCTTTTCCGCGGTGTCCACGAGCTTGTACTTGTCGCCGGGGATGAACATGTCGTCGATGCCAATGGAGATCCCCGACCGCGTGGCGTAGGTGAAGCCCAGCGCCTTGAGGTGGTCGAGCAGAACAACCGTGTCGGTCAGGCCAAAGCGCAAGTAGGCGTAATAGACCAACTGCTGAACGCCCTTTTTCTTTAGAAGCCCGTTCACAAACGGGAATTTCTCGGGCAAATGGGAATTGAAGATGACGCGGCCGACGGTGGTCTGGATGAACTGGCGCTCCATCTTCACCGGCTCGGTGTGCGTCACATCCTGGTTGTCGTAGGCGGTGGTGAGGTCGATGACTTCACCGGTGTACCGCAAGCGAATCGGCGTAAGCAGCTCGACTTCGCCAGCTTCCAGCGCAAGGATGACGTCCTCGGTGGAACCGAAAACGCGGCCTTCACCCTTGGCGCCGGGCTTGCTCTTGGTCAGGTAATAGATGCCCAACACCATGTCCTGCGACGGCACGGCCAGAGGCAAGCCGTGCGCGGGAGAAAGAATGTTGCGCGAGCTGAGCATCAGCACCGACGCTTCGACCTGCGATTCGGGCGACAGCGGAATGTGCACGGCCATCTGGTCGCCGTCAAAGTCGGCATTGAACGCGGTGCACACCAGCGGGTGAATGCGGATGGCTTTGCCTTCGACGAGCGTCGGCTCGAAGGCCTGAATGCCGAGGCGATGCAGCGTCGGAGCGCGGTTCAGCAGAACCGGATGCTCGCGAATGACGTCTTCCAGGATGTCCCAGACCACCGATTCCTGCTGCTCCACCATTTCCTTGGCTTGCTTGATGGTGGTGCAGTGGCCCTGGGCCTCCAGCTTGTGATAGATGAAGGGTTTGAATAGCTCGAGGGCCATTTTCTTCGGCAAACCGCACTGATTGAGCTTGAGCTCCGGACCAACCACGATGACCGAGCGGCCGGAATAGTCCACGCGCTTGCCAAGCAGGTTCTGGCGGAAGCGACCCTGCTTGCCCTTGAGGGTATCCGACAGCGACTTGAGCGGCCGGTTGTTGGTGCCGCGCAGGACGCGGCCGCGGCGGCCATTGTCAAACAGCGCGTCGACGGCTTCCTGGAGCATGCGCTTTTCGTTGCGCACAATGACGTCCGGGGCGTGCAACTCCATGAGCTTCTTCAAGCGGTTGTTGCGGTTGATGACACGGCGATACAGATCGTTGAGGTCGGAAGTGGCGAAGCGTCCGCCGTCCAGAGGCACCAGGGGGCGCAGTTCCGGCGGCAGCACCGGGATGACGTCAAGAATCATCCACTCGGGCTTGTTGCCGCTCTTGCGGAAAGCTTCGAGCACCTTCAGGCGCTTGGCGTACTTAATGCGCTTCTGGAGCGAGGGGTCGGCCTTCATTTTGTCGCGGAGTTCATCGGCCAGCTTGTCGACTTCGACGCGGCGGAGCAGTTCCTTGATGGCTTCCGCGCCCATCTTGGCGGTGAACTGGCCGGGATATTCCTTCTGGAGTTCGCGGTATTTTTCTTCCGGCAGAACTTCACGCTCGCGAAGAATGGCGACTTCAGCGGGATCCACGACGACGAACGCCTCAAAGTAGAGGATGCGTTCGAGGTCGCGCATGGAAATGTCCAGCAAGTAGCCGATGCGGCTCGGCAGGCCCTTGAAGAACCACACGTGCGAGCAGGGCGACGCCAGCTCGATGTGGCCGAGGCGCTCACGGCGGACCTTGCTGAGCGTGACCTCCACGCCGCACTTGTCGCAAATCACTCCGCGGTGCTTCATGCGCTTGTACTTACCGCACAGACACTCCCAGTCGGTGACGGGGCCAAAAATCTTCGCGCAAAACAACCCGTCACGCTCGGGCTTAAACGTGCGGTAGTTGATGGTCTCGGGCTTGGTGACTTCGCCGTGGGACCACGAGCGAATTTTTTCCGGACTTGCCAGACTGATGCGGATGGAATCGAAATCAGCAATCAGGCTGGCGCGATCATAAGGGCTGCTGCGATACAAGGTTGTTTCCTCCCTCCCTGACTTTCATCAGGGCCGCGGCCGGATGTTCTGAATTCTTGGAACATCCGACCGGCTCCAGAAAGTTGAAAAACCAGAACCACAACATCGAGACGCTTGGCCGGGCTGCGGCAGGAGCATGCTCCTGCCGTCCCAGGCTCTAGTCGGCGGCTTTTTCCACCGGCGGCTTTTGTCGCTTCATCAACTCGACATCCAAGCACAGCGACTGCAGTTCGCGCACAAGCACGTTGAACGACTCCGGCACGCCCGGTTCGATGCCCGGCTCGCCCTTGACGATGGCCTCGTAAATCTTGGCGCGGCCGTAAACGTCGTCGGACTTCGCCGTGAGCAGCTCCTGCAAGATGTGGGCGGCGCCGTAAGCTTCGAGCGCCCACACTTCCATTTCGCCGAAACGCTGGCCACCGAACTGGGCCTTGCCGCCGAGAGGCTGCTGCGTGATCAGCGAGTACGGGCCGATGGAGCGCGCGTGAATCTTGTCGTCGACCAGATGCGACAGCTTCAGCATGTAGATGTAGCCGACCGTGACCGGCTGATCGAACTGGTCTCCGGTCATGCCGTCGAAAAGGTTGATCTTGCCGAGGTTCGGCAAGCCGGCGACTTCGAGCAAGTGCCGGATTTCCGGTTCGCGCGCGCCGTCAAACACCGGAGTGGCGAAGGGGATGCCGTCGCGGAAGCCCTCGGCGTATTCGATCAACTGGTCGTCTTCGAGTTTCGCGAGTGATTTCCAGATGGCCGTCTCGCCAAAAACTTCCCTGAACCAGCGGCGCAACGCCTCGGCTTTGACTTCCTTGCTGAACAGGCGCTTCAGGCTGTTGCCCAACTCCTTGGAGGCCCAGCCAAGGTGGGTCTCGAGAATCTGTCCGACGTTCATACGCGAAGGAACGCCGAGCGGGTTCAAGACGATCTCGACCGGAGTGCCGTCCGGCAGATAGGGCATATCTTCCTGCGGGACGATGCGCGCGATGACGCCCTTGTTGCCGTGGCGGCCGGCCATTTTGTCGCCGATGGAAAGCTTGCGCTTCATGGCGATGTAGACCTTGACCAGCTTGATCACCCCCGGGGGCAGTTCGTCGCCCTTCTTGAGCTTCTCCTTGCGCTCTTCGGTGATCTTGCGCAGCACGTCGATTTGGCGCGAAGTCATCTCCTCAATTTCCTCGATCTTTTCGATCAGGAGCGGATCCTTTTCGTTGAGCTTCAGGCGCTTGAGGTTGCGCGTGGAGATTTTCTCGATGATCTCTCGCGTCAGCTCGGTGCCCTTGGTTAGCAGGCGCTTGTTGGTTTTTTCGTCGTGCAGGTCGGCTTGCAAAACCTTGCCGCCCAGCAGGTCGGACAGGCGCTTGAGGCGCTCGTCGGTAAGGATGCGGATTTCGTCGGCCAGGTTCTTCTCCAGCTTGAAGACCTGGTTGGCTTCGATGGCCTTGTGGCGCTCGTCCTTTTCCCCGCCCTTGCGGGTGAAGATCTTGACGTCCACGATGGTGCCTTCGATGCCCGGCGGACAGTAGAGCGAGGCGTCGCGCACGTCGCCGGCTTTCTCGCCGAAGATGGCGCGCAGCAGTTTTTCTTCCGGAGTGAGCGTGGTCTCGCCCTTGGGCGTGACCTTGCCGACGAGAATGTCGCCCGGCTTGATGACCGCGCCGATGCGGATGACGCCGCTTTCGTCGAGGTTGCGCAGGAACGATTCGCCGATGTTGGGAATGTCGCGCGTGACTTCCTCGGGACCGAGCTTCGTGTCGCGCGCTTCGATTTCGTACTCCTCGATGTGGATCGAAGTGTAGTAGTCGTCCTTTACCAGCTTTTCGCTGACGAGGATGGCGTCTTCGAAGTTGTATCCGCGCCACGGCAGGAAGGCCACGAGCACGTTGCGTCCCAGGGCCAGTTCGCCGCGGTCCGTGCATGGACCATCGGCAAGAACCTGGCCTTTCCTTACGCGGTCGCCCACCCTCACCAGCGGCTTTTGATTGATGCAGGTGTTCTGGTTGGAGCGCTTGAACTTGATGAGCTGATAGATGTCCGCGCCCACTTCGCGGCTCAAAACGCCGGAGTGGTCGGATTCGACGCGCACGATGATACGTTCGGAGTCGACCTGATCCACCACGCCATCGCGCTTGCACAGCACGACCGCGCCGGAGTCGCGCGCGGTGACGCGCTCCATCCCCGTGCCGACCAGCGGGGCCTCGCCCTTGATGAGCGGCACGGCCTGCCGCTGCATGTTCGAACCCATCAGCGCGCGGTTGGCGTCGTCGTTCTCGAGGAACGGAATCAAGCTGGCGGCCACGGAGACGAGCTGCTTCGGCGAAACGTCCACGTAGTCCACTTCGTCGCGGTTTTTGAGCACGAAGTTGCCGGCCTGCCGGCAGTTGACCAGTTCGGTCGTGATGCGCTGCTTTTCGTCGAGAGCCACATTGGCCTGCGCAATGACGTACTTGTCTTCTTCCCAGGCGGAGAGATAGAAGCAATACGGCTCGTAGACCACCTTGCGGCGCTTCAGTTCTTCGTTGAGCTCTTCGACTTTGTCGCGCTCGACGATGTCGCCGGCTTTGAATTCGCTGTCGCCGGCGTTGACGATGTGCACGTAGTCGATGATGCGGCCGCCCTTGACCTTGCGGTAGGGCGATTCGATGAAGCCGTAGTCATTGATGCGCGCAAAGCAGCTCAACGAGCTGATCAGTCCGATGTTCGGACCTTCCGGCGTTTCAATCGGGCAGATGCGGCCGTAGTGCGTCGGGTGCACGTCGCGGACTTCGAATCCGGCGCGTTCGCGCGACAGACCGCCGGGCCCGAGGGCCGAAAGGCGCCGCTTGTGCGTGATTTCGCTGAGCGGGTTGGTCTGATCCATGAACTGGCTGAGCTGCGACGAGCCGAAGAACTCGCGGATCGCGGCCATGACCGGCTTGGCGTTCACCAGGTCGTGCGGCATGGCCGTGGACATTTCCTGGTACACACTCATCTTTTCCTTGATGGCGCGCTCCATCCGGACCAGGCCGATGCGGAACTGGTTCTCGAGCAACTCTCCGACCGCGCGGACGCGGCGGTTGCCAAGATGGTCGATATCGTCGACCAATCCGATATTCTTGCGCAGCTTGAACAGGTACTTGATGGCCGCGACAAAATCCGGCGAATCCAGCGTGCGGTTGTCAAGCGGCGTGTCCAGCCCCATTTTGATGTTGAATTTCAGGCGGCCGACGCGGCTGAAATCGTACTTGCGCGGGTCGAAGAACATGCCGCGGAAAAGGTTGGTGGCGGTTTCGAGCGTCGGCGGATCGCCGGGACGCAGCTTGCGATAGATTTCGATGAGCGCTTCTTTCGAGGTGCGAATGGCATCTTTGTCGAGCGTGCGCGAGAGCACCACGCCGATATCGTCGCGGTCCGGGAAAAACACATCGACTTCGGTGATGCCCGATTCGGCGAAGGCTTGCCAAAGGTCCGCGGTCAGCGGCTTATTGGCTTCGAGCATGATTTCGCCGGTCTGCCGGTTGACCACGTCGGCGACGCTGTACGCGCCTTCAAGGTCGGTCAGCGAAGCGCGTACCTGGGAAATCTTCGCTTTGATCAATTCCTTGAACAGGGTTTCGGTGATGCGCTTGTGGGCGCCGACAATCACCTCGTCGGACTTGGGATTGCGGATTTCGTGAGCCAGCTTGCGGTCGACGATGCCCGGCGAAACGTTCCAGAACAGCTCCTTATCGCGCAGCGAGATGCGCTCCACCTGGTAGAACGTGCGCAGGATCTCTTCGTTGGACTTCATGCCCAGCGCGCGCAGGAAAATGGAGCCGAGGAATTTGCGTTTGCGGTCAATGCGCACGTAGAGAATGTTCTTGGTGTCGTACTCGAATTCCACCCACGACCCGCGGTAGGGAATGATTTTTCCGAGGAAGTAGGTGCGGTTGTTGGCGCTCTCGAAAAACACGCCCGGCGAACGATGCAACTGGGAAACGATGACGCGTTCCGTGCCGTTGATGACGAACGTGCCATTCTCGGTCATCAGCGGAATATCCCCATAGAAAACTTCCTGCTCCTTGATGTCGCGGATGGTTTTCGCGCCGGAATCGGGATCCTTGTCGTAAATGGTCAGGCGAATGGTGACCCGCAGAGGCGCGGAGTAGGTCATGCCGCGCTCCTGACACTCGTTCACGTCATACTTCAACTGCATGGCCACGGGATCGCCGCACTTGTTGCAGAACGTCGGCGTGTTCTTGTTGAAGGTGCCGCACTTGTGGCAGATGACGTCACCGGTCTGATAGGGGTTCGTGACGACCGAAGCTCCGCAGTTGCGGCAGGTGGCGCGCAAGTGGTGCAGACCCTTCAGGTTGCCGCACTTGCACTCCCAGTTGCCGATCGAGTAGTCCACGAACTCGAGCTGCGACATTTCGCGGAAATCCTTGATGGGAAACACCGACGTAAACACCGACTGCAGCCCGCCGTCCTCGCGCTCGCTCGGCAGCAGGTCCATCTGCAGGAAGCGCTGGTAGGACTTCATCTGGACTTCAATCAGGTTGGGGATTTGGATCGACCCCTGGATTTTCGCGAAATCCAGCCGCTGATGTTCCCTGGCGTACTGATTGCTATTCGGCATCTGTGATCTACCTCATCCCTTTCGGGCAACGTGCGGAAATACTCGAAGCAGACACGTAGCCGCCGCGCTTGAAGACTTGCCCGAAGTCATCGCGCAGACGGCTACAGGCGTTCCCTTGGGAACGCTTGGTGTTGTGAAAATGCCCACCTTCAACGTGCGTAGCTGATGCCCTCTGGCGCGGCCCCTCGCCCGAAAAGCCGCGCCGGTCCGGAAACTCGAATCGAAGGCGAAACCGAAAATTACTTGATCTCCACCTTGGCGCCGGCCTCCTCGAACTTCTTCTTGATCGCCGCGGCTTCGTCCTTGTTCACGCCTTCCTTGACGGTCTTGGGCGCGCCGTCCACCAAGTCCTTGGCTTCTTTCAGGCCGAGACTGGTGACTTCGCGGACCGCCTTGATGACGTTAATCTTGTTTCCGCCAACTTCGGTGAGCACGACGGTGAATTCCGTCTTCTCTTCGGCCGGTGCCGCGCCGCCGCCCGCCGCTGCCCCGCCGCCCGCCGCGACTACGGTTGCCGCCGCCGCGGAGACGCCGAAGGCTTCTTCCATCCTCTTCACCAGTTCGGACGCCTCGAGCAACGTCAGCCCCTTGATTTCCTCCAGGATCGTGTCGACTTTCGCCATGACTCTTTTCTCTCCTCTCAAATCTATAAATTGAACTTACTCAGGCCGCGGGGGCAGGCGCCGCGCCGCCTCCGCCGGACCCGAACTTGTTGGCCTTGATGGCCTCATTGACGGTTACCGCGAGGTTGCGCGGCAACGCGTTGAGCGCCACGGCAATACGCTGGGCCGGAGCGTTCAGCAGGAACATGATCTTACTGATGAGCTCGTCCCTCGACGGCAGGTTCGCAAGCTGCTTGATGTCCGCGATGGACACGACGCGACCTTCCACCACGCCAGCCTTGAACTGAAACGCCGGAACGTCCTTGGCAATCTTGGTGATCGCTTTCGCCAGCGCCACCGGATCGGTTTCGGTGTAAGCGATCGAATTCGTGCCGCGCAAGTTCTTCAGCAGATTTTCGGCGGGCGTTCCCGCCCCGGCGCGCTCCGCCAGGGTGTTCTTTACGACTCTGTATTTGCCGCCCGCGGCCTGCACCGCGCGGCGGAGCTTGGTGTCCTCGTCCACCTTGATACCCTGAAAGGTGGTGAGAATCACGGTCGAGACTTTGGCCAGCTCCGACTTCAGCCTGTCGAGGTCTGCTTGTTTTTCGCTGCGCTTTTTCATGAATTCGTTCCGCTGCGCTCCGGCGCCCATCAGGCGGCTGCTGCCAGCGCCTCCGCTTCGGCCAAGTCGATGGTGATGCCCGGCCCCATCGTCGAGGTCAGTGTGATTTTCTTGACGTACTTGCCCTTGGCAGCGGCCGGCTTGGCCTTGACCACGGCTTCGAGAACCGCGTGAGCGTTGCCCACCAGCTTGGGCGCGTCAAACTGAATCTTGCCGATCGCGCAATGCACGATTCCGGCTTTGTCCACGCGGAACTCCACTTTGCCGGCTTTGACTTCCTTGATGGCCTTGGCCACTTCAAAAGTGACCGTGCCGGTCTTGGGATTGGGCATCAGGCCGCGTGGTCCGAGCACTTTGCCGAGCTTTCCGGCCGAGCGCATCATGTCCGGTGTGGCAATCACGGCGTCAAAATCCGTCCAGCCCTCCATGATTTTTTGCACCACGTCTTCGCCGCCAACAAAGTCCGCGCCAGCTTCCTGTGCTTCGCGCACCTTTTCGCCGCCCGCTATGACCAACACGCGCACGGTCTTGCCGAGCCCGTTTGGCAGGCCCACGGTTCCGCGCACCACCTGGTCGGAATGCTTCGGATCCACTCCCAGATTGATGGCCAGTTCCACGGTTTCGTTGAACTTCGTGTGATGCAGCTTCTTCAAAAGTTCGGCGGCTTCGCCGAGCTTGTAGGAACGCGCCTCCACTTGCTTGCGCGCATTCTCCACGTGCTTCCCTGACTTCCTCATTCGCTACCTCGGTCGGCCTCTTGGCGCCCGGAACCTCTTAGGCTTCCACAACTTCCAGACCCATGTTGCGCGCCGTGCCCATCACGGTGCGCATCGCAGATTCCAGATTGGTGGTGTTGAGGTCGACAAGCTTGATCTTGGCAATCTCTTCGACTTGCTTCCTGGTCACTTTGCCGACTTTGTTGCGGTTCGGCTCCGCGGAACCCTTGGCGATGTTGGCGGCGCGCTTGAGCAGCACGGAGGCCGGCGGGGTCTTCAAAATGAAAGTAAAGGTGCGGTCGGTGTACACCGTCACCAGCACCGGGAAGATCATCCCGTCCGGCTCTTTGGCGGTCTTGGCGTTGAACTGCTTGCAGAAATCCATGATGTTCAGACCGTGCGGGCCGAGCGCCGTGCCCACCGGCGGCGCGGGCGTAGCTTTCCCCGCTGGCAGTTGCAACTTGATCGTCGTCTGAATCTTCTTTGCCATGTCCCCATCCCTCTTTCGTTTGCTGCTCGCTCGGGCTTACCCCAGCTTTTCCACGCTCGCGAAATCCAGTTCCACCGGCGTGGAGCGGCCAAAAATCGTAACCGAAACTTTCAATCGGCTGTGGTCGTTGTCGATCTCCTCGACGCTGCCGTTGAAATTCGCGAACGGCCCGTCGACGATGCGCACTTGCTCGTTGCGCTCGAAGACCACCTTCGGCTTGGGCCGGTCGGTCGGAACGTGGACGCGGTTGATGATGGCGTCGACCTCCGCATCGCTCAGCGGCGACGGCGAGATGGCCGACCCGACGAAACCCGTCACGCGTGGCGTCGAGCGCACGATGTGCCAGGTGTTATCGTCGAGGTCCATCTCTACCAGCACGTAGCCGGGATAGGACATCCGCGGCGAAACCACTTTCTTGCCGCCGCGGACTTCGACGAACTCCTCCATGGGGATCATCACGCGGCCGATCTTGTCCTGGAGGTTGAAGGCCGCCACGCGGCTCTCCAGGCTCTCTTTGACCTTTCTTTCAAAGCCCGAGTAGGTATGGATGATGTACCACTGCATTCCCATCGGTTGCTTTTCCCCTTCACACACCGAACTTCTTAAAAATGGCCTGCACCGCGCGGTTCACTCCCAAGTCCACCAACCACAAAAAAACTCCAAAAAAGGCCACGGTAACCAGCACCACCCAGGTGGTTGACACCACATCCTCGCGCGTTGGCCAGGTGATCTGCTTCAACTCCAAGCGCGTGTCGTGGAGGAATTCCTTGGTCTCCGCGAGCGTGCGTGAGATCTTTTCACCAAGGCCCGCCGCCGCTCCGGTGATGGCGTTGCCTTCGCCGTTTTTGACTTTTACTGCCTGCGTAGCCATCTTTCCCTCGATTACTTCCTGCGGAAGCTCTGGGCTGTCGCTTGTTCCTGCTCGCCCCGTTTCCTACAAGGAACGCTCAACTCTGGCAGGGGAGGAGGGATTCGAACCCCCATACCCGGTTTTGGAGACCGGAGTCCTGACCGTTGGACGACTCCCCTAAATTCAAATCCGGTCTGCCCCGGAAACCCTCCCAAACAAAAACTATTTCACTTCCTTGTGCGCCGTCTGCTTGCGGCACGTATTGCAGAATTTCTTCGTTTCCAGACGCTCGCTGTGCTTCTTCTTGTTTTTGGTCGTGGTGTAGTTGCGGTTCTTGCATTCCCCGCACTGCAATGTGATGGTTTCGCGCATTTCTTGCTCCTAAGCATTCGCCGATTTCGCCTGATCGCTCAGGTCCAGCAACCGGCGCACTACCGATTCCGTAAAAGGCCACACCTGCGTCTGTTCCCAGCGATGATTCTCCTGGTCATAGCGGCACCATCCGCCCGGCCATCGTCCAAGCCGCTCTTCGGCATTGCTGAGCGCTTCCTGTATTTTGACCCCCCATACAAGGTCGCGCTCGGTGTCCGGGCCCAGTTCCTTCGGGCTCGAGATGGTAAACCGGAGAAACCGATGGCCCTTCCAAACCTGCAGGCCTTCCCCGTGCAACCCCTCCGGCATGATCTTTACTTTCAGCCCCCACGCCTGCCCCCAGCTCTTCAACTGTCCGCCAAGGGCCTTCAAATCGTCCCGCATTAGCAAATAGTTGTGCTGCTCCTGCTTTTTCATAGCGACTGCTCCCCGTTCTCCGCGACGCTCCCTGGGCTAGGGTAGGGGCAACCGCTTGACGTTCCTACTCGAGGATTTCGGTGACGGCGCCGGCGCCGACGGTGTGGCCGCCTTCGCGTATCGCGAAGCGCAAGCCTTTCTCGAGAGCCACCGGCGTGATCATGCTGACTTCGCAGCTCACGTTGTCGCCCGGCA
>QHYH01000057.1 GCA_003223215.1 Acidobacteriota bacterium
TACGTCTGGTCGCGATTGTCTGCACTGGGGCTCTGGCGTAAGATGCTCGGCCAGTGACGGATTCCTCCTCGATCATTGGCCATACCATCTCGCACTACCGCGTGTTGGGAAAACTCGGTGGCGGCGGGATGGGTGTGGTCTACGAAGCCGAAGACCTTAAACTCGGTCGTCACGTCGCACTGAAATTCCTTCCTGACGAGGTGGCAAAAGACCCGCAAGCCTTGGAGCGCCTTCGGCGCGAAGCGCGTGCGGCATCCGCACTGAACCATCCGAACATCTGCACAATCTACGAAATCGCGGAAGATGGCGTATCTCCGTTCATCGCTATGGAGTTCATGGACGGGCAGACGCTGAAGCAAATGATCGGTGGCAGACCGCATCCTCTCGAACAGGTGCTGGAAGTGGGCACGGAGGTTGCGGATGCCCTGGAGGCGGCACACGAAAAAGGCATCGTCCACCGGGACATTAAGCCTGCGAACATTTTTGTGACGAAGCGAGGACGCGCGAAGATCCTCGATTTTGGTCTAGCGAAGCTCACCACCGTCGCAGAAGGTATTAGCCTTTCGGCGATGCCAACAGCGACGTCCGACGAATTGCTGACCAGCCCGGGCAGCACCGTCGGCACGATCGCATACATGTCGCCGGAGCAGGCACGCGGCGAAGAGTTGGATGCGCGTACGGATCTGTTTTCGTTCGGTGCGGTGCTCTATGAAATGGCGACCGGGCGGATGGCGTTCCCTGGCAATACTGCTGCCGTCGTTCATGATGCGATTTTAAATCGAGCACCAATTCCCTTATCAGTGTTGAGCCCCGGTCTGCCTCTAGAGTTTGCAAACATCGTCGACAAGGCGCTGGAGAAAGACCGCAAGCTTCGCTACCAGAGTGTGGCCGAGATTCGGAATGACCTGCAGCGGCTGCAGGGCGGTTCAAGCGCGGCGCGGTTATCCGCAACAACAGGGGCGAGGGCTATGGTGCGCCCCGGACAGCCCTGGAAGGTCTTCCTCTCCGCGGCCCTAGCGCTGACGGTGCTTGCCGTGGGCAGCTACCTGTACTTCCACCGCACACCCAAGTTGACGGGTGAGGACATGCTTGTGCTGGCGGACTTCGCCAACACGACCGGTGACCCAGTCTTCGACGACACCTTGAAGCAGGCAATTTCCGTACAGTTGGCACAGTCTCCGTTCCTTAACATTCTCTCGAACGCGAGAACCCGGGCCACACTGAAGCTGATGGCGAAGGCGCCAGATAGCAGGCTGGCGCCAGACGTCGCGAGTGATCTCTGCCAGCGCGCAGGAGGTAAGGCGTACATTTCGGGCTCAATTGCCAGCCTTGGCAGTCAGTACGTGATCGGGCTCCAAGCAATCAATTGCAGGACAGGCGATCCCCTGGCACAAGAACAGGTCACCGCGGAAAACAAAGAACACATTCTGAAAGCCCTAGGCGAAGCGGCGACGAAACTGCGGGAGAAGCTCGGCGAGTCGCTCAGCACCGTGGAGAGGTTCGACGCACCCCTTGATCAAGCCACGACACCCTCTCTAGAAGCGCTGAAGGCCCTATCAGGGGGCGTTAAAACTCTGCAGGAGAAGGGCAGCGCTGCAGCAATTCCTTTCTTCAAGCACGCCATCGAACTTGACCCGAATTTCGCTGCCGCTTACCAAGCGCTGGGGATATCGTACTCCAATCTTAGAGAGCCTGGCCTAGCGACGGAAAACTTGCAGAAGGCTTATGATTTGCGCGACAAGGTGAGCGAGCGAGAAAAATTCCGTATCTCGAGCTCCTACTATCTGCTCGTCACCGGCGAACTAGAAAAAGCTATCCAAACCTATGAGTTGTGGGCCCAGACCTACCCGCGCAACAGCGAACCTTTCGGCAATTTGGGAGTCGATTACACGTATTTGGGACAGTACGAAAAAGGGATTACCGCGAGTCTTGAGGACCTGCGCTTAAACCCGGGCAGTGCGGCCGCCTTCACCAACCTTGTGGGTCTGTATCCCGCGGTGAATAATCTGGACGAAGCGAGGGCAAAGTATGAGCAGGCTGTAGCACACAAAGTTGACAACCCATTCCTGCACGGAAATCGCTACGGAGCGGCTTTTTCTGGAGAACGACGCGGCGGAGATGCAGCGGCAAGTCGACGCGGCTATGGGCAAACCAGGAGAGGACGTGCTCCTTTCGTTCGCCTCAGACACCGAGGCCTTCTACGGACGCCTGGGAGGTGCGCGTAGACTTTCCCAACGCGCGATCGAGTCGGCTCGCGGCAGCGAGTCAAAAGAAACCGCGGCGGCATGGCGAATGAATGCAGCCCTGCGCGAAGCTGAATTTGACAACGTGGCGCGTTCGCGCCAGGAAATCGCCCCCGCGCTGGCCGAAGGCCCCACTCGAGATGTAAGCGTTCTCGCCGCTCTGGCATTTTCTCGCATTGGAGATATCAACAGCGCAGAGCGGATGGCACGCGATTTAGCCGAACGCTTTCCTCTCAATACAGCGATAAATCGCTATTGGTTGCCGGCCATCTATGCTTCGATCGAAATTAGACGCGACAATTTGGCGAAGGCTCTCGAAGACCTCCGCACGACTTCTCTGTACGAACTCGGCTCACCACTTCCCCAGTTCGAGGTCGGCGGGTCTCTGTATCCGGTGTACATTCGCGGTCAAATTTACCTCTCGCTGCATCAGGGCAAAGAAGCGGCTGCGGAGTTTCAAAAGTTCTTGGAACACCGTGGTGTCGCTCTGAATTCCCCATTGGGCGCGCTGGCACGACTTCAGCTCGGCCGCGCTTATGCACTACAGGACAAAACCGTCCAATCCCGAGCCGCCTATCAGGATTTCTTCAGACTGTGGAAGGACGCTGACCCAGACATTCCGATCCTCATCGCAGCGAAGGCCGAGTATGCCAAGCTGAAGTAACTGCGCGTATCCGGGAAAAAAGCGAGCACGGAAGCCTCCCACCCTCTCTTTTTTTCTATCATTCCGCACCTGGAACCGCGCTGGGGTGACGAATGGACGCTCAACGGGGAAAATTTTGGCCGCAGCCGCCGTCCGGCGTTGCGGCGAGGAGCGAGATTGGAAATTTTCGGCGGCCATACACGGCGGGGCCAGGGCCGAGGGTGCCACGGCGGGCGGAGCGAGATGACCCGATTCGCGCAGCAGGTCGATCGATTTTACAAATTCGTGAAAATGAAATTTGTTTGGCTAATTTTTCCTACTTCGCGGGCATAAATGAAATAGGGGAGGATAAACCCGCAATGACCCTTCAGCACTTGTTGCGAGTGGGATGTGCATTGTGTTTCAGTGTGTTGTTCTTCGCCTCCGTGGCGATGGGCTAAATGAAAACGGCGACGGTGTCAGGCTTGGTGACGGATAGTTCTGGCGCTGTTGTGCTTGGGGCAGAGGTGCAGCTCCAAAGTTTGGATCGTGGAACTGTAAAGACCGGGAAGGATGGTCGGGGCGTCTCGCGGGCGCCGCTTCCTCCACATAGTCTGAAATCAACGGGCGGCTCGCCGCGAGCCCTATTTAAGCAGCACGAACTCCCGGCAAACCGCCGCTGCTTCCGCTTGCCGCATACGACCAAAGGCCGCCTGGTGCTATTCCCCGTTCTGCATTTCATTCGATGTTGAATAATTCAAACCTGGCGCGTCTTGGCGCCCACGTGCACGACTCAAAGGCCGCAAAGACAGCAAGCTCCACGGACTGCTACCCAACAAGGTGACAGCCCTTTTCCGTCTCACCCGGAGGGTAGAGAACCTCAATCCCTACCAAACCATCGAGCGAAGCCCGCAGCCGTGTGTCGTCAGGTAGTTTTGTTTGGGGCATTCCCGTCCAGTTCGTTCGGCAAACACATCGCCCATCACCAGACTCCCTGCTGGGGACTAGCAGTTATAGCCTCAGGTCTTTTCCGCATTCGAAATACAGTAAGGACCGGATTGCGAGATTCTCCGATCGCCACTATAAGGCGCCCAACGAGTTTAGCGGCGGGAACAGAGACTAACACTTTTGTCCCCCGCAACAGGTTTTGTGCCCCCGCATTATTCGTTGGGCCTCGGCGTTTCCGTTCGACAGATTAGTGGTCGTCAGCAGCAGTCCCTTGACAGTAATAGTTCTGCCAAGCAGCTGGTTGCGGGCGCTGGTTAATCCCGATCGTGGCCTTCAACTACCCTAAGTTTGGCTCTAACGCGGAATGCATCGCGGTTTCTACTCTTCAGACGCCTCGGGAGTTTCAACCGATACGCGTTCTCGTTCGGTATGAACTTGAATAACTACACCAAGATCGGGGCGTGGCCGGACGCGTATTACCTCTTGGCGAACCTCTTTTCCTTCGGAGGCGCATTTACCGGCCCGTGGGCTGGTTCTCTGGATCGCGTCGCGATGCTAGGTGGCTTTGCCGGCACCATGCAGTGCTTCAAGGGGCTGGGAACTAACGATTTCAGCATGCTTCCTTCCGACCTGAACGGCGCTACAGTGCCTCCGGCCGGCCTCCATAACTTCATTTCTGGAACTCCGCATCTCGACTACAGTGAACCTATTCAAAGACAAAAGGAGAATTTATGATTCGAAGGTTAAATACGTCTTTGCTGAGAATCGTGGCGCTTTTTTCGGTCGTGAGTATTGTTTGCCAAGCGCAGTCCCCATCCTCGTTAACGCTTCATGTGCGTGACGTGACTCTGAATGGGCAGGCGCGGTCCGTCGGGCACCTTTCCCCAATGCAGACGATGCGGCTTGTCCTCGTTCTCCCGCTGCGCAACCAGGCAGCGTTGGAAGCATTCCTGAAGGAACTCTACGATCCGTCCAGTGCGTCTTACCGCCATTACCTTACGGTGGAAGAGTTCACCGCGAAATATGGTCCCAGTCAAGAAGACTATGACGCCGTGATTCGTTTCGCGGAAGCGAACGGCCTCACGGTGGTCGGCACGTCGCGCAATCGCGTGAACGTGGACGTGACAGGGTCGGTAGCTAACATTGAGAAAGCCTTCCACTTGACCATGGGGGCCTATATGCATCCCACCGAAAACCGCACCTTTTACGCACCGGACCGGGAGCCCACCGTAAACCTGCCGTTCCCGCTATGGCACATCGCAGGGCTGGACAACTATTCGATCCCGCATCCCGCGGGCCTGCATCATAGAAACCTGAGTGTAGGATCGAACGCTACGACGGGCTCCGGCCCTTCGAACTCGTTTTTGGGCAGTGACATGAGAGCAGCATACTACGGCGGAACGGCCCTCACTGGCGCCGGCCAGTCGCTCGGACTGGTGGAGTATTACGGAACCGATTTGAACGATCTCTACACATACTACAACAACGTCCACCAACCGCTCAATGTGCCTATCACTCTGTTATCTACGGACGGAACCAGCACGAGCTGTTTCGCACCGCTCTGTGATGATACTGAGCAGACCCTCGACATGACTCAGGCGCTCGGGATGGCCCCGGGCCTGTCCAGCCTGGTGGTGTACGTGGGATCGAGCGATGTTGCCATTTTTAACGCCATGGCTACGGCCAGCACGCTGAACGCACAGTTGAGCTCTTCATGGTCGTGGTTCCCGGCGGACCCCAGCACTGACGATCCGTACTTCCAAGAGTTCGCGGCGCAGGGGCAGAATTTGTTTCAAGCTTCCGGCGACAGCGGCGCGTGGAACCCAACCATGATTTACGTTTACCCGGCGGATGACCCCTATGTCACCTCGGTTGGCGGAACGGACTTAACGACAAGCGGCGCAGGCGGAGCCTGGAGTTCGGAGACCGCCTGGGTGGACGGAGGAGGCGGCATTTCGACGCATGGGTACCCGATTCCTTCCTGGCAGACGGCCGCGGCGAGCGGCTGCTCGAGCTGTTCGAAGACCAATCGAAACGGCCCGGACGTCTCGGCGAACGCGAATTTTACGTTTTACGTCTGCGCCAACCAGTCCGGTTGCACGGCTAATTCTTATGGTGGAACGAGTTTCGCGGCGCCGATGTGGGCCGGCTACCTGGCTCTGGTCAATCAGCAGTCCGTTGCCAACGGCCATAGTGCGGTGGGCTTCATCAACCCGAGTCTTTATGCAATTGGTGAAGGGTCGAGCTATGGCAGCGATTTTCACGACATCGTCAGCGGGAGCAATGGCTATTCGGCAACAACCAGGTACGATTTGGCGACCGGCTGGGGCAGTCCGAACGGAACCGGGCTGATCAACGCACTTGTGGGAAGCGCCACGCCGCCCCCGCTGCCCTCGACGCCCACAAATCTTACTGCTGCCCCGGGCAACGGGCAGGTAACCCTTTCCTGGTCGGCAGCCACTGGTGCGGCCTCCTATAATCTCTATCGCAGTACAACCTCTGGCGGCGAAGGGTCAACACCGGTCGTCACCGGCATTGCTTCCACTTCGTACACCAACACCGGTTTAACCAACGGCATCACCTACTACTTCAGGGTGGCCGCAGTCAACGCCTCTGGCACCTCCGGCCAATCGAACCAGGCCAGCGCCACGCCGAACGCACCGCCGCCCGGATCGGACTTCAGTCTGTCGGCCTCGCCAAACAGTGTGGGTGTCACGCGTGGGAGTAGTGCCAGGAGCACGATTACGATCACACGTCAGAACGGCTTCAATAGCGGCGTTACCTTGTCTGCTTCGGGCCTGCCGAGCGGAGTGACGGCGTCGTTCAACCCGATTACTGTGAACCCTCCGACTACCAGCAGCACCGTGACGTTCACGGCAAGCAGCAACGCGGCCGGAGGAACGTTTACGGTGACGATCAAGGGTACGTCGACGTCGGGCACCTTGAGCCATACGACCACGATTCGCCTCACGGTGTTCAATGGTGGAGACTAAGACAGAGCTGCGGGCTGTCCTTCCATGGGCGTGAAAAGCGTCACGTTTTCGGAAGAGGGCAGCTAGACGACGGGAGGGTCGCCGGCGTGGAACGCCGGCGACATATTCCTTCTGGATTGCTCCTGGAAGCGGAAACCCATAGCAGCGCGAGGCAGGGAGTGAGATTTCGCCGGCCGGACGACCGAGCAAGGCGTCCGTTTCCGTCGGAACCTGTGCGTACCCTTGACGCGATTCACTTGGCATCCGCCTTGGCTGTACGTTCCACCGTCCCGAGCATGGAACTCCGAAGTCTTGACGATCGCATTCGCCGGGCCGGTGAGCAGCTCGGATTCCGACTTCAACCCAGGTGACCAGCGGCAGGGCCTATGGGGGACATGCTGGGGACAAGAAAAGCGCGTTTGGGGATGGTCCGGAGGCTGCTAACTGACGCCAGAGAAACGAGTTATGTGATTTGAAGTTCTCTGTTAACAGCCGAATGGTTGCTCCATTCGCTCATTACGATCAAACTTCCATCCACGGATCCAAATTCACGGCATCGACAAACACAAGAAGCCATCGAAAAGATTTCGTCACAGATGCTAGTGGTATGTCCCGTATAGAACCTTACAGCAGAAGCCCCTTCTCTTTGCCCGCGGGCTGGGTGGATCCGGGCTTGATCTGCTCCATCTTCGCCCGCGCGCGATCGATCTTTTTGATGATCTCTTCGACAG
>QHYH01000159.1 GCA_003223215.1 Acidobacteriota bacterium
CAGCCGCACGACCATCTCGCTCAGTTCGGGACGCCAAGCCGAATCGACTTTCTCAGGATGCATTTCGCCGTGAGCATATAGGAGGGGAACAGAAAAGTCCAGTACAAACTACAATTGTTTAAGTCTTATGGTCTTAAATCCCAGGACAAATCTACCCTGGGCTTGATGGCTTGAAGATGGCTGCTCTCCGGCAACCACGCGCATAGACGCGCACGACTTTCCACAGATCCACAGCCCACATATTCGGGGCGCTTGAAACTAGAGTGGAACCTGGATTATGCTGCGATTTCTTGCTGAAGCAGTTGCGAAGGATCTTGATGGTATGCTTCATGCAATCCTGCGATCCTTGACGCGCCGCCAACACGGCTCTTTGTGACACAATGTTCACACTTCAGCGCTGGGAGAGCGCCTGGCCCTACTGTCGCTTTCGATGACGGCCTCCTCCCGATCGATAGGAACTGGTTCTATTTTGAGAAGCTCACCCTGGTTCCACAGACTGGACCTTATCTAACTGATCAAACTGGCCCCGACTTTCGTTACTAAGGAAGCTTCAAGAGGGGACGTCCGCGAATGAGTAGAAAAAGATCGATCCCCGACAGTGTGAGCGCCGGCAGGAGCCGCATCGTGCCGTACTACCGAGGCGAGGACTTCAGAATGCGCCATGCGCGTCGTCTAAGCGCAAATCTGGAACAAGAGGCCAACGTTCGCCGGTGGTGTGGGCAGCGGGGACTGACGCTAAGGATAACCAATGAAGGACATCATTGGCAGATCGCGGACGGAGGTTTCCTGGCCGAATGGTGGCCATCGAGCGCAAAACTCGTGATTGGCAAAAAATGGCACGACGGAATTCATTGTCATGACTACAAGCAAGCGCTGAAAGTTATCGAGGATTTCTACAGAAAGAAGCGACACTGATTGGCATCGCGGGCATGAAAATTCGCAGCAGCCTTGCAGCAGTTGATTAGGGCCCGCTTTATTAAGGAAGGGTGGATCTGCCATGTCACAAGTTGATTCCAGCTCTGCGAAGAAGAGCACAGAACTAA
This sequence comes from Acidobacteriota bacterium, assembly GCA_003223215.1. Lineage (GTDB taxonomy): Bacteria > Acidobacteriota > Terriglobia > Acidiferrales > UBA7541 > Acidiferrum. The sequence goes on from QHYH01000159.1 coordinate 1,044, forward strand.
CGCTCATCGACAAGCTGTCGCGGCTGTCGTACCAGCAGACGCTCAAGCTGCTGGGAAGCGACGGGCCGAAGTTGCTGCGGGCTGGGGATAGCTGGGATTTTCGCATCGAGGAAGACGTGTACTTGAATGAGGATTTGTTCCGCCTTAAGTTCCCGCTGGCGCCTGGCGAAACTGAATCCCCGCCTGTCGTCACGATCAGCCTCATGGATCCGTCTAACGGCCGGCTGCGGTGGAACTGCACAGTGTGCGAGTCGTTGTGCGAGCATGTCGGGGCGGCTTTCTCGTTCATTCTCGACGAAAAGATGACGCTGGGCCTTGCGGCGCCCCCGCCCGAGCGCGTGCCGGTCGAGAGCCTGAGTGAACAGGAACTTATCGAACGGGCCATTGAGGAGCGGCGGGAGCGGGCGCGCACGGAGCGAATGATCGTCAAGTCAGCGGAACCGGAACAGCCATGGACCGACTACGCCGTGAGCAACACCATCTCCGGCAAGACGTACCGCGTCGCGGTGCGCGGGCGCGAACCGGGCGACTCCTATTGCTCGTGTCCTGACTTCCGCACGAACACGCTCGGGACCTGCAAGCATATCCTGCACGTGCTTGCGAAACTAAAAAGGAGATTCACTGAAACGGAGTTGAAGCGGCCTTACCACCGGCGGACGATTGGCGTTCACGTGCAGTACCGCGATCAGGCGACCCTTCGGCTCCTTCTCCCCGAAAGACTCGATCCGGAGGCCAGCGAGGTTCTTGGAAAGCTACGTGACCGGGACATCGAGGACGTGCCAGACCTGCTCAAACGGATTCAGTATCTGGAGCGGCGCGGACGCACGATCAACATCTACCCCGACGCGGAAGAATTCATCCAACGGCGGCTGCTGCAGGACCGCATTGCGCGCCGAGTCGCCGAGATCCGGCGCCAGCCGGAGTCGCACCCTCTGCGCCGCGAGTTACTCAAGGCCGAATTATTGCCGTATCAGCTCGACGGCATCGCGTTCGCCGCCGGCGCCGGCCGCGCCGTGCTTGCCGATGACATGGGGCTTGGCAAAACCATCCAAGCCATCGGAGTCTCGGAGCTGCTCGTGCGCGAGGCTGGCATATCGAAGGTGCTCGTCATCTGTCCCGCTTCGGTGAAATCGCAGTGGAGGAACGAAATCCGGCGCTTCTGTGACCGCGATTGCCAATTGATCGCCGGCAGCATCGCATCTCGAGGCGCACAATACGCCAACGACTGCTTCTTTACCGTATGCAACTACGAGCAGGTGCTGCGTGACATCCTCTCGATCGAACGGGTGAATTGGGACCTCATCATTCTCGACGAAGGCCAGCGCATCAAGAACTGGGAAGCGAAGACCAGCCGCGTGATCAAGGGGCTTCGTTCGCGGTTCGCGCTCGTGCTGTCGGGCACGCCGCTCGAAAACCGGCTCGACGAATTGTATTCGGTCGTGCAGTTCATCGACGACCGGCGGCTCGGCCCGGCGTTTCGTTTTTACAACCATCATCGCGTCGTGGATGAAAAGGGCAAAGTGCTCGGTTATAAGAATCTGGCCGAGCTACGCGAAAAACTCCAGCCGGTGCTGCTCCGCCGTACGCGGCAGTCCGTAAGCCAGCAGCTACCGCCGCGCACGAACGAAATCATCCGCATCACGCCCACCCAGGAACAAATCGAGCTGCACCATTCACACATGCGGCTCGTCAACAGAATTACAAGGAAGAAGTTTCTCACCGAGATGGACCTGCTTAGGCTGCAGAAGCACCTGCTCATGTGCCGCATGTCCGCTAACAGCACATTCCTCGTGGACAAGAAGGCGCCCGGGTACTCGTCGAAACTCGAAGAACTTGACGATTTGTTCGATCGGCTGTTTTCAGAAGAGAACCGTAAGGTGCTTCTCTTCTCGGAATGGACCACAATGCTCGACCTGATCGAGCCCCTCCTGAAGAAGCGTGGCCTTTCCTTCGTCCGCCTTGACGGTTCGGTGCCGCAAAAATTGCGGCAGGGGCTGGTCCACGAATTTCAAGGCAATCCCGGCTGCCGCTTGTTCCTGACGACCAACGCTGGCTCGACCGGGCTGAACCTGCAGGCGGCGAACACAGTCATCAATGTCGATCTCCCTTGGAATCCTGCGGTTCTAGAACAGCGCATCGCGCGAGCTTACCGCATGGGCCAGGAACAGCCGGTTCAGGTTTTCGTCCTGATCACCGAGGACACCATCGAAGAAAAACTGCTCAGCACGCTTTCCGCCAAGCACAATTTAGCCCTTGCCGCCCTGGATGCCGAGAGCGACGTGGATCAAGTCGATCTCGCCGGCGGCGTCGAAGAACTCCGCCGGCGGCTCGAAGTTCTGCTCGGCGCCCGCCCCGAAGCCCCATCGGACATGAGTCTCCGCCGGGAGAGTGAACTCGCCGTAGCCCAGGCTGCCGCCGAACGCAGTGCCCGCCGCGAAAGACTCGCCGTCAGCGGCGGTCACCTGCTCAGCGCCGCGGTTCAATTCCTTGGTGAACTGTTGCCGGCGCCATCGGATTCCCCGGAATCGGAGGCGGCGACGACTGCTTTGGCAGCCACTTTGAAACAGAACCTCACCGAGCTCGTGGAACCGGACGATAGCGGCCGTCCGCGCCTGACCTTCGCGCTGCCAGACGCGACTGCTCTCGATGGGCTGACTAACGTCCTCGCGCGCCTGCTGGCCCGGACTCAGTCCGCAAACGGGTTGTGACTCTTAGGTGTACTGAATGGACTGGTCAAAGCCGTTCAGTCACGTCGAAGATCCGAGGTGTTGGCAGATCGGCCGAAACAAATTCTGACGCGCCCACTCCAGACGGGCCACCCGTCAATCAATCCCAATGACTGAGAAACTCGATTTGGTTTGTCAGCATGCTTCGAAGGATCGCGGCGCTGCTACAGCCGGACGCGTAGCGAACCAGGAAAGACAACGAACTGAGCGCTCCGAAGTGATCCAGTCGGGACAAGTGTTAGCGGCCAGGCAGGTTGGAGGTCGAGAAACAGACCAAACAAGTCAGCGAAACTGCCGAACGAGCCGCGATGGGACCCGAGGGCGGCTATGTCGGCTATATCGGCTATGTCGATCTGAGTTTGACACGAGAGGGCTGGATCAGAAGCAAGCGACGCTGGAGCAACTTTGGAGCAACTCAAGGATGGCCCAAAACTCGTAAGCGCAACCGAAGCAACGATTTAGATTGATTTTGCGTCCACTTAGAAGGCAGACGCTCTATCCAACTGAGCTACGGGCGCACTAGCTTCATTGATTTTAAATCATTTAGCGGACGGTACAATACCATTTTGGCGGCCTCTAGCCTCTGCCGAAGGGGCAGACGCTCAACTAAACTGAGTTACGGACCCATCCTTGCTATTCATTCGACTCTACTGAAGTTGCAAAACCAATTCGCATTCCGATTCTTCCGGGAATCTTGGAGCAACTTGGAGCAACGGGTGGTTTTTCACGCCCGAGCGCCTCAACACTGTCCGCGCGCGCCAGTTGTTTCTTCACGGAACGCATCAGCAGTTCGCAGAATGCGATTGCCTCAAAAGCCGCCGGCGAAATGGAAATGTCCGGTTCGTCCCAGATGCGTATTTCTAGCTCGTGTCCCGAATTCAAATTGACGAGTACGCTGTTTACCAGGACTTAGACTCTTATTTGCGAATAGCAATGATGATCTTGGCTGGATAGGAGTCGAGGTCGTATAAAGCTTCGTCACTAACGGCCTTCATTCGCTCGCGTCGAGCCTGCCGTAAAGATTCTTCGCTCTCCGAGGAGCCAGTTGCGTCGGTTCGACCAATGCTGTCCTTGCGATGAACCAGTTCATTTGCATAGGCTTTTGAGGCTTGGGACTTAGCGGGGCCGGTCGAAAATTCCTGGATGGCTTTGTCGGAATCAGGTGTTTGCGCATACCACAGAAGTAATAACAGACTCTTCTGCGCAGTGACATCCGTTTCTGCGCGCAGACGCTCAATGGCCGGTTGAACCCAGAAATCCTGATTGGTGGGCAGCAACATGTAGACCAGGCAATAGTCCTGCGCCAAGGTCAGTGAGTGCTGGGGAATGAACACCTGGAATTTTGGTTCTGGAAGAATGTGAAATGCGGCGGCAATGGTGTCTTCTCCTTGGGCCGCCATGCGCTGAACGAGCAGAAAATAGTCTTTCAACTGAAGATCGCGCAGGTCGGTATGGGCGATGGCAGAAAGGACAATTTTCCTGTCAGCCGGAGCATCAGAAAGGCTCAACAAGAGCTGGCTGCCATCAAAGAGGAAAAAAGGCGGATTGCTGAAGTCCGCCAACTCGCGGCGGAGCTCTGGGACGTACACGCCACGCTGAGACTTTGCTTTGGTCCAAAATTGGTCCAAGAGGCCTGATTTTTGGTCAATCTGGGCGCTGCTGAGCGTGTGCGGGTGGAAGTCGTAGACCTTCTGAATCTCGGCGTGTAAAAAGCCCGTACTGGACGTGGCTTGGCCCCCTGCGGCCCGCGCGGTGGGCAGAAGCAAGAAAGCGAGAATGCACAAGCAAGTAGTAGTTTTCATGGCTTGCTCAGTGTCAAGCGACTCCTGGTGGTCTCGGTCTCCCTGCATGCTTGCAATTCAAACCGAAACGCAAGCCTATCACGAACTGCCGTAAGTGATTTCATAACAATGTCGGCTCCTCGACCCGAGTAAACTTTGGCTCTCTGACGACCAAAGGCTCGGGAGGAAGGAGCCGAACATGATGATTATAGGCGTAGATTATCACCCGAGCTTTCAGCAGATTGCTTTTTTAGATCAGGAAACCGGGGAGTGCGGGGAACAGCCATTGAACCACAGGGATGGAGAAGCCGAGAAGTTCTACCGGGAGCTAAAGCAAAGAGGAGTCAGCGTGCGCGTGGGATTGGAGGCCACCGGGTATTCACGCTGGTTCGAACGGCTACTGGCAGAGCTGGGATTCGAGGTGTGGATCGGCGATGCTGCGGAGATCAAGAGGCAGCGAGTCCGGAAGCAGAAAACCGACCGCGAAGATGCCCGACTTATGCGGAAGTTGCTGCTGGAAAATCGCTTTCCACGAATCTGGGTACCGAGTTCGGAGAATCGTGATCTGCGGCAACTGCTTTGGCACCGGCATCGGCTGGTGCAGATGCGGACACGGATCATGAATCAGCTGCAAGCGGTGGCATTGAACGAGGGCTATCGCTGGAAGAAAAAACTGTTCAGCGCACAGGGACGAGCACTGCTAGAGAAACTCGCATTAGCTCCCTGGGCCAGTCGGCGTCGGAAAGAATTGTTGGAGCTGCTGGACCAGCTGGATCCAAAGATTGCCGAGTTAACGGCAGCAGTCGAGCGAGAAGCCAATAAACGGCCCGAGGTGCTGCTTTTGATGACGCATCCTGGCGTGGGACCCATCACGGGGCTGGTCTACGTTCTGGTCATTGGGACGCCAGATCGGTTTCCTGGCGGCAAGAAGATCGGCAGTTACATTGGGCTGATTCCCAGTGAAGACTCCAGTGCTGGCCGGCAACGGCTCGGACACATCAGCAAGCAAGGCAACGCATTGCTGCGCTACTTGCTGGGAGAAGCATCGCAAGCAGCGGTGCGTACGAATGCGGACTGGCGGCGTCGGTATGTACACCTGGCATTGCGTCGACAGAAAAGCATTGCCAAGGTGGCGATGGCCAGAAAGCTCGGTGTTCGGTTGTACTGGATGTGGCGAAACGGTTGGGATTATTCGCAGTTGGTCGAGTTCGGTTCGAACGCGGGAAAGCTCGGAATCAGGCATGGCGTGAAGTGTAGCGTCGCCTAGTGATTGGGCATCCCGCTCCCTGAAAAAGGGAGTTTGAAGTAGTAATCATGGTCGAAGTTTTGATCGGAGAGATGTTTGGGTCGGACTGAATCCACCCGCTAGATTACGAACGAGCCGTGGTCGTCGATGAAGAGCAGAAAGAAAACGAAAGAGAAAAACTCTTTTAAGTGAAAAGGGAAGTGTGCTCAGAAAGAGTTTGACAGGGCCGACATTGTTAGAGATAAGTGGGGTACTCGGAAAAGTGGCGGCCACAGGTCCAGAAACGTGCACCGAGCCTGACCCCAGGAGGTCGATTGATGAATTGATTCGGCCGGGCGCATAGCATGCGATGAGCTGCAGCGCTAGAAAACGCAAGCCGGCCGTAATTGTCTGATTCGAGCCATTGTTGGACCGAATGGACCGACAAACGATGCTGATGGCGCGGAGGTAGTGACTGTGCTTGAGAATCCCAAGGTTATTTCGCGTGGGCGGGTAGCTCAGATAGGAGAGCACCTGCTTCGACAGCAGAGGGTCAATATGAAGAGCAATTCTTCTTACTCGTTTAACTTCAATGAGATGGCGCGCCCTAGGGGACGATTTCAGAACTCTGCTGCTCTGCAATCCCGGAGAGACGATCTCAGAACCTGAGCGTATTTAACGGAGCCGATCAGAAGGTGGTCTTTTCCCCTCCCAAGGCAAAGTGCGTCAGGCTCAGATGAGGGTGATGTGTTACAGGTGGTGTGTTACAATCGTAGCGTATGAGTCATACACTTACGGTTCGTCTTACAGACGAGATTCTTGATTGGCTTAAAGAAACGTCACGCCGTACGGGTATTCCCGTCGGGCGCCTCATTCGCGAGCAACTGGAAACTGCCAAGTCCAAGGGAGGAAAACAGCGTTTCCTTCGCCATGCGGGAGCGATCGCTGGCGGGCCGCCGGATGTTTCTTCTCGCAAGGGATTTTCCCGCTCATGAAGGGCATTGCCGACACTGGCCTCATCGTGGCATTCGCCCGAGGGAACGACCAGCACCATGTTTGGGCTGTCGATATCGCGAAGCAAATTACCGAACCCTTACTGACGTGCGAAGCTGTCTTGGCCGAAGCTGCCTTTCAACTTGAATCCAGTTCGTATGTTCTCGCGCTGCTGCAGGATCAGATGCTGCGCCTGGCCTTCGACTGCAATCGCAACATCGCGCCCTTGGCAGAACTCGCCCGGCGTTATCGTGACCGCAACCCAGATCTGGCCGATCTCTGTTTGATACGAATGAGCGAGCTTTATCCTCGGCACGTTGTTATCACGGTTGACAGTGACTTTCGCGTTTATCGCCGGAATCGGCGGGAGGCGATTCCGATTCATCTGCCACCACAGCGACCCTGAAGCAGTGAAGCCTCGCCCCTTCCATCACTGAGTTCGAAACACAGCAAAGGGTATATCGATAACACTATGAATTCAAAAAGCTGAAGGGGTGGCGCGCCCAAGGGGACGATTTTAGAACTTTTCTTACCGAATTCGTGTCAAGCATCCCACAGGCTGAGCTTCCCAATGGGAGACTCGCGGCACTTGATATCTGGTAACTAAACAGGAGTTGGCAGGCAGAACTTTTCAGTTGCTGTCATGGTCTTCACCATTGCTCGCCTTCGATTTGTGGCGACCTCCAAGATTTAGGGTGATGAAGTAAGGAGTCCCTCGTTGCAATCTGGGAGGAAAGAGCCGCGTAAATGCCCTTCGATACAGGAAAAGACCGCTAGTCGCTACCCCATACGACACCGGGTAGGTTAACCAAGCGCCTAGATTTCCTGGAAGCCAGTCCGTTAACAAAATAAGCGTGCAGAGAATCAAGGAACAGAATCCAAAAGCCGTTGCAAATCGCATTACATTTTGATAGCTGTCGGAAAGACTCAGCGGCTCCCTGCATGATGGACACTCGAATACTTCACTCAGCTTGATTTGCAGTAGTTTCAAATGTGTCTGACAAACAGGACATTTGGTTCCCGGTATCTGCCAAGTTTTGCGGCTCTGTCGGTCTTGGGACAATTGTCCCACTCCCCACAGGTAGACCGCCTGAACCGCGAGATGAGCCGTAAAGGGAGCGAGGAAAGATCCCTGCCACAAAAAAAGGAACCCGAAGAACACTCCTTCGAGGCTGGCGACGGCCGCACGCTGAAGGCCTAGGCTTAGGCACCCGCTGCCAAAGGCGACGCTAACGGCGACGACCGAAAAAAGAGGCGAATTTCGGCTGGTCACCAGAGCCGCGATTGCTGTAACCCGCCACGTCTCTTCCGCTAAAGCTCCCACCAGCCAAACCGCAATCTGAACTTTGAGCGGGGCCATTAGCCCAGGGATTTCGCGCCGCATCCGTCCCGTTGCGGCACCTAGCGCCAGAAACCAAATTGAAACGCCCGCCCAAGATACGCCTAAGTATCCGCCGATTAGCGCACTCGATAACCACGTGTTTGTGGAGAAGCTGGCTTTGTCTAGACCCACGGAAAAGAATAGCTGCCACAATAGGGTGGCACACATCAAACAGCCGTACATGAAGAGCGATATTAATGCGCCCAGGCGCGCCGTCGCTGCCTTCTCAGTCTCAGTCACCGCGTCTGCAGCCAAGTTCGGAACTGGCGGTAGCATTTTCGGCCATAGCGAGTAAAAGACAACGGGCGCAGCCATGCCAACGACAGGGTACAAGACCAGTAGTAAAACTGAAGGAGACATGCCATCTCCGGCGGAGAGTGTACAACAATTAGATTAGCGCCTAGATTAGCGCCTGATTGAAGCAGTTACCGGACACGTTATCCGAACCGAGCGTTAGACCTGAGTTCGAAACGAGGTAAAGGGTATCGCTTGATGTTGTTGAAAACAAAAACCCAGAAGGACGTGGTGCGCCCTGAGAGATTCGAACTCCCGACCTTCTGGTTCGTAGCCGTTCGAACTACTTTGCCAAATCTTGCCAGAGGAGTGGCTAATCGAACGGAATCAGCAAGTTGGGGCAAATTCCAGCAACTTACTTTCTCCTTCCTTTGTTGCCGTTTGCCGCATTTTTTGCCGCCGCCTTCCGCACTTTGCGTTACATTTTCGTGACAGTGGCTAGATTCCGATTGCAAAGGCGAATAGCAGCTGTAATTCGCCAAATCGTTGTACCCTGTAAGCCCAAACAATTTCAAGCCGTTCTAGTTTTTTGACCATACGAGTTCCAACCCGAATTTCCCCATGCGTTCCTGCAGTTCCTGCAAGAATCGCTTGGCGTCGTCCCGATGTTGAAACCCCAGCACGGCATCGTCCTTCCACCGTGGGCTGCACAGAATTTTCGGGAGGCACAGCCACACCGTTCGTGTCTGGTTTTTTGAAGCGCACCCTTTGCGCTCCGGACGATCCCGGGGCGGGTGCGATTCTTTTCCGCGCTTTAAACCAAGCTGAACCGCCGCCCCAGTCAGCCGCAACGGCGACGAGGTGCGTGTAGCTTAGAAGACGACTTTGAAGCCGAACTCCAGCGAGCGAGGGGCGCCTAGCGCAAACACGCCAGACCCCAGCCCAACCAGGTTCGACCGGTTCCCGCGCGTCGTGCCGTTCAACGTTCCCGCCGTTCCATTCAGGATGCCGCTCAGCGGCTGGCTTGGCGAGTCGAAGTTCTGGCGGTTGAACAGATTATAGACGCTAACCTGGGGCTCAATCGTCAGGCGCTCCCACCGATGATCTGGCTTTATCTTCCATCCGAGCTTCAGGTCAAAGGTAAACATGTTGCCGAGGCCTTCCTCACCCGCTGGCGGAGCCGAAATCGTCGGCGTAACTGCGCCTAGCGCGACCAGCTGCGTCTGGGTGAAGAGCCCGGCGTCTACCAGCGCCTGCCCAGCGGGAGTCAGCTTGCCTGCGCCGCTCGAATTCCACTGGCTGATCAGGCTCGCCAGTCCAGTAACGCCGATATCTCGACCGAAAGAGCCGATTCCTGTCCCCGTCAGCAAGTCACCAGATTGGCCGCTGGTGTTGCCGGCCAGCGAGCCGTCGCCGTCCAAGTCCGAAGTAAAGATTGCTCCGGATATCCCATTGGCTGGCGAAGGCAGGAACACGCTTGACGGCAGCGGGCTGTACCAGTGCGTGATGAAGCTTATCGCTCCGCCGTACTTGAAGTCCATGGCTGCCCCGGCCGAGAACTGATGCCTGCGGTCCAGCCCGTTCGGCCCTCTGAGACTCGTATTCCGGAAACTGAACGCGTTATTGATGAAGTCTCCGTCGCGCGCCTTGGCCGTCAGCCGCGAAAACGCATACGAAGCGACGAAGTTCACGTTCGTCATGCCTCGGACCGGGTTAGCTTTCTGTGACGTGAGTTTCACTTGCAGTGCGTTGTACGCGGACCGGCCGATAGGAAAGAGCATTTGGTTCGCTCCGACATTGGCGTTAATCCCCGGGAAGGCAGCCCCTGTATCCGGCGTCCGACCGGTAGCGGGAGCTCCGAGGCTACCCAGGAAACCGTAGCCAGAATCAAGGCCGTGCGCTGCAAAGTCAAAGATAGTCGCGGGACCCGCGCTGGGCATCGTAGGTGGGTTCGCCGAATGGAGTCCTGGGCAAGCAGCGATCGCTTGGTCAATTGTGCTGACGCCGCAGGCCTTCAGTGTAGCGGCAATGGCGTTTTGTGCGGCAGTCGTGTTTAGGTACCGCGCATCGCCCACGTGGTTTGTGTCGTAACCAAGCAGACTATGCAAGCCAATGTTGCGGAGATAATCCACGGTCAACACTGTGCCTGGCCGCAATTCTCGCTGCACGCCAATGTTGAATTGCATGGAATACGGGGTACGGTAGCTCGGCGCGAGAAGCTCGGTTCCGGTGTTATTGAACGAATCCGCCAGAATGTTACCGATAAAACCCGAATTGCTCTGGGCTCCCGCACTTGCTGTTGCCTGCTGCAAGGTCTGTTCGACGGCCATTGCATCGCTGACAACGCTCCCGATAGGCTGGCCGCAAACCTGCGTCGAAATGTTCTTGCCGTTGATCGTCGTCTGCAAAGTTCCGTTGGGCAGGGCAATCCCGCCCTGGCTGCAAACTTCCTGGATGCCGAAGAAAATCCCCTTCTGGAGGCGAGGCGGCCTGTCGAAGAGAATGTTGTTCCAGATTGCATTTTCGTAGTAAACCCCAAACCCCGCTCGAATCGCCGTCTTTCCGTTCTTCCATGGGTCCCAGGCTAGCCCAATTTGCGGCCCAAAGTTTTTGTTTGGTTGGCGTACACGCCCGCCTAGTCCGGCTCCGAACTGATCGAGCAGATTACCAGTGCAATTGATGATGGATACAGAGCAAGGAATCGGATCAATGTCACTATCCGTTCGCCCGGTGTCGCGCACATACCGCAAGCCAATCGTGGCCGTCAGGTTTGACCGGACCTTCCACTGATCCCCGAAATACGCAGTGAATCGTGTGTCTGACGATCCGCCTGCCGGAAAGCCAAATCCGGGCTTTTCGGTGAAGAACCCTTGGCCGTTTCCGATCAAGATAGCGTCAACGGTGTATGCCAGCGGGTCCGATTGGCCGGGGACGGGCGTCAAGGAGGTTACGATCGGCGCGGTCCCAACGAAGGCCGCAAAGACAGCTCCCTGAATTCGATTTACGCCAACACCGTATCGTAATGTGTGCCGGCCGAACGTGATGCTGCCGTCGTATTTTGTTTGTTTGTTGCTCTGATAGGTCTTCTGTGGCGCCAAAAAGTTAGGTCCAGAGCAGAACGCATCCACTCCGGCGCCCAAACAAGTTATGTCACCGCCGATGGCGATTGCAATCCCGGGAGCTGGATCCGTGATCCCGGAACCCAGCACTGCGTCAGCGATTCCGTTGCGGAATTTCGTGTAGCCGAACCGAATGCTGTGTGAAAACGCGCCCGTGTTGAAGTCGAGTCCAGCCGCGTGCACCGGCGTGTGGTCCACATTTTTAAAGGGTGTAAACGTATTCGGTATGAAGCCGCGCACCACGCTGTTCTGCTCGTAAGAGAAACGGTAGAACAATTTCCAGTTGGGCCTCAACTGCCAGTCCAGCCTTCCAATCGGCTCTAGGTCTCGGAAAGGCGAGTTGTACGTGGCATTGAATGAACTAAAAGGATCCGGAAACACTTGCGCCGCCTGCAAGTCCTGGTGGGTCCGTTCTAGGCCGCCGAAAAAAAACAGCCTGTCCTTCAGCATTGGCCCGCCCAGGCGCGCACCGTATTGCTTGCGATCGAAGGGTACGGGAATCAAGCTTTGCTTGGCCGCAACGCTGTCGCCCCTCCAGTAGAAGAATCCTTCACCATGGACGTCATTCGCACCCGAGCGCGTCACGACGTTAATGGTGCCGGTGGATGTCAGCTCTGTTGAAAGATCTAGATTCGATTGGCCCACCTGAAACTCGCCGATGGCGATCTGTGGGATATTTTGGGTGGTCGTCCCGACGGTTTCATCGCTGATATCAATCCCGTCCACCTCAATTCGAGCAGTTCTCCCAAAATGCCCAGCGAAGGAGACAGAGGAGAAGCCATTTTTCGTGGGGTCGAAATTGGCGCCATCCTGAATCTGAACGCCCGGCTCGAGCTGTGCGAGATCGAGAAAGTTCCTCCCGTTGACTGGCAGATTCTCAATCTGTTCAGCAGTGAGCACGCCCTGCACCGTCGCCTGCTCGGTGTTCACCGAAATCGCTGAGCTCTCCACCCTGAGGACCGTGCTTTCCGAGCCGAGCTCGAATGTAACGTTTGCGGTTGTGATTATGCCGACAGCTACGACAACCGTTTGCTCGACTGTCTTGAATCCTTTCGCCGCTACCCGAACTACATACTGCCCCGGCGGGAGAGGGCCGGAATTATAAGTTCCAGCCGACGTGACCTCCGGCTCCAACATCTGTCCCGTGTCTTTATTCGTGATCGTAACCTTGGCAGAGACTACGACCGCGCCTTTCGGGTCCAGAATCGCTCCCTGAACGCTTCCGGTGGAGATTGTGGCCTGGGTGCTTGCCTTTGGCGGAGCGACAAGCATTACACCCAAGAAAAGAGCGGCGACTACCGACAGTGCGACAAATGAGATACCGCTGCGGCTATGACGCATGACGCCTCCATTTCTCTACCTGAGGTTCAAGCAGGATTTCATCTGACATTACTGGCTAGCCCCATGAGCCCCGATCCAGGCAGATCTTCTCATGGAGAGCCAGCACCGTCCGGAAGTGTACGTTTCTATTCCGCAGGATCACGAACGACACCTATGCGGGCCTAAATATTGCAAGAAACCAGACAATGTCAAGCTAAAATAAATCTTGCCCTCCCCCAGTTTGGGGCGTAATCGACAATCACCTGCCATCCGCTGTGCTCTATCGGGCGCGAGGGAAACAATTCTTACAGGCTTTCCGAGGATCTTCGCTTCGAGGTCAGTGTCTGTAACGTCCGTTCAAATTCAACTGGCTCATCAAGAACGGAGTTTTTGGTAGGGACAGTATCCTCAAGGTTAGCGCCGGATTCGCAACCGATTTGAGTTCACCCGCTGCAGAATTGAAGGGTAGACAGCAGAATGATTCTGGGGGCAAAATGCCGGTCGTTCGGCGAGTCACCCTGTGGAGAGTTCCTGGCGCAGGCCAGCACGAGGAAGATGCGTCTTCGATGCCTAAGGCACCGAGGTGACGAGTGTATCCAGTGGGGCCGGTGAGCCAGGTATTCCTGCAAATCGCGGTCACGCTGGTCATTTCGCCGTAGTGGTGCACGGGAGAACGCCATGAAATGCAATCGCAAATTTTGGGGATGGCTTATTTTATGCAGTTTGCTCTTCGCTTCCGGAACGCTGGGCCAAACGTTTCGGGGTGGCGTTGCCGGGACGGTGGTGGACAAGTCCTAGTCGGACCTGGTAAAGTATGACGTTTTCGTGACAGTTTTTGCGGCCCATAGAAAGAAGTCGCATTCGCATCGGTAACGTGTTGATTTTGCAAGATGAAAAATACTTGTGAGAACTGCTCATGCTAGAGCGTCTGGTCATTACCCAGACGGTCGGGTTAAAGCTCGCTTTGATTAAATCATTTAGATTCAAAGAGTGGCGCGCCCTGAGAGATTCGAACTCCCGACCTTCTGGTTCGTAGTTGGGAAGGCGGGAAATCCTAAGGCCTTGCAGGTGTCGCACTTACAGGCCGCACCGGCTTCAAAATCCTGCCTCAGTTGGTACACGCGATAGCGATTGGCTGTCGTTCCCCAAGACTCTGGCCGACTCTAAATCAATAAATCAAGAAGATACGGTGAGGCCGCGTAACATGTTGCATGGAATTGAGACTTCACCGAGTTGCTCAGCGACATTGCTTGTGCTAGCCGCCCCGGATTCGTCTACTGCACCAGTTTCTGAGTCATCATCGCTCCGCCCACGGAAGCCAGGACCGCGGTGACTTTCACTACTTTGTAGGTTTGGTTGGCTATCCAAAAAGTCTTCTTGTCCGAGCCTCCATCCGCGGAGGAAATCTCGACCCGCAGCGTACAAAGGTGCCCGCTGGTACCGTGACCTGTTCCTTTCCGGCGACAGCAAGCTGAAATAATTTCACTTTCTGTGCCTGCACGTCGAAGTTGCGAAATGTCGTGCTGTAGCCCTCGGCAAGCGGCAGGCAGACGATGACCTGCCCCGCGCCGGCAGCATCCGCAAACAACGGTCCGCCCAGATCGACCGCTATCGGCCGGTCTTGTCCGTTCATGCTCATCGTGCCTGACGCCTTGTTCCCCGCAAAATCGAGATCAATGACGACCGGCCCTTGCTTGACGCTTCTCTTCAGCAGCACGAGGCTTCCCTTCTCCAGCGTCGCCGTATCCGTCGCGGTGCCTTGCGGCGTGTCCAACTGATTCGTTGCCGTCCACGAGCTGGCGCCGTCCTGGATCGCCGTGGAAGCCTTCATGTTTATCTGCTGGCCGCCGGTCTCAATCTTCACCTGTGAATGGTGGGCGCACCCAGAATCGAATGGCGCCAAAATCCTTGGCCAGCGTCCCTTTCAGCATCGCCGTTGTTGTAGAATTGGCAGGTTCTCGTGGTGATCAAACGGTTTTCCGTTAGTGTGTTCGACTTCAACTCTGGCACTGCCAGGAGGATTGTTACTATGCACAAATTCATGTCGGTCGTCGTCTCGGTTCTTTTCGTCGCCATGGCCTTCTCCCCAGTCGCGCAAGCGGCGCAGGTGGGAGATCATTTCAAGGCCTTGGGCCCCGACAAGACCCAGGGAAAAGACGACTCTCTGTTCTTCCCCAACGATTTTGAGGCCGCCGTCGCTGGTCATCCGGATGCCAATGCCCTTACCTTTTTCTCGCTCTGCCGGCGTGCGCCTTTCATCTCCACATCGCTGTTTTCAGCGTTCACGGCCGCCAATACCGACACGATCGTCAATGACGAACTGTTCACGCTGGTTGACGGCACCCAGTGTTACCAGCCGCAGAACGAGCAGAACATTGTCATCAACCCGACCAACAGCCAGAACATAGTGACCTCCGCCAACGATTACCGTGCCGGCTTCAGCGCACAGGTTTACCTCAGCTACGATGGTGGCGCGACGTTCACCAATGTAATCCTCCCCGGATATGCTCCCGCCGCTCAGGCCTCCGGCTTGTTCAAGCATGTGAGTGCTGGCGGCGATCCGGTTCTTGCCTTCGCTCCGGATGGCACCCTCTACTATTCCGCGCTGGTCTATAACTTCAGCTTCCTGAATCGCACTCCCAGCGGTGTTGCGGTCAGTGTTTCCCACGACGGCGGCTCTACCTGGGGCGCGCCGGTCATGGTTCACTACGAAGACGCCAACACCTTCTTCAATGACAAGGAGTGGGTCACGGCGGGAACTAACGGCAACGTGTACGTTACCTGGACGCTATTCAAGTTCAGCAAGCCGCGCGGCTACCTTTCTTCGAACATCGTGATGGCTGTGTCGCATGATTACGGCGTCACCTGGTCTGACCCGATCCAGGTCAGCGACGCCGCCCATCCCTTCGACCAGGGCTCGGCGCCAGCGGCTGCGCCTGATGGGACCATTTACGTCGCTTACGAGGGCAACCAGGCCAGCAATGTTTCGCGGGATCAGATCGTGCTCGCGCGCTCGACTGACGGCGGACGCACCTTCACCAATACCGAACTTGGACGCGTTTACGACGACATCGGGTGCTATCCGCTGAATGTGGCGCAGGGCCGGGCGCGGCTGAGCTTCGAGCAGTTCCGCCTCAGCAGCTTCCCCTCGCTTGCCATCGATCCGACCACTGGCGCTCTGGCGATCGCCTGGGCAGATGACCAGTTGAATCCTGGCTGTGCGGCGGGGGCGTCCTCATTCTCCGGAACCACGAACAACCAGGTGAAGCTCATCACCTCGACCAACGGCACCACCTGGACGGCCCCGACGTTCATCACATCGGGCCCGAACGATAAGGCGTACCCCGGTGTCGGAGCCAACGCCGGCCGCGTCGTAGTCGGCTACTACACCCGCGATTACTCGCCGGTTCCAACATCGACCGACCATACCTGTCAGCGGGCGCTCCTAGATACCAACGATCCCGGGTACCCTGCGTCTGCAGCGCACTACATCGACACGGTGGCGGTGTGCCTCGATTACGCGTTCAGCAGCTCGACGGACGCATACGCGAGCGAAACCCGAGTCTCAACCCAATCGTCCAATCCGTACATCGAGTTCTCCGGCAGTTTCATCGGCGACTATACTGGCGTTGCCGTAGATCCCGCCGGCGGAGCACACACCGCCTGGACCGACTTCCGCGGAAAGCCCGGAACGACGACACCTAACCAGGACACGGTTGTCGGGAACGTCCACTGAAGTCTTGCCTTCCGCTCTATAGCTTCGTGAAAGCGAGATTGTAGGTGATGTTTCTGCCTCGGAAAAGCCCATTCGAGAAGGGAGCTGTGCAAAATCCGAAGTCACGCTATTTCAAGCCGTTCGAGTTTTTTGACTACACGCGTTTCCTTCGTTGGGACGTTCGCGGTTCGTAGCGAGCTTAAGAGCTTCTACTACGATTAAAGAATCGACGATCGCCTCCGCTCCCAAACGCCCTGTTTCGGCAAGGCGCTCATGTGAGTTCCTAAACCCAGAAAGTAGAGTCCAGCAGTACCTCCAAGCGTGGCGTAGGGCGAACCGAAACCGGAGATAATGTTGCTCGTGTCTATCCTGCTCTTGTCGATCCCAAGATTCTGTTGTGCTTGTGCGTCGTAGTGAAGCGCAACTGCTGTGCCGGCGGCAAACGGCACCAGCCAAAACGCATCTCTGGGCGAGACACGCAATGGGCTAGTCCAGATACCGGTCTGATCGTGGCCAGTTTGAGGCATTGTCCGAGATGCTTCACGCCGCAGATTTCGGGTTGTTGGGATGATTGTTGCTGGGCTTCTGAAGCCTGATCCGATGATGAGAACGTATCGGAGACGGATTGCGCCGCCTGTGCTTGTTCACGGGATGAGTCTGTCGCCTGAGCAAACGCTGGCCTTGGAGTATAAATTAGGGCCGCACAGATTTGGACGAAAAGCGCAAAACGCGGCAAGCCGTACGTAATTCGAACAATCGACATGATCTTTGAAGCTCCTCTGTGACGCGGGTTATCACACCGTTTTTTTCCTGACTATTTCTCAAAACTCGAAATCCAAAGAGAACTGGATTTGGCGAGCACCGGTTCCGGCAATCGGTTGCCTAAATCCGGGTATCGGAGTCAACCCTGAGCCGAATACCGGATTGATCTGCGAGACGTTCGCACTGTTGAACAGGTTGAAGAATTCCGCTACCACGTCGAGCCGTTTCACCCCGCCGAACGGGAAGTACTTCAGAACGCGAAAGTCCATCGTGGCCAGTGTGGATGTCTTCAGAGAGTTTCTGCCGAGTCCGAATGGTCTGGCCGAGAGGGGAAAGGCGTGACTCTGATTCGAGTCAAGGCCCGTCAACGGGTTTACAGGCCGGCCACTTTCCAGTGTCCAAATCGGCGCCACTTCAATATGGCTGAAGGTGTCCGTGAGCCAGCCGGTGCTTTCTTCCGACTTCCTACCTTTGTCCTCTTCCTCCCCAATAGGCAAGTCCCAGAGTGCATTGAAGACGAAGCGCTGTTGCTGATGCTGGCGGGAGACCGCGTGCTCCATACGCAGATTGAAAGGATTTTGGGGCTGCTCGTCGAAGTCCGAGGCGTCGTCAAATGTCTTCGAGAGGGTGTAACTCGCCGAGAACGCCAGCTCATCGCTCATCCGCCGGTTAAGCGTGAATGAAACGCCGTTGTAGGCCGAACTCGCAGAATTCTGGAGCGCATAAATGTCGCTGAACTGGGTGTTGAGCCGACCAGGGGAAAAGACATCTCGCCCGATCTGCTGTGACGTTGGATTTAGAACACCAAGGCTAGACGCGTTCGCAACAGTGAGGACGACCGGAGGCAACAAATTAACATTAAGTGTTCGAGACAGCTTAAGTCCATGAACAAACAACTCGTCAGCGCGCAGCGTAAGATTCTTCGCGAGCAAGTATTCCGCACCGGCGCTGGCTTGTTGGCTGTAGGGAGTCGCCATGCACGGATCGGGTTGGAAGATCGATGGGGCAATCCCGGATGCAGGCACAACAAGGGGCCCGCCCTGTGCTGCCGCAGAAAGACTGGCTGCTGCGTTTCCGTCTGCTACTTGCTCGAATGCCTGTGAACCGTTCTTTTCGATGGCTCGCGTCAGGTTTGCGAGAACATACCGGTCGAAGAAAACTCCATACCCCGCACGAAAAACCCATCTAGGAGACGGACTCCAAGCGAGACCAATTCGCGGGCTGACGTTATTCGTGTCTTGATTGAATCCAGAAGGCAGGCGCTCGAGGTCGTAACGCACGCCGAGATCAACCGTCAGTTGGCGGGCGATGGACCAATGATCCTGAACGAATCCGCCGAAACTCGTCACCGGAAAATCCACGTTCGAATTCCCGAACGCCTGTCGAAACTGACTAGGATTCCCCGCGAGGAAATCACCGAGAGAGCCAAAGAGATACACGCTGTCGAAGCCATCCGGTACGTCGGCACGCAGTCTGATGCGATTCACAGTTCCGCCAACCTTCCAAAGGTGTTTCCCCCACGTCCGAGAATAGGTATAGCTGGCTTGATAATGGTTTTCGCGACGTTTGCCGTTCCCCGCATAGGGCCGTCCAAAGGTGACGAGTCCAGCGATATCAATCTCCGGGCCGACGGGCTCATTCGTGCGCAGGACCGCATGGCGGGTTGCGGCCTGAAAGCGTAGATCGCTAACGGCTTCCGAGCCTAAGACAGTGGTGAGCGAACCCGAAAGAGCGTTGTCGCTCGTGAAGCTGCTGCCGCGCGCGCTTGCGTCTATGAGGCCATTGCTGTTGAACGCATCGCCTGATTCCTTGTTGTTTGTGAAGGTGTAGCGCAGCATCAGAGCAGTATTTTTCGTGAGCTGGTGATCGAGCTTGCCCGCAGCTTCCGTTTCCGCGCGCGCAATCGGAGAGAAAGCTGTCGTGATCTGGCGCGTTGCTAGCCCTGGAAATGCTCCCGTCGCGAGGAAGGCATTTATGGTTGATGTCACGGCAGGGTCAATATCCGACCCGATTTGCCCTCGGTTGTGTTCTCGTTCGAGGGCGCTGTAGTAAAACGTTTTGTCCCTGATGACAGGTCCACCCAGAGCGAAACCGGCGCGGAACCGACGAAATGATGGTTTGCCCGATTCAGTTTCGAAGGGGTCCCTCGCGTTGAATGCACCGTCCTGCGCAAATAGGAAGGCGTCGCCGTGAATCGCGTTTGTTCCAGAACGAGTGATTATGTTGATCGAACCCCCCGAGGCTCCGCCCGACTCTGCTGAAAGGCCATTGTTGACCACTTGAAATTCCTGCACGATTTCCGGCGAAAGCTCGGTGCGACTCGAACCCGCGTACTCGTCGTCGTTGTCCAGGCCATCGATGGAGAGATTGTTGCTCCGCGATCTCAGTCCACCGAAAGTGAAGCCACTGCCAGTAAGTGGCGTCGAACCGCTCGCGCCGGAGGGTATCGGTGAACTCGAAACGCCTGGTGCAAGGAGAACGAAATCCAGGTAATTTCGGCTCCGCACAGGCAGTTCTTCTATCCTCTCTTGATCCACAGTGGAAACGACTGACGACTGTGAGGGATCAAGTGACGAGGGCTGGGCATTGACGGTCACTTGTTCAGCCGCCGACGCCGGAGCTAGCACGATGTCGAGATGCACGGTTTGTCCGAGACTCGCTACAACACCTGCTCGCCGATAAGGTGCAAAGCCTGTCTGTTCCACTCGCACTTCATAGGTGCCGACAGCAAGCTGCGCTGCTCGAAAGAACCCCTGCTCATCCGTTGTTACAGTACGGGATTGATTGGTCAAGGGGTTGTGCAACGTAACTTTCGAGTTGGGAATGACAGCGCCGCTGGTGTCGCTCACAATGCCCTCAAGAGTTGCTCCAACCCGCGACGCTTGAGCGGCGGCGCCAGCCGCGCAAAACAACAAAGCAAACGATACGGCAACCCCAATAGCAATATGACGCCCGGAAAAGGAACGGCAAGCCAGAATCATCTTGAGTCACCCAATCCAATAAATGGCGGAAGAACAAAAGCAATATGTCTTGGTTGAGCAGCAAGAACAGCCCATCACGGCGCCGTCAACAGACGGAGCTACGTCTGAGCGCGTTTTTGAATCAGCTATCGCAGATTTCTAGATACGCAGTGGGAGGGGAGGGGGACTCGTCGCATCAAAAAGCAGTAAAGTGAAACCGCATGGCGCGGAAAAGAAAGATTTCTTGGCGAAGGAAGCGAATACACCCTTCGCAACAATACCAAGCGGCGCGGGTTTGACGATGAAGCGTGCAAGCGAATACGCCACTCCCGCGCATAACGCAAGAATGACCAACGTGTACTCGGTATCGTTCCCCGTTTGTATCGTGTGATCCCAGTGATCAAAAAGCTCGACCAGCGGACAAACGAGGCAAACGACTAGAATGAACACAATTCCCACGTGCAGGAGTCTTGAGCGCATCGCAGGAATTGTATCACCGCGTGGCGCCTGCGGTGGGGGATTGAACCAAGAATTCGTGGATGCCTAGCACGGACCACTTGGTCGAACCGCCGTTCCAGGTTCTTGCGTTGGAGAGCTCTGCGGGTTCGGAACTTCATATGGTGTTGTGCCAATCAGGCTGGCTGCACACTCCGTAAGTATCTGCGGTATTGCCGGAAGCGTGGACGGCAGAGCGGGTATCGACTGATCGGATTTTCTGAAGTTAAATGCGCTCGTGAGATCGCCAACGGTGGCGCGCCGCCATGCAGACAAGTTAGGCACTTCGACGCCAAAACGCGTTTCGAGGAATCGCAGCACTGAAGTGTGGTCGAAGAGCGCCGATGATACAAATCCACCCCTGCTGAACGGAGAGATCACAAGCATCGGCACACGAAAACCCAATCCAATGGGGCCGAGAATGGGAGGATTGCCGATCACCGTGGGGTCCGGGACTGCGGGTGCAGTGACGTATTCGCCGGGGGTGCCTGGGGGCGCTGTCACCGGCGCGACGTGGTCAAAGAAGCCGCCATTCTCATCGTAGGTGGCGAACAGGACCGTCTTCGCCCATAGCGCCGAATTCGCGGTCAAAGCACTGATAATCGCGGACAGGGTGTTCTCCCCAAAGAGTGAGGGCGCTGGCGGATGATCGGAGTCAACGATCGAGGCGAGCACCCAAGAGACTTGTGGCAGGTTTCCAGACAACGCATCCGCCAGAAAATCAGCCGGAAACTGGGGCCCGAATGCGTTCTGGTAGAGCGTCGATGCGGGGTTCTGGAAATTCTTGAAGTACGAGAGAACATTGTCGGAGAAAATGGTGTTCAGAATATTCTGGTCAGGTGACGAGTAGACCTTCCACGAAATTCCGCGAGCCTGAAGCTGTTCAGGCATCGTCGTATAGGTCAGTTTGCCGAAGAACGACGACCGATTTGCGACTAGCGTTTGAAGTAAGGGCCCACCGTTCTGTCCAGCTGGGTCGATGGAAGCCGCCATGGTGTAGAGCCGGTTAGGATCCGTGGGGCCGATCACCGAGCAGAAATAGTTGTCGCATACGGTGAAGGCGTCAGCCACGGCATAGTAAAAAGGAAGGTCTGCGCGCGTGTAGTAGCCCAGGGCGAGTACGGCATCATTGGAATTGGTCGCGAGGCGAGAGGTCACAAAGCCATCCATTGCGCCACTGTCCCAGCTCTGATGCTGCGGCACCCAGTCATGAGTGATGTCGTGGGTGCATGCAGCGTTCGTCTTGGAAGTATCGAGATGGAATGGAAGCAATACGCCGGCCGGCGGGTTCGTGGTATTTGCAGGGTCGGGTTGCTGGAATGCTGGACTCTGTTCGGCGAATCCACGCACGCCGCGGTAGCTTCCGAAATAATGGTCGAAGGACCGATTTTCCTGGATGAAAATGACGACGTGCTCGATGTCAGTCAGTTTGGAGCAAACGGATGGAGCGGGACCGGGGGAAGTACCTCCTCCGCCGCAACCAGGCAGAAGCACAGCCGCGAGCTCAGCTGCAGCCGTGGCGGCGCCAATTTTCAATAAATCTCGACGGGTAACATCCCTGGAAGGCATGGAGAGCTTTCTTTCCTCCTTTGGGCCGATCCCGTGATTGAATCCTCGCCATTGAAGGAGCGGCGGCTACAAAATTCCTGGGCGATCCTAGATAATCCTCGTCATTGGATGCGCTCAATGTCAAAAGCCTTCAGAATGTGAATTTCATGCCGAATTGGATTTGCCGCGCGCCCGAAGTTGCATCGGCACGCCTCACTTCCGAAGTCGATTGCGAACGGAACAAGAGAACCACCGGCATTGCTGGCGGTTCCGCTTGGTCTGGCTATCTCGAAAGCAACTGAAACTGCTCGAATGTTTCTTAGTGGCGACCCTTGTGCTTGCCCTGAGTAAAGCCCTTGTGCTTACCCTTGTTATCGTTCTTATCGTTGTCCTTGCCCTTGCTTGGCGTCTTGTTGGTACTCTTAACTAGGTTTGCGCGGGTGTCTCCGGTGTTGGCAGCGCCCTTATTGTCGCGGTCCTTACCCCTTATGGTCAAAAAAGTCGTGCGTAGGGCCGAAGTCAGACACCCCCCGCGGAGCGGGTGGCTTGGTGAGTGGGGCCGCCTCAAAGGCGGTTGTCCCGTTGGTTGAGGCGTCGCGCTAAGGCGCGCCTTCGTGGATGAGTTTAGAAACTGCCGCTGTTACCATCCGCGGCCTCTTGTTCGCGGATGTATTTGCGGACTTGCTCCAACTCAAAGCCCACTGTGGACACTGCGTATCCACGGGCCCAGAAGTGCTCGCCCGTGAAATTCCGCTCTTTGCCACACAAGCGGGCCATCGCTATGGCGCTCTTCCCTTTTAGAAATCCGATCACGAAGGCCACCGGATACTTCGGAGGGATCGCGATGCACATGTGCACATGGTCCGGCAGCAGGTGTCCCTCAATGATCTGGCACTCCTTCTGCCGCGCCAATGCGCGAAATACTTCATAACATCCTCCTTTTTCTGGCTCTCACCAAGCCACGGGGGATGTTATGCCCAAACGGAACGGTCAAACCTTTTCTGGTCTCACTGGTCGAACCAGTGGCTTACCTAAATCTGAGTTAAAAATTAAGCTTTAGGCCGAGCTGGATGACCCGGTTCGGTTCGCCAATGGCGATCACCGTTGCCGAAGACGGCAGCGAAGCCGAGACGCAGCAAGTCCGGGCGAAGATACTGCTTTGAACGCTGGGCGACCCGGACGTCGCGTTGCGGGGATTTTCCCAGTTTGTGTGGTTTAAAACGTTGAAGAACTCCGCCCGAAACTGCAGTTTGAAGCGTTCCGTCAGGCCAAAGTCTTTCAATAGTCCCGAATCCAGGTTCCAGAAATTGGGCCCTTGTACGATGTTGCGACCATTGCCATTCTGTCCCGGCGGCGGAATGCAGAAGAACGTCTGAGTGCTAGTAACGTTGACGCAGTTGAAATTGGGGTCGGTGGGGTTGGTGATGAGTTGTCCCACGTTGTACATTACCGGGCCTTCCACTCCATTCACAAACTGCACGTGGCCCTTGTCCAGCGGCCCCCTTACCTGCGCGAAGCTAACATGCGCTCCATTGGTCGTCAGCGAACCGCTCGTGATGCTGTACGGTTCCCCGCTCTGGTATGCGAAGATGCCGGTGTACGACCAACCCCCGATAATCTGATTCGCCCAGCCCGGCGCGGACGAAGCGAGTTTCTTGCCCTTGCCGATGGGTAATTCGTAAAGCAGATTGGTCAAAAGTACGTGCGTATTGTTGAAGTCCGAGAGCGCCCGATCCAAGCGCCAGTTATGGATGTCCGTCGGCGTGCGGCTATTCGTCGTGCTCAGGCCACCGCCGGTGGCTGCACCGGTCGGGTCGATAGACATGTCGTCAATGGACTTGCTGAAAGTGTAGGAGAAGGACAGGTCCAGCCCTTGCTCGAAGCGCCGCCGGGCGGCGATGAACAAACCGTGGTAGTAAGAATCACCACCAGAATCCTGGAAGAAGATTTGGCCGAACTGAGGATTGGGGCGGAAGAAATTCCTCGGGAGCGCGCTGTTCGCCGCGCTGTTCGGATCCCAAAAGGTACCAGCGCCAGTCAGGCTGTCCACAAAATTGGCAAAATTCCCGATGTTGAATGTGTCGAAGTCGGATGCTCTATTGTTCAGGTTGGAGTTGGCAACTCCCGCAGTGCTGCCCGTTAATTGGAGAAGTAATGCCGGCGTTTGACCGGTCACGCCAACAGGGCAGGCGGTTCCGTCCGCTCTGCAACCAAGCTGCCGGTTGCCCATGGCGATTTTGAACGAATCGAGGAAGCCAGCTCCGTTAACGGAAACCTGGTTCAGATCGTAGGCTCTATAAAGGTGTGTCCCGCGCTTCCCGATGTAGCCGATTTCCGCCACGAAATGCCTCGGAAGCTCGCGCTGAATCGTCAAATCCCATTCGTGAACGGAGGGATTCTTGATGTTCGGATCGAAGGCACCAACAGCCGGAGCGCCGCCTGCAGCCTGTTGCGCGGGCGTCACTGCCACAGAAGGTGTAATGGCTGGAGTCGGAACAGCGGTGGGAAACCCCGTGGAGATTCGGCTGCTGTTCCCGGTGGCGGTAATCCCATTTGGGAGCACACAGCCTGAGGTCGTGGTTGCGGCTCCAGACGAGTTAATCGTCGTTATGCAGTTCAGCAAAAAGCCTGGCATTTTGCCGGCCATTGCTGTTACCTGAAATGTAGAGAGTGTGTCAAAGAGCCAAGAATATCCGGCGCGCACCGAGGTTTTATCGTCGGGCGACCACGCTATCCCTATGCGCGGGCCAACCGCGCCGATGTTGTTATTCTGGAACCAGCGGTCAGCTTTCATATAGGTTACGGCGCCCTGTGAACCGTCAGGGAAGACATTAGGGACGAGAGATTGCTTGGCGTCGTAAGGAGCGGGATTGTATTCCCACCGCACGCCCAAGTTAAGGGTAAGATTCGGCCGCAACTTCCATTCATCCTGCACGTAGGAGTCATACTGGTGTGCGCGCGTGTAGACAGTCGCGAAATTCGTGCTGCCATAGGTATTGCTGGCGAAGTTGGCCAAGAACGCCTGCTGGATACGGCTGGGGATGCCAGCCAATTCGTCGATGGCTTGCTGTAGCCGATTGATGTCCGTTGAATTCGCGCATGTCGGGCAAGTGGCGGCATTGCCCGCCGCCGGAATGTTATTGAATCCTGCCAAACGGTTGCTGCGATTGAACCGGATGATCGGCGTAACAACGCTGCTGCCGAAGAACCCGCGGCTGTCATTGTGTATGTAGAATCGGAAGTTGATTCCCGCCCGAAGTGTGTGCGCCCCGTGAACCCACGTGATGTTGTCCACGAGCTGTGGCGTGGTGATCGCACGTTGTGTGTGTGGCGACAGGCAGTACGGCCCGTCGACGTTCAGCGTCGATCCCAGCACACAGTCGTCAGCCCAGATGGGAACCTTCTGTGGATTCGGAAAGTTGGGATTGGACTCTCCGAAGGTGAATTGAAACGCGAAGCGGTTGAAACCGGCCGTGAATTCGTTCACCAGCGTCGGCGAAAAATTATGTCGGTAGCTGATTGCCAGATTCTTCCCAAGCCGGTTCACTTCACCCAGTGGTGGAAATCCGGGGTACACCTGGGGCCGTGCGTTGAGGAAGTCACCTTGCTTGGTATCGAAAGTATTTTGCAGCCACCGGACAAAGACGCTGTCATTGGGACCAAACGTGTGATCCACTCGCACATAGTAGTTGGGCCCTTTGAATTGGGAAGGCGGGTTCCAGTTGAATCCGGCTTGATTGAGTCCGTCACCCAGGCTGAAAGCGTTGGCAGCCGGAAAGCTGTTCATCAGCGCCAGCACCGCCGGATCTCCGCCGATTCCTTGCGGGTCGTTGGCGAACATATTGTAGCTGTCCACGCAGTTGCCCACGATCGTCGAGCCATTGCACACCGGAACGCCGGGCTTCAGATTGCCATTGGTGTCTACCAGGAGTGGTGAATTGCGTGTGACCGTTGAGCCGCCCACGTTGATTGATCCGCGCACGAACCGGAAAATCCCCGATCGCGCCAGCGACGTGTAGACCGTCGGCGCTCCGAAGCCCGCTATGCCTACGTTGGTGGCCGAGACTGGCTCCGTCTGGTTGATTTGGTTATTCTGAAAGCTGCCGAAGAAAAACGTTTTGTTCTTGATGATCGGGCCGCCCACCGCAAAACCATATTCGTTGAGCTTCAGCTCCGGGCGCTTTTTCCCCTCGTAATTGCTGAACCACTCGTTTGCGTTGTAGTCCGTATTCCGATTGAAATAAAACGCTGACCCGTGGAGAGAGTTGGTGCCGGGCTTGGTAGCCACGATCACGTTTGCGCCGCTGTTCCGTCCTTGTTCAGCCGTGGCGCCCAGCGTGACAGTTCGGAACTCCTCCACATTATCGGGATTCAGCCGCTGAATATTCCCTTGTGGGTTCGGCACCGTCGACTCATTGGCGTCAATGCCGTCAATCGTGACGTTATGCGAGCGGTCACGAGAGCCAAATACGTGTGTACCGGAGCCTGCGCCATTGGTCGTGCGTTGTACCACGCCTGGCTCCAATGTCAGCAGCGCCAGCGGGTTGCGCCCGTTCAGCGGCAGGTCCTGTACCTGTTTCGTATCCATGATATCGCTCACGGTGGCGTTGGACGTTTCCAGGCGCTGATAGTTCGATTCCACTACTTCCACGGACTGCCCGACGGTCCCCAATTTCAAGGTCACGTCCACAACCAGCGGTGTACCAACCGTCAGTATGTTGTGAATGCTGCTAAAGGTTTGGAACCCGGTAAGCGATACGGTGATGCTGTAACTTCCCGGAGTCAGCGATGCGAAGGAATAATTGCCGGAACTTGTCGTGTTTTGACTGAACACTACGCCCGTTTCTTCGTTCTTTGCTTCGACTTTGGCGTTAGCTACGACAGCTCCGGATGCATCTATTACAGCCCCAGTAATCGACGACGTACTGACTTGTGCGGAAAGGGAAAAGACACCCGAGAGCAACCCCAACAGAATTAAGACGGCATACTTCCTCATCACGGAACACCCCCCCATCAATGTTTCGCAGCTTGTGGAAAGGTAAAGTAGGCACAACCGAATTGCAACTGAACGCGGCAAGCTGCGAGAACTCTCGCTTTTTTACTCCGCGAAATCGATTTCGTCAACACCAGGATTCAGGGGTCGCTTGTCTTGACGACAACTTTCAATGGTCGGATGGAAGCTGTGAAGAACGCCCGATAAACGTCACGCGTTTCGGAGTTTGCTGACCATCGCGCGAGGCAATATATATGAACGCCGTATGGGTTTGGAAACACGGTGCCTGACTTTTACGGAGGGGCATAGAAGCGGCGTTCGTGCCCAGCACATTGCGGGCGTATCGTCGGCTACCCTTACCTAATCGCGTTACATCAGAGTTGCCCGTCATCCCCCAGAATTGGTCGCAACCGTTAGTGGAACGTATAACTTCCCAGAACCAAACCTGTCCCTGGCGAATTGGTACGGTGTCAAGGTTCAACGCAATGTAACATTGTTACACCGAAGCAAGACAACAATTCGCCAGCCAGAGGTGCGATGAAGATCACGGGGCATCACACTGATTCGGTGTTCCGCCGCTACGCGATCGTCGACGAAGAACAGAAGCGGCAGGCGCTGGCAAAAACGCAGCAGCACCTTGCCGCTTCAGCGGACCGCAAGGTGGTTCGGATGGGAGAACGAAAGTGAGAACACGGACAATTTACGGACAATCGAGCCATTCACGGACAACGCATGCGGTGTAAGTGCTTGAAAAGATGGTGCGCCCTGGGTGATTCGAACACCCGACCTTCTGGTTCGTAGCCAGACGCTCTATCCAGCTGAGCTAAGGGCGCACGGTTGATTCTAAAGAACTTACTGGAATTCCGGTTGTCCGCTTTTGCATACTCTTTGCATAATCGCAAAACGTTGGCGCTAGGTTTGCCGCTTCTTGCGCTGTTTGGGATGTGGCGGAACGCAGCATTCTTAGCCTCTTAGTTTGGATGGCCGAAACTGCTCTCATTATCAAACAAGCTGGAAATTTTGTCCATCTCGCGAATCGCGGCGGCATGGACGAACTTGATATAATGCGCGGTGGTTGTCGCGAGGTTCGCGTGGCGCAGCATGGCTTTCGCGGCCATCGGGCTGCCCACGTCCGCAAGGGCACTAATCTCCAGTCTCCTTGAATTTGCGAAACGAGAAGAACACGACCAGGTCGCCATGCGGAAGTCTGTTGCGAACGTCTTGCCGGCAGATTCCCCACGAGAGCGGGCCGCCAAACTTGCGCGGCATAGAACGAAGGGTCATCTCCGTTGTCATGGGGCCAGCCCTGCGCTTTCACGACCTTCCTGAACGCAGCGATAGTCGAGCCACAACGAGACATCGATGAGTCATCTGATGTGGCGTGGAATGGAGCGCAGTAAATCTTCGTCGTTAGCAAGCGGCAGTTCTTCCCGCGCGGGCTCTTACTCCCTGCTACGGGATACGTAGTTCAGTGCTCAACCTTGTGGTTGGCCTTCCAGTCTCTTGAAGCGAGAACTCCGGCAGCTTGCTCTTCGGCAAAGACAAAAAGGTGTTACGGTCTGCACCGTGATTGCACAGGGAAAAGAAGGGGTAGCCATTCATTTTTGGTTAGGTTTTTCTTCAAGTTGCCACGGCTTGCGGAATCCCCAGATGAGTCTCGCCACCGCAACGCCGATTAGAAGGACGTAGAGTCCCATTGTCATGTAGTCCATCAGCAGCGGAGCTTTCGGTGCAGCTGCCGCCAACGGCGCTCGGATCGCCCATATAGCTAGAAAATACGCGAACTCGTTCAGTGTCAGCTGTTTTGGGTCCGCACTCTTGGCGACCACCAGAATCCAAGCGACCGCAAGAATACCAAAGAACACGGCGAAAAACTTTGGAAACATTGGACGTTCTAATACCAGGAGAATGCGGCCATCCTTCCAAAAGTCAGGCCTGTAGAGTCGAGCGAATTCCTTGGGGTCTTGTTGAAAGTACTTGCCCCAGTATTCCAGGTCGTTTGCTTTTATGTTTCTGACCATGAGATTGGGTATTTTGGGCAAAACCGTGTAACGGTCGTCCGGAATCCTGAAATACTGCTTCCAGTCGGGTGATGCGACAATCATGAGTTTGATTTGAGCGGCAAGGACATATTTGTCAAATGGATAAAGCCATGGGTCTCCCAAGAGTGGAACGTCCGCCATAGTAGACTTGGGAACGGATTCGGAAAAGGAAGCAGGAGGATGCCTTAATGGAACATTATTGGTCCACCCGCGTGGTGCGAAAACCCCGAGAGAGAATTCGTTCGTGGCGTCAGAAATCTCAAACGGGCTAAAGAATACCTGAACGGGAGCGGAATAGTTCTTACGGATTTCGTGGGTCTCAGGGGATTCATCTATGAACGTAAACAGTGGCGCTCGAACTAGCATGCTCGGGTCTTTCCCCCATACGTATCGAAGGTCGGCTCGCAAGCGAGCCGTCTGGTATGTTTCATCGATAGATTCGAGCACCACCCTGTAGTACTTCACATAAGCGGTAACTTGTCCAGGCGCAGGGATTTCTGTACCCAAGAACCATTGGGTCTGATCCTGGTCCATCTGAGGTTCACGGTGACCCAAGTACACGGCAACAAAGACGAAAGAGACGACGACCAGGAGAACGGCGATTGCTAGAATTTTTCGTCGATGGCCAAGAAGTCTCACGACAAGGCGGAGCTTGTCAGAAATGACGTTCTCGATTTGCGTCCAGGAAGAAGCCGCGGGCATGAACGCATTGTATAGGGGAAAATGCTAGGCCCGTGGTCTAGGAACGCCTAGGTGCTTAATCAGACAAAGTGGGCCGCGGCTGTTTTTTCGGCCAGGACTGCTTGTTGTCCGCCGTCTTCTCAGCTTGCCGGACGTAACTCAAGGGCAAAAAAGGACCTGAGTGCGATTGCCTGACTTGGCTCGGTCAGCCCACTGCTGAGCCGCCTCGTCCGAAAACCACGCGATGTTCTTCCGGACCGAAACAAACGACAATTGCCCCGGCCACAAGCACGATCAGTGCGAACAGGCCCATAGCCCGCCCATAGCTCATGAAGTGAGCCATGCGCGCTTCGAAATACGCGCTGCCGGAAGCAATCAAGACGCCCAGTTGGTAAGCGAAGCCAGGGAAAAACCCCCGTAGGGTATCAGGTGACAGCTCGTTAATGTGGGCTGGAATGACGCCCCAGGCACCCTGCACCATAAATTGCATCAGGAATCCTCCCGCCAGAATCAGCGGAAGATTGGGCGCGAACACCCAAATCGGAATCAGCAAGCAACCCAGAAGCAAAGCTGTCACCATCGCGAGGCGTCGCCCTCTGTAATCGGAAAAATATCCGAACGCTAGGCCGCCGCAGATCGCGCCAACCATGGCAAACGCGGTGACGTCCGAGGTGCGCTGCGGGCTGAAACCGTGCTGGTGCTGCAAGTAGGTGGGGTACATGTCTTGTGTGCCGTGAGAGATGAAGTTCACCATGGCCATCAGCACCACGAGATAGGCAAAGCGCTGCCAGTTTCCGAATATCGCTCGGCGGTAACTCGCCCAATCCGTGCGCGAACGGTGCCAAGCTTCGGGCTCTTTCACTTTTGCGCGGACAAAAAGCGTAAGCAGCGCCGGCAGTCCGCCGACAAAAAACAGCGGGCGCCACCCCCAGTGCGGATAAACAAGGCGGTACGCCCCGGCTGCGAGCAAGAATCCCAGCGCATAGCCTTCCTGCAATAGCCCGGAAATGAGCCCCCGCCATCTCGCAGGGATCGACTCCATGGTGAGCGAAGCTCCCACGCCCCACTCGCCGCCCATGCCGATGCCGTAGAGCAGGCGCAGGAAAAAGAAGGTTCGATAGTCCGGAGCAAGTCCGGACAAGACTTCTATGAGTGAGTAATACAGGATATTGATGACCAGCGGAATGCGGCGCCCATAGCGGTCCGCAAGCAAGCC
This sequence comes from Acidobacteriota bacterium, assembly GCA_003223215.1. GTDB lineage: Bacteria > Acidobacteriota > Terriglobia > Acidiferrales > UBA7541 > Acidiferrum. The sequence goes on from QHYH01000159.1 coordinate 32,235, forward strand.
GAATAGGATGGCCCCGATCCAGCGTGTGGCCAGACTCGCCGCAATAGTTAGCGTCATGGCCGGGAGCGTTTTGCCAAACTCCGCCGCGATGGGCGCCAAAACAAAGGTCAGAACAAAGAAGTCGAACGCATCGAAGGTCCAGCCGAGGAATCCGGCCAGGACTGCATTGTGAGTGCCAGGGCGGACCGGTTCAACAGAATCCACCATCTCAATCCGCGCTCCACTCGTGGGCGCGAGGCATCAGACGTGAAAGCAGCACGGCGCAGATGGCCGCGAGCACCAGCAGCACAAAGCCGAATCCTATTTTCCCTAGAAGCATCTTCCCCGAACCAAACAACGCCAGATACACCATGGCGCAGCCGAGCGCCCAGGATAATAGGTTACGCCCCAGATCCCGCGTTTGCGGGACGTCCTGCACCAATTGCGCGACCGGCCCCCAACCGGCAACATGGGGCCGAACCTTCCGGTAGAATTTCACCAACACGTCTTCCCTTTCCGGCCTGGTCAGGAAGGTTACGGCGATCCACACGAAGGACGTCAGGACCGTGGTAACGAGAGCGTTCTTCGCGAATAGCACCGCTTCGGATCCGGAAAACGGTTTCAGCAAGGAAAGCGCAGCCGTCACGGCAATGGCCGTGGCCATGGCGGCGATTTCGCTCCAGGCATTGATCCGCCACCAATACCAGCGCAAGAGGTACACACCGCCCGTGCCGGCGCCAATGGTCAACACCACCTCCCAGCCCGCGACAATCGAGCCGAGCCGGGCCGAGACGTAGGCCGAAACCACCACGAGAAGCACGGTCGCGAACCGCGAGATCAAAACGTAATGCTTCTCCGTGCCGTCGCGCTTCACGAAGCGGCGATAGAAGTCTGCAACGAGATAGGACGCGCCCCAATTCAGTTGCGTGGCGACTGTGGACATAAACGCCGCCATGAACCCGGCAAACACCACGCCTCGCAGCGCGTGCGGCAAATGTTCCGCAACGATGCGCATGTACGCAGGCTCCGGTTGCGAGAGGCCTGGATACAAAACAATCACTGCCAGCGCGGCCAAAATCCACGGCCAGGGACGCAGCGCGTAATGCGCGACGTTGTACCACAACACAGAAAGCAGGCCGTTACGTTCGTCCCGTGCGCTGAAAATGCGCTGCGCGATGTATCCGCCTCCACCTGGTTCGGCTCCCGGGTACCAAAACGCCCACCACTGCAGGCCGAGATACACCGTGAACGTGATTACGGGAAGGGCCCACATTGCCTGGAAGGTGAAGGGGCGGGAAAAATCAGGGAAGAAAGCGGTGGGATCGGCGGCAGCAGGTCCCGCTGCCGCGCGCATCGCGTCGAGCTTCGCAAGCATGGCGTGCATCCCGCCAACCGCGTCGATCGCGTACCACGCAATGCCGATGACGATGGCCATTTTCAGGACAAACTGAAAGAGATCGGTCCACAACACCCCCCAGAGGCCGCCTAGCGCCACGTAGAATCCGGTGAATGGAATCAGGAAGAAGACGCAAACCCACAGCGAGGTTGCTTCGCTGATTCCCAGGCTGGCGGCCACGATAGCGGTCATGGCTTTTGTGACCCATCCGAGGATCAGGCAGTTCATCAGCAAGCCGAGATAAAGCGCTCGAAAGCCCCGCAAGAATGCGGCGGGCTTTCCCGAGTAGCGCATTTCCGCGAACTGCACGTCGGTCAGGAGCCCAGAGCGGCGCCACAACCGCGCAAAGAGAAACACGGTCATCATGCCCGAAGGCAAAAAGCTCCACCAGAACCAGTTGCCGGCGATGCCGTTTCTGTAGACGAGGCCAGTGACCACTAGCGGCGTGTCCGCGGCAAACGTTGTCGCCACCATGGAAGTCCCCGCCAACCACCAGGAAACGTTGCGGCCCGAGACGAAGTAATCTTCCGTGCTTTTCCCCGAGCGGCTCCGGAAATACAAACCGAGAACCAGCGTGACCAGCAGATAGCCAACGATGGCGGCCCAATCGGCAACAGTGAAAGTCAAAGTGGCGGATCCTTTCCCTATAAGTGCTTGCCAGAACAGTGCGCCGTACTGTATAGCACTTTCCCGGCCCTGTCCCTACCGCCTTCTCGCGCGCTCGGCAATGTGCACCAGCGCGGGGGAAGCCCCCGGGGAAGCCCCGGTGCTTCATTCTTGTGGGGGGCCGGCATGCTGCGCCCCGGTTGGCAGTGAACGCCTTCTCCCGGTCCCTTTTCGGCCAGCTCCCGTGTTGCAACGGGCGTGTTGAAACGGGCGCACCGGAAATCGCGTCAAAGGCTTCGTTGAAGCCTTACTGCGAGGCAGGCGCGCGCACCCCGTGTCCCGGGAATACGCCCTCAACGAGGTTCCCATTCTTAACCACGGGCACTCCGCCTACCAGCACAAACGGAATCCCCTCGGAATATTGCAGCGGCTTTTCGTACGTAGCTCTGTCAATGACTGTGCCGGGATCAAAGACCGTGATGTCCGCGTCGGCGCCCACGCGAATTCTCCCTTTTTCGTTGAATGCGGGCGCACGTTTCTGCAGCCGCTCGGCCGGCATCAACGTCATTTTTTTCAGCGCGGTCATTAAGTCGAGCGCCTTTTCCTCACGCACGTAATGGCCGAGCACACGTGCGTAAGTCCCCGCGGTGCGCGGGTGCCCTTTGCCGTTCAAGAGATGGCCATCGCTGGCAATCATCGTGAGTGGGCTTTCGATGGCGGCATCGATGTTCTCCAGGGTGTTCGAGGGAAGAATAATCATCCCACCCTGTTTGCGGTACCGCAGGAACAAATCGCGTGTCAGATGTTCGGCGGTCGCGGGCCAGAGAAGCGAAGCAAAATAGCTGTCGGGCTCGTTTTCCTTGTGATCGAAAATCGCAGATTGAATGCTGGTCATGCCCATCGTGTAGGGATAGGCTTCGGTGGTCACGTCCATGCCGTGTGAGCGAGCCTCCGAAATCATCTGCAGTTCGTAGGCCACATCGGGTCCCCCGGTGCTCTGGATGTGCACGATGTGCAGCGGCGCACCAGTGATCGCTGCGGCTGCGACGGCTTCCTCAAAGCCGCTGAAGTTTCCCGGAGAGGCCCCGATTCTCGGCGCTCCGCTGCGAATATGAATGTGACAAGACGCGTGATACTTTGCCGCGACGCGAAACACCTGCGTGATCTCCCCATTGGTCGCTGCTTCGGTATAAGCCGGGCCGATGCCCACGGCCAGAGCACCGCTCCTTAGTCCCTTCTCGAGAAGGGACATGATCTGTTCCATTTCCTCCGGTGTTGCTTCGCGGTGAGCCGCATCTCCGCTCGGCAGGAGTCCTCCGGGATCGTGCATCACCGCCATTCGAACGGGAATGTGACCCACGCTGGCGCCATAGTTGATAAGTGCTTTGTCCTCCCGCTCTCCATACCAACGGTCAACATCTGCCACGCCGACTTCCAATTCCAACGCCGTGGTCACGCCGTCGCGGGCCTTCGCCCTGTAGTTCTCGTCATCCTGGCCGTGTTGGTGCAAATCGATGAAGCCGGGTGCAACCACAAGACCCTTGGCATCGATCGTTTGCCTCCCTTGCAATGCCGCGCTGCTGATAGCTCGAATTTTGCCACCGCTGATTCCCACATTGCGCACCGCATCCAGTCCCGATTCAGGATCCATCACTCTTCCGTTTGTGATCGCCACGTCATACGATACTTCCTGCGCGCAAAGCGACCTTGCCCCGCCAAATGCACAGACAAGCGACGCGACGCCGAAACTTGCCAGCAGCATTTTGTTTGTGCTTCCGTCGCGCCGCTCCGCCATCGCTGTACACCATCCTTTGGGATCAAGCCGCCAAGTTTCTTCGCGTTCGAGGGAGGTGTCAAACGATTTCCAAGGGGAGGCATGCTATAGCGGTTTCCGCCCTGCCTCGAAAGTGCTTGGTCGGTTCATCCAGCATGTAAGAAAGAAGGAAATCCCAAGGCGCTTGGTCTCCAAAAGAGTTTCCACTATTACCTGAGGTGCGTCTCTAACACATTGAATCGCAATAGGATAAAGGCAGAAAGAAAAGAAAACCCGGGTCGCGGGGGGGCGACCCGGGTGGGGGGTACTGCCGAGGGGGGCCGGAGGAAACTCTTTCTCAGTGAACGTGGTTTACGGTCAACAGGCAGATTTGGCGCAACTCTTCGTAAGTGAAAAAGGTCTCTTCTTCTTGGCCGGAGACCTCGGTGTGGCCAAAACCGCACTCGCTCGAGAGCCGACTTAGTTCCGGCTCCGAAAGACCCAGGAGCACTGCCGCGCGCCGCCGAGTTACGTATTTGAGTTCTTGTGTTTTCATATGTAGGGGCCTCACGAAGGCAAAAGGACCATGCCGTCTTCCTCCACTGCCAGGATCATGGTCTTGTAAATGTCTACGTCCCAGCCTTCCCCGATGCGCATGCGCACCGTGTCGCCGCCATCTTTCAGCAGCTTTCCTCGCAGCGGCACTTTGATATCGCCCAATGCCACTTGAAGAACAACCGGGTGCCCAATCCAAGCCTTGAACGCGCTTTCCATTCTTTTGACCCCGCACAACTTCAGCGTGACGGATGGAGAATCTCGCACAGGACTGCGGCTCACAATGGTACAGAGAGGGTACGGGACTAGTAAGTTCGTACTGTTTCAATCTGGCTCGTCGAACTACAAAGAATGGAAGGCGAAGTACGTTCGTACTGTTGCCAGAGGGACGGCCGGACCATAGCTCGAAACGGCTGGCGCTGGCATCTTTTGGGAATGACCGAGCGCCAGGATTCCGCGCTGGAGAAGTTGCCCCCCGGTACAGGGACACCGCCCCTGCGGACAGGGATTGGACTGGCTCTCGGTGGGGGTTTTGCTCGCGGATTTGCGCACCTTGGCGTATTAAAAGTCCTCCGGCAACACCAAATAAGCGTCTCGCACATCGCTGGCAGCAGTGTGGGCAGCATCCTTGGCGCCGCCTATGCCAGCGGAGCGCCGCTCGAACGGATCATCGAAGCCTGCCGGAGGCTGCGCTTTCGCGACATCGCTCGTTGGCGCGTGTCTCGCTTGGGTCTGGCCAGCAACCAGCGCCTCGGCGAACTGGTTGAGCGAGTGTTCGGTTCACGCCAGTTCGAGGACCTACGGATTCCCCTGGCCGTGGTGGCGACGGATTTGTCTTCGGGCGAACCTGTGGTTTTTACACAAGGAAATCTGGTCGACGCCATCCGCGCGAGCTGCGCGTTCCCTGGCTTATTTGAGCCAGTCGAGATTGGCACCCGGTGCCTTGCCGACGGCGGCCTTGTCGCGCCGGTGCCAACCGAAGCCGCACGCAGCATGGGGGCGCAAACCGTGATTGGAGTTTCCGTTGGCCTGCAGGACGGCAACCGAGGCGTACCTACAAACATTTTTCAGGTGGTGAGCCGGGCAGTTGGCGCAGCCCAGAAGCATCAACTTGAACTTTGGGAGCGGCAAGCCGATCTGGTGCTTCGCCCAGACGTGCAATCTCTGGCCTGGGACGATTTTGCGCGCGCGGATGAAGCGATTGCGGCTGGGGCCGCGGCCGCACTCCGCGCTCTGCCGCGCATAGAAAAGTTGCTCGAGCGAGGGACGGAAGCGGAATTTCCCTTGGAGGCTCGGTTGTTACTGGAACAGAGAAGTGACATGGAGCTAACGGAGGCCCAGGTATGATTCGTCCGGGCGTACTGCTGGCGGCAATGGGCAGCCTGGTTTTCTTGTGGCACGAATGTGGGCAGGATGCAGGCGTTTTCTGTTACCGTATAGGTTGGGGTGCCGTGGCGGGGCTACGCACACGCGCTCTCGTGCCGGCGTACTCGCGGGCATCATTTCAGTTTTCTGCTTTGAGGAACAGATCGGAGTGCTTGACGCCATCCTTCAGTTCTTCCGTGCGCTGTTCAACCCCGACGGACTCCGAGAACTAATCCGCGCCGGCGGATCCCCCCTTATCTGCACGATTGTTTTTGTCGAAACAGGATTTTTTGTCGGCTTTTTTCTTCCGGGCGATTCGCTGCTCGTCACTGCGGGCATTCTTTCTGCCGGAGGCGTCATTCCGCTGAAGCTGCTGCTTCTCCCAGTCATGCTGTGTGCCATAGTGGGGGACCAGATTGGTTACTGGATTGGACGTTCGGCGGGGGCAGCGCTCTATCGCCGCGAGGACTCTTTCTTTTTCCGTCGCAGCCACCTCGAGCGCGCGCATGATTTTTATGAGAAGTACGGGGGAAGGGCTGTGATTCTGGCACGCTTTGTTCCCATCATTCGGACGTTTTGTCCGCCGGTTGCGGGTGCGGCGAGGATGCCATACGGCCGATACCTGGCGTTTGACATCTTCGGCGGCGTCTTCTGGGTGGGAACGATGATCCTCGGCAGCTATTTTCTCGGTCATCTCATGCCCAAGATCGCCGGGCGCATCCACTACGTTATCGCTGTCGTGATTCTTCTTTCGATCATGCCGGCGATCATCAGCATCTTGCGAGCGCGGCGGCAGCTCAACGTCATCAACGCCAACCGCGCTGCCTCCCTGCCGAGCGCCGAGAAAGAATAACCCGTGCCATCTCCCGACATACGGGCAATTATCTTCGACATTGGCCGGGTCCTGATTCGCGTGAACGTGGCGCACGCGGCCGGCGGCCTCGCCGAGGGGCTATCACTATCACCCGAGGAGATTTGGTCGGCCTTAGAAAAGGATCCGCTTTGGAAGGACTGGCAGGAAGGCCGTATCTCGCCCCGGGACTGGCACCTGCATCTGTCGAAACGCTTGGGAAGCAAGCTCAATTTCGACCAGTTCGTAGAGGTCTGGAACCAGGCCCTAGACCCCGCGCCAATTCATGAAGATGGGTTCCTCGGGAAGTTAGGAAAGCGGTACCGCATGGCGGTGCTTTCCAATACCGACCCGCTGCATGTGGCTTACATGGAAACGACTTACGAGTTTCTACGGCTCTTCCCCGTGCGCATCTACTCCTGCCGCGTGGGTGCCAGCAAACCTGATCCCATCATCTACAAAGAAGCCCTCGAGGCTTGCAAGGTCCGGGCTCAGGAAGCCGTTTACGTGGACGACGTTCCTTCCTATGCCCGGGCAGCCGAGAGGCTGGGTATGCGAGGCATCGTCTTCGAGACGAGGGAGCGGCTTTGGGATAGTTTCCGTGAGTTTGGTATTGACGTTACTTAGGTCCTGGCACGCAAAAAATCCGCTATTGAGCGCGTTTTCACGTAATCTTTGCTAGGTCTAGTACCAGCCCTGTTGCCGACCTCCCAAGCAACCTCCCGTCCTTCTATCAGTTAGCACATTAGGGGACTCCTTTCTTTTGGTGGGGTGCATGCAAGACCTTCTTAACAAGCCGGTAAACCCGGCATTGCCCCCAGGGGCGAGGAGAGAAATTAAACTTATGTCAGAAGATCAGATACTGGATATGAAGGGCGGTTCTTCCTGGCAGCTTCCCGCGATCGTGGTTCTCGGGTTAATTGCACTTGGCGGACTGGCCTTCGGCTGGAGCGCATCGTCCAAATTGGACAGCACCCAGCAGGCAGTGGCATCACAACTGAAGACGACCCAACAGTCGATTCAGCAGGACATGTCCTCCCTGAAAGACCGTTTGGCGCAGGATGAGAAGGCGAATACCGATCTGCAGGGCGATTTGAAGGTGGTCACGGATAAGCTAAAGATCACCCAAGGGCAGTTGAAGAAGGCACGGGCGGAATCCGCAAAGTTGAACGACGAAACGAACCAGAAGGTAACGGCGCTCGACACTTCCGTGCATTCCGAACTGGCCACGAAGGCATCGAGCGATGACGTCAAGTCAGTGGATACCAAGGTTGTCGGCGTTAGGACCGATCTGGATACGACGCGCGAAGACCTGAAGATGGCCAAGAGCGAGATGGGAACCCTGATCGCTCGCAACCACGACGAAATTGACCAACTCAGGCGCTTGGGCGAGCGCGACTACACCGAGTTCACCATTACCGGCAGAAACCGCCCGCAGAAGGTCGCCAATGTGACCGTCGAGCTGAAGGGTATAAACCAAAAGCGGAATCTGTTCAGCGTGGCCATGGTTGTGGAAGACAAGCGCTTTGAGAAGAAGAATCGTGCGATAAACGAACCCATTTTCTTCTACATGACCGGGACGCATATTCCTCAGGAGCTCGTCATCAACAAAGTGTCCAAAGACGCTATCAGCGGATACGTGAGCATCCCGAAGGCAAACTCGCAAGGCACGCCCGGCGCGACGAAGTCTGGTAACTAACCTAAGAGAGAACCCTGGCTCGTCGAGCCAAGTACATCAAAAGCGGGCAGAGGAATTCTGCCCGCTTTTTCTTCCTCCCTCCATAGCCATCCCATTCCGCTAAAATCAGAGCGCCCGACAATGGGAGATTTGCTTGCGCCAAACCGCCAGCGTTCTCTATATAGCGGTCGACCACCTCGTTCCTGAGCGTGGCAAAGGCATCGCCGGCTTCGATGAATTCACTGCAGCGCTCGACCACGCCGGAGTCCCAGCCGTGTGGCTTACCCGTCGCTCGCGCCTCCAATTCGACGAGCCTCGGCGAAAGCTGGGCCACGCTCACCCATTTATTGGCGAAGACGGATGCGGCGTCTATCTTCCCGAGGACTATTTCCACTTACGTCCGGAATCCGGAAACTTCCGGTCCCGTCCGACCTCGACGCTGCGCCTCGGACGGTTTACTTGCATCCCTTTGGCGGAACCTCTGCCGGCCGCCTCCGATGCTCTGGAATCGCTTTCACAAGAGACGGGAGTGCCGGTCGTGACCTTGCGCTCGCTCTCGGTTCGCGAGTTGGTTCAGAACACGGGTCTGCGCCCGCGTGAGGCAGAACTAGCCCGGCAGCGCGACTTTGACGAGTTATTCTTTTTTGCGGGCGCCTCGCCCGCCCAAATTGAGCGCTTCCTGGCGGACGGCCGTAAACAAGGAATCGATTTACGGCAGCACGAGGTCTTCTGGTCGGCTGCCGTTGGCGCGAGCATTCAGCGTTCGATCGCCGCGCTGTCAAGATTATATGACCGGGCGCTGCGCTATCATGCTCCGTCCGTGGCGGTCGCGACCGAAGATCTTGCTCCTAGCCTTTTTCCCTTCTGCGACCGGAGCATTTTGTTAGCTGATCATACCGCTGAGACAGAAACCGACCCCCACAGGCGTTCGCGAGCCCGCAAAATCCGGCTGCTTTCCCGCGACGTTTGGGAGCAAGTGTTGGAAAGCGTCGCTTCCAAAGCCTAACATCCGGAAAAAAATTGCTCACTCGTTAGCAACTTTGCCTGGCGGGCTTTTGCGCGCGCAAAGAGAAGAACGCCGCAGTTTGAGACAAGGTATGTATTTTCCGCGACATGAGTGGCGTTAGAGAAGGTGCGCGTGTGGCGGTCCGATTGCACGGCTCTTTTGCCGACAGCGACGAGTCCCCAACCACTGTCAGTTTCGTAAGGCTCAGGAGTACTAGGAGAATCCCTACCATGGAATGGATTCGCCGTGCCTTTCGCAGTGAGATTCACGAGTCGCATGTCGGGATCGCTCTCATCCTCTGCCTTCTAGTCATGGCTGCCATGTCTATCGCCCTGCTGTGGCAGGCGCAGATCATTGCCAACCAGCGGGATGCCATCCGCTGGCTCGAACAACTCAAGCTCGGCAATTGAAACGATCACGGCTTCGAAGCAAAGCAACCGCCTCCGCAACACCAAAGTCTTACGCCTGTAACCGGCGTTCCACTCTCTCGAAACAGACTCCCGGATCGGCATATTCGCGATTGATACGTACCTCTAAGATTGCCTACAGGCCATGAAGGGTGCTTGAAGTCTTCTGTTCCTTGCGGGAATTTCTACATGGATTCGCGATTTCGTGTTGATGACAAAAAGGGGAACCTGGCGGCTCCCCTTTTTGCCAAATTGGCATATCGTTTCGAAAGCGCACCAACAAAATGCGCGTTTTTTCAAACGACTCGCACCGCAAAAGTGGTGCGTTCAGTTTTGGTGCAGCTCTAAGCCCGGTGGAGTCATGTTCCCTCCGGAGCTCGTGGAGCTCACGTCTTTCTTGTACTCCCAGAAATTGCTGGACGCAAGAGAAAAATTAGCGAACCCACCAACTCTCTCGCACCGAGCGGCGGGAGTCTTGTTACTTGATGAAAAGGGTCTCGCGCAGTTGATCGCGACCGACAAAGGATTTCACCGTCCGATAGCGGCCGAAGAGATCCTGGATTTCCCTGTTCTGATAAACCTTCTGCGCCGGGCACAAAACCGGGGTCGGAACCATTTGCAGGGTATTCGCGTCCACAACACGGTAACGCTGGAACCCTTCCGGCTTCTTGTTGTGAAACATCGCGAAAACCACGCCGCCGGGCCGCAGTAATTCCGTGAGGCTCGCCACAATCTGCTTCACCAAAGCTAGCTCGAGATAATCCAAGAGGTCCCAGAGGAGCACGGCATCGAAGGAGCTGCGCGGGTATTGCAAACTTTCTTTCAGAAAGCGCGCGGCCCTCGCGCTGGGAGTCATCTCGAGCGTTTCACCAGCAGCAAAATCCTTTCTCAACCTGGCTTCTTCTTCCGCCAGAAATGTTTTCCAGGCACGAAGAATATCTTCGGAAGAAACTCGGAACCCTCTTGCAATGAAGAAACTCAAGGTCGTCTGCCAAGCGGGCCCCAGATCCAAGAGCGCACCGCGCTCCAAGCCATCCAGATTCCACAAAAGTTCTTTTAGTCCGTTCGAAAGCCGGTTGTATTCCAACTGATCGGGAGCGTGCGGAGTGCTGGCCTGCGGAGAAGCACCGCTAGGAGTGCGCGTCCGGGACGTCGTCAAATGAATCGGCCCGGTATCTTCGCGCTGCACGCCCTGTGTGCTGCCAACCCCGATTCCAAGTTTGTCGAGGAAGCTCATCGTGGCTCAATCCGCCGCCGTTTCAGAACCAAGCGCCGTGGGTTGAGGAGAGGGCTTGGTGCTATTGGTATTAGCCGCAGCTGCCGCCGCAACCGTTTTCGTCTCGGCGGGCCTGCTCACTTCCAACTTCCCTGCTTCCACTTTGCCCCGAAGGGTGGCACCGTCTTCGATGACCAACCGGTTGGTTTGCACTTCGCCGGTAATCTGGCCGGTGCTGCCGATTTGCAGTTTATCCCGGGCGATAACTTTCCCCTCGACCTTGCCCCGGACAATAATTTCACGGGCATTGAGGTCGGCCTTCACGTTTCCGTTCGGCCCAACGGTCAAGCAACAATTCGAGGTGAGGTTCAGTTTTCCTTCGACGAAGCCATCAACGAAAAGGTCTTCGGTTCCCGTTACTTCGCCTTTGACTCGGATTCCCTGACTGATGCTTGCCGCAGCTTTGGGAGAACCTGATAGTGAGTTAGAAGAATCAGAGCTCGGTTGAAACCCGGCAGTTCCTAAGGGACTTTCAGTCATAGTTTGAAACTTTGCATCTTCTTTTCTCCACATCGGACACCTCGACGTCGAAAATGGGGTTCTCGAAGTCGCTCATCGCAGGGCAGGTCCGGAAGCCGCGACCGAGAAGAGTGAACATAATACAGTACTTAGGGACATCCTCCCCGCCGCAAGCGGCGAGGATTCCTACGGCCTCTCGGTTTATTGTCCCGAGATGGCTTCGGTGGGTTCCTCCCACAACCGCCCTACTTCAGCGGAGGACCACGAAGAGGCTTTACTTTTGGGCTGCCCGCCCATAGGTCGTTCGGACACAAGAAATATAGAACAGTTCGGAAGGAAAAGAAAGAGTGGCCTTATATCCTCGGCCTAAAAACGCCGAGGCTTTTCCTGAATAGCTACACCATGGATAGTGGACTTCGTTTGCCCCCTTCTACTATCCCTTGCGAGGCCGAGGATGTTTCTGTTCCATGCCGACGTTCCCAAACGGCTACCATCATTCCGAGGATCTCCCGCATAAACAGCTTGCTGGACTTGCGTTTCTCCCACCACGCCTCCGGGTCAAAGTCGCCATCACGCGCGCTGGCCACACGCACATCGATGCCGCGTGGGAAGACGTGCCGGAAGATGTACCGGGCGCGGCGGGTGTGGTAGTTGGAGGTGACGACAATGGCGCTGTGCCATTTTCTTGCCTGGACGAACTTTGCCAATGTTTCGGCCTCTTCCAGTGTGCTGTCCCCTTCCTGGGGAACGCGCAAAATCTTGTCTTTGGGTACGCCGCGCTCGATCAAATCGTGTTCCATTAATTCCGTGATTCCGGCACTCGGACGCAACCTCCGTCCACTCGCGACGACGAGCGAAGCCTTGCCTTCCCTGAACAACTCCGCGGCGCGTGTGGCGCGGTCCGCATAGAAATTATCGTCACTCAAAACAATCAAGGCGTCGGCCTTATTGAGAGGATCTTCGACGATCCAGGATTCCGCTATGAAACGAAACATCGGGTGACGCACCAAATAGAAAAAAAAGAGAAAAGTCACGACGCCCAGGGCGACAATCAACTTCATTACGATGCCGCCACTCTCCTGCCCGAAATGTTTCATGAATTAGGATCCAGGGCTCGCAAGTTGGAGGCTGCCTGTTCGGGCAATTCGGGATTGAAGTAAACTTCTTTGATACTGTAAGACTTGCTGCGCTTTTCCAGGATTGGCAGGATCTCGATGTGCCAATGGTAATCGTCCGCGAGCGTCTTCCAATAGCCTGCCATCTCACCCTTCTTGTTCATCGTGCTCGGCGACGTGTGCACCACCAAATGGTAGGCCGGCGCAACTTTTTCCAGGCGGCGCAGGATTCTTCCGAGCAGTGCCGCCAGTTGACGGCGGTTGGAGCCTGGCCGGGGCTGCTCGAAAGTGTGGTTGTGCCGCCGGTGCAGCAGCCAGATCTCGTATGGCACGCGCGAAGCATAAGGGCACAGCGCATAATAATCGCCCTGTACGTCCACGATGCGCTTTCCCTGTTTTTCTTCCTGCCGCACCATGTCGCAGAAAATACAGCGCTCTTTGTCCTTAAACCATTCATGGGCCGAATTCAATTCGTATTTAATGCGGCGGGGTACAAAGATGGTGGCGGTTAGCTGGGAATGGGCATGGGGCCACTCCTCCCCCGCCAGCGCGCCTTGGTTTTTGAACACGCTGATATATTTGAACCGCACGTCCTTCTTTAGATCGGCGATGCGTGAGGCCCACACCCAGAGTACCCGCTCGATCTCTTCATCGCTGAACAGGGACAACCGCCTGTCGTGCTGCGGCGTTTCCACCACGACTTCATGGGCGCCGAGCGCACCCATCTTATCGTACATTCCTTCGGCTAATCGTCCGGGATCGCTCTCGACGTGATACAGCGGATCAGGGTGTGGAACGACTCGTACCTGCCAAGGCCCCGCGGCAGGCCAGATCATGATGGCGGGAACTTTCTCGATCTTTTCCGGCTCTAAGGGACACTGCTCCGCAGTCTCCGCAACAACTTCTCTTTGTCCCAGGATGACCCAACTTTGCGTGATGGGATCTTTGCGAAGTTCCATGCATTATCTTTAGCGGGTATAGCGCGCGGGTGTGGGCCCCTGCTCCAAACGGTGGCGGTCCCAGATTGCTCCTTCGCGAGTGTAATAGGCCATTTCGAAATCCTGGGTTAATTCCAAGGCGTCGGTCGGACAGGCATCTTCACACAGCCCGCAGAACATGCAGCGCGAAGTGTCATAAGTGAAGTGGGTCAGCACTTTTCGGCGGGTAGCATCGTCTCTCAGCCATCCGACAACGATGAGGTTTTCCGGACACGCCAGGGCGCACAGATTGCAGCCAATGCATAGCGTCTCGCCGGTTTCGGGATGGTTGTTGAGACGGGGCGCGCCGCGATAGCGCTCCGCCACCATCGGCCGCTCGAGCGGATACTGTTCGGTGACAATCTCCTTGGGATTCTGCATCCGGAAAGTAACTAGGAGACCTTTAATGAAATCGACTTGAAATAACCGCTCGAGCAGTTCCCTCATAGCATGTAGTTTGTTTCGCTTGTCTGAAATTGTCAAGCAATCCGCTCATCGAATTTGCTACGCCGTCGCGAATACAGGACCTCGAGCGACCGTATGGTGAATCTGCCGCCTGAGTTTTTACCGGAACGAACCCCTTGCATTTTCAGGACGTCTCGCGCAGAGGTTACAGGGTTCGCCGGATTGTTTGTTTCTGCGATTGGAGCGAAAGTTCGGTTGTCAGGCTTCGGTAGACACGGACCCGGGCCAAGTTTCTCGGCCCGGGTCGGAGGACGCAATGCTAGCCTACGACGGAGCAACGCGGCGAAAACGAAGACACCGATTGTACCCTCCTCATAGTATTTCTATCATCGCCATTTGCTACATTTCCCGAGCAACTATTTGACACGGTTGCACCGATTGCACCATGCTTCGGTGGGAACGCCCCTCGAAGTTGAACACTTGAATCTTGGCGGCACGCCACCGCTTGTCCTTGCGGCATTTGCGCTCAATGGCCTAATCGTTACATTCCTGGCGGACGTTCTGCTCAAATTACGGATCAGCCGGGAATCTTTATTGCTTTCACGGTGTACGTCATCGCCGTCGAAGAGGTTCATTGGCGCATTCACATCGGTGGATGGCTTCCTTCGTGGCTGCACTCTGGGCGCGAACATCATTTGATCCATCATGATCGTCCTACGGGGCGCTACAACGTGTTTCTCCCGCTGTTCGATTGGCTTCTAGGCACTGCCAAGGATTGACGGATAAGCATTTTTCTTGGCAAAGAAAAAGGCGGCAAGGCTGACCGCGATGCGGCTTTTCGGAAAGTAATTTAGGGCTAAGTCTTTTTTCGAGCGTCGCGTGTTATTCTCACGGCGATGACAGAGTCTGACAATGCCTACATGCAAAAGGCCCTCAACGAGGCCCGCGCTGCGGCTGACGCCGGAGAAGTGCCGATCGGAGCGGTGTTGGTGCACGAAGGCAGAATCATCACGCGCTCGGGGAACCGCACCATCCGGGATTGCGACCCGACGGCGCACGCCGAAATCGTTGTTTTGCGCAAAGCCGCACGGGTTCTCGGCAATTACCGGCTTGCAGAGACGACTCTCTATGTAACCGTTGAGCCGTGCAGTATGTGCGCGGGCGCAATGATTCAAGCGCGCATTCCGCGGCTGGTCTACGGCGCGAATGATCCAAAGGGCGGGGCGGTACGCACTTGCTTCCAAATCCTGTCCGACCCCCGGCTCAACCACCAGGTGGAAGTCACTCTCGGCGTGCTCGCACCCGAATGCGCGGCGGTAATTCAGTCGTTCTTTGCCGAACGGCGCTAGCGGAGAAACAAAGAAGCACCTGGCGCCGAGTGACGCATTGCCGCGCAATCGAAGGCTCTGCTACGATGGGAGCTGCAACCACCCGGGAGAGGTGACTGAGTGGTTTAAAGTACTCGCCTCGAAAGCGAGCGTGCGGGAAACCGTACCGTGGGTTCGAATCCCACCCTCTCCGCCATATCTAAAAAGCCGCAAAAACAGGTACTGTTGACACCTCCTTTTAACGCGACCGCCAAGCCCACACGCCCGCCGCGACGGTGAGCACCGCGAGGGTCCAGAAGAGAACTCGGTGCAGGAAATCAGCGTGGGTTCCAAAACGTGCCGCCACCGAAAGTCAAGGCTTCGTTTTGTTGTTAGACTCTTCCGCCTTCCGCTCATCCATACGTTCGACAACCATGTCATCTATCTTCATCTGTGTCGCCATTTCCGTCATCTTGGAAATCTCTTCGTTTTTGATACCGAGGATTTTACAAATACCTGCTTTGTGTCCGGCGTCGTAGCCGTCGATGTAACCCTCGGCATGGCCCTCGCGCCTGCTTATCGCAGCGAAACAGGTGATTCCGATACCGATGGCCGCAATTTTCAACCAGCCGTACGGAAGGAAGAACACACCTACGCAGGCCAGCACAATCACCGCAAGCACGTACGTGTTGATGACGTTCAAGTGCCACTCCCGATATTCCTTCCGAATGCGCGCGTCGCAAGAACACCGAAGAACAGAAGAACACAGCGAAAAACCTCGGAAACAATGGACGTGTCAGAACGAGGCAAATGCTGCCGTCTCGCCAAAAATCCGTTCGCATCAACTCAGCCATCGGAGTCTTGGGCGGCAAGAACAGCGTCGGTCGTCCAACAAAACGGCACATGTCTGCAAGCGCGAGAGCCAGAATAGCGAAGGCGCAGAGGGCGCGGTGGGCGAAGGTGAGAGCGACGAAGAGGAATGCGTAACAGTCAGTGAAGTTTTCTCGCCGTGGTCCGTTGGCAATCGTTCCTGTTCAAAGGCCATCCACCCATTTTCTCATACTGTGCGGGTCATCCGTGCTCTCATAATCCACAACCCAATCGCAATCGCCGCCAAGAGCAAGCCCAAAAACACCGGGCTGTGTAACAATCCAAGCCATATCCGAATGTCCCATTGTGCTCCGCCACGACCGGTTGAGGCTCATTTGTTGCAATGACTCCCGCAGGTGAAGCAACGAACTCATTGGAATTGCTTCGCTGACCACCGCCGCGAACGCGATTAGCACCCACGTTCTTCGCATCCTTAGAACTCGGTTCAGCGGAAAAAAGGGGAGCCGGAATACTCAAGCTCCCTGGTATTTTGGGTTTATATCTGCGCCATCAGTTTCTCGGATGACGGATAAACTGGACAACCTGCCGCCCGCTTGCATCTGTTTCGGTTTTTGTCGCGGAGCGGAGGCGTAGCCAGTAGGCATTCGTATCCGCATCGAAAAGGAAGTTCCAGACAAAGATTCCTCGGAAGTGTGGGCTTGTACTGCTTATGCTGTCTAACGCCTGCAACAGGAGTGTTCTTGCCGGAACATTTGTTCCACCGATGGCAAGCCTTGAATCCTGCAACGGATCGCTGGACAGGCCAATCGTACCCAAATTGATGTTAACCCCGCTTGTTGCGGCAAGCGTGTCCACGATTAGCTGAAGCGTTGCTCTCGCATCGCGCTGTTGCGTGGGTACGCTGATTGAGGTATCGAGCAGTGGGTTCACCGTTTCGTCCTTCCCGGTTTCATCCTTTCTTGATACGCCTACCAGCGCATATCTTCCGTCAGCTTCCTTGCGAACACTGAACTTGCCGGGATTGCCGCTGGAATTGTAGTCTGCAACTAACTTTTGCAAGACTTGTTCCTCGGCATTTCCTGAAGGGATGGACGAAGGTTCAGGGAAACTACTCTGAAACAAACCACCCGATACCCGCGTTGCGCCCTTCTCATTCGGATGGCTCGCTCTCCACTCGGGGTCCGTCGCATCAACTAAATCGAAATGACTTTGATATAGCGGGTCTTCGAAATCAACGATCCAGCCATATTCTTGGCTGATCGCTTCAACTGCTTGCATTAACGGCCTCGGGGCATTTGCTGTCAATGTTCCTGCGGCTCCATTGTGCTGTAGAACTGCGGCGTTCATGAACGACGGCTTCGTGGGTGCCTGCGCCAGTAGCAGCGAGGGTACCGCAAGCAAGAACAAGAGAACGGTTCTTTTCATTTTATCGCGCCTCCTTCTTTGATGTTGATTGTGGTGACGAACGCGCAGGGCCACCGGTGTCAAAAGGACTTAGCATGAGTGCCCACTCGAAACGGCGAGGAGTCCAGCGATCCGAGAAGTACGTTGGAAGACCACACTCCCCGGCCCGGCAAACCTCTTCCGTATTGCCGCCGTGGTTATCAACCTTGATGGTGATATCGTCCGTGGTGTAGTTGTACCAAAGGTTCGCGTCGCACTCTATCCGCATCCCTTGATGAATCGTTGCTGTGCAAGGGAACGTCACTCCGTTTTGTGGTCCATTTTGTACGATGTTATCCAGGTCTTGGAGGTCCCACCCAATGGCGTCTGGCCCCCACTCGTTATCCGGACCAGGCGCACCGTTATAGTACCCGACTGCCCAATTAACCGCGCCTGACACACCCGGATTTTGCGTGAGTCCAGAGTTAGGCCACCAGCACGCATTTGTTCCCGGCGTAACCGTGTATTCTTCGATGGCATGGCCGTCAAAATTGTCGCCAGCACTATCACTCACCGTCATCGGCCGCCATATATCGAGCGTTCGCAGCGTGCGCGAGGTTGTGACAGCTTGGCAGATAGAGAAGTTCGTCCGACTGTTCTCCATCCGCGATCGTTTTGAGGTATTCGTGGGCGTGCAAATCCATGGCGACGATGACGTCAAATCGTCGGCCTCCAGCGCTCTCGACGTAGAAACGGCCCATCCTCGGCCTGGGCAATAGCCTCGTCCTGCGTGAGTGACCAATGACTTCCGTCTGGTTTGATCCCACAAATTGACTGGATTTGCTCATGCGCGCTCGGGTGCTCGCTCGGGTGCTCGGTCTTGACTACCTGCCGTATGCGGAGGTATCGGGCCATTTTGCCCTCTCAGTTCCTGAAAGGCTCAGCACACTCTGGCTTTGAGGGCTACTCTGCGACCGCTGCATCGGGCCGCGCAATCCGGTGAATACCTGTTCAACACCGGATCAAGATACAACTTCACAAATCGGTTTGCTAGATTAGCCGCGAGTTATTTCGCTGCGCGATGCGTACATGAGTCCAATTACTAACAGTACGACCGCGCACGCCCTCGTATACGCTAGCGCCTGCTTACATTTTGCATGAGTTGTAGGTGCAGGAAGGGGTGCGGAATCAAGCCGCGTGTCGGTTGTAGATGCCGATGCCACCGTGGAGATGTATGAAGACGACTTTAATCAGCGTAGTCACGGGGGGAGGGGAGCCGGCGAGTGGGCCTCCTTGCACATCGCTGGCTCCCCTGATTTGTGGACCACGGCATCGCCAAATCGGTCGATTCCTGGAATCGAAGACAGGGATTACGCCCTGTTCTCACGGGCGATCCCGAGAATGAAAACGCAAGAAACAAAAGTCCCAGAACGCATTCTCTTAGGAATTCGGCCAATGATTCGCAAAACACGTCACACCACGGATCAAAGGCATAAGGTCGCGTTTCTGGCCAGCTCAAGATGCCGTTCATGTCGTTCTTTGTTTGGCTCTGGCTAGTTATGCGTTGTCTAGCAGGCTGCTGAAAAAGTCGGAAATTCTGTAACGAAGCGGCGCAGCGCGCGTCCAATGGTGCATGAGAGGAACCGATCAGCAGCAGAGTCACGTGTTTAGCTACATTTCCCCGGAGCAGCGCGTGCCGCGCGACCATCCCCTGCGGCCGATCCGCACGATGGTGGACGAAATCCTGAAGCAGCTGTCGCCGCAGTTCAACAAGATGTACGCGAAAGTGGGTCGCCCGTCGATTCCGCCGGAGCAGTTGTTGCGCGCGCAGCTGTTGCAGATGTTGTATTCGGTGCGCAGCGAGCGGCTGCTGATGGAAGAGATTGGACTACAACATTTTGTTCCGCTGGTTCGTGAGGCTAAATATGGATGATGCGGTCTGGGACGCGACGGTGTTCACCAAGAACCGCGACCGGTTGCTGGAGGCCGAGCTGGCCAAGGAATTTCTGGCGCGGGTGGTGGCACAGGCGCGCGAGAAGGGATGGACATCGGACGAACACTTCACCGTGGATGGCACGCTGCTGGAAGCGTGGGCCAGCCTGAAAAGTTTTCAGCGGAAGGACAAAAAGGATGGGTCTCCGCCGGAGGATCCCGGAAATCCCAGCGTGGATTTTCATGGGGAGAAGCGCTGCAACCAGAC
>QHYH01000058.1 GCA_003223215.1 Acidobacteriota bacterium
CCTCAACCGCATGCAGCCTGTAACCTTGGACAAATTTCATCTTCCGATCCGTTACCACGTCCAGTAGCAGACCCACAAGAAATTTTCTTAAAACGCGCAAAAAGCTGATCGTTTGCTAAGACCTCTGATGTTGAGCTTAGATCTGGTCCAGTCTCAGCTAATTGCAACAGCCCTAAATATCAGACGATAGTCATGAACTACATTTTTTCCGATTTCCTTTCTAAACTCAGCCCAGAATTCCGAGCCAAGGTCGGAAAAGATGTTTCGCCAAAGTGGCCGGTGGGCGCCGCTTTTAGCCGATGTCAGGATTTGCTGGCCAGCGCCGCCAAGATGTCGGGGGCCATCGGTTATGCCGAGCTCCGATGTGGGGAGGGCTCCGGGTTACCGATCGCGCGAATCCGCAACGCTGCGGGAGAGTTTGTGAAGCCATCGACGAAGAGCATCAGTGATGTGGCTTTGGCGATGGAGTCCAAAATGACAGATGACTTTCGCGCTTCGCTGACGAACGCGCCAGGCAAGGAAAGCTATCCAATTGTAAGCTTCACCTGGTTTTATGTGCCGGTGCATCGGCAGGATTTGCAGCGGAGCCATGCGGTCAAAGAATATCTAAGCTGGGTGTACGCGTCCGGGCAAGAAATCGCGCAAGCACAAGGCTACGTCGCGCTGCCGCCGTCGGTTCTGCAAAAGGTGCGCGCGACAGTAGCCTCGCTGCAATAAAACTGCGGTGATTACCCACACATTGAGGTCAGGGCTAGGATCCGTTGGCAGAGTCGAATTAGCGGACAAGTGCACTCGGAGCTCACAAGCTACAGGTTCAATCCAGGCGGAAACTCGATCTGTGGCAAGGCTGCCACGAAATCGCCGAGAAAAGTTCTAAAATCGTCCCCTTGGGCGCGCCATTTTCTAGCAGTTTGTTTTCAACGACTTCCGTCGATACCCTCTAGTTTGTTTCGAACTCGCGTGCGTGGTTCGGCTCAGATGACACGAACGGCCCGATTTGCCGCTACATCGCGCTGGCTGCCGCCAACGGGTATACAATTGCCCCAACGGCGACGCAATGCAGCGTCGAGAAAGAGGCAAGTATGCAAGTCGCAGCGGCCCAGGCAGCGCCAGAAAACGTCCGCGCGTTTATTCAAGAGTATTTCGATGCCTGGAAGGGCACCGATGAAGACAAAATTCTCGCGTACTATTCGGACGACGTCGCACTCCAGCTTCCGACGGGAACACTCGAAGGGAAGATAGCCGTGCGAGATAGCTTTGTCCGACCGTTCATCGCCGCGTTCCCTGGCAATGTGCATTCCATTCGGAACTTGGCCCACGCCAAAAATTTGGTCGCGGTGGAATGGAGTTTTGACGCTGTGCACAAAGGCGATTTTGGCAAAATCGAGGCTACGGGCAAAAAGGTTCAGGTTCCTGGTTGTTCCTACTACGAGTACGACCTCAGATCCAGAAAGATTCCGGCAGGAAGAATCTACTTCGATTTTGCTACCCTCTTGCGGCAAATTGGCGCGGGAGCGTAAGAGTCCCGGCGCGCTAACTCGGAATCATGCGACAAGCTTGATCCAGCATGGAACTCGACCTGCGGCAAACTTGCCACGAAATCCTGGAGAAAAGTTCTAAAATCGTCCCCTTGGGCGCGCCATCTCATTGAATAGAAAAGAGTAAGGAGAATTGCTCTTCGTTTTGACCCTCTGCTGTCCAAGCAGGTGCTCTCCTATATGAGCTACCCGCCCGCGCGAAATAACCGTAGGATGCTCAAGCATGTACAGTCACTACCTCCACGCCATCAGCATCGTTTGTCGGTCCATTCGGTCCAACAATGGTTCGAATCACACAATTACGGCCGGATTGCATTCTATGCATCCGGTCGAATCCATTCTTCAATCGATCGCCTGGGGTCAGGCTCAGTGCGCGTTTCTCGCCCGTGGCCGCCACTTTTCCGAGTACCCCAAATCAGGCACATTCGAGGATTCTGCGACTCAAGCCGGATTGTTTGTTTCCCAATGCCCATTGATTTCTGGACGTTCGGAGTTCAAAGTCTAGTCATCCGGGCGCGGATGTTCACTATGAGACCCTTTGCTCTTCGACTTGTGGGGTTGTGTTTAGTTCTCGCAGTGAGCGGGTATGTTTCACCGCTTTCAAACGGCTTCGCTTCTCAGAATGGGCGCGGAGGGATAGAACCCGTACTCCGCTTGGAAAAGCCTCGATACGTCGAAGGCGAGGCAGTTCGTTTCTGGGTTGGAGTAAAGCCTAAGAACTCGCCCACCATTCCGCGGGAACTCTGGAAACCATGTTCGTTGAGCGTCACGAGACCGGATGGAACTCGGAGAGTTGATTCGATAGGATGGCCGATCGACGGAATGATCGATCACGCGTGGTCTGGTGGGTGGGGTTTTGGGGACGAAAAGGTAGAACCCGGGGTTTACGTACTGGTTCTGGAGTGTGCCGGCGAGAAAACGGCACCGCTGGAGCTGATTGTCGAGCAGAGTGAAATCTTGGCGCAGATCAAGGCGCAGTTTCGGTTTGAGCGCGAGGGAGCGATAACAAAAAGTACTCACGTTCCGATCGTTCTAACAGTTGATAATGGCTCTCAAGAAACAATTCGATTCCCGCGGCGCGGCGCAATGGCGGAGGGCATCAGTTTAGAATTGGTCCGGAAAGAGCCTGCCTTCCACTCCGGCTTGTTCTTTCCGTGGGAGAAGCTGAGCCATTCAAATACCATACCTGACACCTACAGCTGGGACTTTCCTGAAATTCCGTCTGTGACGTTGAAACCCGGCGAGCACTTTGAGCAGCACTTGTTGCTTGAAGATGCCTTCTCGTTTGACCAAGCTGGGGATTACCATGTCACGTTCGCAACCGTCTTTTCCGTGTTGGTGGGAGAGAAGGATGGTCCGTTCGCTGACGTTTGCCCAATTAGAATCTCAGCCGGTGGCAGCGCAAGCTTTGTTGTGACCGACGCTGACAACACTACAAGCTCCCGGTACTCGGAGAAGTGAAAATCTGCTAAAACCACAAGACTAATCGGGCACTACAAGCCCAGTTCTGACAGGTCTCATTCTGTGGCATACTCTTGCCGATGAGGCTGAAGTCCCGCATTACGGAAGTTCTGCTCGCCTTTTTGTCGATCATCTCGCCAGCGATTGCTTTTGCGCAGGTGAACCCCACCTCACCGGTGCCCCAGCGAGAGTCCATCCAGGAACTCCTCAACCGGCTGACTCCGCAACAGAAGCAGCAGTTTGACAACGCGGGAAAGTCCTACAAGGAAAATCAATTCGTTGAGGCATTCGCCATCTACAAGCGATTGCTCACCGAGCTGTCGGGCGACGCGATCCTCTCCAAATTTGCCAGCGAGGCCGGCCTCAATTCCGGAGACCAGAGCTTTGCCCTAACCATTCTCAAGCCCCTCGCACAAGCCGATCCTGACGATTGGCAAGCTGCTGCACCCCTCACGCGTGCCTGCGCCGAGTCCGGCGACATGTCCTGCCGAGACTCCGGAATGGTGCACATGCTGGATCTGCACCGCCGTGGCATCACACCACCAAACATGCAGCAATACGTTGTCGAGCGCGTGAAGACGGGTGAAAATATCCTGCTGATCCGTATGTCGCTCGAGCCATGGGGGCGTTACAAGGTGTATGCCCTGGGCCAGCTTTTTAACAGCGAAGGCAAGATGCTTTTCCGCGTTACCCTCGAAAGCAATGACACCGATCAGCCCCTGTTCGCCAAAGAACATCCGGAGGAGGCTTCTAAGGGCGTTCGCAGATTCTCGCTAGACGGTTATTCGCAAACTGAAGTCAACAGCAACGGGCAGGGCGCCTGGTCCCACTCCACCTACAAGTTTTTCGATGGGCAGCCATCCTACGAAACTGTTCGGGACGAGTTTGTCAAAATCGCGACTAGTAAGAGTGCCTCTCTGAGCAATCGCGCAAATGTAGTTGTCCCATAGCGCTGTGCTTCCCTCGTCCCTGCCTCCTGAGGCGCAGAAGCAAACTGGACTAAGTCCTGATAAACAGCGTTCTCGTCCACATGGAATCTGCCCACATGGAATCTGCCGCGGAATCGGGTCGGCCACTTTTCCGATTTCGTCCACAGGACCTAGCACATCCCCATGCATCGCGTTATACTGGCCCAGCTGGGCTACTCATCACACTTCAGTTGTGAGGACACTTTGGACCGATTGAAACTACTCGTGCCCTTGGTCGTGCTGCTCAGTCCAGGTCTGATTCTTGTTGGACTCGCGCAAGACCAACTGACAATAGACGCCTCGAAACAGCCCTCTCCACCTGCACGAGGGCGCGGCCCATTCCCAAGCTCAGTTAGTCCGGGCAACTCCACCCATCTGCCCATTCGGCTTGAACTCCGGATTCCAAGCGGACCGCTGCAACCAGACGGAACTACCCTCGTCGATTTCGTGATCACCAACATAGGAGACGACGTAATCTTGTTACCGTCATCTATCAAGGAAAGTGATGGGCCGTCGGCATATCTTTTGACTTTATGGTTCACTTCAGACGCGGTCAAGGATGCGTACTTCAAGGACAAAGCGTCGGGCCGTCCAGTCAAGATTCAAATCGTTTCGACCAGTGCGGAACTCTACGGCCGTATCAACGACCCTCACAGCTTCCTCTGGGTTGCTCCGAACCAGAGCATGAAAGTGCATGCCTCTCCTCGCGTACAATTGCAGCCCGGAACATATACTGCCACCGCTCATGCCGAACTTTTGCACCTTGCAGCGCACGATTCCTCGGTTTCGTCGGAAGTTGTCGGCACAGCTGATTCGGAAACTGTCACAACGACACTCACGGCTACAGACCCTACTCCCCGATAACAGCATTCCCGTCAATTTGGAACGCTCGCCCGAGCCAGTGCCAGATGCATTGCCAGTTTCCACGTTCGCCACAAACCGGACAATTTCGGTCCCAGTACATTCCGCCGAATCGCCCAGCTAAAAACGGGTAGGCGGTATCTGGCGGTCATTCTGAGACTTTTCATGCCCATGCTTCGTAACCATAGGCAAGGGAGCAATCGCGATGAAATCCTCTTTGACTTTGCTTGTGCTTGTCCTGCTGCTGGTCATTCTGGCTGGATGTGCTCCGGGACCTAACCAGTCGAAAGGAACGGCGAGCGAACACAACGTGGTTGCAGGCTTCTGGCTTGGGCTCTGGCAGGGCTTTATTGCGCCGTTCGTATTTGTGGCCTCGCTGTTCAAAAGCAACCTCAGTATCTACGAGGTCCACAACAACGGTGCTTGGTACAACTTCGGCTACCTGTTCGGCCTGGCCTGCTTCTTCGGTGGTAGCGGCAACCGGGCGGCGCGTCGGAAGCAAATCCCAACAATCAGTGCCCGATGAACAACGAGCGCGGAGAGGTGGACTAGAAGGACTAGCGATGACAAATAGGTGGGGAATTTCATCCTGGGTCCTGAGAAATGCAACGAGGTACGAGATTCCGGACCGAGTTGTGAGACATGCAGCGCGGAGAGACAAGTCCTGCGCGAACTGTAAGCTGAGATTTAGGGTTGGAGGCTGTCATCGATCATCTGAAAACGTAGTTTTCTGAAGTCCTGCCGGATCACGGCATTTGAATTGCTTATCACTTCAGAGATAAGGACCAGCATCATCCCTCCACACATCATCCGCGTCTTCGCGTATCTTCGTGTGTGCGGTGGAGTTTGTCGACTCAGTTGACTCCGCTCTCACTCATCAGGCGCTCTGGCCGGTTTTCCCTCCGGCCTCGGTTGGCGGGGCAGTTAGGGGATGTTGGCCGGCTCCAAAAAATACGTTTTTACATGATCGCTAACAAGCGCGGAGCCGCAACAATCTGGCAAGTTGGGAGCATATGGACGATTACTCCGTCAAGCATCCAAAAGTGTGGAACATCGCTCTGTGTTGTGGCCGTTGCAATACCAGCAGAGGACCTTATAGTGACCCTAAAGGGCTAGCGGAATGGTTCGATTCCGCATACTGCAGGAAGAATAATATCAGCAGGCAGACCGTTGCCCCAGTTATACGAAGGTATCTAGGCAGAGGGTTACGAGGTCGTTGAAAAATATGGCGATCTACTTGTGTCTACCGAAAATTCCATCTGGCCCAGCTATCATTCGCCAAGGCCCATGTAATGTTACGTGCCTTGGTTCTTCGTAACCCTCTCATCAGTGAGCGCCGATCTCGATGTCGCTGATTGTTAAGCTTTTCGTCTGCGATATCATTTTGGCGAACCACGGGGATTTCCGGGCGCAGGAGGCGCGGCCTCGATATAGTCCCCAAATCCTAATTCGCTTGTCCTTCACCGCAACCAGAGAGTTCAACAGCGCCCGCCGTTCGATCAGCTGCGCGGGACCGCGGCGATTCGAACTGCCGGCCGCCGTGGCGCGGCTGAATGCGGGGGCTGCTCCGTGGAAGGTGGAATTTGTGGACCTGGAGAAACTGGAAGCGCGAAGATGAACTGAGATTTTTCGCGTGCGAACGCGGCACATCCGCACGATTCCACACCAGGTCCGTTTGTACATGCGAAGCCCGTTTGCACCTCTTTACTGGCACGGGCTGCGTCTTTTGCGTCTTGTGTTCGAATGACCGGAGCGGGGGCTGGTGGTAGACTTGCGGCGGCGGAGGGTACAGATATGGTGAAGAACGCGAAGCAAAAGAAAGCAAAGCGGGGCGCGAAAAAAGTTACAGCCAAAACGAAGTTGAGCGCGAAGAAGAAGGCACCAAAGCAGAAAGCGGCGCGCAAGCCGGCGGCGCGCAGGAGACCCGCTCGCCAGACGCAGGTCGTGGTGGGCAGCCAGAGCGTGGAGACCGTGCAGTTGAAGCGTCGCGCGCGCGCGGCGGCCGCGGGAGAGAGCGGCGGGGATTTTGGCGGCGTTTCCGTGGTTGAGGGCGCCGACTCTGAAAGCCCGGACGAATTGCTGGAGGAAGGACAAACGTTCGAAGCGGGGATAGTGAGCGGAGTGGAAAACGCTCCGGACCCGGACCAAGGCGAAGTGCGCACGCACGAAGTGACGCAAGACGACGTGCCGGAAGAGTACGACGACAAGGACCGTCCTTAACATTCCGAAGTTGTCGAGAGCTCACCATCGATCACTGTGTCGGCCGGAATATCGGCCAGAGCTTTTACAATGAATTTCTGCATTTCTAATTCGTTGAGACGCCCTGTCATTTATCGACAGGAGATCCGAGATGGCCAAGCCAACCGACCTGGTCCAAGGCACCCTCGACCTCTTGATTCTGAGGACGTCCGCGCTCCAGCCCATGCACGGCTGGGGCATCGCGCAACGCATTCGTCAGGTTTCGAACGAAGTCTTGCAGGTCCATCAAGGTGCGCTTTATCCCGCGCTGCATCGCCTCGAGCAACAAGGGTGGATTCGCGCCAAATGGGGCGAATCGGAAAACAATCGCCGCGCCAAATTCTATTCGCTGACTCCGGACGGCGTGAAATACATGCGCCAAGAGCAAGCGCAATGGAAGCGCCTTTCATCGGCCATCGGGCTGGTCCTCGAGATGTCTTAGTCGGAGTAGGGATCATGATTGCTCACAACCCCCTCCACGGATCCGGACAGGCGGGTTTCCCGCATCCGGCTCTTG
>QHYH01000059.1 GCA_003223215.1 Acidobacteriota bacterium
ACCCCCACTGAGAGAGGTAATAATAGGTGCGGCCATGGATGGACTTGGCTTCGAGTCTTTGCATGTGGCGTCAGGTTTAGGGTCCTTTATATTTAGGGCATAGTAATGGCGAAAGTCAAGCGAAAAAAGTCAATCTTATTGGCGAAACATGCGATATTAGAAGCAGATATTTAGGGCATAGCAATGCGTGCGAGTAAGTGCCTGCACTAAAAAGACTTACGCGGAAAGGATTGCGCTAACTCGTAAACTGGGGCTAGGTCTCGCGGGCAATACCGATCTGGATATTGTGCGCAACCCCTTGCTCAGCAAGGCCCCCTATCTTGCCAGGGGAATCGTCCACAAAGTGTTCGCCTTGAGCACGGACAAGGTCCTAAACGACCGCAATGCGTTATCCCTATTCAAGGTGCTTCCCCGTCGGCGCCTGGAAATCCGCTTTGGAAAATTCAGCATGGTGGATTTCTTCGACCAGAATTCCGTGGGTTCAGATACCCATTTTCAGTTTACGAATTGGACCGTCGACAACAAGGGTGCCTACGATTACGCCGCCGATACGCGCGGCTACACGGTCGGAGTCACTGCCGACTACGAAGATCGTAATTGGGGGTTGCGTTTCGCCGAGGCCTTGATGCCGAAGGTAGCCAATGGAATCGACCTGGTGTGGAAGCCCTGGCAGGCCCATGCGGAGAGCTTCGAATATGAATTGCGCCACGGTCTGATCCCCAACAAGCCCGGCGTCGTCCGCTTACTGGCTTTCACGAATTACGCAAACATGGGCATTTACCGCGAGGCCATTGCGCAATGCGAGCAAGGCCTTGTTCCCAGACCGGACATAACGAATCACCCGTGGCATATCACGCGCAAGTACGGTTTCGGCATCAACCTGGAGCAGAATCTCGCGCGAAACCTTACCGCTTTCGCCCGTTTCGGATGGGATAACGGCAAAACCGAGTCCTTTGCTTATTCGGAAGTCGACCAGAGTTTCGCCGGAGGCTTGGGCGCTAACGGCGCATTATGGCATCGCCGGTTCGACTGTGCGGGCGCGGCGGTGGTCACCAATGGAATTTGCAAGGACCATCAGGTTTATCTCGCCGATGGCGGGCTGGGTTTCCTGCTCGGTGACGGTGCGCTTCGCTATGGCCGCGAAAACATCGTGGAAACCTACTATACTGCCCACGTGTGGCGTGGAATCTATATCGCTCCTGGCCTCCAGCACATCAACAATCCGGGCTATAACCAGGATCGCGGGCCAGTGCTCGTGCCTTCGCTGCGACTGCATCTGGAATTCTAGACAAAGCATGTTGTAGCCATCACTGCCATGCCACCGCTTGAGGCCCGCCGTGGTGAATTCTCTTGGCACCGGAGGGAAAGTCTGCTAACTAAGTGGTTCTGGTTGCGTCCTTATTAACAAGGGTGTAGTCCGAGTCTTTCCATTTTAATGCTGGGTGAGCAGCGACCTTCTTGGAGGAACGCATGAAAACAGACATCCGCGCGGCTGTTGGGGCGAAATTCGTCGAAGCTTGCCGGGTTCTCCTGCCCGGGCTTGCCGCATTTGCGCTGATCGGGGCTGGCGCGCGTGCCGAGACCGTGGATGAAATCATTGTACAGAATATCCAAGCCCGCGGAGGACTGGAAAAGCTGAAAGCCATTCGCACTTTGCGCACCACCGTGAAGTTCAGCGACGGCTCGTTTCGCGCGGAGTTTCGGCAAGAAAACAAGCGCCCTGGCAAGGTGCGAGAAGAGTTCATCGTCCAGAGCATGGCGCAAATCCAGGCATACGACGGGAAGACCGGCTGGCAGATTTCGCCCTTCAGCGGACGCAAAGATCCGGACCTCATGTCGCAAGATGACATGAAAAGCTTGATCGTGGATGGGGACATGGATGGCCCGCTGGTGGACTACAAAGAAAAAGGGCACGTGGCAGAGTTGCTCGGCCACGATTCCATGGAAGGAACCGATTGTTACAAGATCAAACTCAGCATGAAAAATGGGGACATTCGCTACTACTATCTGGATACGGATTCCTATCTCGAGCTGAAAGTGGAGATTCAGACCACCATCCGCGGCGCCCTCCAGGAATCAGAGCTTTATTACGGAGACTACGAGCAGGTGAATGGAATCTATTACCCGTTTGCGGTGGAACAGGCGCAAAAGGGAAGTTCCTCGCGCCAGCAGTTTTCCGTCGAAAAGATCGAACAGAACGTGGACCTGGACGACTCGCTTTTCACCATGCCTGCGACGAAACCGGAAGCAAAGAAACCCGCGGCTGGAAAATAATCTGCTGCACCGAGAATTTCCCACGATTTGTCTTAATAAGAGGATGCCGTTCCGTTACCAGATCGCCGAGGATAACGACATGAACAAGTCAATTCGCTGTCTTGTTGCTGTGATGGTGTTGGTTGCCGGTGCGCCGCTTTTCGCGGATCGCGCGCTGGCGCAGGAAGCTAAAGTCGATTCAGATACCATTTCCGGCCTGGGCGCGCGGAACATTGGCTCGGCCGCGATGAGCGGGCGCGTGGCGGCAATCGCTGCGGTCAAAGAGAATGGCCGGCTGACGGTGTATGTCGGAGCGGCCAGCGGCGGCGTCTGGAAATCCACCAATGGCGGCACGACGTTCAAGCCTGTATTCGACAAGGAACCGGTCGAATCCATTGGTGCTATCACCGTTGACCCGCAATCGCCCAAGACGATTTGGGTAGGCACCGGCGAAGCCTGGACGCGCAACAGCGTTTCGGTAGGCGACGGCATCTACAAATCAACCGACGGCGGTGACAGTTGGCACAACATGGGATTGCCCAATGCCGAGCGCATTTCCAGGATTCTGGTCGACCCGAAAGACAGCGATACAGTTTACGTGTGCGTGCCGGGCAAGCTCTGGAGCGACAGCGAAGATCGCGGCGTCTACAAAACCACCGACGGCGGCAAAACCTGGAACAAAATCCTGAAAGGTCCGAATCCGTCGACGGGTTGCTCGATGATCTCGATGAATTCCGGGGACCCGAAGGTTCTCTTCGCGGGCATGTGGGATTTTCGCCGGAAAGGCTGGACTTTCCGGTCCGGAGGCGAAAGCCCAACATCGCCAAGCGGCAGCGGTTTCTTCAAAACGACCGATGGCGGTCGAACCTGGCAGGAACTCGATGAACAGAGCGGCAAAGGACTCCCGGCAAAACCCTGGGGACGCATCGCTGTCGCCATTGCTCCTTCAAAACCAGACGTGGTCTACGCCATGATCGAAACGACACGAAGTGCGCTGTTCCGTTCCGATGACGGTGGAAAAACCTGGCACGAAGGCGACCGCAGCAACTGGATGGTGTGGCGCCCTTTCTACTTTGCGAATCTAATCGTCGACCCGAAAAACGAGAATAAAATTTACAAACCCGATCTAACCTTGATTATGAGCGAGGACGGCGGGAAGAGCTTTAGCGGCGTTGGCAACGCCGCCCATGGGGATTTTCACGTCGTGTGGGTGAATCCCGACAACACGGATCATCTCATCGCCGGTGACGATGGCGGGCTGTGGTTCTCTTACGATGGAGGCAATACTTGGTGGAAGGGCAATAACCTCCCGATTTCGCAGTTCTATCACGTGAGCGTGGACAACGCCGATCCCTATCATGTCTTCGGCGGGCTGCAGGATAACAGCGTCTGGAAGGGCGATTCGCAATACCCGGGCGGAATTTCCAACAGCCGCTGGGAAAACCTCGGTGGCGGAGATGGCTTCTGGGCCTTTGGCGATCCTACCGATCCCAACTACGTCTATATAGAATCGCAAGGCGGTTACGTCGCCCGCGTGAACCTCAACACGCTCGAAGGCCGGCCCATCAGGCCCGAGCCTAACTACGGGGAAGGGAAGCTGCGGTTCAACTGGAACGCGCCAATCCACTTAAGCCCCAACGAAAAGGGAACGATTTATATCGGAGCCCAGTTTTTGTTCCGCTCGCGCGACCACGGCCAAACCTGGGACCGCATTTCGCCCGACCTGACCACCAACGATCCCGAGAAGCAGAAGCAGGAAGAATCGGGCGGCGTCACCGTGGACAATTCCTACGCCGAGATGCATACGACCATCTATTCGATCAGCGAATCGCCGCGCGACGGACAAACCGTCTGGGTGGGCACCGATGACGGCAATCTTCAGCTTACCCGGGATGGCGGGAAATCCTGGTCGAATGTCGCTGCGAATGTGCCGAGCTTGCCGAAATTCTCCTGGGTTTCCTGGGTCGAGGCGGGGCTCTATGATGCGGCCACCGCTTATGCCGCCTTCGACCGCCATACCTTTGGGGACATGGAGCCGCACGTCTACAAAACAACCGATTACGGCAAGACCTGGACGTCCATGGTCGCAGCCGATAGCGGCGTTCGCGGCTATGCGCACGTGATCAAAGAGGATCCCGTTGCCGGGAATCTCCTCTATCTCGGCACAGAATTTGGCCTGTGGATTTCCTTGGATAGCGGAAAGCACTGGGCGCAGTACAAGGGCCATGAGTTTCCATCCGTAGCCGTCCGCGACATCGTGGTGCATCCGCGCGAATCGGACCTCGTGCTGGCGACTCATGGACGCGGCATTTGGATCGTGGACGACATCACACCGCTTCGCAAGCTGACTCCGGAGGTGATGGGGCAAGAGGCGGCATTCCTTTCGGCCAAGCCTGCCCAGCAAAGACTCGAGACCAACGGCGGCTGGGCGGACGGAAGCGCGGTCTTCACGGGGCCGAATCCACCGGATGCCGCCGTAATTACCTACTATCAGAAAAAGCGTCACATTTTTGGAAAAATGAAACTGGAGATCTTCGACGCGCAAGGCAAGCTCGTAGACACTCTTCCGCCGAACAGCCGTCGCGGCATCAGCCGGGTGGGATGGCCCATGCGGCTCAAGGCCCCGCGTGTTGCGCCCGCAGCCACTGCCGCGTTTGAAGCGGCGCAAGGTCCGCGAGTTATGCCGGGCACCTACACGGTGAAGATGACCAGAGGCACGGAGACGTATCGGACGCAGCTCGTTGTCACGCTCGATCCTCGCGCGAAATTCAACCTCGAAGATCGCCAGGCGGAGCTCGACGCGGCAATGCGCGTTTACCGTTTGCTTGGCGACATGAGCTTTGCCGTCGACCGCATCAACGGCGTCCGTGATGCTTTGGCCGATCGCAGTGCCAGAGTGAAAAACGATGCGGCATTCGCGAAGCAGCTCGAGGGTCTCTCTCAAAAGGTCGATGAGCTGCGCAAGAAGATTGTGGCCACCAAAGAAGGCGGTGCCGTTACCGGCGAAGAGCGCATTCGCGAAAAGACGACCGCACTTTACGGCAATTTCGTGTTTTACGAAGGACGTCCTGCCGACTACCAGGTCGCGCGCATTGACTCGCTCAAGAAAGAATTGGGGGACGTGGAAACCGAATTCGACAGTCTGGTCGCAAAGGAACTGCCTGCAGTGAATAAATTGCTGGCGAAGAAAAAACTGGAGGCTATCCAGCAGTTGACGCGCAAGGCCTGGGACGCTGCGAACGGCGATTCTGGTGGCACCGCTGGGCCTTCGGGCGTGTCGTGCTCGGCCGAGGGTCATTCATGAGTGTCAGGGGCTTGATGCCTTGAATGCCCGCAACCTGGTTCGCTACCATTTGCATCTCTCCGCCAAGACCATGAGTTGTTTCTGACCAATGAGCCTCTCGGGATTCCGAACAGTGGGGGAGAAAAAAACCCTTGCGTTCCTGTGTCTCCTTATTTTTGGCGTCATGCTCGTGGCCGCATTTTGGCCGTTCCTTCTGCACCCTAAGAATCGTGTGACCTGGCTAGGAAATGAGGATGGCCTGCGCTTTGGCGGAGCGGGAATCGTTTTGAGTTCAAAAAAACTCGAACTTCCCGATTCCGGCACGTCCGCCGGCGTCAGTCTGGAGATATGGCTTGAACCCTCTCAGGAAAAATATTCGACGGCTCTCCTGGCAGTCTCCTCCAGTGCAAATCCGGACCAATTCCGCCTTCGCCAAGCCGGCGATGCCTTGGTGGTTCTGGAGGAGCCGTTTGCCAGCAGCCGTCACTCCACGTTGGCGGCTTTGTGGGTCTTGCATGCCTTTCAAGCCCGTCGGCGAAGCTTCATTGCCATCAGCTCCGGCGCCCATGGTACGACCGTTTACGTGGACGGAGTTCCCACCAAGAAATCTTCCACGTTTAGGGTCACGGCGAAGGATCTTTCTGGCCAGCTCATTGTCGGCAGCGCTCCGGACGTATACGACTCTTGGCGTGGAGAGTTTTTGGGCATGGCCCTGTTCGGTGGGGAACTTACGCCAGGCGAGGTGTCGGAACATTATCAGGCTTGGCTTCACGGGCGGCCGGAAGTCCTCAAGAATGACCAGCCGGCGGGATTGTATGTCTTTCGAGAGCGGCCAGGGAATATCGTGCATAATCAGATCACGTCCGGGTCTGATCTCGTGATTCCGGAGAGCTTCCGCATCCCATTCAAGCCGTTTCTGAAAGCTCCATGGACAGAATTCTCTTTCAGCAGGCCCTATCTTCGGGACGTTTTCATCAACGTCTCCGGATTCGTGCCTTTTGGGTTCTTCTTTTGTATGTACTTCTCTTGGGGGCGAGCGAGCAGAAGAACGGTGCTCGCAACTATTGTTCTTGGCGCCGTCTTTAGCCTAACGATCGAGGTCCTACAGTGGTATATCCCGATGCGGGACTCCGGCACGACTGATATTTTGACGAACACTCTCGGGACGGCCCTTGGAGCGATGCTGTATCGCTCAGGGACCCTTCATGCCTTATTTGACAGGCTTGAATCTCGAACGACCCCGTGAACGCCCCTTGGCCGGGCGAGTGATCTCTTTGTGATCGAGGTGCGGCTGGCTCCAACAGGCGATGGCGAGCCCAAAGGCCCGCCTACTTTCAGGGGCACTGGCCCCTCCTGTTCCGGAGAGCGCCGATCTGGGCCACGCAAAGTCTGTTATCCCAACATTTCGGATCCCCGAAGGCGTTCCCGCGGGCCCAGGCTAGGGCAAATTACTGTAAGTCATGGGCCTACAAGCGGGGCAAGGCCTGTACCTGACCCAAAACTGAACTTCACGGCAGTGGTTCCAGACGGTTTTTGCTCCTACCGTAACCTGAGCGGGAGTTGGGTAAAAAGGTAGCAATCAGCTAGAGCAGCCCTCAGGGCTGCCTCAGACATTGGAAGATGAATGAAACCGAGAAAGACCGGTTTTCCATATCCCCGGTCAGGCCGCAAGTATTTGTATCCTCGGCCTTTAGCCTTACTGATGCTGTCCCTTGCAAGCACCCTGACGTGTGTTAGTTTGTCCGGTTGTGCCGCCTATACAACCGCCAACATACAGTCAGCAGGGTCAAGGATCCTGTCGCCAAGCCCAACCAGTGTCAGTTTTGGAAATGTGAGCGTTGGGAACAGTAGCTTGTTGGCGGTTACGCTGAGCAACAACGGGAATTCGAATGTGACTATATCGGGGGTAAACACCGCGGGCGCGGGTTACGGCGCAAGCGGAGTCAGCGCCAACACCACCCTGGCGCCGGGCCAGACGGCCACCTTGAATGTGGTGTTTGCACCAACGGCAGCGG
>QHYH01000097.1:0-3549 GCA_003223215.1 Acidobacteriota bacterium
AACCTTCTGGACCCGAATACATTTGGAGTTACAACGCGGCATCCGATACATTTGCCGGACCCGTAATCGTAGGCGACACGCCGTGGGTCAGCGGGTTAGCGGCGGTTGATGGGGACGGAGGAATAACAGCTCTTGCGCAGGGAACACTGGACCAACGGCTCTTGCCATCGGTGCCCATCGTGCAGCCTGGCTTTGATGCACGGTTAAATGATACGGGAAGCTTGTTGTATTCGACAGGAACCGACGGAAGCCACATCGCGGTCTCAGACACGCGCAACGGACGGTTGCAGGTGCAGTTGGCGGTGCAAAACAGGAGCAGCGGGAACGGACCTCCTATCCCGATTATCGGTGGGCCGCAGCCGCTGGCCATCGACCCATCGGGTTCAAAGATTTTGGGCGCGCTGCAAAATGGGGTTGGTTACTTCGAGCTGAGTGTAGTACCTCTCGCAGTGGGGCCCGTGTCGCCGGCGAACGCATCGGTCGGAGGGATGATTCAACTGCGTGGCAGTGGGTTCGTTGGTGGCATAACGGCAACAATTGGGGGCAAGGCTGCCATTTGCAGCGTTGTCAATAGTGAAACGTTGTCCTGCACGGTGCCGAACTTGGTGGCGGGAGCCACAGCAATCAGCTTGACCAATCCGGATGGTCAAACCTATTCGCTTGAGAATGCTCTTGTTGTGCAGTAAAGTCCGCGGAACACGATACGCTGGCCATAGGCAGAAGAAACCCGTCAAAACATTGAGGATTTGGTAGGGGCGGTGGGGATCGAAAATTAACCCATCACCCTAAAGTCCTGTAAACAATGGTGTTGCGACCGCTCTTACCGAGACAACCGTTACAACCGTTACAAAACTGCTCACCCCAGCACTCCCCTCGCCTCACCTCAGTGCCGTATCCGTACGGAGTGTAGCTCCGGGAGCGCCAACCGCCAAGTTCCAATTGGAGGCAGCGTCTATGGAAATCCGGCGACGAGCGTGCGCGACCTGGTGGACCGGCTGGAGGAATGTGGAGTACGGGTTGAGATCGAATCTAAAGTTTAGGTATTTGCCAGAGAGGAGCACAGTGAAGATCGAGAGCCACGAGAGTACCGGACTTGATGGGCAACAGAGTGCGCGTCCAGCCGAAGAAGCTGGGACGAAAAAAGACCAAACAGGAGCTGCGCCTTCAATGCGCGGCCGTAAAGCCGCTTGGGAATCTCGCGCATCTGAGTTTCGCCAGAGTCGAAAAGAGAGGTCCCCGTGCTGAAAACAAAGCGGTTACAGACACGACTTTCATAAGGTTTCGCGGGCCGAAGGCCCTAAAAGGACTTAGTGCAGTCGCTCTCGGCTATCCGGTCGACGCATGATGTTAGCATCGACAAGGAGCACCGTTCTTGGAACCTACTTAAGCTGACGTACTGCCTCCGCCATCAGGAGCCTAGCGAAATGATCCTGTTTCTGCTGTTCCAACGCCGTGTCCTCTTCCATGGTTGGCTTCACTGCTTTAGCCCTTGGTTTGCGAAGATCCATTTCGAAACGTGCTGCGATATCAGATTTTAGCTGTTCAAGATAGCCCGATTTCATGGTCTCCTCCCGAGTGCCGCCACTTCTACGGACAGCGCTTTTATCGTGGCGCGAGGAATCTCGAACGTTCTCCAGGTAAATCTTTGCCGGGGCCGAGTCTTGTCTCAAGCCAGTGTTTCTTCATTTTTCCTCCATGTCTTCTGATATCCAGTACAGCTTGTTGCGGCCGCAATTCGCGATTTGGGGAGCGGTGAAAAGCGAGGACCCCGGTGGGCTTGGTAAAGGAATCGTAGTCACCTGGCGAGTGGAGATTCTACTGTGCTGAAGACCAGTTCTGGAGCAGGGGCTTTGACCTGCCTCTCGGAAATTCGTCCGACGAGAATGTAGCTCCTAGGGCTTTTCCGGCTGGGCTGGAGGCCGATAAATGCCCTTCTTATCTGTAACTTGCGGGTAACGGCCAACTGTCAAGATTGGTTGGGAACAAGAAGTCGGCGAGACGCGGGGTACGTTCCGCGTCTTCTGGGCGATTGTTCGCGAATCACGGGCAACTCGGAAGTAATTCCACTTGATTGGTAAGTTTCAATGGGTCGACGCAACACTCAAGTCGAACCCGACTTGCATTGAAAACAAAGGCTAAATCGCTCGCTAGGGTTAGATCAGCCGGAACACTACCCTGGCTAGGTTTTGACCGAGGACGGTCAAACAGATTACTTCTCCCGGGGAAGCATTGTCGAATCAACGCATTGGATGGTGTCGCATCGACCGTCTGAGCCGGCACGCCAAACCGGACAAGTCAAGTTCTAGAACTTCAAGTGGACGATTTCCGCGTTTGAACGTAGTCGCTGGCGCGACGGACGCTTCGCGTGCTATGCTCCTTACGTCATGCTGCAAGGTAGAGCTTTTAACTGCGATTTTCGGTTTCCTCTGATTTTCCTAAGCCAAGCAAAATCAATAGGTTGCAAACGAAAAAAGATTCAATTCCCATAGCCGTTAGATCGGTGCAACCACTAGCCCGCATCCGCCGCAACCGCCAGCGCCCACCTTCAAACGGCTCTATCGAACGCGCGCGGAGCACCTCGCCCGGACTTCACGCTTTTGTGAAAACGCGCCTCCGATAGAGCACTAGCGTTAATCAGGCACTTCTCCGTTCTTTTATGGGAGGGTGACGGGCACTGCTACTTCGGTGAGGACTTGGTCAGATACACCGCGTCATCTGGCTTCCAGAATGCGAACCGGCTGAGGTCAAATTGGAGTCGGGGCACCAAACCAATACGCCCAAATTCAGCTTCCAACTCCCACCGTTTGGAACAATCCACAAAATGGATGAGATGCTGCGTTGCGATTACGTCTCCGTAATTGTCCTGATTGTTTTTCTTGGCAAGTTCCACCGTTGTCTGCGGAGAATTTCCTATCTGAAATGCATGGACGTCATGGTCTAAGGCATAAGTGCGTATTCGCCAGCACCCGCTTTCTCCAAACCACCATTGAAGAGTATCGGGAATATCGTTCGCACTTTCCAAGGGGGTTTCTTCTTCCCGAGAGTAGCTGCTCTTTATGCTGAGTACAGCGAGTAAAAGAACGCCGCGCATAATTGTTGAGGGAACTTTATCATGGAGTTCGGTCGATCCATCTATTACCTACTGTACCACTTACCGCGTTAATTAGAACATGGGGACGTATCAGCCTCTTAGCGATAATGGTCTGACTTGACCTTCCCACCTCATCGTGGGATTAGCTCAAACGTGTCAGATCTGCTCGACACTTTCGTGGCTTCCGTGTTGCCCGCTAATTCAGGCAAATAGGCAACCATGGAGCCAGTTCAGCCAGGTCGTTCGCTGCAGAAATGTAGTAGTCTCTAAGAGCAAATGCACGGATTTGATGGCAGGATGAGTTACATGCGTGCCTCAGGGTTGCTTGAAGCACTATCGCAAGATTTGCGTTTCGCGCTCCGAATACTGCGGAAGTCCCCAGGTTTCACCGCCGTCGCGATCCTCACTCTCGCGCTCGCGATCGGCGCCCACACCTCCATTGTCACGATCCTCAACAC
>QHYH01000097.1:3561-87825 GCA_003223215.1 Acidobacteriota bacterium
CTGTTAGCCATCCGCAAGAGCTCGTACTGTTTCATTGGGTCGCTCATACCCAAGGACCATATGTCTGGAGCAGCTCCCATTCCTACGGCGGCTGCGACATGGTGAACCCCGCTTCCCACAGCTCAAACTGCTCTTTTTCGTTCCCTGATTACGACAACTTCCGCACGCACTCGCAGTCCCTCCAAGGAATCGCCGCTTACGGGGGTGGGGTCGGCGTGCAGGTGGATTGGAATGGCCAAGCGACGCGCGCAAACGGCCAGTACGTGAACGGCGACTTTTTCTCCGTCTTGCAGGTGCGACCTGCCTGTGGCCGCATGCTCACCTCTGCTGACGACTCTGCGGCAGCGACCGCTGCCATTGTTCTGGATTTTCATTACTGGCAGATGCAGTTTAACAGCGACCCAAATGTAGTGGGTCGCTCGGTGCTCCTTAACGGGGTTCCCTTTACGATCGCTGGAATTGCTCCACCGGAGTTTTACGGACTCGCACCCGGCAGTCGCGCGAATTTTTGGATACCTCTTCACGCGCGGGATTCGTTGGTCAAAGACAGGTTTGACAAGTTCGAGGCCAGATCCATCTGGCTCTATCTCGTTGGCAGGCTGAAGCCGGGCGTTCCCGCCGAACGCGCGCGAGTCGAAGCGGAAGTGATGTTCCGCGCCTCATTGACGAGTGAGGCCAGCGCTGTGGCCGCTTCCACGAAACCCAATCCAGACCATCCGAACCAGGCTATCGATACTGATCTCGGGATTACATTTACCAGCGCGGAACGTGGCTTGGCATCACTTCGTCTGCAATACTCGACGCAGCTCTTCGTCTTGATGGCGGCTGCAGGTCTGGTTCTGCTCATCGCCTGCGCCAACATTGCGAACCTGCTGCTCGCGCGAGCCGAGGCCCGTCGCAAGGAAATCGCCGTTCGCCTGGCGCTTGGGGCCAGCCGGCCACGTTTGCTCTCTCAATTGCTTACGGAGAGCATGCTGCTTGCGTTTCTCGGCTGCGCGGCCGGAGTTCTCGTCTCCTATTGGGCTACGCGCGGCCTTGTTTACGTCCTTTTTTCTTCGAAGGCTCCGGCCGCGTTTCTTGCCACTATTCGGCCGAACTATGTTGTACTCGGCTTCTCGGCGGCCGTCGCTGTCGTAGCGGCTATTCTGTTTGGACTCGTTCCGGCGCTGACGAGCACGCGCGTTACGCTGGGTTCGACGCTCAAAATCGCGGGCACCAACGCATCACCGTGTGAAGGGCGCAGCCGATTAGGCCGTACACTCGTCACTCTCGAGATGGCCGTGGCTCTCGTCTTGGTCATAGGCGCCGGCCTCTTTGTCCGCACACTGATTACGCTCGAAACGCTCGACCCGGGTTTTCGCACCGACCATCTTCTTCTTTTCTCCATCTCACGGAAAGAATTCCTGCCCTCGGCCGAGAAATCCGAAGCCGCCTCGCGGCGTTGCCTGGAATCGAAAGCGTCACTTGGTCAGGTTTCCCGCTCCTGTACGGGGGCGTTAGTTCTACGAGCGTAAGCCTTGTCGAGCACCCTGACCTAGGCAATGAACTCGAAACCCAGATTTTGGAAATCGGTCCGGGCTATTTTGAAACCATGAAGATCCCGGTACTAAGCGGCAGGAGCATTACGCTTCAGGACTGCCGTAAAGACTCCTTGGGAATTTGGATCAATCGCGCTTTCGCTAACAAGTACCTGAAAGGTGCGCCGGCGATGGGCGCTCATGTCAAGTACGAGGAAAAAACATTCGAAGTTATGGGCATTGTGGGCGACGTGAAGTACCAAAGCGTGAAAGCCGACTTCCGCCCGACGGTCTATATACCGATGCCGAGCGGCGATTTTTCCTTCCAGGTAAGGACCGCGGTCAACCCGCAGGCCATGGAAAACCGCGTGCGAAGCGCCGTCGCCGAAATTGCGTCGACGATTGCAATTCAGGACGTTGGCACCTTGCAAGAAGGAATTGACTCCACCTTGTCCACGGAAAACGCCATGGCGCGCCTTTCCGCCGGCTTGGGATTTCTGGCGTTGCTTCTCGCGGCGATTGGTATTTACGGAGTGCTCGCGTACTCCGTGACTCGCCGCACAAGCGAAATCGCCATCCGCATGTCTTTGGGAGCTATGCCGGACAATATTCTGAGACTAATTCTGAAAGAAGGCCTGACGCTGGCTTTTCTGGGTGCTGTTGTAGGGCTGCTGGCTTCGTGGGCTCTCACGCGCCTGGTGCAACAGTTTCTCTATGGTGTCAAGGCGCTAGACCCAGTGACCTTCTCCCTCGCCACGGCGATCCTGCTCGTGATAGCAGCAGTTGCGTGCGTCGTTCCCGCACGTCGCGCGACGCGCGTCGACCCGGTCATAGGGCTAAGGTACGAGTAAGCCATTTCGCGCCTCGTCTTGCCGCTGAAACCGCACAAGTTGCTCCTCTGAGTCTTTAGCTGCCGGTTCCCAGTGAAACACGTGGAATCAAGTCGCGGAAAGCAGGTCGTCGGAAGCGCATCTCGGCCGAGGTTGTAGCCTTGAAGACAGTTTGATTTAGCTTTGGATCACAGCCAATTCAAGCATTTTTGGATCCGGTTGTCACTCGTGCCGGCGAGAACTGCTCACAAAAACCGGATGCATATCCCTTAATGCCGCCTTTTGCCGCCTCGTTTTTTTGTAACTACCGTCATGTCAGATAGATATGGCGGAAGCGTGTGGGAGTCGAACCCACCCCCGAATCCGCGAAGGACACGGGCTATGGTTTTGAAGACCATGAGGACCACCGGGCCCTTTGCGCCTCCGCGAGCAGTATAGAGGAGGTGTCGGCGCGCGCTCAAGGCGGGCCCTCTCAAACTCTCAAACGCGCTGCGAGACGAGCGCGGAAGCGTGGCTGGTGCGAATGAGAGCAGCAACAAGCTCGTAAAGTACCGGGCTAGTGCAAACTTCGTAGTAACAATGCTCGGTGGCGCGACCTACTTTTCCGTCCGGAAGCAACTGGCGCGCGAAGGCTTTGCGGAGGACCAAAAGCTCGACGGATTCACCTTGAGGCACTTCGCCGTAAAAAAGCGTCACGTTTTGCTTGCCCCAGGGCATTTCCAACTTCGTTTCGATAGTGTCGAGGGAGATTTCCTCGGAAAGCTTTTTGAAGCCTTCCTCGTTGAGCTCGATGCCGTTCATGTTGTAGCGAACGAGGAATTCATCCAGCTCTTCGGCAGAAGCGCCTTCCATGGTGTTCAGGAATTGAAACACCGCGAAATGAGATTTCTGCTTGGCGAGCATGCGCTTGGCCAGCTTGGCGCAGCCGGAGAGGCGATCGGAGAGATTGAGCGCTTTGGAAATCATGATGCGCGAATCGCCGTCTACCCAATAGGTGGGCGCGTCCCCCTGAAAAGCCACTCCCAAACCAAGCTCAAGGGCGGGTAGGTCGCTCGAAGAAGCGCCTTCGTTGTAGGAATTGCACACCGCGAGAATCTGCCGGGAAAGGGTGCAGGCTTTCGCGACGGGACGCGCGTAAGCAGCAGACGATTCGGTCTCGAAAATGGCGAGAATGATGGCATCGCCTTCAATGAACACTTTCTTCGCATCGTAACGATCAAGCAGCTTCTTCACCGGCTCATGCAAGTTCAAGCTGAAATGTGAAGCGGGGTTCAGTCCGCGAGAGAGAAGATCCTGAGTCATGCGGGTGGAACCGCGGACGTCGGCCTTGATGATGACGTGAGAAATGACATTGTCCTGCGCCGGGCGGGCCTCTTCCTGAAGAACGCATTCATAGAGCCGGTTATTCAAGCGCGAGAGCTCGCGCGCCTTTTCCGTCGTGACCAGGTTGATGCGCTCCATGCTGGCTGTCAGGTGCTCGGCGTCTCGAAGATCCCGGTGCAAGCGAAAGAAGTCGCCGGCAAAGCGCAACACGGTTTCCTTCATTTCCTCGCGCGAGTAGCGCTGGATTCTCCTGGAGAGCTCCTCAATGGTTCTGAGTGCCAATTTTTTGGCCGGGACCTGCTTGATGACTTGTTCCACTTGCTTCAGTTCGTCCTTGGAGACCAGCGCTCGGCGAAGCTGCTGAAGATGCAAGGGCGGGCAGTATTCATCAACGATAGGACGCACTTCATAGCTGGCCAGGACATGGAGCAGCATTTCGTACTGCTCGAGGCGGTCAAGAAGCCGCGTCAAGAGCTGTGCGCGCAGAGGCGCGGATTCCGGTCCGCCCTTCGGGTCGAACAAACGCTGGGCGTTTTCCGGCTCATCGAGATACTCGCCAAGCCTTGAGGCTTTCCCTTTACGAAAGAAATCCAGCTTTTGTCGCGCATCTTCCACCTGAGGACCAAGCTCTTCGAGCTTGAGCTCCTGGTGTTTGAGCCGACCTTCTATGTCGTGCAAAGAAGCCTTAAGGTCGGCGGGATCGTCCGAGCTCAGCAGCCTATTGAAGAAGCCTTCTCCGCGGTCAAGGCGCTTTCTCGTAGCCTCGCGCTGCTCCTCGAGATTAGTAATTTCATTGCGAGTGGCCTGAACACGCTCGCGCAGAGCCGTATGTGTTTCGACGGCCTCTTTATGGGCTGGATCATCAGCCACGGTGATTCCCGCCTCGCGCAGAAATTCCTGGAAGAGCGCGTCCATGGCCTCGAACCGGTCCGGGTCACGGACGTAATTGCCGAGCAGCACGTAATTCTCAAGAAAAAAGAGATCGTCTTTGCCTCCGTCAAGAAAAATCAGGCGGTTTTTACATAGTTCGTAGTAGGGAGCAAAATCTTCTCCGAACAAGGCGCGGCGGGTTTTGGCAATGGAGTTCTCTTCGATTTCAGCAAGAATCTGGGCCACCTGCTGGCCCACGCGCCGGACAACCTGGCGCCGTGAAGCCTGCAATTCCGACAAGCGGGCCTTGATCACGTGCGCCTGCTGGCTGCGCTCGAAATGTTCGCCGCGCTGGCGAATCCATTCCTTCCCTTCCAGGATAATATTGGCGAACTGGTTGCCGATTTCAGAAGTCAGGAATTTCAGCAGGCTTAAACGGAAAAGGAGATCGATTTCAATATTCTTGTGGTATTTGGCTTGAGTTAGCGCACTCTGCAGAAGCTCCGACAGCAATTTGCGGAACGCCGCGGAATCAAGCCCCCGAGTGGGCCGCGGCTCCATGCCGAGAGAATGCGCGGAACTCGTGTGCTGGCGGATGAGGTCAAGCAGGTAATCGCGAGCCGCCTGAACAAACTTGGGGCTCAGGAAAACGTCGTGGTGAATGTTATCGACGCCGATGGCCAGCGTCCCCATGGGGATCGAGACGTTATAGCTTTTCAGCTCGATTCCCTGCGTCTCGGACGACTTCAATATGGTGTGTTCGCTGGGCATGTGCTTCGGCCACAGGGCTCCTTCCAACCTAACAGCCGTACCGGGGCCGGGCAAGCAGTCCCGGGTGCAGGCGTAACCAGATAGTTAGCGGACAGGGGCCGGCGCGGGTAGTCAGACGGAATCCGACACGGAAATCCGGCGAGAATCGCCTCCCAGGTGCTCCAGTCGAACCCGAACCATCGGCCAGGGCGAGGGAAGCGGAAACTTTTCCGACCATTCCAGAATAGCGACGGCCGGGACCGCAAACATGTCCTCCAGTCCAAGTGTTTCAAAGTCGTGAAAACTCTCGATGCGGTAGAGGTCGGCATGGTAGACCTTGGCCTGTTTGCCATAAACGTGAACAAGCGTGAAAGTGGGGCTGGTTACGTCGTCTTCATTGGCGGCGCCAAGGCCGGAGACCAGGCCCTTGGTCAGAGTCGTTTTCCCGGTGCCCAAATCGCCGGTCAAGAGCACTAAGACCGGCGCTTTCAGTCGTTTGGCGAATTCCCTGCCCCATTGTATGGTTTCCTCGGCAGAGTACGTGATCATCTGCTCAAGCAAGGTCGCGCAACTCCGTGAGCAACTGATCGTACGTGTAAGGGAGAGTGTCTGCTATTTCGCCAGCCAAAAGCGTAATTTCTTCATGTCGGGGGGCTTTTTCATCTCCTGCCCGGCCGTGGAGATAGACGCCGAGCGCCAAGGCCGACTCCCAATTCTCCCTACCAAGCTGGGAAACCGTTCCCGCAAGAATTCCGGTCAGAACGTCGCCCGATCCGCCTTTGGCCATCCTAGGGCTTCCGGTGGT
The DNA here is from genome assembly GCA_003223215.1 of Acidobacteriota bacterium. GTDB lineage: Bacteria > Acidobacteriota > Terriglobia > Acidiferrales > UBA7541 > Acidiferrum. The sequence goes on from QHYH01000097.1 coordinate 9,657, forward strand.
GTTCACGAAGGCGCGGCCGTCCGGTGTGGCCAGAATCGTGTGAAATCCCTTAAGAATGATGTGTGCCTTCCAAGCTTTGGCTGCCTTCCAGGCGATTGCCAATCGGTCTGCCTGCACGGTGGCGCTCGACAGGCCGAGCAGCCGGGCCATCTCACCAGGATGTGGCGTCAGGGCAAGGTGCTTTGTCTTTCGCTTGACCAGATCCTGCCCTCGTCCCGCAAATGCGTTTAGTCCATCCGCGTCCAGAATGACTGGCAACTCGGTCTGGCGAACCAGGGAAGTGATGAATTTCTGCGTTTCCGCGTGAGTTCCAATCCCGGGCCCAATCGCTAGAAGGGTCCTGCCCTGCGTAAGAGCGTGAAGGCGGTTGGCGTTCCCGTTTGCCGCAGCGATCGTGCCCCATTTCGTGGAAACCAGTGGCTCAGTCATAAACTCGGCTTGAGACGCCGCGATGATGGGAAGCACAGCATCCGGACTGGCGACGGTCACCAACCCTGCTCCGGAGCGTAGCGCTCCACGACCAGCTAAAATGGCAGCGCCAGATTTGCCGAGCGATCCCGCGATCAGCAGGAGGTGGCCGTAGTTGCCTTTATGCGAATCCACGTGACGAACCAGAGGAAGGTCGAGGAATTCCCGCGGCTCGATCCAGGAGACCTTGCTTTTGCCAAGTTCGGTGATTAGTTCATAAGGCGATCCAATTTCCCTCACGTGAAGTCTTCCGCAGCATGCCGAACGAGCTGAAACCAGTTGACCGACCTTGGGAGCAGTGAAGGTGACAGTCGCGTGGGCGCAAACCACGGGCCCCTCAGAGGACTCCCCATCGGAAGGCAGGCCCGATGGAGTATCCAGAGCAACGACTGCCTCCGGATACAAAGAGGTGGCATCGCGCGAAATCTTGTTGACGTCTTCAACGACCGAAGCGAGGAGCCCCTCGACCTTACCCTTTAAGCCCGTGCCGAGGAGAGCGTCCACGATCAGGCGCGATTTGGCGATTTCACGGCGTGCCTGTTCCCAATTTTCGCAGGAAGTAATTTCCTGAATTTTGGCTCCCGACTTCTTGAGACGCGCGAGGTTTTCAGACGCATCTCCCGGAACGGCATCTTGTCTCGAGAAAAGATACACGACGGGTTTCAGACCCTTCTCTTGGAGAAGCCGTGCCGCGACGAACCCATCGCCGCCGTTATTCCCCTTGCCGCAAAGAACGGCCGCGTGACTCGCGGCCAGGTCGCCATAGGAAGAGCGAAGGAACTCAAAAAATCGGGTCCCCGCGTTTTCCATGAGCTGCAGGCTGGGGATGCCGTAGCGCTCCGTTGTTAAAAGGTCCACTTGGCGCATCTCGGCAGCGGTGAGAGCTTTCATAGGAAGTTCACAAAACGATCAGAGCATCCAGCCGCCGCTGACATTGACGACCTGCCCGGTGACATATTCAGCCTCTTCCGAAGCAAAAAAAGCCACGGCGGCGGCGACGTCTTCGACCGTGGGCGGGCGCCCAATCGGGAAACGCGCGTCGCGCATCCGGCGAGCCTCCTCGAGCGTCAATTCATTTTCGTCGATGCTGGAGGGGTTTACAACGTTCACGGTGATGCCATTCTTGGCCTCTTCAAGCGCCAAGGAGCGCGAAAGCGCAACCACGGCCGCCTTGGCCGCAGCGTATGCCGAGATTTTCGCTTGCCCAAACGCGCGTTCCGCTCCCACCGCGCCCATGTTGATGATGCGTCCCCAGCGCGCTCTCCTCATGTGGGGCAGCGCGGCACGGCTCATATAGAGAACGGTGAAAAGATTCGAGGCAAAGATGCTCTGCCAATCCGGCAACGAGGATTCCCCGAGCATGCCCCAACGGAAATCGCCGACATTATTGACCACGATATCCAAGCGGCCGTAGCGGTCCGCGACAGTTTTGATCAGCCGATCGCAGCCATTCGAATCGGTGATGTCCGTCTCGACGGCAACGCAATCCGCGCCACCCGCCTGCAACTGGCGGAGCGTTTGCTGTGCGGCCACTTTATTCGAGCGATAGGCAATGGCAATGCGCGCACCATCCTGCGCGAGCCGCAGCGCCAGCCCTCGGCCGATGCCCCGGCTCCCGCCGGTCACCAGCGCCACACGATTCCGAAGCGACATGCTTTTCCCCGGCAAATCCCTTGAAGAGGTTTTCAGTATAACGTAGGCCCAGCAGGCGGACTACCGGAGGCGCGTCACAATGATGGTCATATCATCGGCTTGTTCGGGAGTTCCCGCCCACTCTTCCGCCGCGGCCATGAGCGATTCCGCAACCATCAACGGTTTGGCGCTTTGCAACCGGATAGCCGCCTCCCGGAGCCGCGCGATGCCGAATTCTTCCCCGTAAACGTTTTCGGGTTCGACCAGACCATCGCTGTAACCGATGAGCAGTGAATCGGGCGCAACCAGCAACACGCCTTGCTCGTAGGAGTAATCCTCGAGGACGCCAAGCACCATGCCACCTTTGTCCAACAGATGCGACGAGCCGTTGCAAATCAGAAACGAGGGAAGGTGGCCGGCGTTGGTGTAGCGCAGCGTCCGCGTGGCACTGTCGTAGACGGCGATAAAAAAGGTGGCGAAGCGGTCGTCGCCCGTATTGCGCACCAGATGTTTGTTCAGCCTGGCCACGAGTTCGGCGGTGCTTAGGCTTTCGCTGCCTTCGGTCAGCGCCTGGCTGCGCAGGGCGGCTTGCAGGCTCGCCATGAGCAGCGCCGCGGAAATCCCCTTGCCGGAAATGTCGGCGATGGCGATAGCCACGTGCGTTGGGCTGAGTTGGATGAAATCGTAATAGTCCCCGCTCACCGAGCGCGCCGCTTTGCAGATGGCCTGGATTTCAACCCCCGGAACCGATGGCAGTGTGCTGGGGAACAGCTGGTTCTGGACTTCGCGCGCGATGGAGATTTCGTTCTCCAGGCGCTGGTGCTTGTCTCGCTCCTCGATGAGCTTGTCGATCGAACCCGTCATATCATTGAAAGATTCGGCCAGAACGCCAAGCTGGTCCGGCCGCTCGACGGGAATGCGATGAGACAGGTCTCCGGTCTTGACAAACTGCGTGGCTTTATACAAATCGGCGACCGCCCGCGTAATGCGCCGCGTCAATACAATGCCGGTAGTCCACGCCACCGCTTCGATTAGAAGGAAAATGATCACCACAAGAACGAACAAGATGACATAAGTATTGCGGAGTTCTCCGAGCGAGGCGAAGATTCGCGCGTTCAACCGCGATGGCCGTGCATTGGAAACTGCCAGCAAGGGCCGGGCCAGGTCGACCGTTCCGTCCTTCGCGACATAAACCGAGTCGAGACGAGACACGACGTTCACCGGCGAATCGAGCCAGAACACCGCTGGTTGGAGTGTGCGGTTGCTGGCAACGATGCGCTCCGCCACGCGATATTTCTTGTCACCAGACGAGTACAGGACGCCCGGGGGCCCCGTCCCTTCGTAATTCTCCATGAGATTGAGCTGAATGACGCCCAAATCCGGCGCAATGGTTCTGAGGAATGCCGGGGTGACCGGCACGCGAAGAACAACGACGCGCGGCTCCTTGGAATCCCCAATCATCCGGAGGCTGATAAGCGAAAGCGGCTCGGAAACTGAATCTCCTTCTTGCAGCAGACCAGCGAATGAGTTTTTGCCCTGCGAGGCGAGTTTTTGCAGCAGCGAGAGGTCGCTAGAGAATTCGATTTCCAGGTTGGGAAGTTCACCGTCATGAACGGCGTGGGATTGCTCCGCGAGGATTCGTTCCGATTCGTTCTCGTTAATGCTCGCCGGCAGTGTCCGGTGCGCGATGGCAATATGCTGCGCAATATCCGCGATCATTTCGATGCGCTGGTGGATGTCCTCGTAAAGAAGGTAAGCGCCCAATTGCGAATAAAGAATCCGGGCCGCGAGCACGACCAGAATGAAGAACGATAGGATCGGAACGACCGCAATGAACAAATAAGCGACGATGAGCCTGTTTCTCAGGCTCCAGAGCAACCGGCTTCTCCACCATCCGACGAAGCGTACGACAAGATAAATGCCTGCGACTACCGCCAGGAACTCGAGGAAGCTCGAAACCTTGCCGTTAATGCCAAGGAGTCCGACCAGCAGCCCTAACGCAACAATCGCCGAGCAAGCAATGTCCAGCCACGACAAGCGGCTCCAGATTTCTTTCAGACGTGAGAAAAAGGATTTCATGCCTTCAACGTCGGAAGGAATACTCTACCTGAAGATGTGTTCGCGCGGAGCCAACCGCGCTCAAGATCGGCCCTTATCAGAAATCCGTGCTGTGCGGAGCGCTTGCTCGCACTTCACTTAAGGATGGTTTGACGGCGTTGCGAACTTTGCTGTGGGTCACGCCGTAAGTGAAGTAAATCACCAACCCAATGACCAGCCAAACCACCAACCTGAGCTGCGTCCAGTAGGAAAGAGAAACGATTAGCAAGCCCGAGAACCCAATCGCCAGGATGGGAACCAACGGTACCAGCGGAGTTTTGAACGGGCGGTTTAACTCCGGGTGCGTCCGCCGCAGAACCCACACTCCGGCGCTGACCAGCGCAAAGGCGAGCAGCGTGCCCACACTCGTCATTTCGTCTAGGATATGCAGGGGAAGGAGCGTAGCCAGGATCGCCACAAAAACGCCCACGACGATGGAACTGATATACGGCGTGCGGAAGCGGGGATGGATCTTGCTGGCCCATGGCCATAGCAGGCCATCGCGCGACATCGAGTAGAACACCCGCGACTGCCCCAGCAGCATCACCAGCATCACGGTAGCAAGCCCGGCTAGCGCACCCAGCTCGACCAGGAAAGTGGCCCACTGCTGCCCCGTGGTGCGAATTCCGACAACCACCGGGTCGGGCACGTTGAGCTGCGTGTACGGAACCAGGTGTGTCAGCAGCCCCGACACCAGAATGTAGAGCACCGTGCAAATCACGAGGGAGCCGAGAATCCCGAGCGGCATATCCTTTTTCGGATTCTTGGCTTCCTGCGCCGCGGTGGATACGGCATCAAACCCGATATAGGCGAAAAACACCACACCGGCGCCGCGCAAAATTCCTGACCAGCCGAATTCTCCACGGACTCCCGTGTTCGCCGGAATAAAGGGGTGCCAGAAGTTCGGCTTCCAGTCATGGGAGGACAGAAACCTCGTGGCCAGAGCAATGAACAAGCAGACCACCGCAACTTTCAGAATCACAATCGCAGTCGTGAAATTAGCCGATTCCTTGATGCCGATCACCAAAATCGCAGTGATGGCCATGATGACGAGGAAACCGACGTAGTCGTACTTCAATTGCACCGGCAGGCCAAACAATGTGAAACTGGAAGTCGGTATGGCGGGCAGATTCCATCCGACGTCGCGCAGGAACGCTCGCAGGTGGCCGCTCCAACCGACCGCCACGGTCGCCGCGCCAAATGCGTATTCGAGGATCAGGTCCCACCCGATAATCCACGCAATCAGCTCGCCAAGCGTCGCATAAGAATAGGTATAGGCGCTTCCGGCAATCGGGATCAGCGACGCGAATTCCGCGTAGCACAGCCCTGCGAAGGCGCATGCGACGCCCGCAAGCACGAACGAAATGATGATCGCCGGCCCCGCAAACTGCGCCGCTGCCTGCCCCGTGATGACAAAGATTCCCGCGCCGATGATGGCCCCAATTCCCAACGTGACCAGGTTAATCGGGCCGAGAGCGCGCTTCAGGCAGTGCTCTCCCGATTCACCCGCCTCGTTCATCAGCGTTTCGATCGGTTTCGTTGCAAACAAGGGGCTGCCCATGCAACTCCTCCTCTCGGAATCTGTCGGTCTCCTTTATCCCTGCCCATTCGGCCTACAGCATTGTAGTGGTGCGGGGTGCTCGGCCCTACAAGAAAATTCAACGATTTTCCGAAGCCAACCTGGAATTCCGTCGCGACCACAGCAAATAAACCGGGACGCCCAAGAGCACGATGACCAAACCGGGCCAGGCCGTCTGCGTTCGGTAAAGCAGTAAAACAAACATGATGGCCGCGGCCGCAGCGATATACAGCAAGGGCAAAAACGGGTAACCGAGCGCCCGATAAGGCCGCTCGGCCTCGGGCCGCTTCGCCCGCAGCACAAAAATCCCCGCGATGGTCAGCACATAAAAAATGAGCACGGAAAAGACCACATAATCGAGCAAGTCGTTGTAGAGATTGCCGTAGGTGACCACACCCGCTGTGTCCACGTGCCGCGTGCGCAGGAGGATCAGGATGGTCACCCAGATTCCTTGATAGATCAGCGCCGAACCAGGTACCCCTTTATTGTTCAACCTGCCTGTGGAACGGAAGAACAGCCCGTCGCGAGCCATGGCGTAGGAAACGCGCGCGCCAGCAAGAATCAGCCCGTTGTTGCAGCCAAACGTCGAAACGATGATGGCCACGGCCATGATCGCCGCGCCGATAGGGCCAAAAATGGCGTTCAAAGCAGCGCTGGCTACGCGGTCGTCGGGAACGGTCTGAATTTGTACCATGGGCAAAGTAAATAAATAAGCGAGATTTGCCAGGCAGTACAGGGTGATAACGATGATCGTGCCAAGGGCCATCGAAAGCGCGACGTCGCGTTTCGGATTCTTCACTTCCGCCGCGGTGAAGCCGATGTTGTTCCAGGCATCTGCCGAAAACAGCGATCCGACTTGCGCGACCCCAAACGCGACAAACAATCCAAACGCGCCGCTCGAGGCCGAAACTGTGGGAACTAAGCTCTTCAGGAAATTCGCACCCGGCTCCAGCGTTTGCGGATTGTGCAGGGCCCACAGATGGCTGAAATTCTCTGTAATCGCCCCGGCGTTTCTTCCCACAAAAATTCCCAGAAGAACTAATCCCATCAAGGAAAGCGTCTTGGCGCTAGTAAAGATGTTCTGAATCAGCTTGCCGAGCCGCACCCCCAAGGTATTGAGAAACGTGATAAAGAGGATCATGAGGATTCCGACCAGTTGCTGCACCGAGAGGCTGATCGCGTACTTCGATCCGAGCGAAATGGGATGGATAATCCACGCCTGCGGCGAGACTGCCGGGAAGATTACACCGAGATATCTCGCAAACCCCACCGCCACTGCCGCGATCGTGCCCGTCTGGATCACGAGAAAAAGCGTCCAGCCATAAAGAAATCCCCAAAGCGGCGAATAGGCTTCGCGCAAATACACATACTGCCCGCCCGCATGCGGAAAGAGTGCTGCCAGTTCGCCATAGGAGAGCGCTGCCGAAATTGTCAGTAATCCCGTGAGAATCCAGGTGAGCAGCAGCCCGCCCGGTGACCCGGTCTGGCGCGAAATGTCCGCAGCCACGATGAAGATGCCGGAGCCGATCATCGACCCAACGACGATCATCGTGCCGTCAAACAAACCGATCGCGCGCACAAAGCCATGTTCGCTTGCCGCGCTTACCGAGGAAATCGCCTGCGTGCTCTCAGCCATTCGTCATTTCCTTAGATGTGCTTAGGCACCCGCCGCGTGGTTCGCCTCTTGCAAAATCTTGATAAACTGCCGCGCGCGCCCTGCCGGGTCGCGCGCGCGGAGAATGTCGCTGACGACGGCCACCGAATGCGCCCCTGCCCGAACGAGGTCTGCCGCGCGCTCCAGCGTGATTCCCCCGATGGCCACGATGGGTTTGTCCGTCAGTGACCGCACTTCGCGGATCAATCCCGTTCCAACCACAGGATCCGCATTGGCCTTGGTAGACGTGGAAAAGACCGGCCCCACAGCAATATAGTCTGCCGAAGTGGCGGCAGCCTGCTCGAATTGCGCGCGATTGTGTGTCGAGACGCCAACGAGCCTGTCTCGCCCGACGACGGCGCGCGCTTCTTCGACGCTTAGATCCTCCTGGCCAACATGAACCCCGCCGGCTTCGGCAAGGGCGGCCACGTCGCAACGGTCGTTCACGATAAATGTGACCCCACGCGGTATCAGTTCCCCGGAAAGGCGCTTCGCGTTCTCAAGCAATTGACGGGAAGACGCGCCTTTGTTCCGGTACTGAAGAAGGCGGACGCCGGCGTCCACAAGTTGCCGGGCGCATTCTCTTTCGGGAGTGGTAAGCAACGCTGCGTCTAATATCACATACAGCCGTGGGAGAACAAGACGCATGCCTGTTTATTTTCCGTTCGTTCCGACGAGCCGGTCAATGAAGTGCGTATTGTAATTCCCCGCCACGAATCTAGGGTCCGCCACGATTCGCCGATGCAGCGGGATGGATGTCTTGATGCCCTCGATGACAAACATCTCGAGGGCCCGCTTCATACGACCGATCGCTTCCGTGCGATCGCGGCCCTTGACGATGAGTTTGGCAATCAGCGAGTCATAGTAAGGGGGTATGACGGCATCGGCGTAAGCCGCCGAATCCACGCGCACCCCCGTACCTCCCGGCGCCTGGAACGTCGTAATGCGCCCTGCCGAAGGCACAAAAGTATCCGGATCCTCGGCGTTGATACGGCATTCGATGGCGTGGCCCGACGCAATGATGGCGCCGGTGGCGTCCTCCATTTTTTCGCCGGCAGCAATGCGCACTTGCGCTTTGATCAAATCGACGCCGGTGACCAGCTCGGTGACAGGGTGCTCGACCTGGATGCGAGTGTTCATTTCGATGAAGTAGAGCGAACCGTCCTGATCCATCAGAAACTCGACCGTTCCCGCGTTGGTGTAGCCGATTGTTTCCAGAGCCTTGACGACCCGCGCGCCAAGCTCCTTCCGCCGCTTGGCATCCATCACCGTGGATGGTGATTCCTCCACCAGTTTTTGGTGCCGCCGCTGAATGCTGCATTCGCGCTCGCCCAAGTGAATCACTTTGCCGTGCTGGTCGCCGAGCACCTGAAACTCGATATGGCGCGGAAATTCGAGAAACTTCTCCATGTAAACGTCGGGCGTGCCGAACGCCTGCTGCGCCTCGCTTCGCGCCGTTTGATACGCAGCGAGCAATTCTTCCTGTTTGCGCACTACGCGCATACCCCGCCCGCCGCCGCCGGCCGAGGCTTTCAGGATCAATGGGTAGCCGATGCGCTCAGCTTCCTTGGCGAGCTGCTCTTCTCCTTCCACAACGCTGTCGCTCCCGGGAATCGTTGGCAGCCCGGCGGCCTTCACTTCGCGGCGCGCGCGGTCCTTCTCGCCCATCAGCTCGATGACTTCCGGTCGCGGACCGATGAACGTAATTTCCGAAGCCTCACAGACCTTCGCAAAGTTGGCGTTTTCGGAAAGAAAGCCGTAGCCCGGATGGATGGCGTCCACGTTGGTGATTTCTGCCGCGCTGATTACCTGCGGAATGTTGAGATAACTCTCGCTGCTGCGCGGGGGCCCGATGCAGACCGCTTCGTCGGCAAAGCGCACATGCAGCGAATTGCGGTCCGCCTCGGAATAAACCGCCACGGTCGAAATACCCAGCTCTTTGCAGGCACAGATGACCCGCAGGGCAATTTCCCCTCGATTGGCGACTAGGATTTTGTGAAACATAGCGCGGCGTGCCGGCTATTTCTTCCGACTAGGACGGATGCCGAAGAGCGGCTGTCCGTATTCGACGGGCTGTCCGTTTTCGACGAAAATGCGCATGACCTCTCCGGTCTCATCCGATTCGATTTCATTCATCAGCTTCATAGCTTCCACAATGCAAAGCGTCTGCCCCGTCTCGACGAAAGCTCCCAGTTTCACGAAAGGTTCTGAGCCGGGGCTGGGCGAACCGTAAAACGTGCCCACAATCGGAGACTTCACCAGATGCAGATCCTCGGTCAAGCGCGCTTCCGGCGCGCTTGCGGAAGCCTCCTGGACCGCGGGAGCAGCGCCTCCCGGATTGGCGACAATGATCTCGGGGGCCGCCGCCTGATGAGCAGCTAACACCAATCCTGAGGACGGCTTGCGCAGCCGGATATGCAAATCTCCCCGCGAATATTCAAACTCCTCGAGATTGTGTTCGGTCATGAACTGAAAAAGCTGCTCGATTTGCTGCATTTCCGGACTGGCAAACGTCGGACTGGACTTTGTGGGCTGTTTCCGTTTCATGCCGTTTCTTTAAAGCTCGATGAGATCCCGCGGAGCGCGGGTCAGTACCTCGGTACGGCCGGCGTGCACGGCGACATCATCCTCAATGCGAACCCCGCCCCTGCCTGCGGCGTACACGCCAGGTTCAATCGTAATTACGTTTCCGGCTTGCAGCCGCCGTTCTTGCCCCTTCGCGACCCTGGGGGCCTCGTGCACTTCCAATCCGAGCCCATGTCCTGTGCTGTGAACAAACAGATGGTCTAGCCCGTAACCTCGAAGGACTCGCCTCGCGGCGGCGTCCACGTCCCCGCAGGACACTCCCTCTCTTGCGCTCGAGATGGCCGCTTCCTGCGCTTCCAGGACCGCCTTGTACCACGTCCGGATGCGCTGGGGTGCCCGCCCCAGAAAGAACGTGCGGGTAATGTCGCTGCAATAGTGGGCGAGTATAACACCCAGGTCCAGCACCACCAACTCATTTTTCCTCAATCGCTTGCCAGTGGGCCGAGCGTGCGGCAGCGCGGCCCTGTCCCCAAAGGCAACAATGCTTTCAAACGACGGTCCCGAAGCTCCCCGTTTGCGCATCTGATACTCGATCTCCGCAGCAACCTCACTTTCGCGAACGCCGGGCTTCAACAGGCCGACGGCAAAATCCATAATCTCCCCGGCGAGGACGGCCGCCCTGCGCATTGCGGTCAGTTCCCGAGCGTCCTTGCGCATTCTAAGTGTTTCCACGGACCCCGTCACGGGAACCCATTTCCGCGGCCTCCCGGAAGCCTTCCTGGCGCCTTGCAGTTCAGACACCGTCATGTGGGCGGGATCGAAACCCACTCTCCGGGCTCGGAGACCGCGGAGCGCCTCGCCGACCGACTCCAGCAGGGCTCCTTCCTGCCGGCGGAGGCGGACCCCACTAGCTTCTGCCTTCGCCTGCACCATGAATCTCCCATCGGTAATGAGGGTCGTCCCATTCTTTGACACGATCAATGCACCAGACTCGCCCGTGAATCCTGTCAGATAGAACCAGTTGGCCGGCCGGGTCACCAGCAGCGTGTCCACCCTCAATGAACCAAGGACGTTAAACAGTGCGGATCGTCGATGATGGAACCGTGTATCCATAGATTCGTCCGCAGGGGACTGTCGCCATTAGGCGAACAGCGGAATGCGGCCTTCTTTCGCATATTCGTGCGTCTTCGCGTTTTGTTTGCCTAGAGCTATGCTCTTGGTATACTCTGCTTATGCGCTTCGGCTACCAATACCCGTCTCTACCCGAACCAAGCCCAAGTTCAGTTCCTCGAGAACCAGCTCCACGAGGCTTGCGAACTCAACAACGCCGCCCTTCAGGAACGGCGCGACGCTTGAAAAGTTTGCCGCAAGAGCATCCACTACTACGACCAGGCCAAGCAGTTGAAGCCCATACGGGAAGAAGGGTTGCTCGGACTGGCCAACTTCGCCTGCTGCCAGGGGGTGCTCAGCCGGCTGGATAAAACCTTCCAGGCGTTCTTCGCGCGGATAACACGCGGCGAGAAGCCCGGCTTCCCGCGCTTCCGTTCGTTCCGGCGGTAAGACAGTATCACCTTTCCGTCCTACGGCGATGGCTGCCGATTGCTCGATGACGGCAAATTGCGTATCCAGGGCGCTGGCCTCGTCAAAGTGAAGCTGCACCGGCCGGTCGAGGATAAGATCAAGACCGTTACGATCAAGCGGGACGAAGGCCGCACACTGGTGGCCAAGGCGCACCGTAAAATCAGAAACCAGCGTGCCGCCTTTCATCATGATCTCAGCCGTTGGCTGGTGGAACGCTACGGTTGATCGCGGTGGACGACTTGAACATCAAAAGGACTTTCGCGCGGAATATTGGCCGGCCCGGTCCACGACGCCGGATGGAACTCTTTCTTTGCCAAACTCTGGTACAAGGCTGCAAGCGCCGGGCGAGAGCTGGTGAAGGAAGATCCGCCTGAAACCAGTCAAATGTGCGTGCGGAGCGGCCGTGCCCAAGACGCTTGCTGAGTGTTGGCATGAATGTCCCGTATGCGGGTTCTCGGCGCCTCGCGACGTGGTCAGCGCGCAAGTCATACTGCAACCCGCCCGGATCGGGCGTTCGCGGCATAACGTAGAGGATGTCGTCTCATGCGTGAGGCGAGTAGCCGTCGCGTTTCATGGGGTTTCGCGGGCCGCCCTAAAGGACAGGCGACGGAGTGATCAGAAACAAAACGAGGAGACCTCAGTCTCCTCGTTTTGGGCCTTCAATGAAAAGAGATTTTCTTCGAATTATCCGGGAATGATGCGCGGAGTCAGGAAGAACAGCAGCTCCTGAGACGACGTCGTGACGCTTCTCCTCCGGAACAGATTCCCGATCAACGGAAGGCTGCCAATGATCGGCACTTCCTGGATGTCCACGCGCTGCGAGGAGATGATCACTCCGCCGATGACCACGGTGCCGCCATCCGCCACGGTGACTTTGGTTTCCGCTGCTTGAGTGTCCAGTGCCGGGACCCCTTGAATGCGGGGAATACCTTGGTCGATCTGTGTGTTCTCGACCAGCACGTCCATGAAGATCGTGCCTTCCGCCGTGATCTGCGGCGTGACTTCGAGCTTCAATACCGCGTCAATATACTGGACGGAGATCGTGTTGTTGATGGTTGTCTGAATCGGAATCTTGGTACCTTGCTTCACCGTCGCCTTTTCGTTGTTTTGCGTGATGACCTTGGGCTTCGAGAGCAGCTTGCCTACGCCCTTGGCTTCCGCCATGGTGATGAAAAAGTCCAGCGCAAAATTAGGCGACCGATGCGAAAAGCTGAAGGCGCTGCTCGGTGTGCCCGCAGACAAGAAGGTATTGAGCGGAGTCCCGCTAGTGATGCCATTGCCGCTTCCTGTTCCCTGACCGCAGACCACCGGCGAAGGCACAACTCCCGTCACGCCGCTGCAGCCTACCGACGGGTCGCCTCCGAAAAGCGACCGCCCGCCCGTCGTTGCGCCCGCAAACCCGAGTTCCGTTCCGATGTCCTCGGCAAAGCTGCGCGACGCCGAAACCACGCGGGCTTCGATTTCCACTTGCTGCGATTTGCGGTCGAGCTGCGCCCGCAGGTTGTCGATTACAGGTATAACCGAAGGGATGTCACGGATGATCAGGGTATTCGAACGATCATCGGAAAGGATGTCACCGCGAGCGCTCAGAAACTTCTTCAGTGTTTCCTTCAAAGTTGTTGCTTTGGCATAACTCAGAACCCGCGTGACTGTTACCGGCTCGACCGCCTCCGCCTGCGCCTTCACCAGGTCACGCTGGGACTCTGCCTCAGCCTTTAGCGTAGCCTTCGTCGCGATTCGCAGCACGTTCGCGTTCAGTTGTTTATCGAGACCGTTGTTCTGCAGCACGATGTCGAGGGCCTGATCCCACGCCACTTCATCGAGGACGATGGTCAGGCTCCCTTTGACGGCGGGGTCCAACACGACGTTTAATCCGCTGATTTCGTGGATCAGCCGGAAAAAGTCGCGCAGATCCACGTCCTTGAGGTTAACCGAGATGGGTTCTCCCGTGTACCTTGCCACCGACTGCATCGCCAGGGGTGCTGGCGTTTGCGCCGCCGAGGTGGCCAGCGTGGTTGCCGCGGTGTTGGCCTGCTGAACGGCCTGCTGGGCCGCCTGCTGCGGGTTCGGTTCCGGGCGGGCCGGCGGATCCTTCTCGCTGAACGATGCAAGCGGGGCTGAGGGCTGGGTCAGTTCGCCTGGCAAGGCAAAGCGAGGAGCAGGAATCTGGGCGGAGCGAGCAGCATGCTCCGCGGGCTTTTGCGGCGCAGGGGCGCTCGAATCGCTGCTTGGCCGCGCCGTCTGGTCATTCAGTGACGTCGTCAGCGTCGGACGCTGCGAAACACTGACCGGCGCCGATGTCGGAGTGGCAAAAGAAATGACCACCGCTTGGCCGTCCCGTGACACTTGATAAGGCGCAGCTCCCGTGAGGTCGATTACCACGCGCGCAACTTCGGGTTGATATTGGCTCATACGCACGTCGAGCACGGGAGCCGACATCCCGGGAATAACCGTCTTGCGAACGGCTAGCTTCGCCCCTACGAAGTCCAGCACCAAACGATCCGGGTGCTGCATGCGGGCCGGCCGCACGTCGAGCTTGCCTTCGCCTTCCACGCGTACCGCCGACTGTTCCGGCGCCTGAGTGATAGCCACGCTGGAAATGACCGCGGCCGACTTGCTTGCGCTCGAGGGCACCAGCGTCTGTGCCGGCACCGACGTCGGCAGCGTTAGGCTCGCGAGGATCAGGCAGCCGTACTTGAGGGCTGGCCAATTCGTCTTCATTGCTGTTCTCCTGAACTGGTGGAGTAAATTCGTTTGTTCACTTGGCGTTCCAAGGGCTTGCCGAAAGCATCTTTCCCTTCTTCGTGGAACGAAACGCCATCCATGGTGATCTTATCGACGCTGCCGTCATACAGGTGGTCGCCCTCCCGCAGGAAATAAGTTCTCGACTGAGGGTTCGAAACCACGGCGATCATTCCGTTCGGGGCGCGCACGATTCCGTCCAGCCGCAGTGTGCTCACTTGCAGCCCCGCTTTGCCCGGGGGAAGGTTTGGTGCGGCCTTGGCGGTCCCGTGGCTAACTAAAGACTCAAAAGGATCTCGACGCGCCGCCTTCAGTTCGCTTTCGGCTGCAGCTTTGGGTGCGCTCTCCGTACCGGCGGGTTTTTCTACAGCCTTGCCGGCAGATTTCGCTGCGGCTTTGCTCTGCTCTGGTTTCTTACTCGCCTTGACGGGTTGTTTCGCCGGTGCCGCGGCTGTTGGTTTCGCGGCTGGCTGGGGTGCCGGCTTTGCCGTTTGCGCCGAAGGCTTCGCCGCTGCAGTCGGCGCCGGCTTTGCTGGCGCTTGCGCTGCAGGCTTGGCCGCCGTTGGCGAGGCCGGCTTGGCCGGAGTTTGCGAGGCCGGCTTGGCCGGAGTTTGTGTCGCGGGCTTTGCAGGAGCCTGCTGCGCAGGTTTTGCCGGTGGCTTCGAAGCTTGCTGCGCCGCTTGTGCCCCTTGCTCGGCCACGGAGTCTCCGGTAGCCGGCGGTAGTGGGTTCATTTGCGCGCGCAAACGTGGAGCTGCTGCCCCGATCAAAAGCCCTAGTCCGAGTGTCATTACTGAACGCATAGTTCGCCTATTCCCGCTCAGGGTTTCCCAGCCACGCTGCCAGGCTTGGCTCCCGCTGCAGGAGCCCCACCGGAATCAGCAGGCTTGGTGAAAAACGTTGTTGCCGTGAAAGTTCCGGAAACCGTCGTTCCCGGGTGCACCGGGAACTTTGTCCCCTTGGAGTTCTCGGGGGCGTCAAATGCCAGGTCGCCAACGTTGATGATTCGGGACAAGCGACCCAGCCGCCCAAAAAAGTCCAGCACGTTGAAGTATGGGCCGTCCGCCTGGATTTCAAACGGCATCTCGTAGTGATACTCCTTGGGCACAATCGCCAGCGACTTGAGGCTGCGGATCTGCACGCTCGATGCGCTCGCGGCCCCCTGGATCAGCCGGATGAACTCATCCGCTTCCTTTTCCTCGGGGACGATCGTCTTCAGCGTTTCCAGTTGCTTCGAAAGGGCATCCATCTGCTGCTTCAGTTCGCTGTAGCGCTGTTTGTACACTTGAAGCTGCGTCACTTCCTGATTCAACTGCGTCCGCTTTACCACTGCCGCATCCACCTCGTCGCGCTCGCGGGCAATCGGCGAGCCCGGGACGAAAACGCCCAGTGCGGTGAGCACAACAGCAACGGCAACGGCCACGAGGGCCTGCATAAACACCGACATGTCGCGTAAGCTGGCCATGGTCTCGCCTTAACCTTTCCCCGCCGGCGTCTTGGCAGCCGTGAGCGCCTGGGTGGTGGCAGGCCGGGCCTGCGCCGGCTGCGGCGGAGCGATTTCCGCCGTAATCTGGAAAACGAAAGTCTGGACGGCCTGGTTCTTGTCGTCCTGTTTGGATTCCAGGATTTCCACCTTCTGGAAATACCCGGAACGCTTCAACGCGGTTATGAAGTTCGCCACCGCATTGATCGAGGCCGAAGCCCCATCCATCGCCAGCGTGTTTCCCTTGCGCGTCATTTGCGTCAGCCACAGGTTTTCCGTGCGCGACACCGTATTGGCCACCATGTCCAGCAGCTCTTGTCCGCCGGTGCGGTCCCGTTGCAACTGCTCGATGGTGTTCACACGCAGCTGCAGAACCGCCTTCTGCTTTTCAAAGGCCTCGACTTGCTGCTTGGTCTGCTCGAGTTCCGTCTTCTGGATCTGCAGCGCCTTGATCTTGTTGTTTTCTTCGGTGAGTTGTTTTTCCCAGGTGTAGTAGAAAAACCCGAGAACGAGTACTCCCACCAGCACGCCGGCACCGATAAACGCCACTGGCATGGCTCCGCCGGTGTCCACCGCCATCGTCGGCCGCCGCGAGGCCTTGGGTCGTGTTTGTCCGAGAAGGTTTATGCGAATCATGGCTAGTCGAAGCTCCTCAGTGCCAGACCAACGGCAATCGCCAGCCGCGGCGCAATGTCGCGGATCTGATCATCGCTGTGCCGGCTGGGATTGATGAGCACTCTGCGGAATGGATTCAATTCCTCCACAGGCATGGCAAACTCTTCGCGCAGCAGGTCGACAAGGCCGGGCACCCGCGCCGTCCCTCCCGCCGCAACAATTCGCTGGATGTTTTCGCCGCTGGCCGTGGCCCGGAAAAAGTCAAACGTCTTCTGGATTTCCAAGGTCAGAATGTCGGACACGCTGCGCAGAATCTGCTGCCTCTGGTCGTCGGTTACGCTCGGCAGCGTGTCGCCTTTCTTCAGGCGCTCGGCGTCTTCAAAGCTCAGGTCCAATTCCTTTTGCAAGGCGTCGGTGTACTGGTTCCCGCCCACGCTCACGTCGCGCGTAAACAACGGAATCCCGCCGCGCACGATGTTAATATTCATCACGCTCGCGCCGATATTCAGCAGCGCCACCGTCTGCGCGCTGTCCGGCTCGTAATTCACTTCGAAGCAGTTCTGCAGCGCGAACGCATCGATGTCCACGATCGTCGGCGTCTTTCCTGCCTGCGCCAGCACGTTGGTGTGATTCAGGATCTTGTCTTTCTTCACCGCCACAAGCAGCACGTCCATCTGCGAATCCATCGACTCGAGCAGTTGGTAGCTCAGGTTCACGTCCGCGATATCGAAGGGAATGTGCTGGCTGGCTTCCGACGGAATCCGGTCATATAACTCTTCTTCGGTCATCAGCGGCAGCGGCACGCGCTTGACGATCACCGAGTGCCCCGAAACCGAAGTCGCTACATTCTTGGTCTTGATGCGCTCCGCATCGAAGATCTTGCTGATGGCGTTGGCCACCTGGGGCGCGTCCATGATGGCGCCGTCCACGACCGTGTCCGGAGCGAGCGATTCCATCCCGAAGCTCACCAGCTCATAGCCTGCCTTGGTGGCTTTGAGCTCCACGGCCTTGATGGAGCTGGACCCGATGTCCAGCCCTACGATCTGCTTGCTCTTTTTCCCGCCTAGTAGCCCCATTGCGGCCTCTCTCTGACGATGCTTGTTCGAACTCGACCCGGATTACCTGCGTCTCCCGACTGCGAGGGTCATCTTTCGCTCCATCCAGCGGTCCAGGATGGTCTTCCGCAGCTTCCAGCGATTGCCAAGCTTAAACGCCGGTATCTCCCCCTCCGTGATGTAACGGTAGAGCGTATCCGGGGAGATACCCAGGTATTGCGACGCCTGCCTTACGTTCATGACTTCGCGCGATTCAATCACAGTGGAACGCCACCCCGGCGGTTGAACTCACGCCCGCATTTCACAAACATACAGGTGCGCCCCATTGCGCTGCGGATCGGGATTGAGGGCACAACCCGTGCTTGCTTTATGACATTGTGCGCTCCGACCGTCAAGGGGATCTATGGGTCAGTTGCCCTAAGAATACGGGTAGTTCTAGGCAGTTTGGGGGGTATTTTCGGATAGTACTACTATACCTGTAGTGGCGTCTCGATTGCGGACACAATTAGTTGCGCTTTTTTGGCAAAGGCCAGCTGTCCCCGCGTACCGTTAATCCTTTATCTGCAGCCTCCAAAATCAAAAGCCACTATCTCTTTTTTACTCACACTATCTCCTTTTTACCCAATAATTTCCCCTATTTCTTCGATTTGTGTTCGCCCCATTTTGCGCTAAAATTGACCGGAAAACGGTCGTCTTTAGCCCTCGAAAACGTCACTCGAGCGACAGGGTTTTCCACAATTTATCCACAGCTTTCTTGGTCGCTTCATCCATGCGAATCTCATCGGGCCATGGCCGGGTGAACCCCTCGGAGGCCCATTTCCTTGTGGCATCGACCCCCATCTTCGATCCGAAGTCCTGCATCCTCGCCGCGTGGTCCAGGGTGTCCATCGGACCCAGCAAGACCTGCACATCCCGCTCCGGGTCCAGGGCACAGAGCGCCTTCCACACCACCTCGCTGTAGTTGTGTATGTCCACGTCGTGGTCTACCACCACGATGACCTTGGTGAACATGGCCTGCCCCAGCGACCAAATGGCATTCATGACTTTTCGCGCGTGCCCGGGATAGGACTTCCGAATCGCCACAATCATCAAATTATGAAAAATCCCCTCCGCCGGCATCGACACGTCCACAATTTCCGGGTACTGCATCTTCATCACCGGCAGAAAGATCCGCTCCACCGCGTAGCCCATGTAAAAATCCTCCTGCGGCGGCGGCCCCACTACCGTCGTCAAGTAAATCGGCTCCTTGCGGTGTGTCGCGCACTCCACGTGAAAGACCGGGTACTCCCCTTCGAGCGAATAAAACCCGGTGTGATCGCCAAAGGGGCCCTCCGTCCGCAGTTCGTTCAGATTCACATACCCCTCAAGCACAATCTCCGCATTCGCCGGCACTTCCAACTCATTCGTCTGGCACGCCACCATCTCTACCGGCTCGCGCCGCAAGAATCCCGCGAACATCATTTCGTCCAGATCCGGCGGAATGGGCAGCATCCCCGCCAGCGCCGTCGCCGGGTCCGTGCCAATCGCCACGCTCACCGGAATCCTTCCCTCCGGATTCTGCTCCCGCGCGCGCCGGAAATGCTCCGCTCCGTGCTTCTGCGTCTGCCAGTGCATTCCCGTGGTGCGCTCGTCATAAACCTGCATCCGGTACATCCCGACGTTGCGCTTCCCGGTCTCCGGATTCTTCGTAAACACCAGCGGAAATGTGATGAATCGCCCACTGTCCTGCGGCCAGCACTTCAAAATCGGAAAGTCGAACAGGTTCACATCCTTGCCTTTGCGCACGACTTCCTGGCAGTCGCCCGTTCTTACGCTCCTTGGAAAGAACGATGCGAGCTCGGCCAGCTTCGGCAGCATCTTGATCTTGTCGAAGAGCCCCTGGGGCGTCTCCATCTTCAAGAATCCCTGAATCCGCTCGGCGATCTCGTCGAGTCTATTCACCTCGAACGCCAAGCACATTCGTCCAACACTCCCAAATCCATTGATAAGCAGCGGAATCCGTGACCCTTTGGGCTTTTCAAACAACAGCGCCGGGCCCAAGCCTCCGCTCGAACCGTAAGACAGGGGGGCGTCTGACGCGACCTGGTCGAAGACCGCGGAATGTGCTCCCCCTCTCGAAGCGTGGGTGGGACCCTTGGGTCCAACATTGGATCCAGCACTAGAGTAGGCCTTTAGCCCCTGTGGAATTGCCCCTCGCCGCGCCTCGCGGCCCAGCCGCTGGACCACTTCCGTAATCTCCAGCACCGGATCCACTTCCGTGCGCACTCGCCGCAACTCCCCTTCCTTCTCGAGCCTGCCTGTAAACTCATGCAAATTCCGATACGCCACTCTTCCCCTCCTGAAGCGCAGGACGTGTCCGCGAGCCCTGCGGCTTCCTTCCCGAAGCGATGCTCCTGGTGCCGGGGCTTTCCCTCCTGCCTGCCCTTTCCTCGACGCGGCACACAGCACAAACCGCAAACTCTATCACGAACACCAATACTCCCCATTGTTTCCGCGACCAAGAAGCCCTCGAAGGATTTAGTTTAGTCCGCCGGAGTTACGAACGGGTCGTCCCAGGTGTCCCTGCGGCTGTGACAAAGACAGCGAAGCGCAAAAAAGCTCGGCGCGTACATTTACCAGATGCGCCGTAAGGCTCCGTTCTTGAGAACGGGGATATAAGGCGCAGGTTTTGGTGTATCGTTCTTTTGCGAAGTCTTGAGAAGTCGAATTGTTTTGAACGCCTTGACTGCCGGCGCCACAGGGCGGCAAAATCAAACGCGCTTGTTTGCCTCCCTCTAGTTTGGTCCGGCAGCCGAGCGCTCCAGTTCGCAGGTGTCCCACTGAGCGTTGGTGATCTCGTTGCGGGAAATGCCGCCCATGATTTTCTTACCTCGGTAAACCACGCAACCGTTCTGGGTACAATCGCCCAGCGACAGTGCAATGTAGTTCGCCCATTTATCGGCCTTGTCGTTCCATGGCGCGCACTCATGGGCCGGAGCGGATCCGGCGCACGAGACCAGGCCCCGATTGACGGTAATGCCGGTTACCGGGTCGCCATAATTGCCGCAGGTGAGCACGAAGGTTTGCTGATGGCCGAGGTAAATAATCGGGATGACGTCCGGCTCGCCCTCGAGAGAAAATTTCTGCGCCGGTGTGATCTTCAACGTGCCTCCGCCGTGGATCTCCACAATATTCGCAAGATAGGAAGAATTCTGGACCGGAGCAAAGTCCGGATTCCGCTCACACGCGGAAGCGATGGCCAATCGAGACATTCGCTCGCCATCCAATACGTACGGAACCGGGAAGCGCGCCACGCACGCTTTGAATTTCCCTTCCCTGTCCGCTTGTTTCCTTGCTTCATGTTTGCGGTACAGGTGCGCGCTGAGGAAGAAGATACCCGCGCCAAGTACCGAGATTCCCGCAACCCAGAAGAACACTTTCCGGAACGGTTTGTGGTAGACCGCAAGCACAAGAACAACGGAGGTTACTACGGATGCGAATAGAGCTGTTCCGAGCGTCATGATGTTCCCCGTTCTGTGATTATATTGGTTTCCTCAGCAGCGGTGGCGCAACCGGTGTGCAATGTCAAACGTCCCCGGCGCCGCCTCTGCTCTTCCCGCAAGCGCGCGTTGCCGAGCTCTCGAGATTCTATTTACGAAAGGTTGCCGCCCCAAAGCAACTGTTACTCGCGTCAGGTGCCATTACGCGAGCCCGAAATCATTTGGAGGTGATGCTTAGGAAGACGGTGGCTTGGAAGTGGCAAGCGCGCACGGTGGAACTGCCAAAGCCTAGCCCTAGACCTGATGCGCGGAAACGAGCGCAGGATCCATACTGGCCAGAACTTCGTCGCAACCTGAGACGCCTTTGTCTCATTTCCGCTAGAGACCTTGAGTCAGGGTCCCGGCCTGCCGCCCCCGGACCTTTTTGTTTCGACCGCAACCCCCAGCAAAAACAAACACTTACCGATCCGTCCCAAAGACTCTTCCTTCCTACACGGCAGCCCGATTTGGCCGCTGAATTGCCATTATCCGCCGGGGATAGGAAGGGATGCCCGAGGCGAGCTCTCAGGATAGCGCTCCTGTCAGCAAGCACAGGCTCGGCAGGAACACGTCCGGACTGGCTCGGCCGTCGCAGGTATTTGATTCCTCGCCGGCCCTCGAACAACAAAAATGGCAAACTTACTTCACCAGTTGCTGCGTTTGGATTACGTCTCGTGCGTTCTCACGATTCTCGGCACCATTCTCCTCGGTAGGAAACTCTGGCAGGGCTGGGTCGTGGCTGCCGTTAACAGCGCTGTCGTCTGCGTCATCGGCGTACGCACGGCGCAGTTCGGCTTCGTTCCCGCGAATCTCCTCTGCATCGCTCTCTACACCAGCAACCTTGTCACTTGGCGCCTCCGTTCCTCCGACCATGCCGCCAAACAGGACGCCACGGAGGGCGCAAACTCACGGGCTCCACGCAGGACCTTCTCGCCGCCGCACCGGTCGGCGTCGGCCGCGCTTCCGGCGCATAACGATCGCCCGCTTCCTTCAAAACGAGCGAGCGGGCGCCACCGCGATCCCGAGGTGGAGCGCCCGCTCCGAGACAAAATGACTCTCGGTGAATTACCGCACGATGAGCGTGGGAGCTACGTTCGACGAAACGGGCAGCGCCGTGCTTGACCGCAGCACCGCGCTCGCATGGAGCATGGTCCTTGCTGAGAGACTTCGGCAAAGCGTTGCAGACACCTCCACGGTCTCGACTCCGCCCACTCCGATGCGACCCACCGTACCGACCACTTGCGCCCCGTAAACCCTAAGCGCGTCGCTCGTTGCTCCCGCAAACGCCGCCCCGTCCGGCAGATGAATCACCACTTGCGCGCCGTTCAGGGCGTATGCACTCCCGTTGCGGACGCGCACGCTATAGGTGATCGTGCTGCCGGCTACCGCTTGTTGCGGCCCGTCGATGTGTACGCTGACGCCGTCTTCGACTTCCGGCTTCGCCACTGTGAATCTGTCCAGCAACGCCGGCTGCCCGGCCGCCGGTGCTGACACCACGTTGCCCGTGGTGGGATCGACGAGCGTATCCGGAATTGGATCGTTCAGCGGTGTCCCGTTGACATCGGTGCCAAACGGCGCCGGATTCGACGCACTCGCCGACGAACTCGGCTCGAGCGGCTCGCTGATCTGATACAGCGTCAGCTTATTGCCGCGAACCACTACGTCGGCAAACGAAAAGACCTTGGCCTTGAACTTTGTCGTGATTTTCGGCCCGCTCCCTGCTCCGGGGAGCACCGCTGACATCTCGTTGTCGGTTAAATGCGTATCCAGCCAAGAAGCTGGACCTTTCGCAAAATTGATTCCGCCGAGGCTAAACGTCCCGGTTGCCGAATCTTCCTGATCCACGCTGACGCCGCTCCCGCGCGGTTGCAAGAAGCCGTTGTCGAAATCGCGGTTCCCGCCGCTCCTTCGACCAGGTACAGCACGCCGTCGGGGACTGTCTGAGTTGCGCCGTCGAAAGACGTGTCAATGTCCACTGCCGCAGGCCCTGCCGGGCTTGGTGCGGCGGCCACGCCCGCCTCCGCCCGCAATGGAAAAGTGCGCTGATAGTTGTGCTCGTGGCCGTTGAACACCAGGTTCACGCCATGGTCTTCCATGAACTTTGCCACACCGCGCATCTGGAAATTGCGAACAGTGGCATTGCCCGACGAGAACGCCGGCTGGTGAAACACCACGATTTTCCAGGTTAGCGAACTGGAATCGAGATCGTTGATCAGCCATTCCCGCAGAACTGACGGATACGCCGAAAACGCTTGCGGCGCCGTTAGGTAATTCGCCGTGCCGTCCAGTTGGCCGCCAAAAACGTGCGGGTTTGCCTCGAGAAACACAAAATGAACATTTCCGTAGTCGAACGAGTAGTTGCTCATATGGTCGATTTGCCGCTTCGGCCCGTTTCCCGAGTCCACCTTCGTCGAATCACGGTAAGCTTGAATCGCGTCGGGCGATGTGTACGACTTGCCCTGGAAGCTGAAGAACATGCCGTCGTCGGCCACGGAATCCCCGGTCCAGGTAAACTCCTGATCCACGCCGACCGGACCATTCAGTGGGAAATAGTAATTGTTGAAGTACGCTACGGCGTCCCCGCCATCCGTATTACCTGTAAAGCGTCCTCCTCCATCGCCTCCCAACATGTTTACGTTTACGCCGGTCCCGCCGGTGTCGTGGTTCCCCACGACGATGAAGAACGGAAGGCTCCGCACGAATGGGGCGCCCGTTTCGTTGGAATCCGTATCGCTATTCCATACCGGCATCCAGTAATCGCGATAGCTTCCTTCCGCGCCATTCGTGTACACATTGTCGCCCGTGTTCAAAGCCAAGTCCGCATGCGGCAGCGGGGGCCCGCCAGCCACAGCGAGATTTTCTGTGTTGTACATCAAATGAACGATTCGCGCCTCGTAGTCCGCAATCCGCGCGGGATTGGAGCCCGGTACGGGCGGAAAGAATCCTTCATCGCCCTCGACGAGGAACGAAAATTGGTTGCTTTGCTTCCGGGTGTGGAAAAATGCCCTGAATCCTCCCGCGGGCATTCCTGGACCGGTCACGCGATAGAAGTACGTCGTATCGTAGGCGAGATTTTTCAGGATCGCCGCGTAATTCGAATGTGGGCCTGATGCCGTGGGCGGCACGGGCAAGGTGAGATCCGCCGAGAGGTAATTGTCGACCACTCGCCCTGACGGCGTGACGGAAGCTCCGTAACTCGGCGTTGTACCGAATTCCACCGTGTAGCCACTCGGATTCGGCGCGGATTCGTCCGTTTGCCAGGCCACAATCATTTGATCTTTGGTCCCAAACGCACCCGCATCTCCCAGTTCAATGTAAGGTTTGTAGGGGACCTCCTGCGCCGTTGCCGCTGGCGCAAAACACGCTGCAACAGCAATCCCCAACAAAGCACACCAGAATCCTGAGACGGAATCCTTCTCATTTTCTTTCCCCCTTCGTTTTGAAAGCCATTTCTTTCCCGGCCACGACGCTGCGTAAGGCATTTGAACGACCAACAAGGACAACCCGCTCAAACGCACCCCTCCCGATTGCGGTCATCTCGTTTGCCCCGAGCGCGACCGAGAGGAACAGAATGAGGGATCACGCCGGGAGCGCCGATGCACGCACGCCAGGCCGTGCGGGAACACCAAATCCTTTAATCTCAGTGCCTTCCGCGGGGTTTCAGTGCTGGGCTGCTGAAGGACGCGTTCTTGAAGCCGCGCAGAAAGGAACTTCTCAGGACTACGTTACAGGCGTGTATCTCCCCGCTAAATTTCTTGTACCACTTCGGTGAGCCGAACTGTCGGCTCTTTCTTCCACTGCTGCCGGCTTTTGCACTTTGACCGCGACCTGCCAGGGCAATGTCCTTCAAGACCTATGGGGCCCAGAACGAGCCGCCGCGCGGGAGTTGTCACCCCTGAAGGGTCTCAGGATCGAGTATCATCGTAAGTACAAACCCATGAAGCGCGTCTATCTCGATTACAACGCCACCACCTCGGTCGAGCCGGAGGTGCTCGACGCCATGCTTCCCTATTTCTCTGCCGAATTTGGCAACGCCTCCTCCATCCACACCTTCGGCCAGCGGGCCCGGGCTGCCGTCGAGACCGCCCGCGAGCAAGTTGCCGCACTCATTGGCGCAAGAGCCCAAGAGATTTTCTTCACCAGCGGCGGCACCGAATCCGACAATCACGCCATCTTCGGCATCGTCTCGTCATCCTTCACCTCCGCTAACTCCTCTACCTCCGCCCGGCCTCACATCATCACATCTCTAGTGGAGCACGAAGCCGTCCTCAACGCTTGCCAAGCCCTCGCAAAGCAAGGTGTTGCCGTCACCTATCTTCATGTGGATCAAGACGGCTCGATCGACCCGCAAGATCTCGAAGCGGCCCTTCGCAAAGAAACCGTGCTGATCTCGATCATGCACGCCAACAACGAACTAGGCACCGTTCAGCCCCTTGAAGAAATCGGCCGCGTCGCCAAACAAGCCGACGTTTATTTCCATAGCGATGCGGTGCAATCTGCGGGGAAAATTCCCATCGACGTGAATCAGTTCCAGCTCGATCTGCTTTCTCTGTCCGGCCACAAACTTTATGCCCCCAAGGGCATTGGCGCGCTTTACGTCCGTGGCAGCACGCGCTTGAAGCAACTCCTTTACGGCGGTCATCACCAACGTGGCGTTCGTCCCGGCACGGAGAATGTTGCCGGCATCGTCGGCCTCGGCAAAGCCGCTGAGATCGCTCGGCACTCGCTCGCGAACGACGCCAAGCGCCTGAGCGCGCTCCGCGATCAACTCGAGCACGGTCTTCTCAACCGGGTACCCCATTCGCGCATCAATGGTGCCCGCGCTGTGCGCACTCCAAACACCGCCAATCTTGTTTTTCCCGGCGTCGAAGGCGAAGCGCTGCTCATCGCGCTTGACCTGAAGGGCCTGGCCTGCTCGACGGGCGCGGCTTGTTCCTCTGGCGCCGTCGAGCCTTCTCACGTCCTCACGGCCATCGGATTGCCGACCGAAGAAGCGCGTGCCAGCCTGCGCTTCAGCCTTGGCCGCCACACTACGCAAGCCGACATTGATTTTGCTTTGCAGGTCATCCCCGCGGGTGTCGAGCAACTTCGCCAACTCTCTCCGACGTATCAAAAGGAGGCAGCCGCCAAGACCTAGCCGTGTTTTCTTTCCCCCGGCATTTCGAGCCGAACGAGAACTTCTTTCTCGCCGAGCGATTTTGGCCAGGAGAAATCTTCTTTCGATTTTTTGCGACGGTGCCCCGGGCCGCTACAATGAAATGACCACTATGAAAGCCGCAACCCAATTCGACACGCTTCCCGAGCGCAGAGAGACGCAGCAAGACCTCGTGGCCGTCGCCATGTCGGGTGGCGTGGATTCCTCGACCGTTGCGGCTCTTCTGCAGCAGCAAGGCCGTTCGGTTGTCGGCCTGACCATGCAGCTCTGGAACCAGCGCCGCTTGCCCATGTTGCAGGGCGACGGCCCGGCGCAGCATCGCTGCTGCTCGCTCGACGATGTCTACGACGCGAAGGCCGTCGCACGGCACTTGAACTTTCCGCATTACGTGGTGAATTTCGAAGAGCAGTTCGAGTCGCGCGTGGTGCGCCCGTTTGTGGAGCATTATCTTGCCGGGCGCACGCCAATCGCCTGCACCAATTGCAATACCGACGTGAAGTTCGAGCCGCTCCTGCGCATGGCGCGGCAAATCGGCGCAGAGCGGCTCGCCACCGGCCATTACGCGCGCATACGCAGGAATGAAGCGACCGGCCGCCGGGAACTCCTGCGTGCGCGCGATGAAACCAAAGACCAGTCTTATTTTCTCTGGGGGCTCACGCAGGAGCAGCTTTCGCGCAGCGAATTTCCGCTCGGCGAGCTGAGCAAGGGCGAAGTGCGCACGCTGGCCCGCCGCGCGAATCTTCCTGTGGCCGAGAAGCCCGACAGCATGGAATTGTGTTTCGTGCCGAATGGCGACTACGTACAATTCATACATGCGTATTCGCGCGAGCGCGGAACTCCCCTAAGCGAGGCGGGAGGCGAGATTGTCAACGAAGATGGCGAGGTGATTGGCCGCCACAACGGCGTTCACAATTTCACCATCGGCCAGCGCAAGGGCCTCGGATTCGCCGCCGGCAAGCCGCTCTATGTTCTCTCGATTGATCCGCAGACGAATCGCGTCGTTGTCGGCGAGGACGAAGCCCTTCGCAGGCGGAGCTTCGAAGTCGAAAGCCTGAATTGGGTTTCGATCGCGCCACCACCGGTACCTCTCCGCGCCAGCGTCAAGATTCGCCATAAACACGATCCCGCCCCGGCAAGCGTCGAACCTATCGGTCAAAACTGCATGCGCATCACCTTCGACACGCCGCAGCGCGCCATCACCCCCGGCCAGGCAGCGGTCTTCTACGACGGCGACCGCGTCCTCGCAGGCGCCTGGATCCGCTGAGGCGAGTTTTTAACCTTTTTTGCTTCTTAGATTCGGAGCGAAAGCAAGAATCAAAAGGCGCAGGCAGCACCGTCGTCTTTCAAAAAAACAAAAGCGACAGCTTTTGTGTTTTCTGAGAGCTAAGAAACACTAAACAGGGCTTGCCGCCGGAAACATTTCTGACGCCCGAGCACACGCCATTCCCGTCTAGCTTTTACAACGGACAACCGAGACTAGATGAAGAGCTCTTCTTCCTGCGGTTCTCGGGGTTCATCGCTGCGCCGGCGGTCCGGGCGGCCATCCCATCCGCGCCGTCGAGAACGAAGAAGATCGAGACCGACCTTGATTCCCTGCACCAATGCCGAGGCTTTGTGCATGGGCCGCCAGAAACTGTTTTTGACTTGTGAGCCCGCATCTTCGACGGCTTCGAGCGCGCCCGTCAGGATGTGGTCCAGGTGCACCAACTGGCCCCGCAGGCGATCGGCCGCTTCCGTGAACACGCGGTCCACTTTTTGAGCTTGCCCTCGCGCCAAATAAACAATATGCGAGGCGTCGTTCACCATGCTGGAGATTTTGGGCTGCGTATCGTCGAGCAGAATCTGCACACGCGTGAGAATCGGCCCCATACGCGACTGCACTTCGCTGACCAGGCGGTTCAAGTTCTCAGAAGTGCGACGCGTCTGGAGAAACAGCGCCGTCAGAATCACCACTTGCACGACCAGAGCCAGCGCCGCCACAATGCTGAAGATTTCGAGCCACACCTGCATAGCTGCCCCGCTTGCCCCGCTAGGGGAGGAAACCCGGCCTTGCCGGAAACTTCGTCTTTACGACTGCTTGGACTCCCGAAGGTACGCTTCGCGTCCCGCTTCCACCGCAGCCGAAATCGAATCCTTCTTGCGCACCGCCACTTCCTTTCCGCGTTCGATCAGTTCATCGGCGCGCTCGCGCAGTTCGCGCGCTTTGCGCTGCGCATAGTCCTTGCCTTCGTCCGCCTTCTTCGAAAGATAATCGCGCGTTTCGTCGCCGGCCTTTGGCGCAAAAAGAACGCCTACCAGTGCGCCGAGACCAAGACCCACCAAAAAGTACGTCACCTTGGAACCTACGCTGTCCGCCATAACAACCTCCAATCCCAACCTAGCACAGCAAGGGTGAAGCTGCAATCCTTCCTAACCGGAATAAGCCATGCGAGACGGTTACTGCTTGTCCGGATGCTCGAGGCCCGCAAGAATTTTTTCTGCGCTTTTTCGCGAAATAATCTCGCTTAGTTTTTCGACGCCGGCTTGACGAATCTTTGCGACGCTCCCAAATTCCTTCAGCAGTTTTTGCGCCGTCCTCGGTCCTACGCCAGGAATGTCGTTGAGCACGCTGTGGGTTTGCCGCTTGCCGCGGCGCTGACGATGAAACGTCACCGCGAAGCGGTGCGTCTCGTCGCGAATTTGTTGGATCAAGTGGAGCACCGGCGAATGGCGCTCCAGAGTGATGGGTTCGTCTTCCTGACCCAGGACGAAGAGAATTTCTTCTTTCTTGGCGATGCTGGCCACGGCCTGATTGATGATTTGCAGCGATTCGAGGGCTTGGGCGGCGGCGTGCAACTGCCCGATGCCTCCGTCGATCAGAATGAGGCTTGGCAATGCCCTCTTCTCTTCCTGCAAGCGGCGGTAGCGGCGCGTGACCGCTTCCCCCATGCTGGAAAAATCGTCGTTCAAGCGCGGCAGAGCGCCATTGCCGCCATCACCATGGATGATGAATTTTCGATAGTCCGATTTTTTCATCCGCCCGTTTTCCCAAACCACCATGGACGCGACGGTATCGGTTCCCTGGATGTGCGAAATGTCAAAGCTTTCGATGCGTTTGGGCTCTTCAAGCAAGTTCAGAGCATTCTGGAGCGCCTCACCGATGGCTTTGGAAGTCGGCTTGAGCACGCGGAAGCGCTGTTCGAACGAGTGCTTGGCGTTGTTCTCCACCAGATCCAAAAAGGCGCGCTTCGAACCGCGTTGCGGTGTGAGAATTTCCACTTTGTGCCCGGCGTGCTCGGTAAGCGTTTCTTCGAGCAAACCGCGTTCTTCAAAGTCTTCCGAGACGTGAATGGCTTTCGGCAGATACTCCGCTTCGAGATAAAGCTGCTTCAGCACCGAAGGCACAAACTCCTTGGGATCAAATTCCTCGAGATCTTCCCAATAGAATTCGCGGCGATCCACCACGCGCCCTCCGCGCAAATGGAAGAGGTTCGCGGCCACCAGCGGCGCCTCGGCGTAGTAGGCAAAAACGTCGGTATCGTCGCCCTGCGCGGCGGCGATGCGCTGCCGCTCCTCGATATCCTCGAGCGTGCGCAGCAAGTCGCGGTACGCCGCCGCTTGTTCGAACAACTCGTTCTCCGCCGCGGCGCTCATGCGCGCTTCGAGGCTCTTCATCAGGTCGTGCCGGCGCCCTTCGAGGAACATGCGCGCGTCGCGCGCCGCCTCGGCGTAGCGCTCATCGCTGGTGAGCCCGCAAACGCAGGGGCCGAGGCAGCGCTTGATGTAGTACTGCAAGCAAGGCCGCGGATGGTTGCGCGTCAAATCCACCGCGCACGATGGAACCATAAAGCGCTTGTGAATGAAGTGCAGAATACGCCGCGCCAAACCTGCTGGAAAATACGGCCCGAAATAGAGCGAACCGTCTTTCTTGATGCGCCGGGTGAAATACACGCGCGGATACTTCTCTGCCGCAGTGAACTTGATGTAGGGATAGGTCTTGTCGTCGCGGAGCAGGACGTTGAACTTCGGCCGGTATTTCTTGATCAGATTGTGCTCGAGGGCCAGGGCTTCGCGTTCGTTGCCGACGACAATGGTTTCCAGGTCGGCGATTTCGCGCGCGAGCGAGCCAGTTTTGGCGTCAATCCAGCGCGACTCAATGAAATAGGAGCGCACGCGGCCGCGCAGGTTGCGCGCTTTGCCAACGTATAGCACCGTTTCGCCCGCGTCCTTAAAAAGGTACACGCCGGGGCTTTCGGGAAGCTGAGCGGCTTTTTCGCGAGGCTCCATGGAAAGTTATAACTTCTTCGTTTCAGGCTCTAGGCAAAAAAGCCGCACCCGCACCGGGCCCGGTTTCTCGGCTTTGTTTTCGCGCCATAACTTCCATCATACTAAAGGGAATCGAAACAGAGGGAGAGAGCTACTGGCTTTTATGAGATGCAAGAGATTCCTTCCTTGGCTCGCGGCTCTGGGCGTTCTCGAGATGGCGTCCCTCGGCTACGCCCAGGATCCGCAACAAGGGTCCTCGTCGAAGCCTCCCGACGCCGCGGCTCCTGCTGCTGCCAAGAAGTCCGACAAACCGGGCAAATCCGATACCGATTCCGCCAAGAATGCGCCGGATCAGCCGAAGTGGGACCCCTTGCGCGCGGAAAAAGACATTGAGGTGGCCGAGCACTACATGCATATCGGGGATTACGATGCGGCCATCGACCGCCTCGAGGACGCTATCGACTCCAAGCCGGGCTACGCGATTCCTTTCCGCTACCTCGGCGAAGCACAGGAGAAAAAGGGGCTGAAAAAGCAGGCCGTCAAGTCCTACCAGCGCTACCTCGATTTGTATCCGCACGCAGAAGACGCAGCAAAAATCAAAAAGAAAATCGAAAAGCTCTACAAGGAAGTGGCAAAGGAGAAAAAAAACTAGCATGGCTCGGGAAAGAAGAAAAAGTTTGCTGCGGTAACGTTCCTTCCCTGCTCCCTCCAAGCTTGTGTTGGCGGAGTCCGGCGACGTCCGTGACAAGCGCGGCAACCTCTGTCATCCAGCCCGAAAACCAGCCCGAGGATCGCGGGCCAGGCGACGGTTGCAGCGACCGCGCAGCAATCCCGAACTCCAGAAGCTTTGCGTCATGGCAGCCCATATCGAGCAAGATGGGCAGGCCGGCAAATTCTGGCGGTACTTGTTCAGGAACCAGTGGCGGAAGCCAACCATCCTGTTCTCTACCACTTCACCTGGTGCGAAACAAATGCCATCGGCGAAGCGCCGCCGCGGGCGAGGCGGTCGAGGATGCGGCGGGCGCGGTCGAATTCCGGGAAGCGCTTTTCTTCTTCGCGAAACCCGCGCGAATGGGAAACCAGCGTGCAGCCCGAGCGCCGCGTGGGATGCTTGACATGCAGCATCTCGTGAAACAGCACGTATTCCACGGCGCATTGCGGCACCCGGGGATGGTCGAGGCGGCGATTGAGCAGAATCTGGTTCGGCCCCGGATCGTAGCAACCGAATTGACGACGCCAGTCGCGAAGGCTCCAACCGATGTGCGGCCGCTCGAGCTCTCCCGCGAAATATCTGCCGTTCAATTCAGCAAAGAGCTTTTCCAGATTGAAATGCCGGCCTTGGGCACCGTTGTGGCGCGGGAGAACGCGGCGGAGTCGCATACGGTTCATGCGGCTGCGCGTGCGGCCGGAGCGCGCGTATTCGGGATAGGGCGCGACGAGCGAGGCGGGCGCTTTGCGGCGGTAGATGCGGGCGAGCAGCAGCGCCGCCGCGGCCTCCAGCACGGGAAGCGGCGCGCGGCGCAAAAGATCGGAGAGGCGCACGAACACCGCTTCTTCGCGACGCCGAATGGTGAGCGTCAAGCTGGAATAGGGATAAAACTCGACGCGGAAGCGCGGCGGACGTCCGTCGCACCCCAGGCGGGTGAACATGCGCTGAAACAGGGCTGCGCCGCCAGGGACAAAGGAATCCTTCTTGCCGGGAACGTCCTTCACGCCACTCATTTCCCCACGAAATAGCCGCCGCGGCAAGGCCCATATTGGACATCGCTCCCAGAAACCCAACGGTCGGGAAGGTTTCCCCGTTTCGCTCGAGATTGATAAGCCAGAACCCTCTGAATCAATGCTTGCGGCGGATAGGGGGAGGCGAGACCTTTTTCTTTGCTTTTTCCGCGTCGCTCATCGCGTCCTGCGTTCCCTCGATGGCGTCGTCCAAATTGTCTTTGTAGATTTCCAGCTCCGGGCCATTCGTAGAGTACTTTTGGAGAATGGGAAGAAACTCTTTGGTGCGCGAGGCCATAAGGTCAATGCCCTTGCGGATGTCCTCCTGCTTCTCGATGCCAAGCTGGATGGTGTCGGCCGCGTCATCCACGCACCCGATGTAGGCATTGAGCAACGCATTCAACATCTCGCCGTGGTGGTTCGACGAAGGATGCTCGATTTCATATTGAAATTTCTTCAGGCGGTCCTCGGCAAAAGTGAGAAACAGGCGGATGCGCTCGTTGGGCGTTTCCGCGTCGCGGATCTTGTCTGCTTCGAGGGCGCTCAGGTAGTCCTTTTGCGGCGCCGCCGCGGTGCAGATGGGCAAGACAGTCCAGAACAAACCAGAGGCCCAGAGCAGGGCTGTCGATTTGCATTTCATGGTTGTTTCTCCTCGGGAGGGGCTGCGGGTTTGACTGGGGCGGGCCGGAGAGGAAAAAGCAGCCGGATCATCTCATCGTCCATGGTGATCAAATCCTGGCGGACGAGCTGAAGGGGAGGCTTGTAAGCAGGAGGCGCGGCGAGCATCGAGTCTTCCACTTCGCGAATTCCCTGCTTCACCTGCATCTCTATCTGGCGGTAACCATTGGAGTGTTTTTCGGCGTCCGGATGCTGCTTCTTTAAGGCATCGAGGGCGGCACGAACATTGTCGCGGTACTTCTCCATAGTCGCGTCAACCGCGTTGTTGTCGCCGGCCTTGCCCGCACGCCGCGACTCCTCAAATTGCGCGTCACCCAGCTTGACCAGGAGTTTTGCTTTCCTGACGGAATTGTTCTCGCGATCGAATTTCGCCTGCAGTTCCGCGACGCTTTCCTGGGCAATCGCGGGAAACAAAACCATGGAAACCACTGCCGCGCTACCAAACATGTGCCGGAATTTTTGGAACGCGCTCATCGGTCACTTCTTCCCTTCCAGCATGCGTCGCAGAACCTTGCTTCGCTCCTGAGCTTGCCAGACTTGATTGGGATTCTTGTCCTGGTCAAGCTCGAGGAACTTCTGATAGGCGTCCAGGGCTGGTTTCGGCTGGTTCAAACTATCGTAGCAGAGCGCGCGGAGGAACCAACTCCCTGCGCCGGGAGCTTCGAACTGATCGATGTGATCCAGGACCACGAGCGTGGCTGCGTAATTTTTCGAAAGATAGTACGTGGTGCTGAGATCTTTCCAGTAGTCGATGTTCTTGGCATCGAGCTGGATGGCAGTCTTGAGTTCCTTCTCGGCGTTGGGAAAATCGCGCACTTGCAAAAAAGTCCGTCCCAAGCCGCCGCGAAGCTGCGGGTCGTTCGGGGCAAGAGCCACCGCCTGATGCAGCGTGGCGATGGCCGCGGTCCACTTTTTCTGCGCGATTTGGATGTCTGCACGGAGCTTCAAGGATTCCACGCCCGGCTTGCCCGCATCCGCGCGATCCAGCTCCGCGAGAGCCGCGTCGTTCTGACCTTGATCCATGAGGAGACGGATAAGGCGTGCGTGTGCTCGAGTGTCATCCGGGTTGATCTCCAGGTATTCGCGATACGCGGCAACGGCTTCCGGCTTCTTCTGCGCTTCGAGACTTTCCGCCAGGCCACGAAGTCCGTGTGCGCCCTTGGGTTGAACTTCCAGGGCGCGGCGGAATCGGACTTCCGCTTCCGCCGGCTTGCCGGAACGGAGGCTCGTCCAGCCCAGGTACTCTAGCGCATGGACCTCGTTGGGATCGAGATCGAGGAGAGCCGCGAACGCTTGAGCGGCGCCGGCGCGGTCGCCGGAGCGATCCAGCGCGACGGCGAGGAGATAGCGCGGGCGGCTTTCCGCGGGAAGCAGCTCGACGGCCTTGCGCAGCGGCGCAACCGCCGCGGTCTCGTCGTGGTTTTCCAAAAGCAGCATGCCCAGGTTCACGTAGGCGGCGGACATTCTAGGATCGAGCCGAGCGGCGCGCTCGTATTCGGCTTGCGCCTCCTTTGGCTTCTTGAGCGCCGTGTAAACATAAGCAAGCTGAAAATGGCCGTAGGCCAAGTCCGGCTGATCAGCGAGAACCTTCTCGAGAGGCGGGATGGCGGCCGCAAACTTCTTTTCGTCAATATCGCGCTGCGCCTCGTCGAGCAGGTCGTTGAGAGGATTGGCAAGCTTCTCCGTTTTCGTTTGGCCGAGCGGTTGCGCTTGCGAGGCCCTCGGAGCTTGCGACGACAAAAGCGCTTCCCTCTGAAGCGCGGTTTTGTCGTCGGAGCTTCGCGCCAAAGGTTGCGGCGATCCCGGGAAGAGAAAGACAAGCACGGCACAGAAAAACGTGAGTGCGGAATTTCTTGCGAAAGCCGGGAGCATCATGGTTCAGCCGAAGCCGTTTTATTTCCGTTCGTGATGGTTGCCGAGCCGCCATTGGGCTTGGATGCGCCATTTGGCGGGCGCTTTGCCCGACCGTTCGGGGCCTGACCATTGCCATTCAAAACGCGCGACAGAAAGCGGCCGGTGTGCGATTGCGCGTTGCGGGCAACCTGCTCCGGGGTTCCGCTGGCGATAATCTTGCCGCCCTGGTCGCCGCCTTCCGGGCCCAGGTCGATCAGCCAATCTGCGGATTTGATGACGTCGAGATTGTGTTCGAT
The DNA here is from genome assembly GCA_003223215.1 of Acidobacteriota bacterium. GTDB lineage: Bacteria > Acidobacteriota > Terriglobia > Acidiferrales > UBA7541 > Acidiferrum. The sequence continues at coordinate 44,554 of QHYH01000097.1, forward strand.
GACCAGAACAGATGCGCCGCCCTCGAGCAACTTGCGAAAAGCGCTGAGCAATTTGGCGATGTCATCAAAGTGCAAGCCGGTGGTCGGCTCGTCGAGAATGTAGAGAATGCCGGAATTGTCGGTTTGCGTGAGGTGCGCCGCAAGTTTCAGCCGTTGCGCTTCGCCGCCGGAAAGCGTGGTGGCGGACTGTCCAAGCCGCAGATAGCCGAGGCCGATTTCGTTGAGAATGCGCAGCTTGGACACAATCTTTGGAACGTTGACAAAGAACGCCAGCGCTTCGCGCACGGTAAGCTGAAGCACTTCGTGAATATTTTTCCCGTGATAATGCACTTCTAAAACGCCGCTCTTGAAGCGCGTGCCGCGACACTCTTCGCAAATCAGCTCGACGTCCGCGAGAAACTGCATTTCCACGGTGACCGTGCCATCGCCCTGGCAGGTTTCGCAGCGCCCGCCCGGCACGTTGAAGGAGAAATGCCCGGCGGCGTAGCCGCGGCGTTTGGCGTCGGGCGTTTCCGCAAAAACTTCGCGAATGGCGTCGAAAGCTTTCAAGTACGTGGCGGGGTTCGAACGCGGCGTGCGCCCGATGGGAGACTGATCCACAATCACCACCTCACGGATGTTCGAATCGCCCTCGAGGCGGTGGCAAAATTCCTGAACGCTCCCGCCAACGCGCTTGGCCGCCACCGCTTTGTACAAAACGTCGTGCACCAGCGTGGATTTGCCGGACCCACTTACGCCGGTCACCACCGTGAGCGTGCCAAGCGGAATCATGACATCGAGGTTTTGCAAGTTGTGCAAACTGGCGCCGAAAAGACGCAAGAACTTGCCCGCAGGTTTGTGACGTTTGTTAGGGACGGGAATGCGCAATTCGCCGTTGAGATAGCGGCCAGTGAGCGATTTGGGCTCCTCGAGAAGCGCAGCGTAAGGGCCGGCAAAAAGCAGCTTGCCTCCAAGCTCCCCCGCGCCGGGACCCAAGTCAATGACGTGATCGGCGGCTTGAATCGTTTCCGGGTCGTGTTCCACGACGAGAACGGTGTTCCCCAAGTCGCGCAGGGATTTCAGGATGTCGATGAGGCGTTGCGTGTCGCGCGGATGCAAGCCAATGGAAGGTTCATCCAGTACGTAAAGAGCGCCGACCAGGTGCGAGCCGAGCGAGGTCGCAAGTTGAATGCGCTGCGCTTCACCGCCCGAGAGCGTGGACGTGAGGCGGTCGAGCGTGAGGTAGTCCAGACCCACTTCATCCAGAAACTGCAAGCGCGTGCGTATCTCTTCGAGGATTTTGTCTGCGATTTTCAGTTGCGCCTCGGAAAGCTGCACACCCGAAAAAAACCCGCGCGCTTCCTTGACCGTAAACTTGCAGACATCCGTGATGGATTTCCCCGCGACCCGCACGGCTCGCGCTTCGGCGCGCAAACGCGTGCCGCCGCACTCGGGACAGCTGGCGTAGCCGCGGTAGCGGCTCAGAAACACACGCACATGCAGCTTATATTTCTTGCGCTCCAGCCACTGGAAAAACCCCTTCACCCCTTGATAATCGTTTTCCGGATCGCCTTCGAGCACCAGGCGCCGGTGCTCCGGGGCGAGCTGCCGCCACGGAACGCTCGTCGCAATGCCCCGCTCGCGCGCCCACGACTTCAAACCCTGGAAAAGTCCGCGATAGCGCGGCTTGGCCCAGGGCTCGATCGCGCCTTCTTCGATGGATTTGCCGGGATCGGGTACGACCAGATTCAAGTCAAAATCAATGGTGTTGCCAAAGCCCTGGCAGCGAGGACACGCGCCGTAAGGACTGTTGAACGAAAAAAGCCGCGGCTCCGGTTCCTGATACAGCGTGCCGTCATTTTTGCATTCGAATCTTTCGTTGAAACTCAGACGCTCGCCCGCTTTTCCCGGGCTATCAGCGATAAATTCGAGAATAGCTTCGCCCTGCCCTTCGCGATAGCAGATCTCGATGGAGTCCACCAGACGCGAGCGCGATTCGGGATTCACGGCCAAGCGATCCACAAGCACATAGACTGGCTTGGCAAAATCCACATCCAGCAGAGTTTCCGGCGAAGAAAACTCGTGCACCCGGCCGGCCTGGTACAGGCGATTGAAGCCGCGCTTTTGCAATTCGAGCAGTCCTTGGCGCACTCCATCGGCAGCAGGAGCAGCCGCCGTTTTCTTGCTCGTTCGTTTTGAGGCGTTCGGTGCGGCGGGTGCCGCAACGCGAAACTGGTAGAGAACATAGAATCGCCGCCCCTGCCCGAGCGACAAAACACGCGTGGCAATTTCGTCCGGGTTGTCCCTGCGTACCTCCGCGCCGCATTTAACGCAAAAGGTCTGGCCGCACCGCGCAAAGAGCAGCCTCAGATAATCGTAGATTTCCGTAGAGGTCGCCACCGTCGAGCGTGGATTGCGCGTCGCATTTTTCTGGCGAATGGCTACGGCCGGGGCGATTCCGGAAATTTCGTCCACCTCCGGCTTTTCCATGCGTTCTAGGAATTGCCGCGCGTAAGCGGAAAGTGATTCGACGTAGCGGCGCTGCCCTTCCGCATAAATGGTGTCGAAGGCGAGCGACGATTTGCCCGAGCCGCTCACGCCGGTCACGACGGTGATGGCGTTGTGGGGAATGTCTACCGTGACGTTTTTGAGGTTGTGAACGCGCGCGCCCCGGACACGCAACGTGTCCGGTTCGGGCTTCAAAGCTTCTGTAGATGCGCTGATCTGTTTGGTCGCCAAAGCCAAGCCTAGACAGCAGGTTAGAAAGCCACCGCCCAAACTTCAAATTATACGGCGGCCGTCAAAGGCGAGCAAACCTAGTTGACATCCTCCCCGCCCTCAAAAAAAAGGGCGAGGATTCCTAGGAAGCCTGGTTTGGTTTCAACCAGAGCACTTTCGGCGGGTTCCTGTTTCATCGATCGGCCTTACTGCGCCGCATCTCCCTAGGCTTCACATCGGGCCTGCCCGGGCCTAGGTCTTGCGACAAAAGAACGATACACCAAAACCTGCGCCTTATATCCCCGTTCTCAAGAACGCAGCCTTACGGCCCATCTGGTAACCTCCCGGGCAGGAACGCTTCGCTCCATGCCGGATCACGGCTCCTGGTTGAGCACAATCTCCCCGATTCCCCCGGTGACCTTCAGGCGAATCGTCGCAGGTGATTTTCCGTAGGCCTCGTTGGTATAAGAGTCGCCATCCTGCTTCAGGCCGTAGGTGCGGATGGAGCCGATCCCGCCCGATGCCTCGGCGATAACCCCGATTTTCTTCGGCAGCCGAATGTTCGCCTGGCCCACGCCGCCTTCGATGTCGGCGGTCAGATCCGTCTTGCGGTCGCCGGTCAGGTCCACATTCACCTCGCCAGCCCCCACGTGGAGATCCAGGCGCGCAAGGGGAACGTCCCGAAAATCCAGGTTGCCCTGCCCCGCTGCCATCTCCACGCGCAGCTCCAGAGGAAGAGTCTTGCTGAAACGCAAATTCCATTCGTTTCTCGAATTGCCAAAGTGAACGGGGTGAGAGTCCTGGGCGACCGTGATTTCACCGACGCCATCGGTGACGTGATAATCGACGCGCGGTTCATCGTAGCTGTCCGTAAACCGGAAATCGGCATCGAGCGCGTGCGGGGAATCGCCGCTGATGGTAAGTTCACCCGCGCTGATCTCCAATCTGGCGTGCACGGACCTGGCGCCCTGGAGGTCCACGGTCTGCGTGGTATGCTTTGCGTCCATGTGAAAGCCATGCCTGCGCGCATAGCCACGGCCATGCCCGAGAAGCGCAACCAGGACCACCACAAACGCCAGAATCCCGACCGTGGAGCCCACGTAAATGCCCGGACGCGCGTTGGGGTTGCGGCTTCTCTGAAAATTGTCGTAAATCATTCCCAGCCCGACGAAGACGAGAATCAGCGGCCAGTAATCCAGCAAAATGGCCAACGGCTCGAAGCCCGGACGCCAATTGCGCACCAGGAAGAGAGCTCCGACCATAATCAGGATAATTGGCAGGACCAATGACACTCGCCGTGGATTGCTGTCCTCGGGCATGGCGCACCTCCACACTCCGTATTACGCACGCGGTTGAAAAATAGTTCAGCCGGGAAGAATACCGTACCACCACAAACCAAAGGGCGTAGTTCCAACCAGGAAGCATCGCGCCCTGCCCCTGAGACTGACGACGGGTTTGCTGTGATAGAGTTCCGTGGAAGGGCGTGAAGACCAGCGTGAACACGTACAGGAGAGTCTTCTGGATTGTGCTCGACAGCGTCGGAATCGGCGAATTGCCGGATGCGCCGGATTACGGCGACGTCGGAAGAAATACTCTGGGCCACATCGCGGAGTCGCGACCCCTGCAAATTCCCAACCTGGTGCGCCTGGGCCTGGCGAATATCGCTCCGCTCGAATCTCAAACCGCCCCGTCGGCTCCCATGGGGGCCTACGGCAAAGCAGCAACGCGTTCTCCCGGAAAAGACACCACCACCGGCCATTGGGAGATGGCCGGAGTGTGGCTCGAGCAAGCCTTTCCCGTTTACAAGAACGGGTTCCCGCGCGAGTTGATCGAAGAGTTCGAGAAACAGATCGGCAGAAAGACCATCGGCAACAAGCCGGCGTCGGGAACGGAAATCATCCAGGAACTGGGTGAAGAGCATGTCCGGACCAGCAAGCCCATCGTCTACACCTCAGGCGACAGCGTCTTTCAGATTGCCGCGCATGAAGACGTGATTCCCCTCGCTGAACTTTATCGCATGTGCGAAACGGCGCGGCACTTGCTCGACGGGGAGCACCGCGTCGGGCGCGTAATTGCCCGCCCATTTACGGGAGCCCCGGGGCACTTCATCCGCACCCCGCGGCGTCACGACTATGCCGTGGATCCGCCCAAGCCGATGCTCCTCGATGTGCTTGCCGAGCGCAAAGTCCGTGTGCTGGGCGTCGGGAAAATTCACGACATTTACAACGGGCGCGGCGTAGACGAATACCTCACCAGCAAGGGCAATGCGGACGGCATGGAGAAAGTAACAACCGCCGCGAAAGCGCGCAAAGACGGGTTGATTTTCTGCAACCTCGTGGATTTCGACATGCTTTACGGCCACCGCAAGGACGTCGAAGGGTTCGCGAAATCGCTGGAAGAGTTTGACCGCATGCTCGGTGATTTCCTGCCGCTGCTGAGCCTTTCCGATCTGCTGCTGATCACCGCGGACCACGGCTGTGATCCGGACCCGCGCTGGCCAACTACGGACCACTCGCGCGAATATGTTCCTATCCTCGCCTACTCCCCGGAAAGCGGTCGAGGAACAAATCTCGGCGTGCGCGACACACTAGCGGACATGGGCCAAACCATCGCCGAGAATTTTGGCGGTTCAATTCCCCACGGGAGAAGCTTCCTCCACGCCCTGCGCCCCAAAAATCTGCACGTCGAGACTCCCCACGCCTAAAACGCGGGGGATTCTTTTGGAGTTACTAAGCAGCATTGCTGCTCGTCTCCAGCGATGTTTCCTGCACCACAGGCACATGCTTGAGTTCGCACCCAAGTCTTACTGTGCCTCCACAGGCGGATACCGAGCGTCCCTCGGCTAAGATTCGCAAACCCTCGACAAAGATATGGACGACAGCGTTTTCGTCCCGCTGGTGTTCCATTCTGCAATGGGGGCACTTCCAACGGTCTTCGAGTTTGCGTTCTGCGTTCTTCTGATGGCAAACGTTTTCGACATTTCGATCAAACGTTGCACTACGTGGTCAACAGCTCGGAAACATGACCGGTCAGCCGCTAGCCTACCACGCCGAGCAGGAGCTCAAACGGCTTAAGAAAGAACCGTCTCTTGTTTTGTGCCATTAGTTCAAGCACTTTGGGGATGGCGAGGAGCGCGGGGAATTTTCAGCCGTGCTGTCGCTCGGGGCGTTGGTTGCCCTTTGCGAACGGGCCTTGACGCCGGAGACGACCAGCTGCAGTCCCCCGCAAAGGGCGAGCAGAGCGATCACGGCACGAAGCCGGTGAGCCGGAATGCGGCGCGAGAGCAGGCAACCCAGGAGCACGCCGGGCAGCCCGCCAAGAAGCAACGGAAAAAGCACAGACGAGCTGATCGAGCCTATGGCCCAGTGGAAAATACCGCCGATCACTGCCAATACCAGGCCGAAAAGCAGGTCCGTGCCGACGACTTGCGAAGGCGTCATTTCCGAGTAATTGAGAAGCAGCACCGTGCCGAGCGCGCCGGCTCCGGCGGAAGAGAAACCTGATTCGACGCCGATAGGAAAAGCAAGCCAGGGCAGCCATTGGGAATTCCTGTAAATGAATTCGGGCTTGCGTGCGCGCGGCGCAAAATGAAGAGCTGCAGTGAGAGCCAACACGACTCCGAGAAGGATGACGACGGTCGAGTTGCCGCCGCGGGCGGTCACAAAGCGAAGCACCAAGGTTCCCGACAAAAGGCCCGGAACCGCGCCGCGCAGCAGCAGCCAGAAATACCGCGAGTGAATCTGGCGGCTGAAGAGATAGAAAGGGGCGGCAACCAAACGCACAAACCCCGCGAACACAAAGGCAGTGCCGACAGCTTCCCCGGCAGGAAGACCCGCAAAAAGCAGGAGAGCGGGCACGGTGAAACTTCCGCCGCCGATTCCGGTAAGTCCGACGGCGAGCGCAATAACGAATCCGATCAGAAGTTGCGTCATTCCGCACGCTCCGAAAAAGTGTGAATGCCGCATTCCAGCTTGCGACCGCCCCAGCGCCCCGAGCGCGCGTTGGCCGGATCAGCGGGAAGCGCCGTGCAAGGCTCGCAGCCGATGCTGGGATAGCCGGCGTCGTAAAGCTGCAGATAAGCTAGACGGTGACCGCCGGTGTATTCCCAAACTTGTGCCCAAGCCCAATCGGCGAGCGGGCTGACCTTGAGCAAAGTCTTGCCGCTCGGAAGACGATGATGCTCAATCTTTTTTAGATTTGCGCGCGTGGGCGATTGCTCGCGGCGCAGACCGGTGAACCAAATGTCAAAAGGCTCCAGCGCCTTCATGAGCGGCGCGACTTTGCGAAGCTGACAACACGCCGTAGGGTCCGATTGATACAGCAAGCCGCGCTCCGCTTCCTGCTGCGCCACGGTTTTTTCCGGGAGAACGCTTACCAAGTTCAGGTTCCACTCCGCGGCCAGGCGGTCGCGGAACTCGCAGGTGGCGGCGAAGTGGTAGCCCGTCTCTAGAAAAAGCACCGGGATCTGCGGCAGGCGCTTCCGTAGAAGATCGAGCACGATGACGTCCTCTGCTTGAAAACTGCACGTGAGACAGGCGCGCGCGGCTTGCGAATCAGCCAGAACCACATCCAGAAACTGCTCGATGTTCAAAGCTTCGCTCTGTTGCGAGGAGAAAGTGTTGAAAGCCACGTTCATTTCAAAATTCCTTTCCGGCCGGCTTGTGTTCTGGAGAAAGGCGCAGTTTTCCGGCAAAGCTCAGCGTGTCTTGGATGAGTTGCGCACCATTGGTTTCTGCGTCTTGCTTTACCGCGGCCGGGATTTCTGTTGCCTTGAAAATGTCCTCGAGAGGAAGCTCGGGCAGGTCTTCCGGCGCTAGCGTTGTATTCGTGCAAAGCACGACCAGGCCCGCGGCGTAGAGCGCAGTCAGGAACCCTGCGAGCACCGGCGAAGCCACGCCGGAGCCATCCACAACGACGGACTCGAAACCGCCTTGAAACAGTGCCCGCTCGAGCGACTTTGCCAGCGACAGGCGGTCGCCGAGCAGCAGAATCCCTGGCTTGTGGCCGTGACGGAGGTGCCTTTCTTGCGCCGTGAGGTCTCCGGGTGCGGCCACACGCGTAGCGGGGTTCCGCTCCTCGAGGCTCGTCGTGTCCGCGACAAACGTTTCGCGGACCATGCCGGCTCCCACGGTGGCGTTCGAGAATGGATCAATCAGAATGAAGCTGCCGGTAGCACGGCTCGTGGTGTAAGCGTCAAGAAAAAGCGGCTGACTCGTCTCGACCTCCACTTCCGCGATACCGTTCATTTCCAGTCGTTCGGCGGGCTCGTGTTCGAAGCTGTTCACGTTGACGCGATGAAGAATCCGGCGAACGCAGGCCTTGACCGATCGCGTAGTCTGTTTCAAAAGAAGCGGCTTTTCGATCCAAAGCGGATCCACGTGAAGCCAGACCACCGCGGCGGAAAAGTTGCGCGAGACCGCGGGAAGACTCGACGGAGAAACCAACATGTCCCCGCGACTCAAATCGATTTCGTTTTCGAGCTGCACAGCGATCGACTGTGGCGCAAACGCCTGTTCCCGGTCGCCGTCAAACCCGACAATCCTTTTGACACGCGTTTCCTGGTGGGACGGGAGCGCCACAAGCGCATCCCCCGGACGCAGCGAGCCGCTCGCCAATTGCCCCGCAAATCCGCGAAAGTGAGAATCCGGCCGAATGACGTACTGAATGGGAAAGCGCACGCGATCGAGCGAGCGAATTTGGCGAAACTCCACCGTTTCGAGATGGCCTAAAAGAGTCGGTCCCGAATACCACGGCATGTTTTCGCTAGCGCTGACGATGTTGTCGCCCGCCAGCGCGCTAATCGGAATGCACTCGACCAAAGGGATGCCCAATTGTGCAGCGAGCGCCAGGAAATCGCGTTGTAAACGGATGAAAACATCTTCGCGGTAACCCACGAGGTCCATTTTGTTGATCGCCGCAACAACCGAGCGAATCCCCAGAAGGGAGGCGATGTACGCATGGCGGTTCGTCTGGGTAAGCAGGCCCTTGGTGGCGTCGACCAGGATGATCGCCAGGTCCGCCGTGGAAGCGCCCGTGGCCATGTTGCGTGTGTACTGTTCGTGGCCCGGCGTGTCAGCAATAATGAATTTGCGGCGGGAGGTGCTGAAGTAACGATAGGCAACGTCTATGGTGATGCCCTGCTCGCGCTCAGCGCGCAAACCGTCGGTCAGCAGAGAGAAATCGAAAGCGCCGCCGGAGCGGTTAATTTTGCTCTTTTGCACCGAGGCGACGTGATCTTCATAGACGGCCTTCGCATCATGCAGCAGGCGGCCGATCAGCGTGGACTTGCCGTCGTCCACGCTGCCGGCGGTGGTAAAGCGCAATAGATCTTTGCGCAAGTCGCCGTCAAGAAACGCCGCAAGGCTTTCCGACCGTTTAGAAGCGGCAAACGTCAGCATCAGAAATAGCCCTCGCGTTTCTTCAATTCCATCGATCCTTCCTCGTCGTGGTCGATGGCGCGGTTCTCGCGTTCGGACCGTCGGAAGGAGATCATCTCTTCAATAATCTTTGGAACGGTATCCGCCTCGGAGCGAATCGCGCCTGTGCACGGAATGCACCCGAGCGAGCGCATGCGGCACTTGATCCATTGAACTTTTTCGCCAGGCAAAAGTTCGTCGCGAGAGTAGATCAGCACGATCGTGCGGTTGCGCACGACCGCCTGGCGTTCGCGCGCGTAATAAAGCGGAACGATGGGGATCTTTTCCGCGTGGATGTAGAGCCAAACGTCGAGTTCCGTCCAGTTGGACAGCGGAAAAACGCGAATGCTTTCCGATCTTTCGATGCGCGAGTTGAAAAGATTCCAAAGCTCCGGGCGCTGGTTTTTGGGATCCCATTGGCCCTGCGAATCGCGAAAAGAATAAATGCGCTCCTTGGCGCGGGATTTTTCTTCATCACGCCGCGCGCCGCCGAAAGCGGCGTTGAACCCTCCGGCAGAAAGCGCATCGAGCAAAGCTTTCGTTTTCAACAAGCCGCAGCATCTCTGCGTGCCGAGCGCAAAAGGATTGGCGCCGCGCGCGAGCGCCTCGCGGTTTTGATGCACGATGAGCTCCGCGCCGATTTCACGCGTGTAGGAATCGCGAAACTCGATCATTTCAGGGAATTTGTAACTGGTGTCGATGTGCAGCAGCGGAAAGGGAATTTTCCCCGGGTAAAAGGCTTTTTGCGCCAAGCGCAGCATGACCGAGGAATCTTTGCCGACCGAATATAGCATGACGGGCCGGGAAAATTCCGCGGCAGCTTCGCGCAGGATAAAGATGCTTTCATCTTCGAGGGTCGCAAGATCGCCGAGACGGCCCTCCAGCGCAGTCGGAAAGAAAGTTTCGGAAAGTTCCGGTATCAGCGTTTCCTCTGGCAGCCGCAGCGCTCGAACAGTCATATCCTGGGTCCCTTCCCGGAAAAATGTCCCCAAAAGACACAAAACCCACCTGCCAGCTCTCCTGGCGGTGGGTTTCAAAACTCAATCGGCTAGATGTTTGTACCTAGACCGCTTGCCTCCCTGCGCCAGAAGACACTCCCGCACAACAACAGCCGCTTGCGCGATTCTGGCGAAGTTGGCTCGCGTAACTCACGGTTAACAGTGTACCCTGCATGCCCTATAGATGCAACCCGGCCAAGCAACGATACTTTTTCTGCATGCTATCGGTTTTTTGCAAGCTGGGGTGGCCTGAAGCGACATCCCAGCTTTCCCCTCCAAATGACTCTTCGCCGCAACACAGACCGTTCCGCAACGGCCCTCGCGAGATGGTGGTGTCACGGAGGGAGGCGGTCAGACCGCAGGCGCGGACCTGACGCTCCAGCGGGAAACGGGCACACCAAAGCGGCTCAGACGATGGCCTTAACGTGCACGACCGGCTCTCGGGGAGAAAACCCGGGGTCGGCCGGGGCGCTGGCAGTCTTCCAGGCCGGCTCGTGAGCACGATCTTGTACGGTCTTTTTTGCGAGGCAAATCGCTGCCCTCCCAGCAACCGCATGGCAAGGAAGGGCTGTTGACGGCAAATAATATATTTATGGAAAAGAGCCCTTAGTCTGGGGCCGTCGTCACTTGCCGGAGGCGGTGTTATCGAGCGGGGCGTAGTAGCCGTTGCGCGTGCGGGCAACCAGCTTGCCTCGGCCACGCGGTGGAGTCACTTCGACGGTCACGCTGCGGAAAGTGCCGTCGCGCCGGGTATTCGTGGGATAGTAGGCCAGCGTGTACTGGTTGCGGATGTCATGCGCCACTTGCTGGCAAATGTTGTGCACGTCTTCGACGTTCTCCGGGAAATACGAAACGCCGCCTGAAGCTCTAGCGATATCTTCCAGCGCCCGCCTGGCCTTCTTGGCGCTTTTCTTGCTTTCCTGGCTCAGCAACCCGATGGTGTAAATCACCGTGTCCGTCTTCTGAATTTCGTGGATGGTTTTCTCCAGTGTAAAATGACTGGAATTATCTTCCCCGTCGGTGACAATCAGCAGCACATGCTTGTCGCGGCCGGCCTTTTTCAGGTGATCGATCGAACCGACGATGGCGTCGTAAAGCGCGGTGCTGCCGCGTGAATCAATGCGCTCCAGCGCTTCTTTCAGCTCCGGAACGCTGCTGGTGAAGTCCTTGTCCAGGTCGAGATAGAAGTCGTCATTGAAATTCACGACGAATACTTCATCCTGCGGATTGCTGGCCTGGACGAGAGTGAGCGCGGCTTCATTCACCTTGGGCCGCTTGTCGCGCATGCTGCCGCTGTTGTCAATCACCAGTCCCATACTGACGGGCACGTCTTCGCGTTTGAACAGAGAAAGTTTCTGCTCAATCTTGTCCTCGAAAACTCGGAAATTCTGCGCTGTCAAGCCGTCCGCAAAACGCTGACGGTCATCCAGCACGGTCGTGTGCAGAACAACCAGGTTCACCCTGCTAACGATGGTCGCGCCCTGCTTTTCAGTAGTGTTCTGGCCGGGCGGAGGAGGAACTGGATTCGCTACGGGAATCTGCGCGCGGACAGCCGGCGCGCAGAACATGCCTAGAGACAAAAACACGCCAAGAAGGAACGCCGCGGCGCCTGGAAGATGGCGAGCGTAACTAATGGCTGGGAGCGTAATACCCCGTCTTGGCGAAGACAGTGAGCGGGGGGAGCCCTCTTGGGGCGCGCAATTTGATCTTGATCTTCCGCCACCTCGCGTCGTGCGCTTTGTTGCTTGGTCGATAGCCGAGCACATATTGGTTTCGCAGCTCCATGCCGATTTTCGTCGCGATATCCGGTAGGTCTTCCAGTCTCTCAACGGCGAACACGCGGCCCCCGGTCATTTCCGTGACTTCGCTCAGGAGCGAGGGCCCTTTCAGCTCTTCCGGTGTCCTGTTGCGAGATCCCAGCGGGTCAAAGATCCCGATAGCATAGAGCTGGGTATCGGCTTCCCTCACCAGGCGCTTGATATCGTTTTCGTTGTACCTACTGTGATTATCTCCTCCGTCCGATAGGATAAGCAAGGCACGTTTGGCGTTGTGTGCACCCCTCATCTCGCTGAGGCCCAGGTAGATGGCGTCCAGAAGGGCAGTGCGGCCCTTCGGGGAGGTAAGCATCAAGCGGCTCTGCAGGTCTTCGACGCTGTTGGTAAACGCACTGGTCAGCTCGGCGCGTTCGTTGAAGCTGACCAGGAAGAACTCATCTTGCGGGTTGGCGGTCTTGAAGAATTGCAAGGCCGCTTCGCGGGCCTTGCCTACCTTGTTGGACATACTGCCGCTGAAATCAAAAACTACGCCGATCGAGATGGGCACGTCCTCGGCGGAAAACGTGACTATTTCCTGCTCGACGTTGTCTTCGTAGACGCGGAAGTTGTCGGGATCGAGGCCGGTAACGAGTCGATTGTAAGGATCGGTGACCGTCACATTAACCAGCGCCACCTCCACATCGACATGCAGCGTGCCACCGGGCTTGAACGCTTTACCCGGGGTATCTTTCTGCACGTCGTCGACTGCTTTGGTCTTCGGCTTGGTGTCATCGACTGTCGCTTTGGAGTCTTCCTCTCTTACCTCTTCTTTTTTCGGCTCTTCTTTCTTGGGATCGTCTTTGGGTTTGTTGTCGTCAGGGGGAGCCTGGGCAGCAGCCTGAAGGAGGGCCTGGGCGCAAAGGAAGCAAACAACAAGAAGAAGCCGGAAAGCTACAAACACAACGCGACGCATCTCAGTACGTGACTGCGGAACAGTCACAGGCAAATCGCGTCTCACGGCACCCCCTACGTCTCGGTCGGACCGAGACGGCCGGGTGGGTCGGTTTCACTTAAATTCTACCACTCGGCTTGCTGAAAACAAGGATAATCCTGCGGGGCCGAAGTTCGAACGGGTAGCATCGCCGCACAAAATGGTCCCGACTATGTGGAACCGTGGAGAACAGGGGCTTATTCCCTGACACTCGGGAGTCCAAAACAGATGGGTTCGCTTAAAGTAGTCGTGGTCATACCGGCGCGCTATGCGTCCACGCGCTTGCCAGGAAAGCCTTTAGTATCTCTCGCGGGGAAGCCCATGATTCAGCGCGTTTACGAGCGAGCCAAACTCGCACAACGAGTCGATCGCGTCGTCGTCGCAACCGACGACGAACGCATTCTGAAAGCCGTCGAGGGCTTCGGGGGCGAAGCGCGCATGACACGCGTCGACCACCGCACCGGCACAGAGCGCGTGGCGGAAGTGGCCGCACACGAAGAAGGCGAAGTCTTTTTGAACGTGCAGGGCGACGAGCCGCTTCTCGACCCCGTGGCCGTCGATACCGCGGTAGCCTCGCTGCTGGAAGAGCCAGTAGCTTCGATTGGCACGGTGGCCACGCTGATCAAAACACCCGCAGACATCATGGATCCCAACGTGGTGAAGACCGTGCTGGATTTCGACGGCGCTGCGCTTTACTTCTCGCGTGCGCCGATTCCGTGGGTGCGCGATACGGCAAGCAACATTCAAGTGCGGCACCTGAAGCATCTGGGACTGTACGTTTTCCAGCGCGACGCCTTGCTCGAATATCCTACGCTGCCGCAGGGCGAGCTTGAGCGCATCGAACAGCTCGAGCAACTGCGCTGGCTCGAAAATGGCTGGAAGATGCGCGTCGCGGAAGTGGAGCACGATGCAGTGAGCGTAGACGTTGCGGAAGACGTGGCGCGTGTGGAGAAATTGATCTATTCTAAAGGCGGCTAAAGTCAGTTATTTTCATACAGTTGCGCGAGTTTTGCTTCCGGCTCCCGCCAAAATCCGGCGAGGGGCATCCCTCGCCTAAAGCAGAGTGCAACTCGACAGCCTGCCACCGTCTTGAGCTTAGTAGTTAGCGTGAGTCAAGCGCAGCATTCCCTGGCAACCTGCTGCAGGATAACGCTGCGCCCTCACAAGTTGCGATTATTGCTGTGCTTCCAGGACACCGGCGACGATGCGCATGGCACCGTTATTGTCCCGGTTGGCAAAGAAGGCCAGTTGCGGGTTAACGATATAGACAGCCATGTGAATCGGAGCAACTCCGGAAAGATTGACGTTCATCATGTTGTTGCTGGTCCCGTCCCCGTTCAGCGTGATCTGACCGGACGTGCCGACGTCGGTGTTCAGCGTCACTCCGGTGAACTGGAAGATATCCGAAGTGCCGCTGAGGTTCAGATTCGAGATGGTGGCTTGGGCGAGCAGATCTTCCTCATCGGCGAAAGAGCCGCCGCTTGTGACAAGGCCGCTCCAGCTCATGGCGTAGGGTCCGGAAATGTTGCTGCTCGAAAATGGACTGCCCGATTGCGCGGCAAGGGAACCGTCAGCGACGACCGCAGCAAGACCGCTCGCGGGAGCGCCGCTGACTTCTTGCATGACGCCGCTACTTGGCGAGCTAAGGTAAAAGACGAACGAATAGACGTTGACGGACGAAGACTGGAAGGAAAGCGTGCCACGCCCGGTCGTCGGGTCATAGCCAATGGTTCCCATGGACAAGCTGCCGCTGCCAAACTCAGTCTGGGAGCCGCCATTGTTCACGTCCATGATGATGTTGCTTAGACTGCTGCCTGAGACGCTAAGGCGGCCGACGCGAGTCAGGCCCCCATTCGCCGAGGCGCCCGACACCAAAAAGGCAAAACTGCCGCTCGGAGCTGGTGGCGGAGTACCGCCAGATTGTGCAACGGCATCACCCGTGAGCATCGGGCCGGTTGTCGCAGAATTGATGCTGATGAATCTCACGCGGCTGGAATCCACGATATAAAACGCATAGGTCTGGCCTTCAATCGTGGCTGTGCCGCGCCCCGCGGTCGTGTTCGCGGGGTCCGCGACGAAGTTTCCGGTGATGCTCGCGCTGCTCGTCAAACTACCGTTGTCGTTCGCGTCTTCGAGCCCGGACGTGATTACTCCACCGCTTGCCGTAAAACGCCCAACCAGGGACTCAGGGTTGGGACCGCCAGGAGGTTGGGTTCCGTCCAGCCCGGTAAAATCGAACACGTAAGATCCGGAAACTCCGGAGGCAAACGCAGCCGAATTCTGTAGAACGAAATTGCCGCTACCCGTGGAAGCTTGATTGCCGCTCGCGGTCTCATCCATCATGAAACCGCCGCTCGTGGAAGTGAGAACGATGGCAAAGTTGATGGTGGCGGGGGCGCCATTGGAAGTTACGTTAAACGTTAAAGTGCCTCGCCCATCGGCGCTGACGGTGTAGCTGCCGCCCATTATGGGATTAGGCGCGGATGAAGTCGTGCTGGTTCCACCTGCATCCACAAGGTCATATACGCCGCCTTGAATGACGCCGGAGCCGTTGGCGGTGAAGCTGCCCGTCCGCGAGAAAGGCGTCGCTGAGGTGGCGCCGCTGGCGATGGCTTCGCCGCTGGTGACGAAGGCATAGGTACCGTTCAGGCTGGAGGGACCATATTTGCCGGTAGGAGGAGGCGGCGTGATAGTGGAACCGCCGCCACTGCAGGCCGCAATCCAAAGGGCAGCCGCTGCGACGAGCGCTGTAAACAGGCGGTTCATCGCACACCTCGCAGAGCTTCCCTTTGCGCTGGCGTCAAGGTAGAAGCGGGCTTAAGCGGAAAGCCTCTGGCGTTGCGCACGGCGACGGCCAGTGCGCCTTTTTGCACGACGCGGGCAGCAAAGTAAGTGCCGTTGCCGAGGGACATGGGTTCGCCCACGATGCGAACGTTGTCGCCGGGATGCAGCTCAAGGTGGCCGGCCTCGAGCACCTTGGCGTTGCCGACATGGACATCCGTTTGTCCCGAGCCGGTTTGGATAGTGAGGTGCGCTCCGATGGGCGGAACGGCCGCATTGGATTCGTATTTTACGACCGTGCCGACGAGCGAGATTTCACGGTTGGCATTATAGGTTCGCAGCAACTGCTCATCGGAAGGCATGGCCTTCTGAGCGCTTGCCGCAAGGGAAAACGTCAGCGAGCCGGCGAATATGAGAGTCAGAAGTAGCGGTCGATTGGTAGATTTCATTGCCCCTTCCCACGCGTAAGAGTGCCACTCTCGCTCGACGGACCCACGCGATCCGTTTCGCGAAGCAAACGCTATTCGCTCAATCCATTAGACAGCGAATCCCTTGCCAAAGGTTTCGTCGGGAAACCGGAAGTTCAGCGTCCTAACACTGAACCGGCGAGCTTCACAAAGTATTCCCCGTTTACTTGAAACCCGTTCCCGGAAGGAAAGTTTCGAGGGCGAAAGGCCAGAATTTCAAGAGCTGCCGAAGTGTAAGATGAGGGTACAATGGAAGCGGCGTTGCGTCCAAGAGGGCGTCTTGCGGTTCCGGAGTGGTATAGCGCGAGGGTGAAATGAAACCAGAGCGTCGCGGGTTGGTTCTCGTGGTGGTGGTCGTGGCTCTATCAGCCGCGTTGGGCGGGATGTACGGCGCGAACGTGCGGGCCACGGCGTCCTCGTATGAGGACACCCAGAGTGCGGTGCGAAGTTTTACGCGGGTGCTGGACGCGGTCGAAGCCAACTACGCGGAGAAAGTGGACGTCGACAAGATCGTCTATCAAGGGGCGATCCCCGGGATGCTGCGCGTGCTCGATCCGCACTCAAGCTTTTTCGACGCCCGGCAGTGGGCGTCAAACCTGGAAGACCGCCGTGGCAGGTACTACGGCGTGGGCATGACGGTGATCGCCCGGGGAGAGCACACCGTCGTGATGTCCCCCTACGTGGGCACTCCGGCGTATAAGGCCGGAATCCGGCCGGGCGACGTGATTGTCAAGATCGACGACAAGCCCGCGCAGGGCCTGAGCTCGTCGGAAATTGCCGACCTTTTGCGGGGCTCCAGGGGAACAACCGTCAAGATTACCGTGTCTCGCGAGGGCTACGCCGACCCGCTGGTTTTCAGCGTAACGCGTGATGAAATCCCGCGGCACGCCGTCGATCTGGCGTATGAGATCAAGCCAGGGATCGGCTACATCCGGCTTTCCGGGTTCAACGAAAAGACCGATGGCGAACTGGGCGAGGCGATGAAGCAGTTAAATGCGTCTACGCTCGACGGCTTGATTCTGGACATGCGGGGCAATCCCGGCGGGCTGCTGGACGAAGCCATCGCCGTTGGCGATATGCTCCTGGACAAGGGCCAATTGATCGTATCGCATCGGGGACGCGCTTCCGCGGAGCGCCGGTATTATGCCCTGCGCGGGAACCAGGGTAACGATATGCCGCTGGTTATTCTGGTCAATAACAATTCCGCCTCGGCCACGGAGATCGTGGCTGGAGCCGTGCAGGACCACGATCGCGGCGTGATCGTCGGCGGGACCACGTTTGGCAAAGGACTGGTGCAAACGCTTCAACCGCTGAGCGAAAACACGGGCCTGGCGCTCACCATCGCGCGCTACTACACTCCGAGCGGCAGGCTCATTCAGCGGGATTACAAATCGATTTCGCTGCTCGAGTATTACGAGCGCAAAATCCCCGAGCACCCGACCGAAGTCCGGCTAACCGACAGCGGAAGGCAGGTCACGGGAGGAGGGGGAATCACTCCCGACATAACCGTTCACGAACCGGAGAGCAATCATTTTGAAAAGGAACTGTTCCGTACGGGTGTGTTTTTCCCGTTGGATACTACCGTCGGCGGATTTACGCGGCACTACTTGGGAACGCGACCCACGATCACCAAGGATTTTGCAGCGGATGACGCAGTGATGGCGGACTTCCGCAAATACCTCTCCAGCCAGAACGTCCGTTACACGGAGCCGGAACTGGCGGAAAGTCTGGAGTGGGTGAAACGCAAGATCAAGCAAGAGGTTTTTCTGTCCACGTTTGGCCAGCAAGAAGGGTTCAAGGTTGAGCTACAAACCGATCCGCAGTTATTGGCGGCAATTGAGGCGATTCCTCAGGCGCGCGCGCTGTACGAGAAGGCGCGAAAGATTATCGCGGAGCGCGCCGGGACGCCAACTTATCGGCCATAAGTTCGCGGGAGGTAAGGCTAGCCTCTGGATTCACGCCAGGTGCAAGTGCGTTGCTAGAGCAACCTTAGCTGGTCAGGACAGAATTCAGATAGGATGACCGTGACGTCGTCCGCGACGGTCGTCCCTGCGTAAAGTCTGGCATTCTCCGGCACGGAGAGCATTCGGAAGAAAACTGGGAGCGCCTAGCCGGCGAGAATCCACCCCCACTTCAGAAATCGCATCCGGAACGCTCCTTTTCGAACGTTCTCACTTTACGCCCTGAGGGATGGCAGACTTAATCACTAGGATTAGGTTTGGTCGGAAGGCGGCTCGCTGTTGGGCGTGGATGCGAGCGGCAGACAGCGTGTAAAATGCCCGCTTTTTGCTGGCAAAATCGCTGGATTTGACAGCAGCGCGCGTTCCGAAGATAATTGTTTGTACGTCAATCCTGTGGAGGTTGGATCGGCCCGGTGAGAACCCGGGCTACACGGATGGCGCCGAAATATATTTTTGTCAGCGGCGGTGTTGTTTCCTCACTGGGAAAAGGCGTAGCAGCCTCCTCGATTGGTTGTCTCCTCGAAAGTCGCGGTTTCCAAGTCACGCTTCAAAAATGCGATCCCTACTTGAACGTGGATCCGGGCACGATGAGCCCGTTCCAGCATGGCGAAGTGTTTGTGACCGAAGACGGTGCGGAGACGGACCTTGATTTGGGGCACTACGAGCGCTTCACGCACGCGAAGCTTTCTCGCGACAATAACTGGACGACCGGCCGCATCTACGAAACCATCCTGACCAAAGAGCGGCGCGGCGATTATCTCGGAAAAACCGTGCAGGTGATTCCGCACGTCACCGACGAAATCAAAGCGTGCATCGGGAAAGTTTCGGAAAACGTCGACGTGGTCATCGTGGAGATCGGCGGAACGGTCGGCGACATCGAATCGCTCCCCTTCCTCGAAGCCATCCGGCAGATGCGCCTGGAGCTGGGGCCGGAAAATACGCTCTTCGTGCACGTTACGCTGGTGCCGTTTATTCCGGCCGCCGGCGAACTGAAGACCAAGCCGACACAGCACAGCGTGAAAGAGATGCTGGGTATCGGGATTCAGCCGGACATTTTGCTTTGCCGCAGCGACCGCCACATCCCCGCCGAGCTGAAAAAGAAAATCGCGCTGTTCTGCAACGTGGCGGAATCCTCGGTGATTTCAGTGGAAGATGTGGACACGATTTACGCGGTGCCCGCGGAGCTGAGCAAAGAAGGCCTGGACGCGCAGATCCTGCGATTGTTGAGGCTGGAGTCGCGGCCTTCGGACATGCAGCCGTGGCTCGATCTGGTCTACCGCATGCACCACCCCGCCGGCGAAGTGCGCATCGCCGTGGTGGGCAAGTACGTGCAGCTTGAAGACGCGTACAAGAGCTTGCGCGAAGCTTTGCTGCACGGCGGCCTGGCGCATAACCACAAAACCAGCCTCGATTGGATTGAAGCCGAGGACATCGACTCACCGGAAACGGCAACGCGGCGGCTGCACGGCTACGACGGAATTCTCGTGCCCGGGGGGTTCGGCAAGCGCGGAATTCAGGGAATGGTTTACGCCATTCAGTACGCGCGCGAGCACAAAGTGCCGTTCTTCGGGATTTGCCTGGGGATGCAATGCGCGACAATCGAATATGCGCGCGACGTGGCCGGCCTGAAACAGGCGGACAGCACGGAGTTCGATCCGCAAACGCCGTACCGTGTGATTTACAAACTGCGCGAATTGCTGGGAGTGGACGAAATGGGTGGCACGATGCGGCTGGGTGCGTGGCCGTGCAAACTCGAGCCAGGATCCTTCGCGCACAAGGCTTACGGCAAGCTGGGAATCAGCGAACGCCACCGCCATCGCTACGAATTCAACCGCGACTTCGAGAAAACGCTGGTGGCCGCGGGATTGAAAATTACCGGACGCACGCCGGATGAGAATTATGTGGAGATTGTCGAGGCACCCGATCATCCGTGGTTCCTCGGGTGTCAGTTCCATCCGGAGTTCAAGTCCAAGCCGCTCGAGCCGCATCCTCTGTTCGCGGCATTCATCGGCGCAGCGCTGGAACACAAGAAGCAGCGTTCCCGCCTGGCCTCTGTCAGTGTTGCCGAGCACCAACCGGCGCCAGCCTTGCGGGCAGCGCCCAGCGCTACCGCGTAAAGGTCAAAGCGATTTTTTTGCCTCTCTGTCTGGTTGTGCTTTTTGAAAACACCACTTGTGAAATGGGCGAGCCAGTGCTCAATGCCTGATGCTCCTATGCTATCTTCGTTAGCCTAATGGGGACCGCACGCGAAATCGAGTTGGGCAAGCTGCGCCTGGGAGCCGGAAATGCGCTGTTTCTGATCGCCGGACCATGCGTGATTGAAAGCGAATTGCACGCGTGCGTGATGGCGGAAAAGGTGGCGAAGATCGCCGCCGATGCCGGCCTGCCGTATATTTTCAAAGCGTCTTATGACAAGGCCAATCGTTCTTCGCTGAAAGCGTTTCGCGGGCCCGGAATGAAGGAAGGTCTGCGCATTCTCGAAAAAATCAAAAAAGAATTCAAGGTGCCGGTGCTTACGGACATTCATGAGGCTTCGCAGGCAGAGGCGGTCGCAGAGGTTTGCGATATCTTACAAATTCCCGCGTTTTTGGCGCGGCAAACGGATTTGCTGATTGCCGCCGGCAAGACCGCCCGCATCATCAACATCAAGAAGGGACAGTTCCTTTCGCCGTGGGATATGGACAACGCTGCGGAGAAAGTGGAGAGCACGGGAAACAAGAAAATTATTTTGACGGAGCGCGGCACCTCGTTTGGCTACCAGAATTTGGTGGTGGACATGCGCTCGTTCCCGGTGATGCAGCGGACCGGCTATCCCGTGGTTTTTGACGTGACGCATTCCGTGCAGCTTCCCGGAGGACAGGGCCGCTCGAGCGGAGGACAGCCGCAATTCATTGAGCCGCTTGCGCGCGCAGCCGTGGCCGCAGGCGTGGATGGGGTTTTTCTCGAGACGCACGACAATCCCGCGGCGGCCCGCTCGGACGGGCCAAACGCTTTGCCGCTTTCCGAACTGCAGGCGCTGCTTTTGAAGTTGAAGAGCCTCAATACCGTCGTTCGCCGCTGGAGCACGTCGTCATGAGCCTGGAAACGGCCCGCCGCGTACTCCAGATTGAGGCCCAGGCGATTCAGGATATGCTCGCGCGTCTCAACGCCAATTTTGAAAGAGCGGTGGACGTTTTATTCGCCTGCAAGGGGCGCGTGGCCGTAAGCGGCATGGGCAAGTCTGGGCTGATTGGCCGAAAGATTTCTGCGACACTCTCGAGCACGGGCACGACGTCGTTTTTTCTGCATCCCGCCGAAGCGCTGCACGGGGACCTGGGCATGCTGGCGCGGGGCGACGCGATGCTGGCGGTTTCCTACGGCGGAGAAACACAGGAGATCATTCAACTGCTGGAAGCGCTGAAACGTCTGGAAATGCCGCTGGTTACGTTGACGGGTTGTGCGCAGTCCACGCTCGCAAAAGCCAGCGACGTCGTCGTGGACGTCAGCGTGAAGGAAGAAGCGTGTTCGCTCAATCTCGCGCCGACGGCAAGCACAACGGTTGCGATGGCAGTGGGCGATGCGCTCGCGGTTGCGCTTCTCGAAAAGCACAATTTCCGGCACGATGATTTTGCCGCGCTGCATCCGGCAGGACGGCTTGGGAAAAAATTGGTGCGGGTGGAGCATCTGATGCATTCCGGCTCGGCGCTTCCGCGCGTCGCTCAGGATAGCTCCATGCCGGATGTTTTTCATGAAATGAGCGCGAAGGGCTTGGGCATGACCACCGTGGTGGAGGCGGATGGCCGCCTCGCGGGGATTCTGACCGACGGGGACTTGCGGCGCTTGATGGAGAAGCATCGCGGCGCCGTGCTCGAAATGTGCGCGGCCGACGGCATGACGAAGACTCCGCAAACCATCGGGCCGCATGTGCTGGCAAGCGAGGCTCTGAATTTGATGGAGAAGAAAAAGATTACATCGGTGGTGGTCGTGGATGAGAGGCGGCGCGTGCTCGGCGTGGTGCATTTGCACGACTTGTGGACGCTCGAATTGATGTAACGATTCGCTGCGAAAAACGCGAAGAGAGGACAAAGGAAAGCAGAGAAGAGAGGGAGAGAACCTTGGCAAAGATTCCGGCGAAAGTGGCCAGCAAGGCCAAACAGATTTCCGTGCTGCTCATGGACGTGGACGGTACGCTCACCGACGGTAGCGTAACGCTGGCGTCGACACCGGACAACCATGCCCTCGAAGTCAAGACGTTCGACGCACACGACGGCCAGGGGCTTACGCTCGCGGTGACGGCAGGCCTGCGCACCGGCGTCATCACCGGGCGAAGCAGCGCGGCTTTGCGTCGTCGGTGCAAAGAGTTGGACATTGAATTTGTTTACGAAAAGCAAGGGCACAAAATCGCGGCTTACGAAGATGTTTTACGCAAAACCGGCGCGAAGGAATCCGAGGTCGCCTTTCTCGGCGACGACTTGCCGGACCTGACCATCATGCGCCGCGTCGGCCTTGCCGTCGCCGTCGCCAACGCGGCTCCCGAAGTGAGGCGCGCGGCGGATTATCGAACGAAGGCCGTCGGTGGCAAAGGCGCCGCGCGCGAAGTCGTCGAGCTCATTCTCAAATCCAAGGGCATTTGGGAGGAGATGATCGACAAGGCTCGAGCGTAGGCCTGCGTCGAACAAAAGGCCTCCCCTTGTCTTGCCAAGCCTCACGGTATATCGTCCAGCGCCACACCGGACGTGCGCATGGCGCCACCGAGAAGCCCTCGGATGCAATCCCTGATTTACCTGGTTTTGGTTCTCGCGTTCAGTTCGTTTTTCTATTTTCTCATTCTTCATTCGGGCAGCCTCGGCAATGGCCGCGGTATGTACGTTTTGGGGCTGATCTAGTGCCCGGCGCTGGAGGGCATGCTGACGCTGCGATTCAACGGGCGAAGCATTTCAGAACTCGGCTGGAAATGGGGTCAAACCAAATACCAGATTTAGAGCTGGCTCATTCCGCTGCTGGTATATTGACGAGTTTGGCTGCGTCCTGCCGCTTGTCGTCGTTGTTTTTGCTGTGTATTTCTGGACGAAGCGGCGCGAGCTGCCGGTGTCGTAGCGCGATACGGCGACACACCGCAGCAAGCCGTTTTCTGCTGGTTGGCCTTTAAAGCGGATTTCAAGAGATAATGACTGATCATCTTGTCTTCCAGGAAACCTGCCGATGCTCCACGCCTGGCACGACGTATCCCCGGGAAACGAAGTGCCGCGGGACTTTCAAGCGATGATCGAGATCCCGCTCGGCTCGAACGTGAAGTACGAGCTCGACAAGCCTACCGGGCTGCGAAAGGTCGACCACACCACTCGGCGGTTTTTTATCCGGCCAAGTACGGCTTCATTCCGCGAACCTACGCCGACGACAACGATCCGCTTGACGTGCTGGTCCTGTGCCAGCAGCCTGTCCAGCCGCTCTCGCTCATCAAGGCGCGGGCCATCGGCTTGATGACCATGATCGATTCCGGCGCGAGCGACGACAAGATTATTGCCGTGGCAACGAACGACCCGGAATTCAACAGCTACGTCGAAGCCAAGGAGCTGCCGTCGCACCGGTTGCAGGTGCTGAAGCGCTTTTTCCAGGATTACAAGCAACTGGAAGGCAAGCAGGTGCAAGTGGAAGACATTCGACCGGCGTACGCAGCGATGAACGTGATTGAGAAAGCGCTGGCGCGCTACGAGAAGGAGCGCGAGCGTCTGCGGGCCCAGGACGGCCACTAGTATGAAAATACTATTTTGGAGACCTTGGCCCGGTGGTATTTTGCCTGAAGCTGATCGGTTGTGTTTGAGGGCGCTGCTCCCGTGAAGCGTTTGCTCAAATGGTTTGCTGGCATTCTCGCCGTGCTTTTGCTCGCGGCGTTCGGCGTGCTTTGCTACATGGCAGGCAGCCCAAAAGACGCCTACGGTATGGTGCGCTATGCCCTGCCGCACATGCGCCGCGGCACGCTGCAAGTAGGGAGCGATGCGCCCGACGTGCGGTTGGTGGCGCTCGACGGCATCGATCGTTTTCATATTCGCGAACGCCTTGGCAGGCGGCCGCTGGTGCTGGCGTTTGGCAGCTTCACTTGACCACCTTTCCGCCGCCAGGTGGGCGACATCGTTCAGATTTACAACGACTACAAAGACCACGCGGATTTTCTCACCGTTTACGTCCGCGAAGCGCATCCCACCGACGAATGGCAAATGAAGTCCAACGTGAAAGATGACGTTTGCTACGCGCAGCCGAAAACGCTGGAGCAGCGCGTGGCCATCGCCAAGGATTTCACCGCGCGCTACAAGTTTCCGTTGCCTTTTGGCATCGACGACATGAGCAACGCCGCCGACAACGCATACGCCGCCTGGCCCGAGCGGTTGTACATCATCGATGAAACCGGCCATATCGTGTATCGCGGAGGGTTGGGGCCATTCCACTACAAGCCCGCAGAGGTTCGACAATGGCTTGCGGCGAAGTACGGCGCCGTGAAACAGGGAGCGCAAACCGCAGCTGCCTCCGCATCTCGAGCATCCGCGCCGGCAAGCACATCTTCGGAAGGGACCACCTCTCTGTCGGTCCCCGCAAAGTCCGAGAAGTAGTTCACCCCTCGTCCGCGGCGCCGCGCTAGAATCCGTCCGTGAAGCCGCCCTCGGCAAAGCACCCTCGCAAAAGCCGCACACTGAAAAAGGTTGCGTTGGCGCGCGCGTTGTCGAAGCTGGGCTATTGTTCGCGTTCGCAAGCCGCGGAACTGATCCGCGCCGGGCGCGTGAAATTGAACGGGGTGGTGCGGCGCGATCAGGAAACGCCCACACATCCCAAAGATCGCATTGAAGTCGACGGTGCCCCCCTTGCCGCCAGCGCAAAAATCTATCTTCTCCTCAATAAACCGCGTGGCGCGGTGACGACAGCTTCGGACGAAAAAGGCCGCGAAACGGTTTATGCCTATCTGCCGAAGAATCTCCCGTGGATTGCGCCGGTAGGACGGCTCGACAGAGCCAGCGAAGGGTTGCTGTTGCTTACCAATGACTCCGGGTGGGCGGCGCGCATTGCCGCGCCGGAGACGCACCTTGACAAAACATATCACGTGCAGATCGGCACGATCGCTGACGAAATCTTGCTCGACGCTCTGCGCCATGGCATTCGCACGATCGACGGCGATTTTCTTCGCGTGAAACAAGCAAAGGTCCTGCGCCAGGGCGAGCGCAATTCCTGGCTCGAAATTGTGCTCGACGAAGGAAAGAATCGCCACATTCGCCGCATGCTGGAGCAGTTGAACATTGAAGTGTTGCGACTGGTGCGCGTGGCGATCGGGCGGCTGGCGCTCGGCGATCTGCAAAAAGGCGCGACACGCGCGCTGACAACCGAAGAGAAACAGGCGCTCGATCGCACCATGCACTGACCAAAGCAACTGCCAGGTTCGATTGACTGCTCCGATTTCCTTCTATACCTTGCCTCGCATGGCGTCTCCCAGGCCATCCTCACCTTCCGACCCGTCTCCGGGAACGGCCGTGGAGATCCAGCGAGACCCCGACGTCCCCAGGTTTACGCTGGATAACCCAGGCCACGAAAATGCAGTTACTGGGGCGATGTTTGACGCGATGCTCGCGGAGTTGCGCTCCGAGGCCGTGCGTCCGCTTGCGCGAGTCCTGCGCCTGATTATTGGGCTGCTTTCCGTGCAAATTATAGTTGTGGCGTTGTTTGGCGTGAAACCCAAGAAACACCGGCTGGAAGAACTGGACTCAGAATCGCCCCTCTCGCCCCTGCCCTCGCAGGTCTGAGCTTGAATCGATTTAGTCATGCGAACCTGAGGGCATTCGCACTAGAATGGGCGCTTCTTGCCCAGGAGGGTTTATGAAACGAATTGGCGTGACCGCTTTCCTTCTTCTGCTCGGAACCACTCCGGCCCGCGGCCAGTCGAAGCTTTCCGTGAAATGGGAAGAGCTCACCGCCGGAGACTTTCGCGCGGCGATTCAGCAAGCGAAAGGAACGTGCCTGCTCCCGTTCGGCATTTTGGAGAAGCATGGACCGCATCTTCCGCTGGGAACCGATCTCCTCAACGTTCGCTTTGCGGCGTTGCATGCCGCCGAGCAGGAATTCGCCGTCGTTTTTCCAGAATATTATTTCGGACAGATTTTTGAAGCGAAGCACCAGCCCGGTACGGTGGCCTACAGTATGGAGCTCCAGCTGAAACTGTTGCAGGAAACCACCGACGAGATGGCGCGCAACGGCTGCAAGAAAGTCGTCATCGTGAACGGCCACGGCGGAAACGAACACCTGCTTCCCTTCTTCGCGCAGGCACAGATGGCCAGCCCCAAGGACTACGTAGTGTACGTGCTTGACGGCGAACGCAACCGCCCCGGCGGGCCGGCAAAGAAGTCCACCGGGGTCGATTACCACGCCGGCGAAAACGAAACCTCCAACACGCTCTACACACATCCGGAACTGACGCATATCGACCGGGCCGGGCGCGAATCAGGCGCGGATCAAAAACGCCAGAATCTGCCGGACTTCCTTTACACGGGCATCTGGTGGTATGCGCGCTTCCCCAACCACTATTCAGGCGACGGCTCGGTGGCCGCGAAAGAGTTGGGCGAGTGGAACGTCGAGGGCTGGATTTCCACGATTGTCGAAGCCATCCGCGCGGTCAAAGCCGATGACGCGAGCCTCAAAATCCAGAATGAGTTTTACGAAAAGAGCAAGCACCCTCTCGACACGCCGCAATAACGGCGTGACAACAAAAACTCTTTCCGGCAAGGAGGAGCGACGAATCACCCATCCTTATGCTACCTAGGTGAGAAATACTTCCGGAATGAAAAGAAAAGTTGCCGGTTGCGGGCGAGGGGACAAGATGACGGATAGGATCACCCGGCGCGACGCTTTGAAATTGGGCACGAGCGCGGCAGTTTCAGCCACGGTCTCTCCGCTGATTCGGTCGATCACCGATCATGTGAGCAGCGTGAACCGCGCTTCTTCGACGCTGCCAGATTCGGAGTCAACAGTCATGCCACCCACCACGGAAGACGAAATCTGTTTCATGCGGGCCAGAGACCTGGCCGGGACGATCCGTGACAAAAAGATTTCCGCGCGCGAAGTGATGCAAGCGCATCTGAAACAAATCGCGCGCGTCAATCCGAAGGTCAACGCGATTGTCACGCTGGTTCCGGAAGAACAGCTGATGGCGCAGGCGCTGGCCGCGGACGAAGCCATCGCCAAAGGACATTTGCTCGGGCCGCTGCACGGGCTTCCGGTTGGCGTGAAGGATTTGCATCTCACCAAGGGTATTCGAACGACACACGGGTCGCCGCTTCACGCCAATGACATTCCCGATGCCGATTGCCTGGTCGTTGAGCGCGAGAAAAACGCGGGCGCCATCGTCATCGGCAAAACGAACGTGCCGGAGTGGGGCCTGGGCTCGCAGACGTTCAATCCCGTTTTTGGGCCGACGCTAAATCCGTACGATTTGAGCAAAACTTGCGGCGGAAGCACGGGCGGAGGCGCGGTGGCACTGGCATGTGGAATGGTTCCACTCGCCGACGGCAGTGACATGGGCGGCTCGCTGCGCAATCCACCGAATTTTTGCAACGTGGTTGGGATTCGCCCCTCGCCCGGGCGTGTGCCGAATCCTCCGACGACGCTCGGGTGGTTCACGTTGAGCGTGGATGGGCCGGTGGCGCGCAACGTCGTGGATTGCGCATTTTTCATGAGCGTCCTGGCGGGATTCGATCGCCGCTCGCCCATTTCCATTGACGAGAGCGGTAGCCAGTTCGCCAATCCGCTTGGGCGCGATTTCCATGGCGTTCGCGTTGCGATGTTCAAAGACTTGGGGCTTCCCTGGGAGCTGCCGGTGCGCGACGCGGTCAAAGCGCAACGCAAGGTTCTCGAGTCGTTGGGCTGCATCGTCGAAGAGGCCGAGCCGGATTTCACAGACGCCAACGAGTCTTTTCTGCTGTGGCGCCACTGGTCGATTGAACTTTCCTTTGGCGATATTCTTGAAGCGAACGCCGATAAATTGAACCAGTACGTTCACTGGCACGTGCACGAGGGCCGCAAGCTCACCGGGCCGCAACTCGCGCGCATGGAAGCCAAACGCACGGAGTTGTATCAGCGCACGCGCCAGTTCATGGAGAAGTACGAGTTTTTCGTACTGCCGGTAAACCAGGTTTTGCCCTTTGATGTGAAGACGCATTACCCCACAGAAATTGCCGGTGTGAAGATGGAAACCTACATGGCCTGGATGAAATCCGCATACTACATTTCGGCGGTTGGCAATCCGGCAATGAGCGTTCCCTGCGCGTTTTCCGAGAGCGGGCTCCCCATCGCCATGCAAATCGTGGGACGCCACCATGACGATTGGGGCGTTTTGCAACTGGGGCACGCCTTTGAGCAAGCCACAGGTATTGGCAAGCGCCGCCCGCCCATCTTGTAGCGGGTTCACACGCCGCCAAGTTCCTTTGCCGTCGAGATGGGCGGCTACCTTTGGCCGGGAACCATCATTGAATGCGCCAGACCGTATCGAGTCTGTGGTTTGCGGTTGGTAATGAGCGACTCCCGGTTTTGTCCCGGCCGCGATTTCACAAACCGCGAAGCCCTTTAGTTAGGTTTGGCAGTGCTTCTTTAAAAACCGGAACCCATCGGCGACCCAGACCGAGCTTCCGAAATAGCCAAAGGTGTGGCCATCTTCCGCCGAATTACCAAAGGGAGGATAAATCTTGAGCTCGAATTCCCTGCCAGCGTCCCTCATGGCGGCCGAAAGAACGCGGCTCGGGGAAAGGTCGTAATCATTCTCGGCCTGAAAGAAAAAAATTGGCGCGCGGGAATTGCGAACACTGCGCGTCATCAACGATTGTAGTAGGGGTGCTCGCGCCCAGCTCTGCCTCGATGCCGCCGAAAGAATTTCCTGCCACAGCGGTCCGATCCGCCTCGACGAACTTCTGTGTTCTCAGCCATGTTAACGCGGCGACTTGGTCGTTTAGGTGGTCCGTCTCGAGCAAGCGGACCATCTTTGCGGATCCGCTGGCGAGACCTCCCGTTTTGGTCGCAGCGGCGATCTCATCGCCAATGTACTTGCCTACCGAAGCACTTAGACCTTGGCCTCTTCTGTACGGTCCGAAGAACACCCAGCCGTTCATCGCAAAGACCGGCCCCAGCGCATCGAAGCCTTCTTTGCTGAGCATGCCGGGAGCGTTCCCATGGTTGTAAACAACTGCGTATAAGAGAGTTCGAACAGCTCAGCGATCCAGTACTCGTTGGAGGAACGCTCTTGATGAGCAAGCGTGTGCTCCCTGCCACCCGCGGATGTCGCATTCGCGGGCTCCGGCTCTATTGAAATGACCATCACACGCGAAGGGCATGGCGACCTTCCCTGAGTCCCGCCGCCACTGCTCAAAAAGGACACGATTTTCGGCAGGGACTCGGCACCTTCGGCCGATAGAGGTCCATGCTCAAACGATATCGTTCTTCTCCGGGTCCCATTGCACCGTGCGACCCTGGCGCAGCGAGGCAATGGCCATTTGGCAAGCTATGGCCGAGTTGTAGCCCAATTCGAAAGGACAATTGGGCTCTTTGCGGTTTCGCACGCAATCAAAGAAATTATTCATGTGAGCCGCGGTGTCGTCGTCATCACTGCCGACAATATCCGGTTCGCCGCCAACCGGCGCCGGAGTTCCAGCTTTCGGTGCAGCGTGGTCCTGCGGTTGGAATGTCACCTTGTCCACAACGCGAATCACCGTCCCCTTGTTTCCGAGCGCAAAATCGTATCCGTCCTCACCAAAGTAATTGTTGCCAAACGACGAGTTCCAAGTGAACAAGAGATTTTCCGGCTGGTCCATGGAGACGTCCATAGTGTCCGGAACTTCCATGCCGGGGGAAAGATAGTTATAGCCGGCCATCGTGACGCGGCGCGGTATTTTGAGGCCGAGCGATTTGTACCAAAACGCCACTTGGTGCACCATGTTCTCGAAGACGTTTCCACCCGAATAATCCCAGAAGAATCGCCAATTGATAAAACGTTGCGGATCAAATTCATGGGGCCGAGCTTCACCTTCGAACTCCTTCCAAGCTACATGGTCGAGATTGCAGTCGGGGGGAATTGACCTCTTCCATCCTCCGTAAGGTCTGTTCCGATAATGGTGAGTATGAATTGCTGTGATGGTTCCCATGCTATCTGGCGCAGTGAGTTCACGCGCACGCGCGAAGGTCTTCCCGCTCACGGATTGCACACCCACCTGTACCACGCGGTTCGAACCTTCCACGGCGCGGCGCATGCGTCGCGCGTGGTCAGGATTAAGAGCCATGGTTTTTTCCTGGTAGACATCCTTGCCTGCTTGGATGGCGGGAACGAAATTGAGAGCGTGTTGGTGTTGGGGAGTGGCAATTAGCACGGCGTCAATGGATTTGTCGTCGAGCAAGCGGCGAAAATCGGTAAATGTCTGGACCGTGGGAGCAAGTTGTTTGGCTTCCTCCAGGCGACGAGTGTAAACGTCGGCAACCGCGATGGCCTGGCTATTGGGCGCACGGAGCGCGTGCTTGAAAATGTCCAGTCCGCGCCCGCCGGCCCCGATCAGCCCGAACCGGACGCGGTCATTAGCGCCGAGGATACTCGCCGGCGGAAAAACCGACGAACCTGCGAGCGCGGCCGCACCTCCGCTAACCTGATGAATAAACCTTCTGCGATTGAGCATGATTGCAACTCCTTTGGTTAAACTGAAGAATACTTCCGACAAAGCGTTTTGATTTTCTCGACGAGTTTGGGGACTCCGGTCAAGGGATCCTCTTCACCTTCATATTCCGCGGACATAAATCCCTTATAGTTCGCGCGGGCGAAAAGCGACCACACGCGGTCGAGATCGACAGCTTGCCCATTTTCGAACACGTCTCGGATGTGGGAGTGGGTCGCGTAAGGGAGGGTGGCTTCGATTTGCGCGTAAGCGTCAGCCTGAGGGGTAGCAATGAAGTTTGTAACGTCCAGATTGATCCCAAAATAGGGTGAATCAAGGCGGTGAACAAGCTCGATGCACACATCCGCATTCTGGGTGATACCTTCGTGATTTTCAACGCCGAGAGTAATTCCTTTTTTCCCCGCGTACTCGCAAGCCACTTTGAGCGTCTCAACGGTCCAGCGAATACCCTGTTGCACGGTCGCCCCGGGAGGACACTTGCCCGCGAAGACGCGCAGATGCGGTGCTCCCAGAGACTCGGTGACATCAATCCATTTCTTGATCTCCTCCAAAACCTCTGCGCGCCTGACCGCATCCGCTTGCACGGTGCTGGCTCCTGTGGCTGCACCGGAAAAACATACACCATTCTTGTAAGCTAGGTATCGCAAGGAAGCCAAATAGGCTGGTGCCGTCGACTTGAACCAGTAAGCCGTCATGTCCACGGCATCAATCCCGAGCTCGACGGCCTTTCCGATGACGTCTTCCATGCTCATCTTGCCGGCTTTCAAAGGTTTGCTGTAAGAGTACGCGCAGCAACCCGTAAGGAGCCGCGGCTTTGCTTCAATCCCGGGTTCCGTGCTTGGCATGGATTTCCACGCACGAGCTGTGCGGGCAAGTTCCGTGCCCATGATGACCGCCGGTCCGGCGGTTCTCAAAAATTCTCTGCGATGCGTTCTCCTTGGTATAGACACGTTAGCTCCTTCTGCAATATTCGGGGAGCGCTCCCCGCCTTACATCCAAAGGGGCTTTGCCCTTACCTTGTGGCGGGTCTCCCGTCCAGGCTTTCGAAGGCTCCGTGCCTTGCGGAGCGCCAAGTGGTCGGTTACCGCAAAACAGTGGCCCGTTCCGCAAAGCGCCCTCGTGCGCAAACGGGAATATTGGCTGCACCGACTTGCTTATCATCTCGCAAACACCCTTAATCGCCTCGGGCGGCACATGACACTTTACTCCCGTTGAACTCCACTCTAGCATTTTGGGCGATGCCTTCAAAAAATTGCGCACGCACACGCGCGTGACCCACCGCGATTCCCAGCTTGAAAAAAAGATTCGCTTCGACCCAATCTGATATGTTCGAGTTGCTTTATTTTCGGCGACGCACAGGCTACGAGTGGGGAGCCCCGCCGCGCGTCCCACGTCCAATGTGCTGCTTCGCGGGCTCGCATGGAATTTTGTTGCGTGTGCTAGCCGCACTGATGGCCTCGTCCAGTGTGTCGGAGGGCGGTAAGCTTGGAACTGGGATCTCTGGCAGGTCAAGTTCCTCTACCTGAAAGCGCACGATTTCTCGAGTCGGAACATGTACATAGTCATTGGAAGTCCCGGTCAGATAGAGCCGAGTAACGGTGTTTCTTGCCTCGCGACGCTCATAACGGATGGCAAAGCCATTTCGAAGGATTGCGAGTTCCCCAGGGTATGCCGAGATACAAGGAAGAAGAAGGACGACTGCGGCGATACCCAGCTTGTAGGAGAGTCTCATAAATGAAAGACGATCGGTCTCTGTCCCGTGCAGCTGCGGGAGTCAGAAGTCTCTCGAGGTTCCGCCGAGTCGCACAAGTTGTCCTTGCCGAGCCACAAATAGGCCTGTCGTTTGGATGCGTCAAGCACCGAGAGATCCGGAACCGGCCAGGCTCCGCAACTAACTTATTGAATCCACTGCCCTTGCGTTCCCGACTTGGGCGCAATTGGATAGGATGGAAATTGCTCTGTAGGGCAAGTGCTTCCATCCAGTACTACGATAGGGTTCCCCACCCCATAGCAGACTGTTTGTTTGATGATTTCCTGCAAGACATCGTGCTGTGGCTTTCCCATCAGGAATGCTATGACGAGTCATTCCAGCTCTATCTGTCGCTGTCGCTCATCTTGCGCCAGCTCACCCCGTTCGTTGAACCTCACGTGGGGCACTGGCCGAAGGGGAATGCTGAGGCGATAGCGGGCGTAGCGGCGCTCGCCTTCGCGAACTAGCGCGCCCTTGGCAACTAAGTCGGCCAGGTCGCGCGTGGTGGTTGCGGGCGAGGCTCCGGTGATGCTGGTATATTTTCCCGCTGAAAGTCCACCTTGGAATCCCTCCGGGCCTTCGCGGAACATGCGAAAGAGAGCCTTTTCCTGCCGCGCATTAAGCTGGCCCTTCAGCCTGTCGAGCAGCTTCGTTTTGTCGATCAGGAATTCTACCAGCGCGATGGTCCTCCGCTGCGCTTCAATGGCGACGTCGGCAAACCACATCAGCCATTGCGTGATCTCATTTTCCTTGTTCGCCGCTTCGAGCGCTTCGTAATAATTCTTGCGCCGAGCAAGAATTGTTTCCGCCAACGCGGTGAGCGTGGGTTGACCGAGGCCCTGCGCGAGAGTTTTTCCCGAGATAGCACGTCCGATGCGCCCGTTTCCATCCTCAAACGGATGGATGGTTTCAAAATACAAGTGAGCAATCCCGGCCCTCGTCAACGCGGGCAGCGGCTCATCCCGGCCAGGCGCAGTCCGATTGGACCAAGCAATGAATCTCTCCATTTCGGATGGCACGCGCGCAGATGGCGGCGCCTCGAAGTGCACTCTCGGCTCGCCAATGCGCCCGGAAACCACCTGCATGGGTTCCGCTCCAGTTCGGTAGCGTCCGACATCTCTCAAGTTTCGGCTCCCGCTCATCGTCATGCGATGCCAGTGAAACAGCATTTCCTCGGAAAGCGGGTCGGCAAAGGATCGGTACAGCTCGACCATCATCTCGGCGATGCCTCGTTCCGCAGGCCGGACGCGCCGTTCATCCGTGGCAAGGCCTAGTTGCTTGCGGAGAGAAGATTGAACGCTTGCGCGATCCAGAATTTCGCCTTCGATTTCGGAAGTCGTCACCGCCTCCGTGCTCATGGCCTCGATGGTGAGTTGGTTACGCTCCTCTTTGACGAGGTGTCGAACGGAGCCGACGAACACGCCTCCGCTGACGAGAAACTGCTTCTCCGCAGCTTCCAGGCGCGTTCGTTGCCACCGAAAATTGGGCCAATCCGGTCTTTGCCAGTTCCAAGTCATGCGCGATAGCGTAGTTTCCTATCGCTCACATTATCCCATATTTATGAGTGATAGGCTCTCAGGTCATCGATCAGTGTCGGCCGTTGAAAACCCGCGTCGAGCAAGCCACCCTCTTTCGACCGGATAAAGCTGCTGACTTAAGACCAACCAGATGGCGCGTTTTGCAAGCAGATTGGCGTGTCCGGCTAGTGCGTTCCTGTGCCGGGGACATCTAAAGTTGTGAACGACAAGGAGGTTCAGGAAATGAACGAAGCTACGCAAAAGGTCGTGCTCCAGGAAGGGAGTCAGTCCGAAGAGAAACGAGCCTATGTCGCGAGAGCGTTTGCGGCGGGCAGCCCGACATCGGGCCTAGCGGCGGCCACGATCCGGCGCCGCGAGCCGGGCCCGGACGATGTACAAATTGGAATTCTCTATTGCGGCGTGTGCCACTCAGACTTACATCAAGTGCGCAACGAGTGGAGTGATTTCATGCCGACCGTCTACCCCTGCGTCCCTGGACACGAGATCGTCGGCCGCGTGACCAAGGTCGGCTCCGCAGTCTCGAAGTTCAAGCTTGGCGATATCGCGGCGGTGGGCTGCATGGTCGACTCAGACCGTGTTTGCCCCGAGTGCCAGGCTGGGCTCGAACAGTTCTGCGCGAACATGATGCTCACCTACAACTCTCCCGACAAGCATTTGGGAGGCGTCACCTATGGCGGCTACTCGGATAGCATCGTCGTGGACCAGAAGTTTGTCCTGCGCGTTCCCTCAAATCTGAAACTGGCCGGAGCTGCTCCTTTGCTTTGCGCCGGCATCACGACGTACTCGCCCATGCAGCACTGGGGCGTCACCAAAGGCAAGAAAGTCGGCATCGTCGGTCTCGGCGGACTAGGCCACATGGGCGTGAAGTTTGCGCATGCGCTCGGCGCGCACGTTGTGGTCTTCTCGACTTCGCCCGATAAGAAAGAGGACGCACTGCGGCTGGGAGCAAACGAGGTCGTCATTTCGCGGAATGCGGACGAGATGCAAAAGCATGCTGGCAGCTTCGACTTCATTCTGGACACTGTCTCCGCGAATCACGACATAAATGCTTACCTCAATTTGCTGCGCCGCGACGGCAACATCACGCTCGTCGGCGCGCCGGAAAAGCCACTCGCGGTGTCCGCGTTCGGCCTAATCATGGGCCGCCGCAGCCTTTCCGGCTCGCCCATTGGCGGCATCGTCGAAACTCAGGAGATGCTCGACTTCTGCGGGCAGCACAACATCACTGCTGAGGTTGAGGTCATACCGATCCAGAAAATCAACGAAGCCTACGATAGGCTGGTCAAGTCGGATGTGAAGTATCGCTTCTCTATCGACATGGCTTCACTGAAATGAACATCAAGGGAATCGAAGGAGAAACAAATGCAGAAGCGCAAACTGGGAAAAAGCAATTTGGAAGTCTCGGCCATCGGCCTCGGCTGCATGGGAATGAGCTTTTCCTACGGCCCGCCCAAAGACAAGCAGGAAATGATCTCGCTGATCCGCACGGCCGTCGAACGCGGCGTCACGTTCTTCGACACGGCCGAGGTCTATGGTCCGTACACAAACGAAGAGCTTGTAGGCGAAGCCCTTGCTCCGTTTAGGAGCCAAGTGGTGATCGCCACGAAGTTCGGATGGAAAATCGATCCCAAGGCGGAGAGAGGTTTGGCTGGGCTGGACAGCCGGCCAGAGCACATCAGGGAGGTAGCCGAAGCCTCGCTCAAGCGGCTTAAGACCGATGTCATCGACCTGTTCTATCAACACCGCGTTGACCCCAACGTCCCCATCGAAGATGTAGCGGGAGCGGTGAAGGATTTGATCCGGGAAGGCAAGGTGAAGCATTTCGGCCTTTCTGAAGCCGGCCCAAAGACGATTCGTCGCGCCCACGCAATCCAGCCAGTCACCGCTCTCCAGAGCGAATACTCGTTGTGGTATCGCAACCCAGAGAAAGAAGTGTTGCCGACACTCGAGGAACTTGGGATCGGCTTTGTTCCTTACAGCCCGCTGGGCAAGGGCTTCCTCACAGGAAAAATCAACGAAAACACCACGTTCGACCGTTCCGATTTCCGCAATCAACTCCCGCGGTTCACGCCGCAGGCTCGCAGGGCGAACCAGGCATTGGTGGACCTGCTTGGCGTGATCGCAAGACGGAAAAACGCGACGCCCGCTCAGATCGCGCTCTCTTGGCTCCTTGCGCAGAAGCCGTGGATCGTTCCAATTCCAGGCACCACGAAGCTGACGCGGTTGGAAGAGAACATCGGAGCAGCGGCAATCGAACTAACGCCGGACGATCTCCGGCACATCGAGAATGCCACCTCACAGATTACGGTCCAAGGAGCTCGGTATCCCGAACACATCGAGCAGCTGAGCGGTCGGTGAGTTATGCTCTGAGGCGAGCCATGACGAACCGGTTCCGAGTTTCGAGTACGCTGCCGCGAAAGCTAGAAGAATTGGACCTCTCGCCTGAGGCAGTGCTGCGGCAAGCTGGTCTGCCAATGGCGTTGTTCAACCAGGAGAAAATCCTGGTGAGCACCGAGCAGTTCTTCGCGCTTTACCGAGGAATTGCGGACGCGAGCCACGATCCCGCCGTTGGCCTGAAGCTGGGGACCGAGGAGCGCGTCGAGCGTTACGACCCGATTAAGATCGCCGCGCTTTCCGCCCGGTCGTTTCGGGATGCGGTCGAGCGACTGGCGCGTTACAAACAACTGACCTGTCCCGAGGAAATCCGTCTAGTCGAACGGGGAAACGAATGCGCGGTCCAGTTCGTCTGGCTTCTCGCGCACGAGAAGGAGCCTCCGTTGCTGGTGGATACTTGTTTCGCATGGATTGTCAGCATCGGATGCCGAGGCACGGGGCGACCCCTGAACCCCAAACGCGTGGAGTTTGAACGGACCTCGGCGCACCGAGAAATGTATGAGGCGCATTTCCGCAGCGCCGTGAAGTTCAAGGCCAGGCAGAATGCGTTGGTATTCAGCAAAGCGGATATGGACCTGCCCTTTGTCACCTACAACGCTGAGTTGCTCGCGATTGTGGCACCGCCGCTTGAGGCGGAACTGGCGCAGCAGCTTGCGCAGAAAACGTTCAGTGAACAAGCAAAAGCCATTCTGAAACGTCTACTTGCAGGCCAGCGGCCAGGGATACAGGACCTTGCAAGAGAGCTGCATCTGAGCACTCGGACGTTGCAGCGACGGCTCTCAGAGCAGGGCATTACCTTTCAGCGTTTGCTGGAAGATGCGCGTCGTGAGCTGGCGCGCCACTACCTGCTGCATTCATCTGTGGAGCTGAGTGAAACGGCATACCTCTTAGGCTACGAAGATGCCAATTCCTTCTTCCGAGCTTTCCACCACTGGGAGGGCACGTCGCCCCGACAATGGCGAGCGCTCCAAAAGGACTCACAGCCGACAACACAAGCGCAAGCCGGCGCGGCGTGAGAACTACAAGCAAGCGCATCGAAACCGCCGAACTACTAGCCGTCCCTGGTGACCGACGCCGGTGCGCGGCGGCGCAAAAAGCCAGCCGGGCTCGGCGTGCTGGTGCTGCACTCTGGCTGGCAGGTCGCCTACGGTTACCGCAAACCGTTGGAGCAGCCTTTCAGCCAGCGCCGCACCTCGGTGTCGAGCGAGAGCCAGTACAGAATGCGTTCCTCTATCGTGCTCGACTGCAGAGCATTGCCATGACGGCTTCCAACGGGGGTAGGTCAGCTACCCCCCAAGAGCTACCCACGAGGGTGGGCGGTAAACGGAATAGCCAAGGGAGCTGGGTGGCGACGCACTCTGGCCGTGAATCTCGGCGAGGATTCACCGCCTCTCCTTCTCGCTGCGGCGACGGTAACCACCTGCGTTCGCAGCCAGGGTTTCCGCGGCCGGAGTTTCTGCCTCCGCTGGCTTTGACGGCTACGCTGGCTCGTTCATGCTGTCGAACCAAATGCGAGGACGAGCGATCCGTGTGGATTCGGCGCAATCGCAGAAGACTGCAAACATTTGGCACTTGGTTTGCGCCGAGCCCGGAATCTTTGGGCCCGGTGATGATTTCGAACTGCTTGTTCGTCGATGCTCTGCATTCGTCGGGGTGAGCGCCACTGCCCCGGTCATCGAGAATGGAACCGAGCGGCTCGGTTTTGGACGTCCGCCGTTCAGCCGTGAACAGCTTGACCAAATCAACGCGCAGACTCGCAAACGTGCCCCTCGACCGCGAAGGGCTCCGTAATCAGTGGCATGATGCCCTCAACGCGGGTTCGATCAAGCAGATGACGGATGGCCTGAAAGCACCAGAGGAATCGCTGCCGCGAGGCTTCGTACTTGCAAACACGATCGCAGCACTGCCGGTCCAATCTCTCTACATTTTCCTTGCCGTTCTTGAGTCATTGGGACGGGCGTTGGGTCGCGCCCGGACGACGCAAGACTTCTGGAGCTTTGTGCTCACCTTGCTTGGCATCGCGGCGGCCGTAAGCCTGCCTTGGAGCCTGCTTGCACTCTGGCGCTTGATTCGACACGGAACCCCGGAAAGGAGCATCGGGCAGATCGGGCGCGCGGTGCTTGACGCTCTTGAATACGAGGGCTCCATCGACCAACGTGCAGGAGACTTCCGCGTCTATGCAAACGGGAATAAAGACGGAACGGTCTTTTGCTGGATTGGCGGTGGTACTGGCAAAGACCAAGCGATCTTCCTTCGTGCCCTGAAGGAGACGATGAGCCCGACTGACAACCCGCGTTACCTGCTTGCGCGCGGGAGGATTTGGCGGATTTTCCGCGAGGACTATTTCGCCGTGCCGGATGTGCCGGCACGGAAGAAGGAGTTCGCGGAATTTTTTGCCCAGCGCTGGAGAAGGCTTGTGGGTCCCCTGCAGCTTGTCTTCACACGCACCCCTGAGGGTCGCAAGCTCTTGCTCCGGGCGCGGAACCATTCCCTGTCCGGGGCCTTCCAGAAGCGCACCGAACGCGTGAGCTGCTGGAAGTGAAGTCATCCACCACAGTCGGCCGCGGCGAAAAAACCCCGCCGTTGGAGACGGCACCGCCCTCCCCAAGGGCTGCCACAACTACTCGTCCCCGAGGAGGTGTCGGTAACGGAATGGTATAAGGGGAAACGTGGCTCCCGATTCGCTGCCAGCCGAACGTCGCCGAGACGCCCGGAGTTGCCTGCAACGAGCGCCGTAGCTGATGCCGTCAGGGTGGGCACGGCGTGGTGCATGAACCGCTCCTGGACATCGCAGGCGATTTCCCAATCTTGACTCACGTCTACTACCATTGTGTCCGTCATTTTCTTCGTGCCTCTGTAAGAACGTCGGTCCAGGAACCGCAGAATCGACACGGCGGTGGCGACAATCTTCTTTGAAAAATCGCTGGGCGGGATGTCGAGAACCGGGGGCGGGCACCGACCTACCTATGAAAGCGCAACTGCTAAGTTCTGACTGCCAAGTACCAGCAGCCAAGGAGGTCGGCCATGTCGAAAGCCTACAAAATCTCTCGCCGCCGTTTGCTCGCGTCCTGGCTTTCCACGGCGACATTGGCAGCTTGGCCCAGTCGTTTCATAGCCGGCGCTAAGATTCAGAAAATCCAAGGAGATGAAATGGCAGCCTTGACGCCGTACCTTTTATTCGATGGCCATTGCCGTCAGGCAATGGAGTTTTACAAGTCCTGCTTCGGGGGAGAGTTGACGGTCACGAAAGTGAAGGATTCTCCGGTGAAGGATCGGATGCCAACAGTCCAGCACGAAAAAGTCATCAATGCGCGACTCAGAAGCGGCAATGTGGAGATTTCGGCATCAGACTGGCTACGACCCGAGCAAACTCCAATTCGAGGCAACACGGTTTGTCTCTTCCTGAGCGGAGGAGCATTGCGAGAGTTGAAAGCCCTGTTCGAGAAACTTTCGGACGGAGCAGAATTAACCGATCCACTGAAAGAGCAGTTTTTTGGGACTTACGGCGCACTCAGCGACAAGTTTGGCGTTCGTTGGATGTTTCAGACTGACAAGAAGGATTAACAGAACGGCAAGGCAGTACCGAAACAGCATAGGAGCAAAAGACATGAAATACATTTTGCTGATGACCGGGAAGAAAGTAGGGGTTGAAAGCTATCTTGCATGGTCCCAAAAGGACAGAAATGCGCACATGGCAGTCCTGCGGCGCATCGCTAAGGAGTTGACCGCATCAGGAGAGTTTGTCGCCACCCAGGGATTAGCTGGGCCGCAGGAAGCCAAAGTGGTGCTCGGCGAGAAGGGCGGCATGCCGGTTACAGACGGAGTCTTCCCGGAGTCGAAGGAGTTTCTCCTGGGCTACTGGATCGTCGACGTCGCGACTCCAGAGCGGGCTTGCGCTATAGCGGGGCGAATTTCAGCAGCGCCGGGACCCGGTGGAATGCCGACGAACGTGCCGATCGAAGTGCGTGGGTTCGCGAGTTATCCAGAGCCAGAGTCTTAGTCGAGCGATGGGGGACTCCGGATGCGCCCGTCGTAGCTGAATGCGAAGCCCGAAATGGAATGAGAGGAGAAAAAAGGATATGAGATTTATTCTGATGATGACGGGCACGAGGGCAAATTGGGATGAATACGCGAAGTGGTCGAAGGAAGACCTGGAGCAGAACGTCGCTTTCATGCGCGCGTTCGGCAAGGAACTCAAGGACTCGGGAGTGTTTGTCGCGACCGAGGGCTTGGGGTGGCCGGGCGAGGCCAAGATGGTGCGCGCGGGGAAGAACGGGGAGGCGATTACGGACGGTGTGTTCCCGGAATCGAAGGAATTTCTGGCAGGGTATTGGATCATCGATGTGGAGAGCCCGGAGCAAGCCTACAAAATTGCGGCGCGGGCTTCGGCGGCGCCGGGACCAGGAGGCAAGCCGGGAGGCATACCTATCGAGGTACGGCAAGTTCTAAGCGGTCACGCCGATTTAGGGCTGTGAAATTTCAAAGGTGCTGAGTGGAACGATGGCCGATCGATTAGACCCTCCCATCGAGCAATTGCTGCGAGAAATGGCGCCGCAGGTGCTCAGCCCGGTGGTGCGAAGATTTCGTGATTTTGCAGCGGCAGAGGACGCTGTGCAGGAGGCGTTAATCGCGGCGACCGAGCAATGGCCTCGTGACGGTGTGCCTGCCAATCCGCGCGGCTGGCTGATTCAGGTTGCGTCGCGCCGGATGACGGACCACATTCGAAGCGAGGTCGCACGCCGGCGCCGCGAGCAGGTGGCCGCGGAGGAAGCGGAACGACTGGCGCTGCAAGTCGAGGGAGCGGCGGAGACCGTCGATGATGACACGCTGGAGCTGCTGTTCATGTGCTGCCACCCTGCTCTCACTCCGGCTTCCGCGATTGCGCTGACGCTCCGGGCGGTGGGCGGGTTAACGACAGCGGAAATCGCAAACGCGTTTCTGGTGCCTGAGGCCACCATGGCGCAGCGCATCAGCCGCGCCAAGCAAAGCATCAAGGAGTCCGGGATTCCCTTCCAATTGCCGACTGCCGAAGATCGCGCGCAACGCTTGCGAGCTGTGCTGCACGTGCTCTACCTAATCTTCAATGAAGGGTACGCGAGCAGCGCCGGACCGCAGTTGCGCCGAGCAGATCTGTCGGATGAGGCCATCCGTTTGATGCGGATTGTGTACGATCTGCAACCGGATAACACGGAGGTTGCAGGACTGCTCGCGCTGATGCTGTTGACCGATGCGCGACGTGCAGCGCGAA
The DNA here is from genome assembly GCA_003223215.1 of Acidobacteriota bacterium. GTDB lineage: Bacteria > Acidobacteriota > Terriglobia > Acidiferrales > UBA7541 > Acidiferrum. Next base: position 86,211 of record QHYH01000097.1, read on the forward strand.
CAGGGCCCGAGGAGCTGGTCCCCCTCGCACAGCAAAACAGGGCGCTGTGGGACCGGCAACAGATCGCGGAGGGGATCGCGCTGCTGTCGGCTGCGCTGCCGAAGGGCGCGGTTGGCCCGTACCAATTGCAGGCAGCCATCGCGGCAGTGCACGACGAGGCGGCGCGCACCGAGGATACCGACTGGCCGCAGATACTGGCGCTCTACGAACTTCTGAAGCACATGTCCGATAATCCAATGATCGTGCTAAACCACGCGGTCGCCGCCGCCATGGTGCACGGACCAAGAAAAGGACTGGAACTGCTCAACGCACTCGACTCTGATCCGCGACTCGCGGAGCGCCACCGTCTTGAGGCCGTGCGTGCTCATCTGCTGGAAATGGCCGGCGAGCACGAGGCTGCTATCACGAACTACCGGAATGCCGCCAGCCGCGCAACCAGCCTGCCTGAGCGGAACTACCTGATGATGCAGGCGGCACGACTGAGCGATCTCCGACGCGCCGATCAATGAGTCCTTTAAGGTGTAAATAAGTAAAAGCGCTCTGTGTTTTTTCGCGCACCCTGCATCACGGTTTGTGGCCGTATTCGGCGGGCCAGCGTGACGACCTCCATTCCGGAATTTCGGCAGCGGTGGTAATCCGCTGATCGGGACCTACAAACTAGCGACTCCGTTCGAAGCCGGGTAATATCACACCCGTCTCTGCTACGGACTGGCGTCAAGGGAAGAGATCGCTGTGAAAACCGACCAGTCGCACTGATCAGAAGTCTTACTTCGGCAGCTGCGTCGAGAATCAGCAGGATGTCTTTCAACCCGGCATCTAGCGTAAAGCCCGCACGACCGAAATCAGAGCTGCGAATCCGATCCAGATATTCCTGCGAGCCCGGCAAAAAAGCCTTCAACATTTCGCTGAAGGGATCAAGAACCCCCCTTCTTTTGGCAAACGCAAATGCTTCTCCAATGACTTCGAGCAATCCGGCGAGGAAGAAATTTCCAGCCAGCTTCAATGCTGGAGGCCAGCGCGGGATCTTCTCCCAAGAGAATCACGCGGGCGGAGTACGTATCAATCACTTGCCGGGCGCGCGCGATCGCTTCCGGCTTTCTAGCGAGAAGCGTGATCAGCTTGCCCGCAGCGGCGGCATCCGGGCGTCCCAGCACGTTAGCCGCTACATACTCGCTGCCGTGAGATGAATGCAATTCAGTTAGCCGAGTGCTGAGATTTGGCGAAGTGGTGGTTGTGCCGGCGTGAACCGCACCAGGGCGCATACCAGACAGGACGCCGTCCGCGCCGTTGACGACGTCGAGCACAGAAGCATCATCCATCAATGATGTGACGACTACATCCGCCGCGTGAGCTGCCTCTCTTGGCGTCCGCGCCAACGCTGCGCCGGAAGTGATCAGCGGCTCCGCCTTTTCCTGGGTGCGGTTGTAGACGATCAACCTGAAACCGGCACGTTGGACATTGTGCGCAATTCCAGCCCCCAGGCGCCCAAGTCCGATGCACGCGACGGAAATGTTTGTCTCAGCCATAAGTTTTTGTCGAGCTCCTATTCGTTCGACTGACGGACCTCGACCATGGTGCTCTCAAAAGCCGTGAGCGAACTGAAATCGCGATCAAC
>QHYH01000080.1 GCA_003223215.1 Acidobacteriota bacterium
GTCCCGGAGTGAGTTTCTTACGCGGCTGAATACCCGGCCCGCACGTTCCCCTGTCAACGCTTCGACGCCGCCCTCGCGAGCGGCTCCGCATGACTCGGGGCCGATGTGGGTCGCTACCCCACTTTCGTGTGACTTTTTCATTCACTACAACCTCGCCGGTTTAACCGGCGCACAGGAGTCAAAAAATGTCTTTAACGCGCCGTGAAATGTGTTTGCTCTTTCCGTCTGCCTTGCTCCCCGCTCTTCTCGTTACCAAGCAGACGCAGGAGCAATCTACCCTGCCCTCGGTGCTGTATCCGTTTGACAAATTGCCCGTACACATCTCCACCACCGCGGCGACCCGCGCGGTGCTGAAGGGCAAACTTGACACCGGAGAATCCGTGGAGGTCCACGAGACCACGCTGCCGCCTGGCGGCGCGCCGCACTCGCCGCATCGCCACGCTCATTCCGAAATGTGGCTCATCCGCGAAGGCACGGTCGCTATCACGGTGAACGACGCGACTACGCGCTTAGGCCCGGGGGCCGTGGGCTTTGTGCGTTCGAACGATGAGCACGGCATCACAAACGTGGGCCTGACACCGGCCATCTACTTTGTCGTGGCCATCGGCCCGGGCGCTTCCTAAGTCCCGGCAAGCAAGAACAACGTTTAGCGCGGCTAAAATGGCTGTTCAGGATTTTCAATTTGACGTTCCAACCGCCGCTTCCTATCATGCCAAACGAAGCGCAATAGAAATTCGAAACAAGCGCTCCGGTCTGGGTGGGCCAAGCGCCGCAAGGGTTGGCGCTCTCAGAATAACGTTGTTCCAGAACGTCAGCGGAAGATCAGCTGGCATCCGTGAAACGCCCCCACACTCGGCCCCGAATCGTCGTTTTCGGCATTTCTTGAAAGTACTCGGGAGGTTCACCGCATGGCCAAACTAGAGGATCCCAAAGACCCTGCGAAAAGCGATTCCCCAAAGAAACAGGGCCTGCTAAGACGTGAATTCGTCAAGTTGGTAGGCGGAACCGGCGTCGCCGCCACGGCGCAGGTTCTCGCTGGTCACAAGCTGGCTGCCGCCGCAACAACCGTGCCCAATGCGGTTCTGGGCTCCGGCAAAGTAGTTGGCCCCGGCCCTGTGGCCATGTCCTTGCGCATCAACGGCCAAGAGAAAAAGCTGACCGTTGAGCCACGCGTCACTTTGCTCGATGCTCTGCGCAACCATCTCGATCTCACCGGCGCGAAAAAGGTTTGCGATCGCGGCACTTGCGGCGCATGCACTATCATCGTAAACGGTAAGCCCACGTACTCTTGCAGCGTTCTGGCGATTGAAGTTGCCGATCGGGACGGGAAACCCGGCGCGGACATCCGCACCATCGAAGGGCTCGCGACCGAAGGAAAGCTGCACCCGGTTTCCGCTTCGTTTGTTGAAAACGATGCGCAACAGTGCGGCTTCTGCACCCCGGGATTTGTCATGTCCTGTGCTGCCTACCTCGAGACGCATCGCAACCCCACAATAGAAGACGTAAAGCAAGCGCTCGGCGGCAACCTCTGCCGCTGCGGAACCTATATGGGTGTTCGAGACGCCGTCGTCGAAGCGGCAGCGTCTATGAAAGGAGGGCGCGCCTGATGGCTGACTATCACTGGCCTCCCACCGACAAATGCAGCTTGATTGGCAGGCGCATTTCGCGCCTTGACGGCCCCTGGAAGTCTTCGGGCCGCATCAAGTACAGCTACGACGTGAATCGCCCCAACATGCTCCACGGCAAGATGGTGTTCTCGCCGTACGCGCACGCCAAAGTGGTCAGCATCGATACCAGCGCCGCCGAGAAAATGCCGGGGGTGAAAGCCGTGGAGATCATGACCGAACCCGGCAAGGAAGTCTTCTGGGCCGGCCAAGAAGTCGTGGCCGTTGCCGCGGAAACCGAAGAGCAAGCGCGCGACGCCGCGCGGCGCATTCAGGTCCGTTATGAAAAACTTCCTCACCTGGTCTCTGATGTGGATCCTCGAAAAGCCGGCGAGCACACCAAGCAACTCGCCGAACAAACCGACGGGAATCCGGACCAGGCCTTGCAACAGGCCGAGGTGACGAGCGAGGGCGAGTATGGAGTTCCTGTCATCACCCATTGCTGCCTCGAAGCGCACGGCCAAGTGGCGGAATGGGATGGCGACAATCTGACGATTTATGCGTCTACTCAAAATGTCAGCGGCATTCCTGGCGAAATGGTGCGGGCGAAGATCGCAGACTCCGCCGACAAAGTGCGTGTGCTCACTCCCGTAATGGGCGGAGGTTTCGGAAGCAAATTCAGCGCCGACACTTGGGGCCTCGCGTGCGCGCGGCTTGCCAAAAAGGCGGGACGTCCCGTAAAGATGATGCTCGAGCGCGATCAGGAACTGATGGCTGCCGGAGCCCGCCCTTCGATGTATGCAAAAGTCAAAGTAGGCGCAAAAAAGGACGGCACGCTCGTGGGCTGGACGTCGGAATCCTGGGGCACGGGAGGTCCCGACGCGCAAGGCGGTGCTCCGAGCATCCCTTACGTTGTTCGCATTCCCGACCGCCGGGTCCGGCACACCACCGTGTTGACCAACATCGGCCCGGCTCGCGCCTGGCGCGCGCCCAACCATCCGCAGATGTGTCTGATTACCATGTCTGCGCTCGACGACCTGGCGGCTAAGCTCGACATGGATCCGGTCGAGATGCTGCAGAAAAACATCCAGATGACCGGGCAACTCGCCAAAACATATTCGGCCGAGCTCGAAAAGGCCGCCGCATTGATGGATTGGAAAAAGAGATGGCATCCGCGCGGCGACAAGACGCCAGGCCCCATCAAAAAAGGTCTGGGGGTTTCGATTCACACCTGGGGCGGCGCCGGTCATCCGAGCAATTGCAACTGCACCATTCAGCCGGACGGTTCGGTGTCCGCTTCGCTCGGCTCGCAGGATTTGGGCACTGGAACGCGCACAGTGATCGGCATCATTACCGCGGAAACCATGGGATTGCCCCTGGAAGCCGTGACAGTGAATATCGGCGATTCGAAATATCCGCCCGACGGAGCCTCCGGCGGCTCGACCACGGTAGGCGGCGTCAGTTCCTCCACTCGCCGGGCTGCCACCGCCGCGCTCAATCAGCTTCTTGACAAGGTTGCTCCTTCGCTCAACGCCAAGCCCGATGAGCTCGAAGCGATCGATGGACAAATCCGCGTGAAAGGTAACCCCAGCCGGGCCATTTCCTGGAAGCAAGCGTGCGCCAAACTGGGCACAACTCCCATCACTGGCGTCGGCCAGCGCCAACGTGGAAACGATGACTTGCTTTCCAGCGGCGTCGGCGGCGCGCAGATGGCGGAAGTCAGCGTGGATACCGAAACCGGCCTTGTCCATGTCGATAAACTGGTTGCGGTGCAGGATTGCGGGCTCATCATCGATTTGAAGACGGCGGAGAGCCAGGTGTACGGCGCTTGCATCATGGGTATCACCTACTCCTTGTTCGAGGACAAGATCATGGACGAACAGACCGGCCGCTGCCTCAACGCCGATCTCGAGTTTTACAAACTCGCGGGCATCGGCGATTTTGGGGACATTGTCGTGCACATGATGACGGGCCCAGGCTACGACGAGCGCGGCGTCATAGGGCTTGGCGAGCCGCCCGTGATTTCCCCCGGGGCCGCCATTTCGAACGCGGTGGCCAACGCCATCGGCGTGCGCGTGCCTACGCTTCCGCTCACACCTGATAAAGTTCTCGGCGCGCTCGGGAAAGGAGCGGTAGCCTGATGGAAGCCTTCGAATACGCTCATCCAACCACACAGCACGAAGCAATCGGTCTGCTCGGCTCCAAGTGGAACGACGCAGCCGTTCTGGCCGGAGGCACCGACTTAATCAGCCTCATGAAAGAGTACCTCGTCACGCCGAAGCGCGTCGTGAATATCAAGAACGTCGAAGGCTTAAACGGCATCCATTCGAACGCCGAAGGAGTGACCATCGGCGCGCTCGTTACCATGGACGAACTCCTCGAAAACGCAACCATTCGTTCCGAGTTCCCTGCCCTCACGCAAGCAGCCGGGGGCATCACCAGTCCGCAGATTCGCGCCATGGGCACCGTTGGCGGGGATCTCTGCCAGCGCCCGCGTTGTTGGTATTTCCGCAATGGCTACGGTCTGCTCGCCAAGGATGAAAATGGAAAGTCACTGGTTCCCGACGGAGAAAATCGCTACCACGCCATTCTCGGCAACAGCGGACCGGCTTACTTCGTAAATCCGTCAAGTCTCGCGCCTGTGCTCATAGCGCTCGGCGCAAAGCTTCAGTTGGCCGGCACCAAAGGCCAGCGCGAAGTCCGCGCTTCCGAATTTTCCGTCATTCCCAAATCCGATGAGGAGCGAGAAAACGTTCTTAAACCCGATGAAATGCTCACTCACATTGTGATTCCAGCGTCCTCTCATGGCCTTCGCAGCGCAACGTATGAAGTGCGTCAGAAAACCGCCTTGGACTGGCCGTTGGCCGCCGCTGCCGTTGCGGTCAAGCTGGAAGGCGGAAAGGTCAGAGAGGGACGCATTGTCCTAGGTCATGTCGCGCCCATCCCGTGGCAAGCGCGCGAGGCGGAAAAAGAACTCGAAGGAAAATCCATAACCGAGAGCGCAGCAGCCAGTGTCGGCGAAGCGGCCCTCCGCGGAGCTAAGCCCCTTAGCCAGAACGGTTACAAGGTCCAACTCGCCAAAGTCGCCGTCAAACGCGCCTTGCTTGCCGCAGCGAAAGGAGAAGCGTAACCATGCCAACCTTGAGCGAACTCGTTCAGAACGCCGCGGTGTGCCACTGCCTGCGCGAGAAGAAAATGTTTTACGAAGGCGGCGACGTCCCGCGGAACAGCATGGACATCATCTCTCCGCAGGAAAAAGCTGCGATGATGCCTACCGGGCCCTTCTGGTGCGCGCAAACGCAGTCCCTGATAGGACCCGATGGAGGTTTTGCCAACACGGAGAGATGCCGGCCGGGACGTTCGTGCTGCGAAACCGCGTAGCGATTTGCATTCGAATTTTGGCATGCCAGAATCAGTGAATCGAAAATGCGAATTTGAATCGAAAACGTTGGAGTGGGAAAATAAGTCTGAGGTTCGAAAAAGTCTTTAGGCCAATCAACGGAGGCAGCCACAATGAAAGTGAATCGAGCCGCATCGTCATTGCTTCTCGCAGGAGCGTTCGTCGCTCTGCCTTCTTGCGCGAGGGCGGCCCAGCCGGCGGGACACGTGTCAGGGGAATACATCGAGTCGCGAACGGCGGACGTCTATACCGGCCCGTGCTTCGCGAATTCCGAAGTCAACCTGACCGGCCAGGAAGCAGTCCTCGGATGGCACGTGGATAAAGGCACGTGGGAAAACGTTTCTCTGGATGACTTGAACGTAGCCGCGGTGGTGCGCGCGCGCGCCACGCTCGGCGATGCCTTCAGCAATCCCTTGCCCGCCAAAGCCGTACTGATCGTGGACCAGCGCGCTAATGCGGCCCAGCGTGCCGCGCTCGTGCATTTCGCGCAAGCGCAGGCCGGCCAGCTTCTCAGCAACGTAGTCGCCACCGAGACGCAGCCCATCCGCTTCACCGTCGATGCGAGTAAACACGGGACCGCCTCGCTCGAGGCCGGCGACCTTGCGCAAATCACCACGCGCGCCATCACGGACACGGACGAGATCTGCCACAACGAAGAAGTTTACTATGAACCGCTGGTTTCGCACTTGACCCATGCGATGCCTGCCGTTGCGAGCCAGTCGTCCTACCGCGGCAACCATCTCGGTAGCACCTGGAATGAATCGAACCGCCGAAGCGCTTTCATCGCTACGTTTGCGGTCTGAATTTTCATGTGGTCTAAAATGGGACGGGTCCAAAGTGGACTATCCACGGAAGCCTGTCTTCGCTGGAAAAATTCGCCCGAGTGGCCGGCAAACCTTTGCGTCTCTCCGAAAGTGGTGGCTCGGGCGAAGTATCTCCTAGCCTAAAGCAGACTCGGCGCAACACGTGCGCCGCTAATCCCGATCTTCCTGAGGTGCGCACGGAATGAAAACTTTCCCGTCGCGAACGTCTCTCTTCTGCCTGTTCTTAGCGCTATGTCTCGCGGCGGCCGAATCCGCCGCGGCCCAAAGCTACAAAGCCGAAGCGCTTAGCGAACCGCCTCCGAGCGAATTGGCCGCGCCCGTTCGAAACGCCGTTTCCGGCACCGGCATCCGCGTCACCGGGCCGAGCGGCGCCCTGTGCGACATCTGGCTAGGCAAAGCGGTGCCAGGAAAAGCAAACGCTCCGCAATCCCTCGGTGTGGTCTTTCCGCAGTTCGCGCAAGGTACGCTGATGGCCGTGATTCGTTTTCCCAATTCTGTGAAAGATTATCGCAAGCAACTGATCAAGGCGGGTGTTTACACGCTACGCTACGCGCTCGCACCCGAGAACGGAAATCATATGGGCGTAGCTCCACAGCGGGACTTCGTTCTGGCTTCTCCCGCGGCGGCTGACCAGGACCCCTCCACGCTCACCATCGATCAAACCTTGGCCCTGAGCCGCAAGGCTACCGGTTCGAATCATCCGTCGGTCTGGAGTCTCGCGCCTCCCGAGGATCATCCCAAATCGCTTCCCTCAGTTTTCCATTTGGACGACGGCGATCTCTGGCTCGTGGAATTTCAGTTGCCGGTCCAGGGCGGGACCGGCTCACCACTTCCGATGGCGCTCGTTGTGGTCGGTTTCGCCCCCGAAGCCTAGCAGGCTGCCCCGCAGACCAGCCAGATTGGGCGAACGTTTTCGCTGCGGCTCCGAGCTAGTAGAAAAGCTTTTGAGCGAGTTGCCCGATTCTCGGGTCCGCAGCTTGCCGGATGGGACCTCCCATGGTGCCTCCAAACTGGTTTCGCTTGAGCTGATCCCGCCCCATATCTTTCGTAGGCTGTCCGTTGGGCTGCGTAAGGGGCGCAAAGAAATTTCTGGCGTTGAATACGGCATTGCGCAGAAACTCGAAGACGTTACGAAGAAAGCTGTTGGTCCCCGACTTGGTGATGACGTTCACAACGGCCCCGGCGTTTTGACCGTACTCTGCGCCATAGTTGCTCGTTTGCACGCTGAATTCCTGAAGTGCGTCCGGAAATGGGAACGGCTGGTTGACCTTGGTGTACTCATCCACGTAATTGCCGCCGTGTCCAGCTGATAACTGACCATGTTTTGGCGCGCCCCGTTAGCCGAGATCGTCACCGCACCGGGGAACGTTTTGGTGAAACCCTGGTCGGCGCCTTCCCCTGGGGAATTCAGAAGCGCGAAAAGTGCAGTCGCAAGATAGTTTTTCATGTCATCCTTCCTTCCGCGATCCCCTCCGCCACGCAACCGAGGCATGCGGCAAGCATCCAGGCAACGATTACCCTCGACCACATGACGGCATTTTCCGCATTCAACGGAGTGAAGGACACTACAACAATTCTGAGCGATTATGTCGCTCGATCATCGCTATCGGTCTTTTGCATAGACCGGTTGGGTCGGACACTAGGAGGGGGAAAGGGCCATGTCAATCTGGAAAAGTTAAAGCGGTGGTTTAGCTGGGTTAAAACTCGCGGGTCTTTGGGTTTGGTTTGATCAAAATTACCCAAACGAGTTTGTTTCGTTTAATGCGCTCGAGCGTAGCGTTTTGTCTGCTTGGTCCGCGAATTGAAGACTTCGAAATCTCCGTCCGGCCACGCGGTCACCTTCAGATAGTTACCCGTATCGGGACCGGCTAGATTGGCGATGAATGGATCGGCGGCGTTGTGCGCCGCGCCTCCTTCGTCCGAGTAGTGGAGCTGCCAGAAATCTTCCAGTCGCGTCGAGCTTTTCACAGCGTCCCAGGAAGAAGGCGCTCCGCCTTTCGCCGCCCCGTTATCCATCACGGCCACGCGCGGCGCGATGGCATCCAAGAATGCCGGGCTGTTACTGCTGCTCGTTCCGTGGTGGGAGACGATATAGATATCGATCTTCCCGAGTTTGTTCTCCGGACACACTAGTTTCATTTCCCGGTCTGAGGTCAGATCGCCTAAGTCGAGGATGCGCAAATCCCCAAAACTAAAAAGCACGCCGAGCGACCGCGCATTCTCCGTATGATCCGTAGGATACTGCTTCGAAGTTTTGCAGGCGGGGTTGTCTTCGCTACCTTCGCTTAGCGGGTTTTCAATCAGCGCTCCATCCGAACTGATCACCTTGGTCTCAATGCCCTTCAGAGGCAGGCTCTCTCCCGGTTTTGCGATTATCCGCTTGAACTTTTCCTTCTCCAGCAGCTTTTGATAGTCCTCCCAGACTTTTTCCGTCGCAGCCGCTTGGGGTTCGCGGTTTTGTCCATGATCAATCACCATGCGAATCGGAATCTGGGCCGCAAGCTGCGTGATTCCGCCCGCATGGTCTATGTGGTAGTGCGTAAGAAGCACGACATCCAGCTCTTTGATCCCGGCCAGCTTCGCCGCGGCCATGATCCGATCCGCGTCGCGCCCGTTGCTATCGGGCCAGCCCGTATCGATCAGCAGCGACTCCCCCAGCGGGGTGACAAACAGCGTGGACTGGCCGCCTTCGACATCCACAAAATAAATTTGCAGCGCCTTTCCGCTTTCGGGCTTTGGCGCCGCCCATCCCGGTGAAGGCAGGCTCGCGAGCGTTACGATGACGCTCGACCAGAAACGCCGCCGGGCAAAACGCCCGGATCCTTGCGCTATTTGTTGAATCCTCTCCGTCTTTTGCATGGCTCACCTCAATGGTTTAGCTTCTCAGCCCAGGCTGCAGTCGTCTCCGCCAATTCCTTGATGACCTCTGCGTCCGTTTTTCCCGCTTTTTTCAGAACATGAAAGGAGTGATCGCCTTCCTGGATAATGTGCAACGTGGCGCGCGATCCCAGCTTTTCGCAGATGGGACGCAGCAACGTGAGGTCGGCGAGCGTATCGCGTGTCCCCTCGAGGAAAAGCATCGGCACATTTACCTTTGCCAAGTGCTCCGCGCGGCTGGTTCCTGGGCGATTCGGCGGGTGCAGCGGAAAACCGAAGAATACCAACCCTTGCACCGGTTTAAGCAACCCTTGCGCGAAAGCTTGCGACGTCATTCGTCCACCCATGGATTTTCCTCCGGCCAGCAGCAGCAATTCGGGTGCGGTTTCCGCAGCCCTGCGCACCGCAGCAGCTACGGTAGCCGTCAACACTTCCGGTTTGTCGGGGACGCGCCTTCGTTCCTCGATGTAAGGGAACTGATACCGCAGCGTCACCACGCCCGCTTCCGCCAACTCTTTTGCAAGGTTCTCGAGGAACGGATGCGTCATGCCCGCTCCCGCGCCGTGGCCCAAGACGAGCAGCCATCGAGCGGTTGCCGGACGAACCAGCAGCGCGGATACTTCCCCGTTTCCCGGGACGGCAATCCGCAGTCTTTCGCCAGTGGCCATCGCGCAGCAATTTTAGCAAATCACCGCGCCTACACCAGGCAAACCACCAAAACGGGCTTCTTCGAACCTGCGGCACGAGGTCGAAAAAACCTTTCCTTTCCGCTTTGGAATTATTTCTAGGCAGACTGCGCTTGAGCTTCGCTCTTAGGAACAAGAGGTGCTCAAGGGTCTTGCTTCAGTAGCCGCCAAATTCTTCCGTACGGATGTGTCATCGTCAACGACTCCCTGATCCTGTGCAAAAACCAAACTAAGGAGTGCACCGGCAACCAAAAACACTCCGTGCCGGGACGTCCAAGTTTCGCCGCCAAGATATTCGACCGACCAAAAAAGCTCAAAGATTCACGGTGCCGCTTCTCGGGCGAGGAAAAGGAGTGTCGGCGGGGAAATTACGCTAGAAGGGTTTCCATTGGTTCCATGGGCGACTTGTCGAAACCCATCAGCGGGATCAACAGCAATTCCTTACGAAATCCTAATGTCCCCATTACTTCTTTCTAAGCATCGGCAATCCATACTTTAGGACCTTACGCAAACTTTGCAGCTGTCATGTACCAGATACGGAGAGCGTGCTGACTGAGGCGATTCTGTACGGGGATAAAATTGCTCATCATCGCTCCATTCCGGAACACAACATTGGTGGCCTTGATCCTGTACTGCTGCTGCACAGCGTCGGGAGAAACACAAACTTTGTCAACAGAGCCCGGGGCATCCTGCGACCGGGCGACCGCGCAAACACAAGATCCTCAATGGTTTTACGGAGGATTCGTCGACGCCGCGTATTTGCTCGATTTCAATCACCCTTCGAACGATCTGTTTCGGAGTCGAGGCACGGCTTACAAAGTGGATGAGCCAATTGTGAACATCGCCGCAGCTTACCTGCGCAAAACCACGTCGGAATCTTCACGCTGGGGCTTTGAACTGACGACCCAGGCCGGACAAGATACCAGAATATTCGGATTTTCTGCGACCGCGCCGAACCTCCCTGGATTCAGGGGGCTGCGGCACCTCGGCCCCACGGACGTTTCCTTTTTAGCGCCTGTTGGGAAAGGGCTGACCGTACAAGCTGGAATCTTCTCGAGCTTGATCGGTTACGACTCGCTGTACGCCAAAGACAACTTCAACTACACGCGTCCGTGGGGAGCCGACCTGACGCCCTACCTCATGATGGGGGTCAACGCGAGTTACCCATTCACACAAAAGCTCACCGGAGCCGTGTTCGTAGTGAACGGCTATTTCCATCTGGCGGATGCCAATAGCGTGCCCAGCTCCGGAGGCCAGCTCGCGTACAAGTTGACCGGCCGTACCACGCTAAAAGAAACAGCGTTGTACGGGCCGGCCCAGTCTGACACCAGCCTGGAGTTTTGGCGCTTCTTATAAGACAGCATTGCCGAATGGAAAACGGATCAAATCACAATCGCATTCGAATATCAGGCCGGGACAGAAAAACTCGCCCTGCCCGCAAATCGGCGCGCCCTTTGGATGGGCGCTCAATTGCCCGTGCACTGGACTTTCACAAGACACTGGAGCGCAACGGTTCGCCCCGAAATGTACTGGGACCGCGCAGGAGTTCCGGCCCACACCTGTAATGCCACGTAGTCATTGAAGATCCCCGCGGTGGCGTCATGCGCAAATTCCCCCAGCGAAAGAAAGGCCTTGACGCGACGTATTCTTAATGTAATTATACGTGAAGATGAAGTGGTACGATGCCAAGGGCGATCCGGCTTCTCGCTTGCGTCAGCGCAAGCACGCCTTGCTTCGTGGCCTCTATGTTCCCCCCGACGCTCTGCCCGGCTCACTCGCCCTGACTCACCACCACTGCGGAAAACCCACCTGTCGGTGCGCGGATGGAGAGGGACATCCGGCGTGGTCGCTGACATTCATGGTGGATGGCAAGAAGCGCGTCGAGCATATCCCGGAGGAATGGGTGGAGCAGATCCGTCCTCTGGTCGAGCAGGGACGCGAGTTCAAGGACGCCGTGGCTGAGGTCTTCGCCGCGAATGCTCAACTGCTGGCGCTGTGGCGTCGACAGTCCATGAAAAAGAGGCCCAAGAAGAAGTGAGCGGACCAGGAGCCAGCATGCGCGTGGGACTCCGGAACGGCTGACGATGGGTCTCACCCTGAGCGAGGAAACTTCGAACAGGGTGAGTGAGGTCGTCCTTCCGCCGCGGCTGGGCCGCAACGAGGCGTGCCACTGTGGTAGCGGCAGCAAGTACAAGCGATGTTGTTGGGAACGGGACGAAGCGCTTCGCCGGCAACTGCGCGGCGCCGTGTGGCCCGCGTGGATGGATGATTCCCGTAACAAACTCCGACAGTTTGAAAAGTACGTCTGCAATGTCTTTGATTTGCCGGGTTTGTTAGCGAGCCTAGTCGATACCCGGCGAACTCCGAAAATTCCGACTTGCGATGTCGTCAACAGCTTGTTTCACACCGCGGTGCTGCGCATCCCCAGCATCAATGCGCTGGAAGGGGATTTGAAGGAGGAAGACTTCCAGAAGCTCATTGGCCGTCATCCCACCCCGGACGTGAAGGCCTTCAGCGCCGATGTGGTGGCTAATGTTCTGGACAAATTGGAGCTGGACGGTCTGCGGGACGCGAACGAGGAGGTGATTCACAAAGCCGAGAGGAACAAGGCTTTTCGCGACGGCTACGGTGCTCTGCGCTGTGTAGCCATTGATGGTTGGCAGCCGTTCGCTTCCTATGATCGGCACTGCCCGCGCTGCTTGACGCGCAAGGTCAAACGAAAACGGGGTGGTCAGACCGAAGAGGTGGAACAGTATTATCACTCCTACGTTGTGGCCATGCTGCTCGGCCCGGTGATCGATGTGGTTCTGGGGATCGAGCCGGTACGCAACGAGGAAGCTCTGCGCGATATGGATCCCGAGCATGTCGGCCATGAAGGGGAACTGACCGCGGCAAAGCGTCTGATCGATTCGCTGCACAAGATCTACGGCGGGTTCATCGATGCCTTCGTCTGCGATGCCCTCTACGCCAACGGGCCGATGATGACCCAGCTCACCAATTACGGTTACGGCGGCTTCCTGGTTCTCAAGAAGGAAAAGGACGAACCGTTCAAAGAAGCACTCCAGCTCTGGGAGATCGAGGGGCGGTGCGAGAGCTGCGACGATGCGGAGCGGAAAGAACAGGTGGATTTCTGGGACGTCGACAATATCGAGACACTGGATACCTACCAAGGAAGAGTCCGCGCGGTCCGCGCCGTGGTGACCAAGCCGGACCAAGAGAAACCAACCACCTGGTGCTTTGCCATCATCGGCCAGCGTGCGCGCCAGATCAGTCGTCGAGCTGAATCTGGATCTGGACGCCGGCCAACCGCGGAAATAGCGTCAACTCATCCTTTTCGCGCGGCGGGCTTTGCCGTGCTTATGCGGGGAGGCCGAAAGCGGTAGCCAACCCACGGTTCCGTCACGATGTATTTTGGATGAGCAGGATCGGCCTCCAGCTTTTTCCGCAACTGGTTGATCACCACGCGCAGGCTCTCGGTTTCCTCGCCGTAATCCGGCCCCCAAACCGCCTGCAGGAGACGGCGATGGGTCAGCGGCTTTCCCTGATTGGCAACCAAGTGTCTGAGGACCTCATACTCTTTGGGAGTGAGATGCACGCTGCGGTCGCGCACCGTTACCTGACGTGCCTCGAAATCAATGCTCAAATCTTTCGAGGCAAACGGCGGCGGTCCGTCGCCCGGTGAATACCGGCGAAGTGCAGCCCGAATGCGCGCAAGCAATTCTTCGATGCCAAAGGGTTTGACGACATAATCGTCGGCGCCGGCGTCGAGAGCGGCAACCTTGTCGCGCTCCGCGCTGCGCACCGTGAGCATGATGATGGGCGCATCGGATGCGCGCCGAATCTCGCGGCACGCTTCAACACCTCCCATTCCCGGCATGTTCATGTCGAGCAGCACCAGATCGGGCGGTTCCTTGCGCATCCATTCCAGAGCCTCTTCGCCGGTCTTGGCTTCGACAATCTCATAACCGTGCGTTGAGAGCGTAGAGCGCAGCACCCGGCGGATTTGCGGTTCGTCGTCAACCACAAGAATGCTCACTGCACTCATCGGAGATCCTTTTGCACGCGGTCCACGGGCTGCAGATCCACCGGCAGGGTAAAGGAAAACACCGAGCCATGGCCCAACTGGCTCGTCACGCTAATCGTTCCATGCTGTGCGGCAATGATAGCTCTTGCAATGGGCAGGCCCATACCCGTACCGCGCACGAGGTATCGCTGATCTTTTCCCCGATAGAATTTGTCAAAGATCATGGTCTGCTCAAAATCGTCGATCCCGGGACCGTGGTCGGCAACGCTGGTCGTCACCGTGTCTCCGGTAAGCTCGGAGGTAATGGTAATTGGCTCCTCTTTTGGTGAATAGAGATTGGCGTTCTCGATCAACTGCACGAGCGCTTCCTTCGCGCGCTCCAGATCGGCGCGCACCGGAGGAAGTCCGTCCGCCACACGCACGTTCACGCGGCGGCCGGCCAGCGCACTCTTGCAGTGCGCCAGCGCCGCATCGATGATTTCCTCAACCGAAGTTGGAGCCAAATCGAGCCTAAGTTCGCCAGCCTCCAGCTTGGCCATTTCCGCAGCCTCTTCGACAAGGTGATTCAACCGGTCGCACTCTTCGTTGATGATGCTTAAGAGTTCACGAGATTGCGCCAAATTCGAGGCTTTTGATGTTAACAGACCGGTTACCGCGGCCTTCATGGAGGTCAGCGGCGTGCGGAAGTCATGCGTGATGGAATCGAGCAGGGCGGATTTCAACCGCTCGCCCTGTCTTTCCGCTTCCGTTTGCCCGAGTTGTTCCACCGCTCGCGCGCGTTCGATCGCGATGGCGACCATGGTGCTGATCGCATCCACGGTCTGACGCGAAAGCAGCGCCCCGGAAATACCCAGGCTGGCGATGGGGCGCACTCCCATTCGCACGGGGATGAAGTATTGAGCATGTTCCGCATCCAAAGTAAGTTCATCGTTCAGAAATGCAATTTTCATCTTTTGTTCGTCGAGATGGGAGGCGCCGAATCCGGAGCGATAGAATTTGTCTTTTTGCGGAAGGAACAATTCCGCCGCGCCTGCTTCAAAGCTCTCGACAATGTAGTCGGGAATGGCATTCATCAACTGGATCACGTTGCCTTCCCCCAGCAAGTGCCGGCTGAAGCCGTACAACCGTTCCACTTCGCGCCTGCGCTGATGCGCTTCGTCGGCCTCCTTGCGGATGCGCGACGAGAGCCGGCTCCCGGTAATCGAGGTAATCAGAAACGCAAGCAACGCCACCCAATTCTGCGGGTCGGCAATCGTGAGCGTTCTCACGGGAGGCAAAAAGTAATAGTTGAAGGCCAGCATGGCCACCACCGACATGATGGCCGAAACCAGCATTCCCCATACAGCCGAAACTGCTAAAATGGCTAGCAGAAAAGACAGTGCGACCGTGGTTTGGTTTACCCTTAAAACGTGACGATAAGCAAGCACAATGCCGCCGACGACGAGTAGGGACACCACCGCTCCCAGGAGGCGTCCGCCGAGGAATCTCTGCATGGGTACATTCTAGCTCAGGCTCCCGCTCGATGGAGAGTTGGCGTTGCCCAAAAAACCTGAAGAATGGCTGGAAGCTGTCTCGCCGCCACAGAAAACCCGCGGCGTCTTTAAGCTTTTTCTGGGCTACGCTCCCGGCGTAGGAAAAACGTTCAGCATGCTCAGCGAAGCCTTGCGGCGGCGCAGCCGCGGCGAAGACGTGGTCATCGGCGTAGTGGAAACACACGGGCGTCAAGGGATTGAAGAGCTGGCCCAGCAGTTGGAGCGCGTCCCGCTCAAGAAAATCGAATACAAAGGCACGATTTTTGAAGAAATGGATGTAGATGCCATTCTCGCGCGACGCCCCGCCGTCGTGCTCGTCGATGAACTCGCGCATACAAATATTCCCGGGAGCAAGCACCGCAAGCGCTACGAAGACGTGCAGGAACTGCTCGCTGCAAATATCGACGTGCTCTCCACGCTGAATATTCAGCATATCGAGAGCATCGCGCCCGTGGTGCGGTCCATCACCGGGATTGTTGTGCGCGAGACGGTGCCCGACTGGGTGCCGCTGACCGCCTCGGAAACCGTCATGGTGGACCTCACGCCCGAAGCCCTGCACGCCCGCATGAAGCGCGGCGACGTTTACAGCACCGATAAAGTCGAACGTTCCTTGAAGAATTTTTTCCGGCGCGGCAATTTGATCGCCTTGCGCGAGCTGGCTTTGCGGCAAGTCGCCGAGCAGGTGGATCGCAGCCTCGAATCCTACATGGAAGCGCAGGACATTCGAAAAAATTGGGGAGTGCGGGAGCGCATGGCCGTGTGCATTTCCTCGAATCCCGCCGGCCAGTATCTGATTGCCCGCGGCGCCAGAATGGCGCGGCGCATGGACGCCGAGCTATACGTGGTCCACGTCGACCGCGAGCTTGCTACCCTCCATCGCGAGTCCAACCCACACGCGCTGGCGGCCAACTTGCGTTTCGCAGAAAGCCTGGGCGCGAAAGTGATTCGCCTGAAAGGAAAAAGCGTTGCGGACGCCGTGGCCGCTTTTGTTCGCTCCAAGCACATTACGCAAGTCATCTTTGGACGGGCTCCCCTGCGTGACTGGAGGAAATACCTTTATCTCTCCGCCGTGCACCGCTTCCTCCGCGAGTCTCCCGCCGTGGACGTCCACATCGTGACCCAGGAACCCGAAGACTGACGGTGTTGCGCGACGCTGCCAGGTCTACGAGACACGAGGCATTCAAACACCAGTAAAATACTTCACTGCGCTTTGCGAATAGGAGTCCTTAGGAATCTTGGCGGCCCGAAGTGTCCGAGGTTTGCATCAGCTGCCCGCCCCGGTTGCTCCTGCCGGTAGTGTATTAGGTCATCGTGATCGTCGAACTCGAACCGGCTGCAGGCGGTACCAACGTTCCGCCTGGGTTGATCGGAGTGCCGACCGCGCACGTGTGCCGAGCGCAAAAGCCCCGTGCCCAAGAGCGGCGTAAGGGTTATGGCCGTTCTAACGCCAAGCTAATCCACCACAAGTCCTTGCGCTCGGAACGGTCCGATCACCACATCCACGTGATCTCCGCGTTTAACTAACCGCCCCTTGTTCGAGAAAGCCATCCAGTAAGACTTCCCTGCCTCCGGTGTGGCGCTTTGGCGCAACTGGCCGACTTTTTCGAGCGAAGGAACCACCAACTGAACCCCTGCCTTTGGGTCAATCAGAACCGGTTGGGCTTTCTTGTCGTTCAGCGCTTTGGCTTTCTCAGCATCCACCACATAGTAGGCGAAGCGAATCACTTCGCCTGACTCGGTCCACTTCACGCTTAGAGAGTTCACTCCCCAAACAAGCGCGTAGTACTTGCCAGCGCGTCCCGCGAACCGATCGGGATGGTAGTGCATCGGAGCAGATGCTGCTGGTTTAGGACTCGCAACCTGCGAAGCCGTTTGGGCCCCCGCCGACAAAACAAGAAGCCCACCGGCAAGAACTCCCGCAAGCAGCGTCAACTTTGTTCTCAAGATCGCATTACGGTCAAGCATCGTAGCCATATCCTTATCTATAGGTTCTTTTAGCGGAACAGGGCGGGCACCCTAGAGGATGCCCGCCCTGCTGCCGGAAGGTTGTTTCAGTTAGTTCGCGTTGTACGTAGTGTTGATTATGGTTGCAGGTTGCGTAGCTCCGGCGGTGCCGTACCCCATTACCGTGAGGCGTGCGCTCCCGTTCAGCGCCGCCCCTGTTGCTCCCGCAGGCGGCGTATAGGTTACCGTGATCGTGCAACTCGAGACCTGTCCCGGAGGCACGGCGGAAAGCGCAGTGCCAACCGCGCACGTGCCACCGAGCGCCCAAGCAGTCTGAGGTGCACCGCTCACCCGTGTGATTGTAATTGATGTTGGGACAAAGGGCCCAGCATCAATGCTCGAACCGCCCGGGCAGGGTGCCGCGAGGCATAGATGGAGAGTGTTGGTGATCGTTACGGTTCCGGTCTTTGCAGTGGCGTTGGCCGGAGTTGTGGTCAGTGCCGGCGCGAGCGGCGTGATGCTTAGGGTTGCAATCGTGTCGTGGCCGGTGAGCGAAACGATCTCACCAGCACCGACACCGGCGGGGTTGATGACCAGGTTGGCATTCCTCGCTGCTTGCGACGCGCTGGTGGGGTTAAAGACCACGTTGATGTCGCAGCTTTGTCCCGGAGCGATCGTGGCGCCGGCGCAGCCAGGGCCATCGGCGGGAGGCGCGAAGCTGAAGCTTGCCAGATTGCAGCCAGCGACGCCCGTGCACGAGAATGTGATGCCGTTTCCGGGGGGGAAGAACAGCGCGACGCTGCCTGTGTTGATGACCTGGACGTCCTGATCCACAGTTGTCGGACTGCCGTGCGGCACGAAACCAAAGTCCAGCAATGCCGGTGAGACAGTGAAGTCCGTGTTCGAGCCAGTCCCGGTGCGTTGCACCGCGCCGGCGTCGATTGGACCGGGCTTCCTCGGGTTGTCGTAGAAGTCGAAGTTAGGAGCGTCTGTGTAGTTGGCGCTGCCTCCAGCGACCCTACCCTGGGCCGAGGATCCGGTCGCAATGCCGTAGTTGCCAAGCGCAGGACCGCCGCCGTAGTTTAGGTTAGGTCCGCCCACAACGGTCGGATTGGTCATCGACAACGGGCCCCAGTTGAGGTTGACCCAGTTGTTGCCTTCGTCCACCGTAGCGGCCGGAGCCAGGTTGAAGATCGGGTTGGGCACAGTCGCATCCGAAATACCCGGAGGTACTTGCCAGCCCGCCGCAAGGAGTCCCGGGGTTTCCGGGGGCATGCGTGAACCATCGCAGTACTGCTGGAGGAAGCGCGGATCCGCTGTTGAGTTGCCGGCGGCTATAACAGCAGACCCACCAGGCGTTAACACCGAATCCGTCGCGCGGAGTTGGACCCCGGAAGCATGGTTGGTCTGTCCCGTGTCACCGCGCACACCGATGTCCCAATACTGAGTACCGGTTACACAAGCCCCGGTTCCACCAGTGATGGTCGCGCTCCCGCTTGTCGTCGTGATGGCATCGGTCCTCGACTGGCTCGTCACCGCACTGTGTGTGAAGGAGTTAAAGATGGAGACAATATTCTGCTGGTACGTCGGGCTGAGCGCGCCCACACCGATGTAGAACGTGCCGTTGCGCCAGAAGATATTGTTCTCCAGCTTTGGATAAGAAACGCTCTTGCAAGACCCGTTCGCTGCCGTCGTCTGGAAATGGCCCGCCGGGCAAACCACAGTGAGAGTCGAGGGGAGATTCGCCGCCAAGACCGCGCTGTGCTGGATGGCCACCAAACCCGCAGGCTGAGGACACGTTGTCGTCGCCGTACTCGAGCAACTGCTTCCACCCTGGCTGGCAAGGGGAGCCCCAAGGGTGTTGAACAGGATACCTGACGAGGCAGTGCTGTTGTTGTAAGCGACGGTGTTGTTGATGATGTTGACATTGGGAGAATCCGCCAGCGAGATGCCGGCTCCATCCCAACCGCCGACGTTGTCGACGATGATGTTGTTGGTTACGGTCACTGTATTCCACTGACCGGGATCGGTCGGGAAGGCAACCATATCCGAACCGTTGACGGCATTGAAGGCGATGCCGGCTCCGGTGCCGCTCTCCGCGGCGTTGCCCATAATCAGGTTGGCATTGACCACCAGACCCGGACCAACACCATCGCTTGGCCCCACGCTGGCCGCGCCGCCAACTGCGGCAGTAGGGGCGCAATCCTGGTCGAGGAGGGCAACAATGGCACTGCAAACGAGGTCCTGATCCGGCGCGCCCATGACCACGAGACCGCCGCCGTTGGCCGGGATCGTGGGGTTGGTGCTCTGGTTGAAGATGATGGTGTTGTGTTCGATGTCACCGTTGAAGCTGAAACCAAGGTGACCGACACCGCCGCCATCTCCACCGGTCAGGTTGCCGCACACCCAGTTCCAGTTGAACTTGTAGTAGTCGGAGCCAGTGCAGATGCTGATGCCGCCTGACCCCGCCGGCGTGGCGGCGAACAATTCATCACCCGTGGAAGAGTTCGACGCGATGTAATTGTTATGAATGTTCACATTCACATTCTGGCAGTATGGCAGCACCGCACCAGGGACGGGGCTGTCCTCGCACGAACCCGGAGCCGCGTTTGTGGCGCTTCCCTGGACGTACGCGGGAGGATATTCACCCTGGCCGAGGTTGATGCCGCCCGAGAGCGTTCCGGCGTTGTTGTAGATCCGGTTGTTGGCGATTTGCAGGTTATGTCCCCAGCCGTGGATGTGGATGCCTCCGCCGCCCTGGGAGCTGTTCGTGATACCCAGTCCGTCGATGCTCGACGGGTTGCACATAAAGTTGCTGGGGTACGGATTGGGATTGTCGGTGCAATGGTCGGTCGAGACGCCCGGAGCGTTTTGCAGAAGTAGTGTCCCGGCCGGGAACCCTGCGAGTAACGTAGCGTCGTAGGGATCCGATGGGAATACCACGCCCTTCGAGAGCACGGTAATACCCCCGCCTTCAAGAGCGCCCATCAAGGACGGCTCTTGCAGGAGTTCTGCCAGGTTGCCGTTGAGTTCGGCGCTCCATCCGACAGTGGCCTCTAGTGGTAAACGATCCACTTGGGCGTTCTTGCCGCCGGCTCCGGTGCTGCTCTCGTCGAACGCGTTGAAGTAGTTCCATCCGGCTCCCGGGCAACTGGCGGGCGCGCCAGTTGCGGGATTAAGTACGCCGTTTGCATTAAATTGATTTGGAATTTGATTGACGTCAGTTGCACCTGGGTTGGTGTTGATTGGCGCGCCATTGATCCCCAAGCCGAAGAGACAAACGACCTGCTGCCGCCAGGTGTCCAATTTGCCTGCTGGGTGAGCATTGGCGTTGATAATGCTGGTCGCACCTCCGACACCTTGCAGTCGGACGGGCTTCCACATGATCAACATTTCGTAGTGGTTGGAGGTTGTTTCGACGCACGTGGTACTCGGCGCAGTTGCCGTGGCGCACGAGGTTCCGGCTGGTGCAGTCGCAGCTGGCGTAAACGCGGGGTCGACCATGATCATGTCACCTGGAGTAGCGGCATCAATTGCAGCCTGGATCGACTGCGATGCCGTAACGTGCTTCGGTGGTTTGCCGCCAATCGTCACGGTGACCGTGTCAATCGACTGCCTATGAATGGGAGCAGCTGCGGTGCCGACGTTCCCGGTGGTGATGATCAACTCACCGCAGAGGGCCGTCGAGCCGCTGTATTGCGCTTGCTGCTGAACGGGGCACGGTTGCACTCCGCTCGGCACGGTGACCGTGAGGAGCGAGTCGCTCCAAGTGCCAACGGTCGCGGCTACGCCGCCGATCGTGACAGTTCCCGCCGCAGTCCCAAAGCCAAAGTGGCGCTTTATGAACTTCTGGTTGTACGGAACTGTTGTAGCACTGGGTCCGGCGTACGCGTTGTTGGGCACCATCTGGTCGCCCAACGAGTGGATCGTCAGCGTATGACCCGCTGCGCTCACCCAGGGTCCAAGCCCGTCGCCGTCGACTTCAGCAACCGCTGGCGTGGCATCCGGATAAGAGCAATCCACATTGTTGTATCCCGCACCCGCGAAAGCGGACGTGGGCACAACGGGAGTGTCCATGTACTGTGTCTGTCCCGGCATGAACGGGATCTCGTAGCAGAACTGGCTGTATTGCGAGTTGAACAACGGATCGGGCGTCGCTCCCGTTCCAGGATCGTTCATGCAGGTGACCATCATCGTGGGCCCATAGCCGGTCGGGTTGGGCGGGTTAACTTCCCAGCTCGAATACGTCAAGCCGTCGTAGGTGCCCCAATGATCGGAATACACGCGGTTGATTTCGTTTCCGGCCCAATCCTTGATAGAGATTGGCATGTCCGGCGGAGAAAACTTCTCCCCGAATTGCGGCGAGAAGGGATCGAATTCTGAAGTGTAGTCGTCCGTGATGATTCCGGTGAAGTGGGCGGCGACGTGGGCGGAGCTGAAGATGTAGAACTTCGCCAGCGCCGACATCTGTTCCTGCAAGTCGATTTCCTTGCGGTCGCACAGAGGCCGTGTCGCCCCAGCGAAGGCCGCTACTTCCTGGGCCTGCGGGAAGATGCTCATGAAGTCCGGCACGACACGCTGCTCGCCTACGCAAGGCCAGAACTGCTCTACGCTTCCCGTATCACCCTCGTGTCGCGGCGAACTACCCAGATCCGTCGTTTGGTTCTGGGCATTGTTGGCATTGTAGCTGGCAGCCACCGCGGCCTGGTCCGGCATAATATAAATGGAGCCGAGTGCGCCGAACTGTTGCGTGACCGGTGCGATGTAATTGTCGCCGATGAGGATGTTCTTGTCCTCTTCCTTAACCAGCTCGTAACCCGGAGGCACAACCACTTCCACCACATACTTGCCGGGGGGCAACATTGGAGAATTGAACCGGTAGGGGTCGGTTGTGTCGGGATTCGTCGTACAACCCGTGCAGTTGGTCCCAAGGGGCTGGCCGTTTGTCGGGTTTATGCCCGTGACACTGGGGAACTGATAAAAGCCGTCGTAAGGTGCCGGCTGTATCTGGTTCCAGTTGTGCATGCCGTCATAGCATTTGAACTGGGAACTGTTCGGAATCGTGTGCGCCGCTGGCCCGCCGTGCCGGCTATTGTACACATCCAGGTAGTCCGGCTGGTTCTGCAGCGAAAAGTAGAACAGATCGCTGGTGGATTGCCCGGGGCAGTTCATATTCGGGAGACCGCTGACGGGGTTGAAACCCTGCGCCCAGTCGTCCCAACTGGTGGTCGTGGTATGGTCCACCAACGTGAGGGTGGGAGTCACCCCGTCCGCCGCAAACCCTTCTTTGTACAAGTTTACCGGTACGTTCGGCACGTCCGGCGTCCAGCTCACGTGCAGCAAGAGTTGTGGATCGTCAAATGGGCGCGTCGAAGCGTAGTTCACTTCGCCTCGGATGCCCCCGGTCTCGCCCACGGCAAAAGGCTTCTTGCCGAACTCAATGAAACTGTTCTGTCCGGAGAATCCTTGCCAGCCTTCGCTCGCGACCCACGGCGGATCGATCCGGCCCGTGCTGTTGTAGACCCCCGTGGTGCTCTTAGTCCCAGTGCAGTCCGCGTTTGAGCAGTAGACCGCGCCAGGGACGTGAAGATTGGCCGGTAGTGGAACTGCCTCATAAGTATTCGCCATGTTCGCGGCGATGGTCGAAGTGCCGCAGTTCGGGTACGGTGTGCCGCAGGGTGTGCCGTCGGCCGGTCCGCCCGCGTCGTACACCACGTGGGTCCCCGTGGTCTTGTAACGCGTGGAATCCGTTTCAATCACATACCAGCTGAACAGCGGGAATATTTCGTTAAACCCGGCGTTCCCGTTCAGGTCGGTATTGTTGAAGTTGGAATAGCTGCCGTCGCGGAACCGAATGTTCGTCGGAACCAGCGAGAGCCCTGGTTCGGTGTCTTGACGAACACCATCCCCGTTCTGGTCGAAGAAGGTCGCAGTGATGATATTTGCCTGCCACTGGCTCGTGGCAATCTGGCCCAGATCCTTGGTTGCGCCGCCGCTCAGGCCGACCGGGGTCGAAAGGCCATCCACCAGCATATCGTTCCACTGGTCAAAGACGGTCAGTCTCCAGATCCCATCGGGAAGACCCGTGAGAGTGAACGTTCCATCGGAGTTGCACTTGGTAAAGGCGAAGTCTTCGCCGTCCGGATCGCCAAAGCTTACGTAGCACTGGGTGAAGGCGAAACTGTCGTTTGTGCCGCTGCCGAAGAGTCTTTCATCGGGTGTACGGCTCATGCGTTCGGTAGTGACGATGCCCGTCACTGTGTTGTGGCAATTACTGCCAGTGATGTTCGGGTCGGTGCCGCCGCAGACGCCCGCCAAGCGGCTATTGATGATAGCGGGATTGGCAAAGCCGATGGCCACGTGCCAGCCGGCTGGACCGTACTCCTGGAAGTAGGTTGGTTCACCGATTCGCAGCCAGGAATCGTGCGCCTTTTGGCCGTCCAGGGTGTTGGTTTGCAGCCACTCTTCTCCTCTCGCAATCCGGTCAGCCGCGGGAGTAGCCACGACGCCGTACCGTCCCTGCATCATGTTCGGAACCAGGGCTTGGCCGGCAAGCGGGGAGGCAGTTATGCCGTCCGATTCGTACTCCGGGCAGGTCACAATTCTGCCCGTAATGCCGATCGTGCCTAAAGAACCGGGTGCGTTGCCGTTCGAGCTATCCATACCGACCAACGGTTTCTTCGTTATCGGGCAGGCGTCCTGCCCGGTGAGGGGGTCGATCGTTCCCGCCAGCGTGTTGGAAAGTGGCTGGTTGAACATGTCGTGGGTCAATTGTCCGGTAGCATCACCAGTGCCGCCGGCATCGTCAAAGAGCGTGATCTCGAAGCCACCCAGACCCGGCTCGTTGTTCGTATTCACGGCGGCGCCCGGGATTCCACCACCGCCATCCTGCTCGCCGTTCAGCGGGAAGTCATCCTCGAACACAAACACCGAGAGTTGTGCCGGCGGGAATGGAGTGGGTTGCGTCAGAATCGTGTAAGGCGTCGTTGGATATGCAGTGGTGCCTGTGGGAAGCGCGGGAATCGCAGCGCCGCCCATGCCGTGGCCGCAGCTTCCAGCCGCGACTCCTGCTGCGGAACAGTCAGGCGCACCTCCATAGGCGTTTATAAAAGGATTGGCCGCGTCGCCTGGCAGGACGGAAATGAAGTAGCGCTTGGTCGGATCGAGAACAATCGAGTTGGGGTAAGCAGGAGCAAACCCGTTCCCCGTGGTATCGGGACGGCAAACGCCATTGCCGATGTCGCACACGGCATTCACGTGAGTTCCCGTGGGCGTGACTATCGTCTGACCACCCTCGCAAGAGAGTTGACCGGTGCAGCCTGCCGCCACCAAGGGCATATAGCTGGTGTGAAAATTCACACCAAAGGTTGGCGGAACTGTGGTGCCGGTTTGAACTGGGCAGCCTGCTGGCGGAGTGGCCGTGTTCGTTGTGCAGTTGGGGTCGACGTAGAACGTGCGATCTTCCTCAATCACCCAGCGATAGTCGGTAATCTCGGTTGTCTTGTCAGCGCCATCCAAAACTTTGACCTGAAGACCGCTTCCTGCTGGGAAGCTGACTGTAACGTTCGCGGAGCTGCTCGTCGTGCCCTGTGAGTTCTTCGCCGTATACTGGAAAGTACAGATGCCCGCTGTCGGCGTCGTCCCTGGGGTCGACGGCACCGAAACGGTGAACCCGCCATTCGCGTCCAGAACATACGTTCCCGATCCGCACGAGGTCGGGGTCGTCACCGGAACAACCGTAAGCGGATAGTTCTGTGAGTCTGTGTCAGGCAGCGAATTAGTCGTCGTATCGTACTGAGTTCCCAGGACACCGGGACTCTTAAGGGCAAACGATGTGGCTGTGTGTGAGGTATAGGCGCGGTTGTGAACGGTGATGCCGCCCAGGGTTCCTGCACCCAGCGTGACCGTGGCAGTCAACCCGGAGGAACATGTCGTACCTGTTACAGTGCCGTTCGCACAATACGTAAAGCTATCTGAGGTGCCCGTCCCAGTCGGAACGTAAGTAAAGGTACCGTCGGCGTTCAAAGTCACGGTACCGCTGGTTGGTGCTGCCAGGAGCTGCACGCCGTACACATTAGTGTCATTGGCGACCACGCCTTTACCGGGATCCGAGACGGTAAACGGCTGGCCCGCCACCCCCACCAAAGAGCTATAAGAATCCGCCCTGGCTATCGCATTGGCGAAAACACCGCTGGCGGTGCCAGTCGGGGCTGGGAGCCCAGCGCCGTTGACGCTGACGTAGGCCAACATACCGGAGTCGCGCGCCGTCGCATTGGCCGACAGGCTCAACTGGCGGTCATAAACTGGAAGAGCCGAAGCGCCAGCAGCCGGTGGGTTGATCATCACGTCGTAAGTTTTGCCCGCGGCCATGAATACTTCACTCTGCACGCGGGGAACGCCCGGCAAGGGGTTGCCATCCTCAGCAATCAGCGAGAAACCGCCTGGAGGAAGCGCTGGAGCAACCGCAGTCCCCGTTTGCGATCCGACGACCGAAGGTACGTGCATGCGCAGACCGGCATTCACCAGGCGCAGCAAAACCGTTCCGGTAATTCCGGTCGTGACAGGGAGACCCGTGGTTGCGTCAGTGCCGGCCGCCGCGTTGAACACGGAGGCGGCAGCATGCGTCTTGTCAAACGCTACGCCATTGATCAGGTAATACAACGGCGAATAGTTGACAGCCGGCGGATAGCAGGTCTGGTAGACGCCAGCGCCGGAGGACGGGTTTCCGCAGCCACCGGGCTGGCCGGACCACACCTTCGTCTCGCTGAAGCCAACGGTGTTAACAGCCGCCTGTACTGCGTTGTTCTGCACCGGGTCGATTTCGCTGAAGAGGAGATTAGCTTCCCCACCGTAGGTCACGGCCGGAACCGCTGCAGTAGTCGTTGTAGCGGCCACAGCCGGATACGCTGTACCAGGCGTTGGACAAGCTGTCGTAGCAGCCGCGCCGGGCGCACAGGTAACCACCAACACTCCATATAGACCCATGGGGCCCTGGATGGATGGATGTGTGCCGGACTCAATCAGGTACGTGCCTGGCCGCAGCGGGGCAGTGGCAGTACCAAATGTCAGAGGACATGGATTCGTTGTGCACTGGCCGGCCGCGGGAGTCACGCCCACTTCCGTCCCGAACGACTGCACGCGCGCTCCCTGTGTCGGCGGTGTACCCACTCCAGTCAGCCCCGCACCGGGCGCATCTCCAGCGATCGGCCACGTGACCGGCTGCGCCTTGGTGTGATCTGGACTCGCGGTGGCGGTCCGTTGACCAAGGATTCCAAGGCCGCCGCCCAGCTGGCCAACAATGACCAGCGAGGTCGGCACAGTGTTCGGAGTCGTGGCCCCCGTCGGTGTGAAAGTCAAATTATTCGTGAGGCTGATGGTCAGGTACTGTCCCGAGGGAACCGTGATCACGACCGGGGACCAGGTGCCCACCGTTGCGGTCCCTGCAGCGACCGCGTTATTCAACGCGACACACGTCGCGGTCGCTCCTGTTACCGCCGTGCCGCAACTGTAGCCCCACATCGGCACCGCTGACCCGTCCGGCAGGTATGCTTTCGCCGGCCCTGCGGTCAGATTAATCGTCTGCTGGCCAAGGGCCACACATGCCGCGAAGGGTAGAATTGCGAGTACTCTTACGGCAGCTTTCAAGATAGCTTTTAAATTATTCGTTCGCATCGTTGTCATCCCTCTTCGTCAGTTGGACTCGTCAATCTGAAATTCACGGGAATCGACCAGCATCATCATCAACATCCCACCTGGGAAAATATTGTTGGTGGTAATTTCGCGCTCATTGTGCGAGTGCCACATGAAAGCAAAGCCAGCCTCACCGGTGGGCGAGTTCGCGATCGTGCCCGAGGGCGGAGTTGTACCCGTGGGGCCTACCGCGCGGACAGTTGCATTGGGACCAAGGTATGGGCTGCCCCCGAACCAGGCACCATTCGCCAAAATGTTCGGGTCGGGCAGAGTCGCTGGACCGCCACCTGCTACGTCGCCGAACGGCGCCGCTTCCAGAGGTTTGTTGTGGTCCTGGCACCACTCGTAATAATTAAGCGCTGTTGTCGCCGCGGTGTTGTAGCCGTTCGCATCCGGAGTGCAGGGCAGTTTGGCAGTCGAGTCAGAAGAAGCGGGATTGTGGCCGTATGGATCCCAGTTCAATCCCTTACCCGTCCAATAGAAAATCCCGTCCATGGCCAGTCCCGGAGTCGTTGTCGTGGTGAAGAGCAGAGGCCCGGCGAGATTGACTTCACCGGCAGTGGTCGAGCTCAGAATCAGGTTTCCATCACGCCCCAGAATGCGGACGTGGTTGCCGTGCTCGTGGAACGGATGCTGCCACCGGCCCTGGCCTATAATGCGCAGTAGCACCTGTTCGCCCGGATGCATGTGCGGGTTGCCGTTGTATGGCTGGTGCGGGTACTCTCGCGCATAGTTGGGATCCATGTCATCGGGCATCGACCGCCCATTGATCATGAAGTAGGCCGGATGATACGGCTCGGTCGGAACATCGAGATGGCAGGTCGGAGAAGTCGCCGCGCAGCCAGTCCTTGCGGTGACTTGCGCTAGCGCGTTCTTGTGTATCCCGGGATCCATCTCGGAAAACTGGAACAGGTATTCCCGGTCATAGCAGCTCCTCGGGTTGTCGTAGGCCGACGCCGCCAGCCGGTAATCCGCTTCCGCCGAGTTGCCCGGAGCAACATAGTGCGCAGGAATACTTCCTACCGCGGTACAGCCAGTGGGAACCGCGGTCGGTACCACAATAATTGCGCCATACAGGCCCATTTCCACCTGCAAGTCGCCTTGCGTGCCGCTGTAATAGGCGCGTGTCCCCGGCGACGAAGCAACAAAGGTGTAGCTAACAGTATTAGTCGTGCAGGCAGTTGGGGTTGGGCAGGGTAGTGCCTCATGAGTGAGAAGACCAACCACTCCGCCCGTCGCTGTCACATTAAAGCCCGGAAACAGAATCGAAGTATTGCCGGCGGAAGTAGGAAGATTATTGGTCAGGTTGACCGTGACCGTTTGTCCTTCCATGACGATCAGCGTGGGACCGGGAACCTGCATCGTGGGGCAGGTGGCACCCGGCATCAACGTGGCCGGAGGATTGAACCCAGAAGGCGCACTGCTGCAGCCATACCCCCAGGAGTAAACGGACGCTCCGTCCGGCTGGCTGATAAAAGCATCGCGGGCCGTCAGGTTGAAGGTCGTCCCAGTGATGCCCGGCGCCGAGGCGTAAACCGTGGCGGCGAACAGCATCACCAGCACTGGTACCAGAAGCAATCGGGATTTCGAAAAAGTTGTGTTCATTTTCATCGTCCTCATTTCCGCTCTCCTAATTAATGCGGACCTCGGTCATGAGCCCGCCAAAATTCTCTGCGTCGTTGGACAAGTGGTCGAGGTTCGGCGTGTACAGATAGAACACGCTGCCCGACGGATAGCGCGTCGTATCGGTGGCGTCCAGAATCACGTCGAGCGACTCGCCGCCGGCGAGCGTGATCGAATTAGTGTTGTAGTACAGGTTGTTACCCGCTTGATCGCGTAGCAGCTTGGCGTTGTAGCCAATCACTGTCATCGGGATTCCGAGCGACGCCAGCGTCTGATATTCGGTAACGTCCAGGTCGGAAATCCGCAGCAAGGCCTTTTTGCCTGCCGGAATGTTGATGATCGAAGGCAGCGGCTGGGAGAAGTGCATCTTGCCATCCGCTGACTGCGTTGCCAGGGGACCGGTTGTGACTGTATCCGGGTAGCTGCGGCCATTGAGCAGGAAATACTTGTCTTTCATGTCCGCAAATTGTTCCGGGTTGAACGTCATGCCCACAAAGTGGAAGCTGGGATCGAAACCGTGGATCTGGATGGGATACTCGACATCGTAATAGGTTGAGCCATCACCATCGTTGTAGGCATACCCGCCGCTGTGGCCGCCATTCACAACAGTGGACGCGGCCGTCGCTGCCGTGTTGATCGCCGGGAGCGGATTGCTGCACAGGATGTCTTGCGTGGAATCGCATTTCGTGCGGTTATCAAGCTCCTGTTGTTGCAGGGAAGCATAGAGGTCACCGCCAAGCGCGACGCGGTCCTGCCGCGGCCGCACATAAATTTGGCCGACCATGCCCATCTGCAAGTGCTCGGGAGGCGTGATGTGGCAGTGCCAGAAGTACGTCCCGGCATCCGGTGCCAGGTAGTAGTAAGTGAAGCTGCCGCCGATGTTGATGGCCACCGAGGCGTCGGGCACGCCGTCGTAGAAGGTCGAAGCGTTGGGATAACCGTGGAAGTGGACGGTGTGCTGCTCGAACAAGTCCGGCCGCATGATCATGCCCACGTTCGTGAGCGTGAGGAAGAATTCGTCATCCTCATCGATCGCAAACAACGGTGCGGGAATATTGCCGTTCAGGACTCCCACGTCAATGATTGGGCGAGGATCTACGTGCCCATCTAAACAGGGCGCGACGCACTTGCCATCTGCTATGGCATCCAGATCGGCAGTTAGCCCCACCGCGCCGTTATAGCCAAATCCGATGGGGACGGAGGTCCCGCTGCTGGGAGTGGCCATCGTGGCCGGGGCCCCGGGCAGCAGCGCGCTCGGGGATGGCACGTTGAATTCGGAAGGGAAATCGGTACCGGGCTGGCCATTCGCAATCTTGCTAAGCCCGGACAATGGCCCGAATGAGAACATGTATGTTTGCGTCCCGTCGCCCATCGTCGAGTAACCATCACCGCCAGAAATCTGCTGGCATTTGATGGCCCCGTTCACATTTGTCGGAGCGGTGTACGCTGGTTCCGAATTATTGTTGGCGGCATTCGGGTGCGTGATGGTGCTGGTCGGGCACTGCACGCGAAACGACTGAGCATTCGCGACCAGCGGCGTCAAACAGCACAAGAGTACGAACAAGACAGCTTGGTACAACTTTTTCATAATGGCCTCGCGTGTTTGCACGTGATTCGAAGCTTCTCAGACGGGATTTCGCCGGAAGCGTGTAGAGAGACTAAGGGTGGAAAGGAACTGTCTTTTTGATTCCTAACAAACAACTGTCACGGAAACCCGGTAATTCAAGATATTTTACAGGCTTTACAATAAGCTATTGATGCTATACTGTGTAAACAGACATTACATCAGCGATCTCGCATTGAGCAGAAGGTCTCTGGGACGCGAGTTATTTCTTGTCCAGAGTAAGGATGCTGCGTACGCGCGACGCCTGGCTCGTCGGTCTAACCGCAAGAGTCTGTGAAAGGAAGAACGGTTTTACAATAAAGAACCACATCAGCTTGCCGCGATCTGGCGTTTTGTGAACCGATCTGGTGCGGGAAACTAGGCGCGGATTTGTCCTACAAATTTATAGCCGGTGCCCGAAACCGTGAGGATCAGTTCGGGCCGCTTCGGATTTTCTTCCAACTTTTGTCG
This sequence comes from Acidobacteriota bacterium, assembly GCA_003223215.1. Taxonomy (GTDB): domain Bacteria; phylum Acidobacteriota; class Terriglobia; order Acidiferrales; family UBA7541; genus Acidiferrum. The sequence continues at coordinate 30,279 of QHYH01000080.1, forward strand.
AAGACTTGCAACATGAGCGTCCACCGTTCGCGTGAGAGAATCCGCCACATAGCCCCAAACCGCCTGTAGCAGTTCCTTACGTGGAATCGTTGTTCCCGGACGTTCAATGAAGTAGCGGAGAAGCTGGAATTCACGACCTGTCAGATAGACGGACTGTCCAGCTCGCGTAACTTTGGATCGCTTGACGTCCACAATGATCGAGCCAAATTCGTGGATGGCTTGCCCCGTTTTTATGGGTACGCGGCGCAACAAAGCTTCGATCCGGGCGATGAGTTCAGCGGCCTCAAACGGCTTGGTCACATAATCGTCTGCGCCAAGCTTTAGTCCCACAACCTTATCCGTGGTTTGGTCGCGAGCGGTCAGGATCAGAATAGGAGTGGCCATTCCCGCTTGGCGGATGTCGCGGCAGACATCAAGCCCGCTTCGTGACGGCAACATCAGGTCGAGAATGATTAAGTCAAAGGGCTGGCTGGTTGCTTTCTCGGTTGCTTCGAGTCCATCGACGGCGGTGTCAACGACGTAACCTTCTCCGCGAAGCCGGTCGCCCAGGGTCGCCCTTAATGCCGCTTCATCTTCTACGAGAAGGATGCTCTCAAACATGTTTCATTGTCCTGTCGTTTCTTGCAGTCGTGACTCGTTGATGAGTTCCTCTGCGCTCGCTGCCGGTAGGTGCAATGTGAAGGTACTTCCCACGCCAAGCTCACTGACAACGGAGATTCTTCCTCCCAGAGCTTCTGCGATGCGCTTGGCCAATGCTAGCCCCAAACCCGTCCCATGAATTTGAGCGGCCACGACCTTGGGGCTGCGGTAGAACGGTTCAAAAATACGTTGCAATTCTGAAGCACTGATGCCTTCCCCATGATCCTGAACACTAAATCTAACTTCTTTAGCATTACCCTCTATCTTACGACACGTGGCAGACAGGCCGATCCAGCGTTCCTCTCCACCGTATTTGAGGGCATTAGCAATCAGGTTTCGCAAACAGGCACCCACCGCCGACAAATCGCCCAATACGGGCGGCAGCCCCGGTTCAATATGCTCCTCGAGCGTGCATCCCTCTTCTTCGATTTCCTCTGTCACGTGTTTCCTAACGGCTGCAAGGATTTCAGATACCTTGAGAGGGTCAACGGAATACCTTGTTTTCCCGGCTCGCGTGGAGGCAAACAGCAGGATGCGGTCTACGAGATCGATCAGCCGACGTGTCTGGCTGGTTAGAATGGAACCGTAGAACTTTAGATTCTTCCTGCCTTCCACATATCCGTCTTTGATGTTCTCGCTGGCCGAAAAAATGGCCGCCAACGGCGTGCGCAGTTCGTGCGAAACCGACGCCACGAACTCCATTTGCACTTGCGCGAGCTTGTGTGCGCGGTGACTCGAAAAAACCAGGAGACCTATGTTCACCGCAAGAAGCGACAGCACCACGCCGCCGATGATCAGATTCCGATACAAGACGCTCTTGGCAATTTGTCCCACCGGTCCTGTCCGGTGCCGGAGCATCAATACCCAGGGTTTGTCGTGCGATGAATAGCGGAAGACCGGAAACCAGACCGGCCCTGCAAAACTGCGCCAATCTTGGTCCGATGAATTCTCGCTGTGTTTCACCGCCTCCCAGAACTCGGCCTTAACATTGTTAGAGGACGAGCCGAAGATGTTCATGATGGAGTCGAAGCTGCCAACATCTTCGATCCTAAGCGTCGAATCGGAGGAATAAATGATTCTTGGCTTATCGTCGGCAGCCACAACCGCGAGCTTATATTCCAGCCCGTCTGGACCCCCAAAATGCCGGGTCGCCAACTCGGGAAGGATCCTATCCTGAATCACGCGGAGGTTCAGAACCACCACAAGCCAATCCACCGCGGCGCGATCGATCGGAGTCTCGGAGTTCAACGGATTGGCGTGGTGGACGACGGGGTGAACAAGTGCAGGGATTCCTTCGTCGAGCTGCCAGCCAGCGAGCGCATCGGTGCGCGAGCCGTGAGTCCGCAGCTGATTGCTTCTGTGCCCGCTCTCGTTTTCAGTTGAACCTCCATATTCCCAAGCCCGCTTCGCCGCACTTAGGTTAGAGGAATTCGCCTTTAGTCGAGCCAGTAGCGCTTCCAGTTCTTGCGGCACGCCTGCACTGTTCCGGGTCCTTGTGTTTGGATCGAGCCGCAGAAGTTCCGGCTTTCCAGGCGCGCTGGTTTGCCAATCATAGATCTCCCGAACGAGGTCTGAGTTTGGATAGGCACCCTCGGCCACTTCGCTGTTTATCTCATCCCGATTCCATTCGGCGTACCGCTGAAGGTAATCATTCCAGGCATCATGCGCACCGGAATCCGGTCCGACCTGAAGGGCGACGCAGACAGCTGACAACTCGTCGTAAAGATCACGGTGCCATCTCGTCATCAGGGACTGCAAGTTGCTGCCAATGCGCACTTCCGTCGCGGCACTTAGCTGCGTGGCCCACTTGTATTGGAGAACTGCAACGATCACCCACAGCAGCGCCATGCCCGACAAAACAGCGATGCGAAATACGGACGACATTCGGACGCCGTCTCTTTCGATCGTCTTGTTCTTAACTCCGGGAGAAGCTCGCATCAGAATCCTCGCAGAGCCATGCGACTACCTTAGCCCTCGAATTGGAGGCGTATCGGGCAACGATATCGACGGCATTCTAGTAGGCACCCAAGGCTCCCGGTAAATGGCTTCTGTCGTCCGCCAAGATTGCGAAACCTCCTGGTCGCTGTGGGTTGGCATCCCATCCAAAAAGCGGAACGAGCACACTACCAGGTCAGGAAAATCAGCTTTCCTTCCCAAATCATGACACATCTAAAGAGACTTTGAGAAGCTGCATGCACAAGTATGGTTTTTTGGAAGTCAAGTGGCCGGAACCGCGCAGAAGGCGCCCAATACTTAAAGCGTACTGTTCCTTTTGGGGAAATATTGCGCCACCGGGCAGTCCTTAGTCAGTTGGGACTCAGCCGATAGGTTCTGCGTCCTGGCGTAGGATGCGCCCACGTCTCGATCCCAATTGCCTCCCCTAGCTCCTAGCAAAAAACTCGGGATAGATTCTTATGCCCTCTCGTATTGGCAAACAAACATTCGTTGTCGGAGCCGGTATGGCAGGGTTGACGGCGTGACATCATGTTGGAAAATGACAATCAAGCGATCGACCGGCGCAATGCCGCTTTTCTTTCGCAGCGCCCGAACACCTTGGCCCGATGTACGTCCCAGGCGGCCAGATAGGTCCAGGCGCCTTCACGGAAGTATTCGTGTTCGACTCTGGTGGAACGACCGGATGCGGGAGCCAGTGTAGGTTGCTTGCGGCGGGGCGCTTGAATACTGCTTTTTTCGTCGGCTGAGATGACGAATTCACGCGCATTTAGTGCGCGTCCCTGCCAAACGCGATCATACAGGTCGAGGATGCGCCCGGCCTTGGCAGCGAAATCCGGGTCTCGGGGAAAGATCCAACCGCGATGTCGCCAAGGGCGAAGCGCATCGGCGCTGAGCCAGCGCCACAAAGTCGCCCCGCTAATTTCAGCGACTAACCCCCGGGTGATCGCTTCGCGCCGAATCTCGGAAAGAGAAAGTTGCGACAGGGGCAGCTGCAAGCGATGTGGGAGTTCACGGGCGAGAGCTTTAACTTGGAGGACGACGCTGGGGGGAAAAGCGGGTGGGTCGGCCGCTCCGAGGTTGCGCCTCGAGGCCGGGGAGCCGCGCGAGGGCAAATCGTTTGCGCCACTTGCTGACGATTTGCCGGGGCGTGTCCAGGCGAGTGGCGATGACGTCGTTGGAGAGCCCTTCCGCGGCAAGGAGTACGATCTTCGCTCTGATCACATCGCAATACGGTGACGTATATTGGCGCACTCGATTCTCTAGCATGATGCGCTCCTCCCTGGAGAGAGCTATCGTGAATGGGCTCAGTCTCGGCACATGAAGGCAATCTCCTCAACGCCGAGTCTATCAGAATCTGGCAGCTCGTGGTTATTTGATACGTCACCGTATCTACGAACAGGAGGACTAAGCCCTGTATTCCCCGGTTTTGTGCCGTGCCGGTGCAGATAACGGGTGCACAACTCCTCAGGGCAGGGTCAGAGAGACCCTATTCCCGTTCAGCACGCAATCTAACTGAAGAGGCGTGTTCTTCTTCTTTGTCAGGGGGAAGTACAGATAACCGGCCACGGGCGCCGAAGCGGTTCCCTCCGGCAGGCCCTTCTCACTCAGCTCGGTCGACATCGTGTCGCGATCGCGCTCCGACGAACCCGAGTGTGAACCGTGCTCGCTGACTCCAATGGCGACACCAACCTCAGTGTAAGTGCCATGGTAGGTTCCGGATTCGCGACCGACGCCAACGGAAGGAGAGACGGTGATGTCTCGCTGCGATTCGGCAGATTTCTGAATGCTGGCCGCCACCACCTTGGCGCTGGAAGGTTTCACGGCCGTTTCCGCCCCCACCACGCGCACGGAAAAGTCGTCGAGCGACACCGCTTGTGGCTTGTCCTTTGCAGGGTAGAACGCAACCTCGACGACCAAGCAGCAGCGATTCACCTCGGAAACGAATGTTTTGTGCACTTCATCGGAAGTAAGCAACGCCGCGCCCACGCTGACGCCGTCTTTCTCCGCATGAGACGGGTAGCGATTGGCCGAGGCCTTGGGCACGGTTCCTCGAGGACCCGATGCGACAACTGGGGCTGCGGCCAACAATAGCAGCCCCAGCGGAATCTTTCTGTTCATGGCTTGACCCCCTTTTCGTGTGCTGCATCCGGCGCTTCTTCAGGCTCCAACCGGGCGAGAACCTTCAATGATTTTCTGCTAAGGATATAGATCCGCTGGTGAAACGCCTTATGTCCCTTTGCGGAGAGGGACAGGTCGTAAGCGCCGGAGTCGAGCCACATAGTCTTCAACTGGTCTGCCCCACCCGCGTACCCGCCGTCGATGTACACTTCCGCTGTCTTCGGATCAGCCGTCAATTTGACTTGTCCCTTATCTTCGGCGTACGCCAAGCTACCGGAATAAGCCGGATTTAGGAGAGAAGGATAAGCGCACCCAAACGGGTCGCAAAACAAGGCAGGATATGCCACTCCATAGGGATAAAAGCCGAACACGCGGTACGGATAATAATAGGGTCCGGAAAAATACGAATACCCCAATCCAAACGAGACGGTACCAAGCCGGACGTGAATTTTCTGCTGCGGCTTGGTGTCCCTCTTGTCCTTCGGATCCATCTTTGGTGCCGCCGCAGTTTGATCGTCGGCTTGTTTTGATGAGTCTCCGGCGGAAGCCGCCGTCTCTTTTTGCACGCTGGTTAACGCCTGCTGGGGAATGGCCATCGCAAGCATCGCATGGCCGGTGAGAAGGGTGACAAGGAGAAGCACTCTAGCAGCCACGGTTCACCTCTCTGGCTGGCCGAATTCCTTGAACGTACGATGCGATCTGACCGTCAGCGGTTTCCCACGACCTGTTCTAATTGTCTGCATTATCGATGGCGTGTAAAACCGCAAAAAACATGTACCAGTTATGCTGCGCCCCAACAGGGTCTAAGGTCAAACGCATGTTCGACTACCTCCACCAATCGCTACCCTCCCGCCTCTGAACACGGAAGGGATGAACGCGAATGGGAAACATGTCGGCGCCGACTCCGCATCGCTTTGCTCCATTGCTGGGTGTGGTGGCGACCGCCGAACGAATAGCTCGGAAACGGGACTCGCGCTACTCCGCGGTATAGGTAATTTCTATGCGATCGATGAGAAAGCAAGAAAGAACGAGGACAGCGACAGAGAGGCAAAGCAAACCCAGGATGGCGAGCACGGGTGCGACCGGCTCGGCGACCACCGTGAAGATCGCCAGGGGTCCCTCGACCGGCAACTCGACCGGACATAGATGCCTCATATAGGAGGTCACGCTCAGCCGTTGGGCCCACGCGGGCAATATCGGAGCGATTGTCTCCCAGCCCATCAGGACGAGCCCCGGGACGATCGGATTTTTGAAAAGCAGGCTCAGGGCAAGAAACACAGAACCATATCCTATACACGTCAAGGCCGTCACCAGCAGATAAGCGCCTAGTTGATGAAGGCCCGGCCCGTCAAAAATGTAGGACCAGCCGGCCGCACCAAATCGGTCGTAGGTCAAGTAAAAGCAAGCGAGAACAGCGCTTTCGAAAAGAAAGATGGAGATTAACGTGCCCGCCAGGAATTTCCCGATGACCAGTACTTCTCTTCTCACCGGAACAAGAAACTGGTAGTGCAGGGTGCGCTCGACCACCTCGCCGCGAAACAGCCAGGTGAAGATACCCATGCACGCGAAAAAGATGCCCAGCCGGACGTAGTAAAGATGAACGATGCGCGCGAGCACGCGAGTTGCGCTCTCGATGTAGAAGGGTTCGGCGGTGTTGCGGGCAAAGGCGCGCTGGACGAGAAGAATCACAACCGGGATCGCGGCCAGGAGATAGACCCACAGCCGCCGGCGGGCGAACAGGTTGCGGCGGATCTCGTTGCGCATGAGAACGAAGATCTGGGTTGCATAAAGCTCCCAGGGTTGTTCCTGTGTCCACTCCTTGGCCCGAGTGATGAGGCGTGCATTCATATAGGCCCACCGTTGCATCCGATCAAATATTGGTAAATTGAATCGACGTCGTCATCGGCCGGGGCGACTGCCTCCACTTCTATCAGACCGCTGCACACGATCTTGTTGAGCCGAAGATAAAACTGCTCGGCATCGCGCGTGCGAATCAGAACGCCGCGGCCGTCGTTCACTATCTTTGCCTCGACGACATGATTCAGTTCGAACGCTGCCGATGCCAGCCGCGCGGCATTCGAGCAACGCACCAGAATCTGCATCGGATGATCGCGGACCTCTTGCCGCACTTCACGAATCTGGCCTTCCGCCACGACGTAGCCGCTGCTCATGAGTACGACACGATCGGAGATCCGGTCGACTTCTTCGAGAATGTGGCTGGAAATGATGACGTGCATTCCCTGCACGGCAAGTGCACCGAACAGAGCGATGGCCTCGGCGCGTGCGATGGGATCCAGCCCGTTGAGAGGCTCGTCCAAAACAAGCACTGAGGGATGGTGGGCGATGGCCTGCGCCAGACGGATGCGCTGGCGCATACCCTTGCTGTATCCAGCCACCTTGCGCCGCGCGACCTGCGTCATGCCGGCCCGCTCCAAGGCCTCGTCGGTCAACCTTGCGGCCTGCTCACGGCCAAAACCATGGAGCCGCAGGGGCCAAAAAATGAAATCATAACCAGTGGACCCGGGCGGGAAGGAATCGAATTGCGTGCAATATCCAACCTGCCGGAACAACTCCACAGGTTGACCCGTGGTTAACCCCAGCACGTGAATGGATCCGCGCGTCGGCTTGATCAGGCCGGTGAGCAGGTTCAAAAGCGTGGTCTTGCCGGAGCCGTTCGGGCCTACGAGGCTGGTAATTCCCGGATCGAGCGCGAAACTCACGCGATTCACGCCCAGAACTTCCCCGTAAAACTTAGAGACGCTATCGAACACGATTTGGCGATTCGGACTCGTCATCCGCGCACAACCTCGCGCGCCTGCAAACGCGCATCCAGGATATACAGGGATAATACACACACCAGAATCATCATGATCCACGCTGCGAAAAGCGGAACTTGCGGCAAACCTGCGCGACCGACGAGTTCAGATTCCAGTCGAAAGCCCTTGACGAGGATTAACCTGAACAGCTCGGAGAAATTGAGCAGGCTTCCCCAGTAGGTGCCCAGGATCGTGTTGAAAATCGCGCCGAGTCCCGCAGGCACGAGAAACGCACAGAAGATAACACCAGTAGCCACGATGCGTAGCTTCACCCACGCCGAAACGGCCAGCGAAATGAGCGAGAGCATCGAAATCCAAACCGCCGAACAACATACGATGGGGACCACCATCCACAGATGCGACCAGGTCCAGCCGCCCTCTGCCAGTCCTGCCTGGAGGGAAAACAGGATCAGGCCAGGCACCCAAGTGACCACGGAGAGAAGTAACGCGATCACGGCGCACTTCCCAAGCACGTACTCGGGCCGGCTAAACGGCCGGCTCAAGAACAGCGGAAGGGCTCCATTTACCAAGTCCCCCGCGACCAGGGTCGGGCAGACCCAGCAGTTCAATAGAAACGCCAATTGCGTTTGTATCATGGTCAGCGTAAAGAAGAATTTGTTCTCGACCGCGAATCCTCCGGCGACGTGGAATTGAAGGAATTGTTGGACGGCACTGTTGTTGGCTAGGAAAATGTAAGCGGCGAAGAACAACGTCGGCACGAGTGCGAGAACGAATAGCAAAACGAATACGCGGGAGCGGAACAACCCGGCGAAGGCGTAGCGCGTGAGCACCAGAAAGCGAGACCGTTCCGGCGTGAGCGGGCCGTGGTAGGGCCGGTAGCGGCGCTTATATACGGCCATTGCTCCCTCCTGATTGCTCCATGGCGTTGAGAAAAATGTCCTCCAATGAGTCGCGCCGCTGATTCATACGGCGAATCTGAACACCACGTTCCGCAGCAACCTTGTAGACGTCTCGGATCTCAACCGCGTCCGGCAAAACCACCTTCATCCGGCCATTTCCAAAGAGCGCGCACTCGCATCCGAGACCCTGGAGGGCCGAGGCGAATACGGGTTCCGCCCCGCAGGTTTCCATCTCCAGAAACTTGCGCTTGGTGCGGCGCTCTTCCGCAAGGTTACAAATCGAGGCGATGCGGCCGTCTCGCAGGATCAGCACCTGGTCGCAAGTTTCCTCGACGTCGCGTAGAAGGTGCGAGGAGAGCAAGAGGCAGATGTCGCTGGCTTCTCGAATTTCGCAAATGAGTTCGAGGAGCCGCTTGCGAGCGGGCGGGTCCAAGCCATTGGTGGGTTCGTCGAGGATGAGCAGCCTAAGTCCGTGCGCGATGGCCTGAGCGAGCTTTGTCAACTGCTTCATGCCGAGAGAATACGTTCCCACCATGCGATAGCGCGCTTCACCCAATCCGACGTACACAAAAGCTTCGTGCGCGCGTTCCATGGCTTGATCCGTAGGAAGACCGGAGAGTTCGGCCATATACTGGACGAAACGAACGCCGGACATCTTGGCGATGAAGGCGTCCGTCTCCGGCATGTATCCGACCAGCGCACGCAGTGCCTTGCCGTCTCTGCGACTATCCAGACCAAGTACGCGAACGCTACCCTCGGAAGGCGTGTGGAAGCCCAGAATCGTGTTGATGAGTGTGGATTTCCCGGCGCCATTCGGGCCCAGCAGACCGATGGCCCGGCCGTCCAGAACGCCCGTCAGGCTGCGGAGAATCGTTCTCCCACCGAGCTGGACCTCGAGCCCGTCGAGCTCTATTGTCGGGGCCATGGTCAATAGTTACTACGGATTGCGGCTAAGGGAAGTTCCATGGTCCGCCCGACCGAGCAGGTGGAATAGAGTCATCAGACCCGGATTCAGGTCCAGGAGCGTGCCGTTGCTAGCGACTTCGATTCGGTCCGTTCCCCCGTACGCACAAATCACGCTCGGCTTCGAATCCGCGGCCAACTGTTGAAGTACCGCGAACTGCTGCGAAGTGACCTGAGAAGCAAGGGGTTTCAGGACGGGGCTCAAGTTCTGATACAGCATCCCGGAGAAGTTCGCTTGGCTGTCGCTCGGCAGGAGCGAGCGAAAAGAAGCGGAGCGAGCCAGCGACGAGCCGCGGGCGTGCGTATCAAGTGCTGCCAAAAGCAGCGCGCGAGATGGCGCCAGGAGCAGGTAGCCGTCGCCCAAGGTGTAATCGCACTCTGCTGCCATTCCGGGGCCGAGCATGTGGATGGTGTAGAAGGTCCTGCCTCGGATTTGTTGCTGTTCAAGCCTCAGCGCGGGCGCATTCGATCGTTGTGCATCTTGATTGCTGCGCTCGATCCACTTTTCGATCAGGAGTTCGAGAGCGCCCGGATTGTTGACCTCGACGATCATCTTCCACGAGGGAGTCGGGAGCAGCGGCCCATCCAGCGCGAGGGTCATTTCCCCGCCCAATGCGCCGGCGAGGTCGTCGCGAAGGTCGAACCCGAGCTTGGCGTTCATTTCCGCGAGATTACTGCTGAAATGGGGATCGGAGCTAAGCACGCTCAGCAGATCATCGAACATCAATGCGGGCTGTTTCGCAACGAGCGAGACAGCCGCTTCGGCATTGGCGGAAACATAGTCAAGCGAACCCATCGGAGCCGGTTCTGCCAGCCAGGAGGGAATACCGACCCGCGCGCCAGCAAATTCCAACGTTAGCCGGTTGTCGCCATGATTCGGCGTGTCGCTGCGCGTCGCAACCAGATATTTCACATTGTTGAAGCCGCTGGTTTGAAACGCCATCGAGGTGCTGTTCTCCGGAGTGTTCAGGATGGTCGCGAAATTGACGGCTACCAATGTCTCGGCGCCGCCGCTATAAACGCTCAGGATTCTCTGAGCAAAATCGGTGTTACCAAACGGTTTTGTTCCGCCATCGATTTGCGCGTTCATCTGGCGTACGGATTTGGCGTCGCCGCCGACGACTAACATATTCTGGCGCACAAGCATAACCACCCCATGGGTGTTATCCGCTAAGGACGCGAGGGATTGCGGATTCACGACGTGCAGGTCCGGCACTCCGTCACGGACTGTGAACGCACCCGCGAGATGGTTCTGCAGAAAATTTTCGAGTCCCGGATCGCGAACTTCCGACAGCAGCACAGGGCCGTCCTTCGAGCCGCCGCTCATGGTAATTACGACCTCATCCCCCAAAAACCGGCTGAGCGCGCGGACTTGTGCAAGCAACTCTTCCAGTCGTTGCGGAGAACGATCCACCCCGCCCCACCACTGCTGAAGCACCGGGCTTTCAGCCAACTGTTGCTGGAAGACCTGATTCGCCTGTTCGAGAGCTTCGCCAAGATTAGGGATACTGACGTACAGGATTGTATCTTGAGGCAGCAAAGGGAGGATGTTGCTCTCATAACGAGCCGGAGGCGTGGGAATTTGCTCGAATTTTGCCCGGAGCTTCGAGAACTCTCCAAGCAGCGCCAGTTCGTGATCGAGATCACGGCTCCACGCGATTTCTTCGCGCACCGGAACCAACGCCACGGCCTGCGTGGTGGCGAGTTGATCGCCAGAGTGCAGAATACTTTCCCGGCCGGAATGACGGACGTGCACCTCGCCTTCGATCACCGTCACGCGCGAGCCCTTGGTGCCGGCATTAATGGCAAACATCGTGCCCGTGACCGCCACGCGGCAATCCGGCGCGCTCACGTACAGGTGACCACGGCGGCGTTTGGCGGCGTGCACGATGATGCCGCCTTGATCGAGTTGGATGGTAGTGTCGCGGCGAGTCGCGCTGACGGCGAATGCGGAGCGTTGATTCATTTCCACATCCGAACCATCCAGGAGCTTCACGGTCGCGTGCGATCCGGCCGCGGTACGAATGAACTCTTCGCTGTCGACTTTGTCCCCGGATTTCAACATGCGAGTGTTCTTCGCGCTCACCGCGAAGACTTGGCCGTCAGCGGAAGCGATTCGCGCGCGAATACCCGGCGGCCCGGCGAAATACCAGCTAGTCCCCGCCCACACCAAACCAACCAGCGCGGCCGCTGCGGCTGCAACAAAGAACGGCCAGGAGGAGCTCCGACGGGCCACGTTCGCTGTCGTTTCCAGCTGCCAATTCGCAGCGGCATCGGCTTCAAACCCTCGTCCATGAACAACGGCGCGGCAAGAAATGCATTCACGCAAATGGTCTTCCACAATGGCCGCGCGAGCAGGCCGCAGTTCGTGTTTGTAAAACGCAGGAAGCAGGGCACGAATATCGCCACAACCCTGGAGCACATGCCGGGACTCGGCGGTCGCCAGGTCTCCTTCGCCCGCTTGGATCCGCTGCCACACCCTCCGGGCGGATGCAGCAAGTGATTCTGCGTCAGGCTGATCTTCGCGAACCTGGGAGATGGCCTGGTCAAGACAGGAGTCCCGCTTTGTGTCAAAAAGACCTAAAATCTTCATAGCGCACCTTTTCTGAACCCACGCAATCCCTTCTTTAATTGCGCACGTGCCCGGAATAACGTTACCGCCACCACCGCTTGCGACGTGTCCATCAAGCGAGCGATTTCGCGGTTGTCCAACCCTTCGAGATAGCGCAGCGTGAACATCTCCGCAACGCGCGGATGCAGATTGGCAATCCCGCGGCGGAGCTGCTCGCGAGTTTCGGAAGAGGAAAGAGCCCGCTCAGGGGACATTGCGGAAGTTGCCTGCAGCGTGTCCGCGGGTTCGACCGGCACTGTCTCTCGACCGCGCCGCGCACGAAGCAAATCCAATGCCGCATTGACCGCGGAGCGCTGAAGATAGCTCTCGAGATGGGTGATGCGGCGGGAAGCGATGTCGCCGCGCGCCAGCCGCAAGAAGACAGATTGCGCGACGTCTTCGGCGTCTGCCATGCTCCCGGTCACCCGGTAAGCGGCTTGGAGGACACGTGCATGATGCGCCCGAAAAACCGCCTCAAGCTCCCTAGCCGGCTGGGTCACCATGAGGTTTTCTATCGCGGCTGCCAAGCACCCCTCCTGGCCGTTCCATATCTGAGACGCGATAGCCGAAGAATTCTTAACACGTATTTTCCTTCTGGAGCAGGAAAATCACCGAGTTAGGCCTAGTACCGAGCTTCGAAAGACATTTGGCTATACTGACAGCCGAGCTGAAAACACAGGACTTAGCGGTGTCGATGCGCCACTCTTGACACTCGACGGCTTTCATGAAGTTTCGCGGGCGTGCAGCAAGGCTAGAAGTCAATCCAATGGGTGGAAGTCCCATCGACAGAGCATTCCAGTGGCTGTCGTGGTTATATCCAGCGTCGAGAAGGGCGACCGACTCGATGGAAGCCTGGAAGTAAAAGTCCCGATGGCCGGGAAATTCCCGGTCAGATCCGCAGACGGGCATGGATGGTAGCGAAAGGCAGTTTGTTTCCACGCCGTTTAGAGTCTCAGAATTCCCGCCTTTCCACGACCAGCATTGAGGCCAGCACCATCAGAGCTGCCACCGCCAAACTGGCCAGGATCCCCGGCCACGGTAGGTGTTTTCCGAGAAGAAAGGTCTTTCTATCGATCGAGAAATCCCCGGTCACCAGCCGCCAAGCGTTGAAACGGGGGATCCAATTATCGAACACCAATACAGAAAGGAGCACCACTCCAAACGCTACAGCTGGAGCTGTATATTCACCGACGACCAACGATGAAACCAAAACGGCCATCGCAAAATAAACCAGGCCGCCTCCGGTCAACAGCACAATGTAAGATCCGACCTGGGTAATCGAAATTGGCATTCCTGCCCAAGCAGAAATTACAAAAACCGTTAGCCAAGGTACTACGCCCAGTACAATTGCCTCCGCTAACCCCACTCCAACGCGAACGCCCAACACCGTGGCTCTGCGAACGGGTAAGCTTAAGGTCAGTGACGATGTCCCAACCGCTTTTTCTCGAACGATTCCGCCCATCCCCAAAAGTACGCACGCCAAAATCCACATAATCACAAGGAACTGCTGATTGATGAACAATAGACGGTTGAAGCCTGACTTCCATTGCGGGCGTAACAGACCTTCAGCATGATAGACGAAGACTCCACAGAAGATCGTGACAGTTGCTAGGCTGGTGAGAAATCTGGCTCGCGTCTCAAGCCAGAACCTGTACCAAAGCACGATTCAATTCTCCTTGACGGTCTCCAGAAATATCTCTCGCAGTCCCACGGGAGCAACCTCGACGGAAACGGCATTCAAACAGTGCGCACGCTCAACCAATGCCTCCGCATTCCTGCTGGCCAAGACGCTCATTTGATGTCCGCTCGTGCGGATTCTCTCGACGCCTGAAATCCGAAACTCACGCTCTGGCGCGGGAAATGGAAAAACCAAATCAATGCGCCGGTAAGACTGACGGAGTTCGTCTAGCGGCGCATCCACTACTAAGCCACCCTTCTCAAGAATGCAGACGTGATCGGCTACGCGCTCAACCTCAGCAATTTGGTGCGAGGAAAAGAAAACTGTTACCCCATCCGCCGATTGGGCGACAAGGGTTTGCAGAAGATTTTCAATCCCGACCGGATCGAGCCCGTCGCTTGGTTCATCCAAGATCAGCAACTCGGGACGGCGAGCGAATGCCAGCAATAGGGCCAGTTTAGTTCGCATTCCTTTCGAAAGTTGTTTGATCTTCTGGCGTGTCGGCAACTCGTAGTCGCGAAGCAGCTGGCGTTCGACGTTTGTCCGCCAATCGGAGTAAAAGGAACGGGCAAAACTTATCGTCTGCTCAACCGTCATGTAGCCATATAGAGGCTTGTCTTCCGCCACGTAAGCAACCCTGCGCCGCGTGTCAAGATTCGCTTTTTTGTCTGTGATTTGTTTTCCAAGTACCGTTCCGCCGCCGGCAGTGGCACGGACCATGCCGAGTAGCACCTTGATCGTCGTGCTCTTGCCAGCGCCATTTCGGCCGAGAAACGCCGTAATCCGATTGCGGCCTACCGAGAGATTCAGCGCTCGGACGGCCTCCCTATTACCGTACGACTTGGTGAGCCCTTGCGTCAGGATTACAGCCTCGTTCGTCATCGTTTTCTCACGGCCTCGGCCGCGTAGAGCAGCTCTGCTTCGAACGCCCGGCGGATCTCCGCGTCCAAAAGGCCATCCTCGCGTAGTTGCTCGATAAGATCTCGAATCCGACGGCGCGCCAAGTTCACGTCATTCTCCAACGATCGGGTGCGACGTTTCACGCACACAAAGGCTCCGAGGCCCTGGCGCAACTCGAGAAGGCCCTCGTGTTCCAGTTCGCAATAGGCCTTCGCGACAGTATTTGGACTAACGACCAATTCCTCGGCGAGAGTCCGGATGCCCGGCAGTTGGTCACCGTCACGTAACGCGCCGGTTTCGGCAGCGTGCCGAACTTGTTGCATCAATTGCAGGTAGAGAGGTTGGCCGGTCGTTGGTGTGAGCTTATAAAACATGCCGTCTGCTGTACCGCTGTAAAGGTACAGCGTGACAGTCGACGCGGTCAAGGATCTCGTCGAAGAGTGCAGCTTGAGGCCGAGAGATCCTTCGGTCGCGCTGGCTGTTCCACAAACGAGGCTCCGCAGGCGACATTCCTAGGTTCCCCGGATGGGGCATAGAACACATCGTGCGTCGACGTATGTCGACGTACCGTTGACACCGACACGTCGCGGCCTTAAAGTCATCTTTGGGTTACGAAGTCTGCGAAATCTAGAGCTCTTGCTGTTTAAAGATACGAGAGGCCCCAGCCCATGAAACGTATCGTACCAGCAGCGCTGTCCTTCCTCGCTGCGTTGACAATTGCCACTTACGGTCAGGCCTTCAAAGTGGGACCTGTGCGGGTCTCAGCGGGAACGGTACTGACGTTTTACCTTCACGCTCGGCTTAACACCACCAACGGTGATGGTGTAGACGGCTTGCCAAAAGGAACATTGCTTCGCGTCAAGATGCTTGATTCCATCGATTCGGCCGTGAATGGCGATGGGACCGAATTTCATGGGACGGTCGTATCGGGCCTGGCTTCGTCGGGCGAAATCGTGATTCACCCTGACTCGGAAGTGCGAGGCATACTGGCGCTCCTGAGGAGCCGAAGTCACCCGGACGGCTTCCGCTATGAGCTCCTGATTACTAGCCTCACAGACCATGGAAAGTCGTACGTTCTGACGGCCTCTCTCAGGCCCTCCTTGACCGATTCCCCTGTCGCTCCGCCGTCGAACCACGGTACAGGAGTTAGCGGGAAGTCATCGGAATCCGGCACACATTGATCCCGGTCGTTTTGGACTCGTTTCACCTGGGCTTCGCCCTTGCGGGTATCTTCAACCCATCGACTGGAAGGTATTTCCCGGCCTAGTACTGCCTTAGCCCCCATCTCCCAGGAAAGCTATAGTTCCCGTAACCTTAAGACGGGGAAGAAGTTGCCAGCGCCATTCACTTTCGCCGTAAGTATGGTTACTCGCCTGCCCAGAGAGAATGCCCGGTCAAAAATACAGAGGAGGAGTGTCCCCACTATGAGCAACTCGCGTCGTGTTATTTTTTCCATTCTTGCAAGTCTAATCCTTGTCGCCGCACTTTCGGCGCTATCCCCAGCCGTTGGGAACGCGCAAACCGCGTCAACAACCCAAACCGCATCCCCGCTATCCGTCTCCGGAAAGATAACGTCGGTCGCGAAGAACTCCTTCACCCTTGCCGTGGGTGGCAGTCAGACTTCCGCGGGGCAACACTTCGCTCAAGCCCCCGAAACCAAATCCATGACTTTCATGATCGATAAGAACACGACTCTCGAGGGCAAACTCAAAGTCAACGCTAACGCCGAGGTCACCTATCGCGAGGACAATGGCAAAAACATCGCGATCAGCGTCAAGGTGACTCCGTAATCGCGATTCTTCTAGCTATTTGCCAGGATGGGATAGGCACCACCGGCCGCTGTCTATCCCTCAAGCGGCGGGTAGCATGCACGCTAGCAGGCCGACGAAAAGAGCAAGCAAGGCCACCACGGCAAAAGTAGAAGGATCTGTTGCGGAAACGCCCCAAACTTCACTCGCCAGTACGCGCGTGAGGAAATAACTGGCGAACAGCCCGATGCCGACGCCGGCAACGATCAGACGTATTCCTCTATTCAAAATCAAGCCGAGGATTTGTGTTGAATCGGCGCCGACAGCCATGCGAATGCCAATTTCGTGTGTCTGCAGCGCGACGCCATAGGAGATGACGCTGAAGACGCCGGCGGCAACGAGGAGAAGTGCGATGGTCGCGAAAGTGCCGAGCGTAGTCAGGAGGAAGCGTGGCCGAGCGAAGTAATCGTGTTGGAGTAGGGTGGCAATGGTACCCATGGTACCTGTTTCGCCGACGGCGATATTCGGATCTAGGTCTGCGAACGCGGTGCGGAGTTGTTGGATGACTGCCGGGAGGTAGGCGGTGGTTCGGACCAAGAGATTGTGCGGGCCACTTCCGGTGAGCGTGGAGGGGAGATAGACTTCGGGTCTTGGCGACTCTTCGAGGCCCGTGTTTTGTGTATCTGCGACTACACCGATGATTTCGAAGTAAGGTTCGCCGTGCCAGTCCTCAAGCGTTTCAAAATCGCTAAAACGAACTTGCTGCCCGATTGGATTTTCTTCACCGAAGTGATAGCGGGCGAAAGTTTGGTTGACAACGACCACGTGACCGGCCGCCTCGATGTCCTTCCGTGTGAACAGCCTGCCCCGAAGGAGGGACCGGTTGAGAGTTTGGAAGTATCCCTCGCTGCACATGATCGATGCCGTGTTTCTGTTTTGCGGCGGCGTTTTGCCTTGAACGATGACCGTGGTCCAGCCCCAGCTATGGGGTGGGTAAGATGACGTTTCCGTGGCAGCAAAGACCCCAGGCAATCGTGTAACTCGATCGAGGACCCTGCGCAAAATAGCACTTTTCTTCTGCACAGAGTCGTATTGACCTTCAGGCCACAAGATTCGCGCATAAACAACCTTCGTAGGGTTGAAGCCGATGTTCACGCTTTGCAGCGCGAAGAGGCTCCGCATGATCAGCCCCGAACAAATCGTTAAAATGACAGAGAGAGCGACCTCGGCTACGACGAGGGCGGAACGCAGCGTTCCTTGACGGTGGTCCACGCCGGTTCCCTTCCCCGGGCCGGAGAGCGCGATTTGCGCGTCTGTCCGAAGGGCGTGGATGGCCGGTGCTAACCCGCATGCAACGGTAGTGAAGACGGTGACGATAAGTGAGAATAACAAGGCGGAGGAGCTGAACGTGATCGCCGCTTCCGGGGGAATGGTCCCGGAAGGAATCAGGGCAACCATTACCTGCAATCCGAAAATGGCAAAAATGCAACCGAGAGCGCAACTGACCGCTGCTAACGCGAAACTCTCAACCAACAATTGTCTGATGATATGCGTGCGACTGGCGCCAACGGCGGACCGAATGCCAAATTCCCTTTCACGGGTTGTCGCACGCGCGAGGAGGAGATTCGCGACATTACTGCAAGCAATGAGCAGCAAGATCATGACCGCGCCCATGAGCGCGAGCAGGCCCAGTTTGAAGTTGTCGCCCACGGACTGACTGTTGAGCGTGTTGACCACAATTCTGAAATGAGGAGGAAAGTAGATACGGTCGTCGGCTTGAAACGGTGAAGCGATAACTTGGAGATCCGCGGCAGCACTCTCAGGGCTAACACCAATCTTTAGGTGGCCGACGGTCCAGATTTCGTTAGACTCGATTCCCGCACCCGGCACGAATGTGTCTCTGGTTATGTCGAGAGGAAGCCAAAGATCGCACCCGCCGATTTGAAAACGCGCTGGCATGACGCCCACAAGGGCCACGGGAGCACCGTTGAGCCTGTAGGTGTTGCCAAGCACGTTGGGGGCGCGATTGAAGAGTTTGGTCCAAAGGCCGTAACTGATGACGAAAACGGGAGGTGCCCCAGGCCTGTAATCGTCGGCACGCAGGCCACGGCCGAATAAAGGTGCAATGCCTAGCGCTTCAAACGTTCCGGGAGTGACTGAGCCGCCGGAGAATTCCTCGCTACCATTGGCACTGGTGAAACGCACTTCGCGGTAGACCAGGCCGAACATATCGTCGAATGTATGGTTGCGTCCCTTGAAATCAACAAAGGCTCTGGCAGGGAAACGCCAAGCGCGAAACTGTTCGGCCGAGAAGACGGAGAACGTCGCCAAGCGCTCTGCATTCTTGTAAGGATAGGGTGGAGGAGAGTTCCATCGATGGTGCTGAAAATCGCCGTGCTGGACCCAATGCCGAGAGCCAGGGTGAGGACGGCAACTGTCGTAAAGATTGGCGATTTCTGGAGTTGGCGGCGGGCGAAGCGGCAATCGGTGAAGAATGAATGGAAGCAATCCTCAATTCGCATTTCGCGAAGCATCGGGTGATTCTAGCTCCAAAAGGCAAAATAGCTACCCGTTTCGAGGATTGAGACCTGGACATCGGAAGCGATGCTGACACCGAGTCAGGAGAAATGGACCAGAGAAACCCCGCTAGAGCGGCACCTCAGAATCGTTCATTCATTGTCGGCGAATTCGCGAAGAGCTTGGATGTTGTGTACATAGACGCATTCGCGTCTTGCGGTCAGCACGCCGCGCTCCTTCCACCCGGAGAGCAGGCGGCTTACGGTAAACAAAGTCGTGCCGGTCATTTGCGCCAACTCCTCGCGAGAAAGGTTGATCTCAAGCGTGCCACTCCCGTTGACGCGACGCCCCAGTTGGTTAAACAAGCGCAGCAGTTGATGACTCAGCCGTGTCGCCACCTTTTCCGTGGAAATCTCGCGGTAACGCTCCTCGAGTTCTTCGAGGCGCTGTGCAGCCACTTTTATGATATTGCTCTGCAGCGCGGGGAAGCGCTCTGCCAGGGCATGGAATGCGCTGGACTCCCAGATCAGGGCGGTGGAAGCACTGAGTGCTTGTGCCGTGGAGCAGTGACGACACTGGGCGGGAAGCCCCGTTATCTCTACTACGTCACCTGGCCCTGCGAGCCGGAGAATAACCTCCGCGCCCTTCTGACCGAGCAGCATGACTTTGACGCTGCCGGAAGTCAAAAGGACGACTTGGCGGATGGGATCGCCTTCCAGGAAGATGGTGTCGCGGCGCGGGAACTCGCTCTCGCGCGCCGCAGATACGATTTCCCGGCAGTCGGCAGGGGAAACGTTGGCGAACAGCGGCGAGTGCTGAACCGACGTCACCTTGCGCAAAGTATTGCATTCTCGCGCAGACGCCGCCGGTATCAGCGTCACAGCATCGCAAGATCCTGCAGATTGCACTTCGGGCACGGGCTTCACCCCGCATAACAGTTTCGATATTCAGGCGAATCAAGTCCGGTTGGCACCCGGCTTTCTGAATGGCTTCCAATCCATCTGCTCAATGACCCAAAACTGCGTTCCTTCGAACATCGCGCGAACGGATTCCGAAAAGCTCAAAAAGTCATCGAGAGCCAAAACTGCAAAGCCTTGTATCTTGGGCAGGCAGACGATATCCAAGAGTTCGAGGCTTTGCAAGTTTCTATATCACGTGATATACGTATAATCGGTGAGCGAACAGCTCTGATCGTAAGCTGTTCCCGGGAGCAGGCAGCAACCATGCACAGAGGTCTTAGCAAACAGCCACCTTCTCGCGCGTTTTAAGAAAATTTCTTGTGGGTCCTACTGGACATGGTAGCGGATCTACGAATCGCGAAATCGACTATGCTGCCCGGCACCTATGCGAGGACCTCAACCACATGCAGCCCGTAATCTTGGAACTGCAACTCAAGAGCCGAAATGTGCCGCCTGCTCTTGAATCAGAAAACGGCCCGGCCGAAAACCCACAAGAAATTATTTTGGATTCTCCCTCGTGTAAGCGCTTATTTTTGTGGGACCTATGAAGACACCCTTTTCAGCGTGGCTGTTTGCTAAGACCTCTGATGCAGCAACGTGCAGACCTCGAGAGACGGATGGTAAGCGGTTTCATGAGATGGTTGGACCGCAAGGAAAGGCTTGTTGTTATCCATGTTGTCCTATCCATCCTATCCAAATCCTATCCAGCAAAAGATTGCGAGAATGCTTGTTTTAGCGTAGCGTGGATGTGCAATTCCTTGCGTAGACGTTTTCATCGAGTTCGTGCAACGCCAACAGTGCGGCGCAGACGACTTCGGACTCGGCATTTCTCTCAATCTGGACGTTGTCTTCTCCACCACCGCTCGGAATCTCCGCGGCGGTCTCTGCTCTCACTAGCCTGGAGCGGAAGTATCCATGTCCCCCCTTCGCGGACGCGATCACTGTGTACACCAAGATCATCGTGCCCGCTTACCCACACCCGTCCGCACGGCCGTTCTTCGAGGCTAGACGTAAGAGATGCCCTTAGGTTTACTTGGTTGTTGAAGCGAACTTTTTTACGAAGTGCTTACGTAGATCGGCCGCAATCGCACAACGTTCTCGTTAGGATTGAATGTCTCTCTGCTCTTATAGCGCAAGACTCGAATGACTGAAAAGCCGCAGGCTTCGCCTTTCCAGCCACATCCTGCACACGTCACTGGATATATCCGTGCTTTGATTTGGTCCTCGACCTCAATCTTATCGCTGCGAAAGTTGGCAGAGGCTTCGTACCTTCCACAGCTAATGCAGCGAAATGTCAGATTGTACCTGTAAGCGGTTGCGTAGAACTCCAGTCCGAGTGCATGGGTTGTATTTTGCAGGGTCCGACAGTAAACGACTCTCGCGCGGGCCCAGAAATTACCTTCGGAGGATTTCACAAAGACACGGGTATCTGGCGTCCAAAGCCGTTCGGTGCGGACGAGCACTCCCCAAGAGCTGACGTTCTCCGTCGACGCGCGTTCCGCGAGCATGGGCTCTCCTCCACTCGAGAGCAGCACCTCGAACTTCCCGGGATTCCGCTTTTCTCTCCGGCCATCCCCTCGCCTCACGGCCTTCGCCGTTCTTGAGGGCGAGCTCGCCGTAGCGTGTATCGGGGGCGGCAAGGGTGGACCGCCGGGATTCCGAGGATGGCGAAAGGCGCGTAGCGTCCCAAGAAGATTCACGACATCACCCCATGAAAAGCGTGAGCTTACTTTGCCTCCGGGGCTCCGCCGCTCAAAATTAGGTAGGCACCTGCAATTGCCCTCCGGTCAATCACCTATAGGTTGCTGGCAGCGACACGTCCTCGTATTCACGCACAGCAGTAGTAAACGTAGTGTTGGCGACGAGGAAGTTTTGATAGGGGCGCGGATACAACTGCCATCTGCCACCGTAATATACTGTAAACAAAAGAGTTGCTAGCGCTCCTGCGGAGATCCACTGTCAAAGAAGGCCTGGCTGTCACGCAGCCAGCTCCCCATCGTCGGCCCTTTGTTTAGAAGCAGGTTCGAGCGCTCATGCCGACCAGGCAGTCTGGCATGGTACCTTGCTGGCGGTTCACTCCTTCGGTTGCTAGTCCCGGTCTATCGAGCACGACAGCATCAAGGGACACGTGACTAGCTCCGGCTGGATAAGGCGTGATGGCTAAGACTCCACACCCAGGCGGCGAGCTCAATGAGCGAAAACAACAGACCTTGCTTTCGCTATGCCGCATTGTGTGCTTCCCTTCCCCTTAAACTTTTCGCCTTTCTCAGACAGGCCGGGCTGGAATGCCGCTATGGTCTGCCCGAGCAATCTTTCCGTAAGACGATGTCCGTCCCATCCCACTATGACCGCGTTGCCGCCAATTGAGGCACGCGGGAAAGCTTTTGATATTCCTCGTCGCTTAATTGCAACGCGGCTGCGGCAACGTTCTCCTCGAGATGCTTGACCGATGATGTTCCGGGAATCGGTAGTATGATCGGCGCTCGTTTCAATAGCCAAGCAATCGCTACCTGGTGTGGCGTAGCTTCATGCGCGCGCGCGATCTGATCGAGTGTCTGACCTGCAATACGACCTGCTCCTAGTGGGAACCACGGGATGAAGGCGATTCCATTGCGGTTGCAATAATCCACGACATAATCCCATTCACGGTCGGCAAAGCTATAGCGGTTCTGCACCGAAACAATGGGGACGACCCGACGCGCCCGCTCGATGTGCTCCTGTGTGACGTTCGACAATCCAATAAGCCGAATCTTTCCTTCGCTTTTGAGCTGCGCAAGCGTTCCCACTGAATCCTCGAAAGGCACCACGGGGTCCGGTGCGTGCAGTTGATACAGATCAATACGTTCCCGTCGCAGCCTCTTCAGGCTTCCCTCGACCGCCTTCCGCAGGTGCTCTGGAGTCGCATCGTGAGTCCACTGGTTTGGCCCGGGACGGTTCCAGCCGACCTTCGTCGCGATCACCAGATCCCTCGGATAGGGATATAGCGCCTCAGCAATCAGCTCCTCGCTCACGCTGGGTCCGTAGGAGTCCGCGGTGTCAATGAAATTCACAGAAAGCTTTACTGCTAGGCGCAGAACGGCTATCGCCGCAGTGCGATCTTTGGGAAGGCCCCAGATGCCTTCCCCCGTGAGACGCATGGCCCCGAACCCCAGACGATTCACGGAAACTTCTCCGCCGAGCGAAACACTCCCGGCCAAGCTTGCAGAAACTTCTCTTGCGTTCATAATCTCCTCCACAATTCTCATCTACTTCCGATGCACCGAATCATGTGTTTGATAAGCCCAGCGCGAAACTTCGGTACTCTATTCTTTGTCGGCAGCGTTTGAATGGCGGCGTCCAGTGCGCGGCCCTCCGATGCGATCCGGTTGAGCTCTGGTATGCCCACATCGAACGCACCGCAACACCCATCTCTAGCTAGCGGATTATTGACACGAGGGGGCCTCCGCCAGCCGCTTGCCCGCCAACATTGAAGCTCTATAATAAATCTTCCGCATTCTGTATTTTTCTGAAACACAGGGTCATCGTCCAGGGCCGTGGGAAACATGTAGTAACGTGCCATTGGACGCGCTGGCACCCGTGCCTACAACCAAGCGCGAACTCCTTGTCTGGATCTGGTATCCGGCGGCTGCTGGTCAACCCGATCCGAGGGCAGACAACTACGCGCCCGCTTCCGCGCGAGCGACGGCCCGTCCGGCCAGCGGCCCGCTGACCTTCAGAATTCTGTCGTGGATCTTCGAACTTCTGACGCGGGATCTGTCGAAGGTCCATGGGCACAGTCTTCCTAGCGTCGATGTGTCGCTACAGCAGCGGTGTACCCGGTCGTGATCATGCGAGCGGGCGGCTCACTCGAAGTGTGGCATTACTTGACACTCGCCGAGAATTGGCCAGACCAGCAGGTGCGAGCTCGAAGGTCTGCAAAAACGGTTTGACCTCTTTGCGCATCCTCGGGGACAATCCTGAATCGGCCAAGCAGATTCCCCCGGATAACGGTGAGATTATG
This sequence comes from Acidobacteriota bacterium, assembly GCA_003223215.1. Lineage (GTDB taxonomy): Bacteria > Acidobacteriota > Terriglobia > Acidiferrales > UBA7541 > Acidiferrum. The sequence goes on from QHYH01000080.1 coordinate 54,044, forward strand.
ACCCACGATGAGGCTACTTTGAGGGCCAGGGAGATCGCTAGTCGGGTGTTGGCGCCGGCGGCAGGACCTAACGACAAGGCGGGGCGATTCTCGACCGAGGCCGTCGACTCGCTGGGCCAGTCTGGGCTGCTCGCGTTAATGCTCCCGCCGGACCTTGGCGGTCCTGGCCTGGGCCCGCGCACCTTTGCAGCGGTCGCAGCGACCCTTGCCGAAGCAGACGCTTCGGTCGCGATGGTCTATCTTATGCACATCCTTGGCGTCGCGACGATCCGATCGGCACGGCCAAGCGCGGCTAAGGGGGTTACACCTCTGCTGCAGGAAGTCGTCGCCGGCCGCCATTTATCGACGCTCGCTTTCAGCGAACCGGGCTCCCGCAGCCATTTCTGGGCTCCTATGTCGCGAGCGCGTCGGAACGGCAGCGGCGTGTGCATCAGCGCCAAGAAATCCTGGGTGACGAGTGCGGGTTACGCCAAGAGCTATATCGTCTCTTCCCTGGCCCCGGACGGAGCCGGTCCCACCGACTCGACTCTCTACCTCGTCCCAGCGGATACGCCCGGCGTGTCGGTCGCTGGCGCCTGGGACGGTTTGGGACTTCGGGCCAACGCCTCAGCGCCGCTTGCGCTGGACGATTGCAGAGTCCCGTCCAGTTTTCAGCTAACCGACGACGGCGCGGGATTTCAAGTGATGCTGAACGTGGTGCTTCCGCTGTTCAATTTGGGAGCAGCATGTGTGGCGCTGGGATTGTGTCGAGCAGCGGTCGCGGGCACCACAGCGCATCTCAAGAGCGCGCGATTCGAGCATCTGGGTCAGAGCCTCGGGGAGAGCCTGCCTACGCTAAGGGCGCAGCTCGCCTCCATGCAGATTGATACCGACGGGCTCTCTGCGCGTATCGATGATTTGATTGAGCATCTTGAGAGCCCCCGCGAAGCCACCATGTTGCGCGTGCTCGAAAGCAAAGCGGCAGCCGGCGACGTCGCCATCGGCGTCACCTCGACGGCCATGCGCATTTGTGGTGGTGCGGCGTTCTCGAAGCATATGAGCATCGAGCGCCTGTTCCGCGACGCGCACGCGGGCGCTGTTATGGCGCCGACTGGCGACGTGCTGCGCGAGTTCATCGGCAAGGCGCTTTTGGGAATGCCGCTGTTCTAAGACGAAGCCGAGGCAAGACGCGCGAGCGTTTTTTTTTGAAACATTTCCAAAAATGAATCGCGGGGAATTATGAGCAGAACAATGTGGGTGGGAGCCGTTGCATACAACCCAAAGGTGGTCACGATTTGGGAGGGGATGCGGCGATATTTTCACGACGAAGCGCATTTGCCTGTGGACGTCGTACTCTTTCAAAGTTATGAGGCGCAGGTCATCGCGCTCCTCGCGCAAGCAGGTGATCCGCTGCCGTACATCGATATCGCCTGGAATACCAACCTCGCTTACCTGCAAGCCGAAGAATGGAGCGGTCATCGCTGCCGCGCGGTCGCCATGCGCGACACCGATCTCGGCTGGATGACTAAGATCGTTGCCGTCACTGGAGGTCCTGTCTCCGCGTTGGCCGACTTGAAGAACCGAACGCTCGCGCTTGGCAGCCGAGACAGCGGACACTCGGCTATTTTGCCCGTTCACTTTTTGGAGCAGCAAGGAATGCGAGAGGGCACGGATTACCGCACACTGCGCTTCGACACCGACCTGGGCAAGCACGGTGATACCGGGACCAGCGAAGTGGAAGTCGTCCGCGCCGTACTAGACGGGCGAGCCGATGCCGGCGCCATCGGCAGCCCTTTCTGGAATACCGTGCGCCGCGAGCGTCTCGTGCCCGAGGGTGCGCTTTCGGAGATATGGACCTCGCCGGCGTACCACCATTGCATGTTCACTGCGCGGCCCGATCTCGACCTGGCACTCGAGCGCCGCTTTGCGGACGCGCTCTCCGCGATGAGTTACGATAACCCGGTTCACCGCAGCGTACTCGACGCCGAAGGGCTTCAGCGTTGGCTGCCGCCTCACGTTGATGGCTACGATGCGTTGCGTCAAGCCGCGGCCCGACAAGGATTCTTGAAACCGCCACTTGCCAAGTCAGCTGAACGCTGAGCCGACCTCCGTACAGCCGCGTACCCTAATTTGCCGGCAATCGGATCACTGTCTCACGCGCAATTGAAGATTCTTGCCAACTTAAGCGCGTGTTCTCCTTCGCGCTCCAAAGCGCGGCGAACGGCAGCAAACGCCTCGGCCAGCGGGAAAATGTCCCGTGTGACAAACAAGTCGGCGTCTTCCGCTCCTACGGGGTGCCAATAAACGCCTTCGGCGGTAATCGTAACTTCGGGCACCAAGTCGGACCTGCTGAGAGCGACCCCTTCCGTCGCTGAGCCGCGCAGCGCGATCCGCCGGATCACCCGGTCTTCGGGAGCAATCTGCTCCTCATCGAGGAAGCGGCGGAACTCCTCGGCCTCTCGATCGCTTGAAACGGTCGCCGCCAGTCGAACTCGAAAGCCTTGCGCGCGAGCGCGCCCGATACCTTGCCGGGTGCGCATCCAGGTTCCAGCGCCACGGTGGAGATCGTGCCGCTCCGGCGTGGCGCTGTCCAGGCTGATCTGAAGGACAATGCGATCCCGGGGCAATGCCAGCAAACTCTCAATTCGCCGTCCCGCGAAGAGCATTCCGTTGGTCAGCACTGTCGTCGGTGCCGCCGCGGCGCAAGCAAGGAGAATCTCGCCGACATCAGGAAGTACAAACGGTTCGCCTCCCGTCACGAAAATTTCTTTAACGCGTAGTTCGGCCCCTTCCCGGGCGATCCGCTTTACCCGCGCGAGCCCTAGCTCCCGCCGCGGCGCACTCGGTGACGAACGCACGCAGCAGTAGTCGCAACTCAAGTTGCAGTCGAAGTTCGTGTACAGCCAGAGCCGCGAGCCGACTGGCCGATTACTTTCTAGAGGTACTGTCCCGTGCCGGAACACCCAACGACCATGGTCATTTTCGACCGTGGATTCAACCAGCGCATTGCCCGTGAAACGGCACCACGTTTCCAATTCGGTACCAATATTTTTTTCGGCGCCAACAACCGCGATCAAATCGCCCGGGTGGCTGCGGCGCAGAGCTGCTATCAGCTCTGGCAACAGGCCAGATGCAAACGTTTTGCTCCCGACATCCAGATCGATGTTTGCCTTCATAGGAATACGGAGTATTTTACAACCGCCTGCGGAACCGTAGATAGCTTCGACCTGCGCGCGGCCCAGCAATAGTAGACCAGCCAAAGGTAAACGGGACCGTATTCGAGCGACAACATCAGAAGAGAATTCCTGAGCGGCTCCCCTGCTCCGTAGGTGATTGCGGGAGTGTAGGCCAAGACGCTGGTCACGGTCATAAGCAGCCATGCAGCGCTTGGGTAAAAGCACAAGAAGGGGATCGACCAAGTGAAATACCAGGGATAGGCAGTCGGCGACACCAGCAGCACCCCGCCCGTAAGGACGAGACTCGACCATAACGGCGTTGCGCGGTTTTTCGCCAAGTAGCCCATTGTCGCAATCACGATCAACCCGGCGACCAGCTCGGCACCGGCTCTCGACCCCGCAACGAACTGGAGCAGGGAGAACAGGCTCGAATTGTTCACCCAATCTCGTGCGTAGTTCCCCGCACCATCGAATAGATGCCCGCCAGCGCCCAGGAACGGAACATAACAGGCGAAAACCAAGGCTACGAAGATGCCTACATGAGCGAGCCGCACGCGTTTGAGGAACGTAAGCAGGAGCAAGACCGGGAAGAACTTGGACAGGAACGACAACGCGAGCGCGGCCATCGAAAGCGCCGGACGATTCGTCACGAGGAAAAAAAGCGCTGTCAGAAGTGTGACAATGGCCAGGGAGTCAAAATGACCACTCATCGCAAACGAAGTGAGCACGGCGGGGTTCCAAGCGTAAGCAAGCACGCGATGCAGAGGCTGCTTCATTGCGGCGAGCAGAAGCATCAAGAGACCGGCGCTCGCTAGATCGAGAATCGTGGAGACACGTTTGTATCCGGGCACCGTCTCGATCAGCCTGTAGGCAAATTCAGCGAGCGGCGGGTACATGGTCGGCGTCTCTTCGCCCGGCGGTTCAGGGTGCTCGGGATTTTGCAGCCACTCCAGCCCCTCTGCATTGGGAAATACCACGTATGGATTTAGGTGTGCTCGTTGCACCCGGCCATCCCACTGGTAGCGATACACATCGTCAGAGGGTGTTGACGCCGGCAGCAGCACCACGCGAAAGAAAACCGCGCTCGCCAGGATGATGAGGAGAGCGGTTGCTCCGAGCGGAAATCTCTCGACCCAAAACACGCCTATCACGTAGAAGATGCCGGCTAGCAGCAGAAGTCCGATGAATTCGGGCATGTGCGCGTTCACATCCTGCTGGCGCGCGACCCACCTGAAGATGCTTGTCAACCCTACCGCTAGGGCAGCCAGGCCTAGCGTGACCATGCCACTCGGCCAACGAGTCTTAAGGCCTTCGATAGAACCCCGCCAGAGCTCCTTCATAGAAATCCCTTTATTTGCGCCCTGCACCTGCCCGCCCGGAAAGCCATTTAGCCGTTCTTGGCGCCTTCCCTGGCGAGCGCTGCAGTTCATCGGCGAGCTGACTGAGGTCTGACGCCACATCGATGTCATAGAACGGATCGATCAGCTGTACCGAGAGCCCCAGCTCGCGCGCGCGCGCCGTCAGCGCCTCAAGCGCGTTTGCAGTTCCCATCCCATCATTACTGAACAGACCCGGATGGGACGCTCTCGCACCCACAAGATAGTAACCACCGTCGTGAGTGGGGCCTACAACCAGGTCGCAAGTTTCGACTACGTCGAACGCGGCTTCGAGTACTGATGCCGGCAGGTGCGGGCTGTCGCTATTGAAGGCAATGACCCCGCGATGGCCAGGAATGGCAAAATGCTGGAACACGGAGGCAAGGCCCGCGGCAAGGCCGCGACCCGTCTGAGCGACGATCGGCACTGTTTTAGCCACCACGCGTGACAGATCTTCAACGTCAGACGCGGGGCACATCATGGCAATTTTCACGTGATGGAGTGTTTGTGCTAGAGCTATTGTGTCGTTCAGAAGACATCGGTACAACTCGGTGACGGCTTCCGGAGGAAAGCTCTCGGCCAAGCGGGTCTTAACCGCGCCGAGTCTGGGTGCTTTGGCCATGATAACTAGTGTGCGATTCATCGATGTCATCGAAAGGCGTCACCGTTTCGAGGTTTCTACAAGTATCGGCCACATGGGATTCACGCCGACCCGGGCATGTTGCTTTTTTCTCGCCGGAAGTAGTAGCGCGCGATAAGACTGAGAATAAACCACGTAGCTCCAATGGTGCCTCTGAGCGTACCGCTGATCTTGGATTTCCCGATGCGTGGATGATAGCTGACGGGGACCTCAACGATGCGGAAACCCCGTATGGCTCCCTTTAGAATTAATTCCACGGCCCATCCGTAAGTGGTCTCTTCAAGGTCAACCGCGCGGAGTATATCGGCGCGTGCGGCGCGGAACGGACCAAGGTCGCTGATTTTCAATCCGTAGAGGTGCGTGATCAAGCTGGCCGCAAGCCAGTTGCCGAACAGGGCGTGCCAAGGAAGCGCCCCGCGTGTGCGTGGACCCGCAAGACGCGAACCGATGGTGATGTCGGCGCGACCCGCGGTGATCGGAGCGAGGAGAAGCGGAAGCTCAGCGGGTCGATCACTGTAGTCGCCGTCCAGAAAAACAACGACATCGGGCGCGCTTGCGCAAGCGAGCCCCGTCAAGCACGCGCGGCCGTATCCCCGACGTGCTTCGGAAATGACTCGGGCACCCATGCGGGCCGCAATGGCAGGTGTTTCGTCTGATGAGTGATTGTCGACCACGATAACTTCGTCGACTACCTCCGCTGGGATGTCGGCAAGGACACGACCGATCGCCTGTGCCTCGTTGCGAGTAGGAATGATGACTGAGACCCGCACGCGACCTCCGTTTTGTTACCACCAGAGAGCGGATGGCCGCCTGCGCGCCAAGATGGAATCAACACCCCACGTGCGGCCCGCTCCCCCGACGACCAGAGAGAGCGAGGCTAATACAGGAACGAGCAGTTCCCAGATCCACGCCGTTCCCCACTCCGAAACCCATAAGCTGGCGAGGTACGCAAATGCGACAAATGCAACCGGACGCGTAAAAAGGCCGAGTATCAGCAGCACTCCAAGGGAAATTTCTGTGAACCCTTGAAGCGGTGCCGCCATGGATGCGTGAGCCGCCGCGAAGGCCATGATACTCTTCCACACGGCGGGCGCGTGACCGTTGTCAATATAGTCTTGGATGAGGCCCGCGTAACCGGACGGTGTGTACAGGCCTTTCCCCAGATTCTCGAAGAAGACCCACACGAACATGGCGCCAATCGTCAGCCGCACCAAAGCAAGCCCCACTCGGGCATGGGGTTGCTCGGCTACTTGGGATCCGTTGTCGCTCGGTTGGAGCGTAGTCGTAGTCATCATGATCCTCACAGTCTTCCGTTCTAAACGAACTTCTTTGATTCCACCTTCGGTACAGAATGCTGACCAGGAAACCAGGAACAATGTAGCCATGCTCATGTCAGCCAGCACAGCGTGATACATGCCCGACTGTACCACTCTACCGGAGCGAGTTCAGCAGGGAGAAGCGGTGGTAATCTCTGTTCGCCGGAGTCAATGAATATCGTGCCGCTCATATTTCACGTGGCGGTTTTGATTCCATTCGAACGACGCAGCCCGTCGTATGGCTGACTTACCACGCGACAAGACCGTTGTCGCGCACTGCGGGGCCCGTACGGCGTGTTGGCGAGGAAGGCTGTCCAATTGCGTGCGCGCCACACATTCCGAGCTTACCGCTTGGAGGATAGCGTTGACGACGGGCGGGCACGGCGCGTTCCTTTCGATGTCAGCGGAGAGACTATCGTCCGAGGTGGCCATGAGTGACAACCGGAAGATTACGATCAGCAGTTCCCTGACCGCAGCGCACAACGCAATGCGAGTCATGGGCAGGGGATCTCCGGCTCTGAGGCCGGAGACAATCGCGGTGCGGGCAGGCGCAGAAATTGACCCGGATACCGGTGCCCTCTCACCTCCCCTCCACCTCTCGACCACGTTCGAGCACGGTCCCGCGAGCGAGGCCATCCACGGGTTCCGCTATGCGCGGGAAAAGAATCCAACGCAGTTGCGGCTTGAGGCGGCCCTTCGCGATCTCGAGGGCGGCTTGGCCGCGGTGGTTTTCTCCTCAGGCATGGCCGCGGCGGCAGCCGTGCTACAAACATTGAAACCGGGCTCGCACGTTATCTTCTCCGACGATATTTATATCGATGTCCGTAATCTCGCCCGCGATTTCCTGCCCGTGTGGGGTATCGATAGCAGCATCGAGAACCTGCAGGACTTGGACGGGCTTTCGAGAGCGCTGCGGCCCTCGACAAAGCTCATCTGGATCGAGACGCCCTCCAACCCTCTTCTGAAGATTTTGGACATTCAGTCTCTTAGCCTAATCGCTCGACAGGCGGGAGCTCTATTGCTCGTTGATAATACGTTTGCCACCCCGATTCTCCAACGCCCTCTCAGCCTAGGAGCCGATGTCGTCCTTCATTCCACGACGAAGTATTGCGGCGGTCACAGCGACGTTCAGGGTGGCTGCCTGATCGTCAAGTCTCAGGAGTTGCTGGACAAGCTTCTGCATGTTCGTGAGATCCTCGGGGCAGTCGCATCTCCGTTCGGTTCCTGGCTGATCCTCCGAGGACTTCGGTCGCTGCCCTGCCGTATGGAGCGACACTCAGCCAACGGAAACGCGGTCGCCGCCGCGCTCGCTGCATGTCCATCCGTCCAAACCGTCTACTACCCGGGCCTCCCATCTCATCCCGGACACCACGTCGCTCGTCGCCAAATGAAGAGCTTTGGGGCCATGCTTTCGTTCTTGGTTCGCGGCGGACGCGAAGAAGCGCTTGGTGTGGCTTCCCGCGTGAAACTCTTCGTGAATGCAACGAGCCTCGGCGGCGTGGAGAGCCTGATCGAGCACCGAGCCTCGAACGAAGGCAAACTCTCCCGCGTACCGCAGAATCTATTACGAGTCTCGGTAGGCCTTGAACACCCTGACGATCTGATCGAAGACCTGTTGCAAGCACTAGCTTGAAGGAGGCGGTGACCAACACCTCATACTCAGCTTCTGCTCGTCTCAATAGTTCGCCGCTTGCCTTGCCGGCGCGGCCCGCTTCCTGAACCGTCAGAGATTTGTGTCCGTGTTTTGTGAGGAACGCCTTCGGTGCTTTCGGCACTCACTCATGAATGATCAGGGAAGAGAACCGCTCACAGACGCCAAGTCATTGAACCCGAAAGCCCAGGTAGTGCTGGCGTGCGTTGCCGATACGCACAACACACTCTGGTCTGGTTCGCTTCATTGAATGAGTGACTTCGTTGGGTTCCCCCGCTAAAATTGGTCGTTGTTCGTCTCGACGAAGGACAAGTTGGAACTGAGTTTTTGGTTGACAGTCAAGATTCTTATGATGCCTCCGCATTTGATGCGACTGACAGGGACCCTTAGGAATTCACAGTCCATTGTGCTGAGCTTTTGGTTGGCGGTTCTCTGCTGCAGTCAGGGTATCGCGGGCCAAGGCAGGGCCGGCCTGAGAGCTGAAGTTCGCCGAAAAAGCCTTCGGAACTTTGTTGCGCGAGCTTCCGGTGACCAAGATCCCCTTGGGCAGGAGCAAGCTTCGCAGGCGCAGGCTCCGCAGTCTTCTCCCTCCCCACAGGTGCAGGCGGGTCAGACGCTCTTTACCGCCCAGTGCGCCTTTTGTCATGGACGTGACGCGGCCGGCGGCGAGACCGGCCCGGACCTGACGAGCTCCGAGACCGTGGAAAAAGACGTCGGCGGGAACGAAATCGGCTCGGTAGTTCGCACAGGGCGGCCGGATCGAGGAATGCCACAGTTCAACCTCACCGATACCGATCTGGCAGCCATCGTTGCATTCCTTCACGATGAGAAGGCAAAGGCAGAGTCAAAGCCGGGCCGCCGCCGTAACGTTCAACCGGAAGATCTCCAGACTGGCAATGCCGAGGAAGGCCAGGATTATTTCAATGGAGCCGGGGGCTGCTCGAGGTGTCACTCTCCTACCGGCGACCTGGCTGGCGTGGCCAACCGGCTGAGAGGACTGGCGCTTTTGCAGCGTATGCTGTATCCCAAGCCCCGCAAAAGCGGCCCTGCCGATTCCCCGGCGGCGGTCACTGTGACCTTGGCTACGGGGCAGACCGTAACCGGCAAACTGGCGTATCAAGACGAATTCGTGATCGGACTGACAGATTCTTCCGGGTGGTACCGTTCCTGGTTCAAGGGCGGGGTGAAGGTCAAGGTGGTCGATCCACTCGAAGCGCACAGCGAGCAGCTCGGAAAGTACACCGATGAAACTATGCACAACGTGCTGGCTTACCTTCAAACGCTGCGTTGACATCCTCCCCGCCGCAAGCGGCGAGGATTCCTACGGCCTCTCGGTTTGTTTTTCCGAGATGGCTTCGGGGGGTTCCTCCCACAACCGCCCTACTTCAGCGGAGGACCACGAAGAGGCTTTACTTTTGGGCTGCCCGCCCATAGGTCGTTCGGACAGAGAATGGAGAGCAGTTCGGGAGAGAAAGAGGGGCCTTATATCCTCGGCCTAAAAACGCCGAGGCTTTACGGCCCACCTGGTAAGGCGTGTTTCTTTTCCATAGGTCGCGTTTCGGTAGTCGCGGATTTTCTGTAGGGCAGTCAAGAATGAAACTCGGATCTTCCTGTTTGCCTCTTCTCGCTGCAGGTTTGCTGCTCGGGGTGTTGCACGGCCCGGCGTTTGGTCAAGGCGCGGACGGGGGGCTGGACTCCGCTACGCTTTTGAAGCCGTCCGCCGACAGTTGGCCCACTTATCACGGAACGTACTCTGGTCAGCACCACAGCCGTCTAGCGCAGATTACTCCCGCGAATGTTTACCGGGTGACGCTTGCGTGGGCCTTTGAGACCGGTCAAACCGCGCAGATAAAAGCCACGCCGATCCTCGTCAACGGCATTTTGTACGCAACGACGCCGGATAACGTCTGGGCCCTCGACGCCAGGTCAGCTAATGTCGTGTGGCACTATACCTACCCACCCAACCAGGGCCTTCACATCGGTCACCGGGGAGTTGCCGTCTACAGGGACTCTGTTTATTTCACGACGCCAGACGCGCACTTGATCTCGCTGGATGCAAGAGACGGGAAGGTGAAGTGGAATGTCGTAATCGCTGATGTAAAGAAGGGGTATTGGACAACCATGGCGCCGCTGGCGGTTCGCGACCACATCATTGTTGGCACGTCCGGAGATTTCGACAATCTGGCTGGCATGCTGAAGTCGTTTGATCCGGAAACCGGGAACGTTCAATGGACCTTTTACAGCACTCTTCCCCGAGAAGCACCGGAGGCTTTCAGCGGTGGCGCCACCGGCGGAAACATGTGGATTACGGGAACGTATGATCCACAGCTCAATCTCGTTTACGTCGGAACAGGAAATCCCACGCCTGTGCTGGCGGCCCAGGATCGTCCGGGAGACAATCCTTGGACATGCAGCATCGTGGCGCTGAATCCCGACACCGGTAAGTTGGCTTGGGGGTTCCAGGCGTCGCCCCACGATACGCATGATTGGGATGCCGTCGAGGTTCCGGTCCTCGTCGATGGCAATTTCAAGGGTGTCCCCAGAAAGATGTTGTTGCAGGCTTCTCGAAATGGTTATTTCTTTGTGCTGGACCGCACTACGGGAAGCAGCCTTCTTACGACTACCTTCGCGGCTGTCAATTGGTCCGCCGGGGTCGACAAAAACGGCCGCCCAATTCCCAACCCTGCGAAGGATCCAGCGCGTGACGGGCGACTGATTGCGCCGGACGAAGGCGGCGCGACAAATTACCGCTCGCCGAGTTTTGACGCCAAGACCGGGCTGTTCATCGTCAGCGCGCGGGATGCCTACGGTATCTATTTCTCGAAGCCCGAGCACGGTGAGTACGGCTGGGCTGGGGCAGACTACGGAATCTTTGGCAAGGGAATGCTGAAAGCCATCGATTATCAGACGGGAAAGGTGCGTTGGACGCATGACCTTGGCGGCGGAGGAAGCGCGGGAGTCTTGACTACGGACTCAGGATTGACTTTCACCGGTGATTCGGCCGGCAACGTTTTGGCGCTTCGGACCATCGACGGGACAACGCTCTGGCACTCCCGTATTGGGCATGTGGGGAATTCTCCGATCACGTATGAGCTTGATGGGCGGCAGTATGTCCTGGTAGCCAGCGGCGGAACGCTGTATGCCTGGGCGCTCCCGGAAATGCCGCGCGCCATCAGGCACGGAAGCCCGTCGCAAACCAATCCAAAATCACACTGACGTTTTTGAACAGAACGTAGCTACTCATTGCTCATTGGACCAGCAAACTGGATGCAGTGCCAGAGCCCGGAATTCGGGCATGGTGCTGTCTTTCTTGCGGTGTTGCTGCTCGGGGAAACAGGCTATAAGGAACACCACTTTTGCGAAATGCATTCGTGAGACGTCCTCTTCCAGGGCCTTGGGTAGACCTGCGGGCTCCTCATTGACTGGTGCGCCTGCGTGCCGCGGTTTTGGCGACGTTTGAAGCCGATGGCTGAACGTTGGATAGACCCACCGGAATCCGGATCGCGATCCTAGAAATTGTGCGCACGGCGTGTCAGGGGACTATTGATCAGCGTTTCTCATCTGAACAACGGTAGCTTGCGAAGGCCGACGTGGGGAAAAAGTTCAGGAATCCTTCCGGTCGGTCACGGCGCAGACCACATCACCTTTTTGTCTTTGCCGAAGAGCACAAGGGATGCTGCCGAGGTTCGTTCGTTTTGTCCGGTACCGGGAAATTCCACGTCAACACGGCCGAGGTTGAGGGAATAACCTTCCTTGTCCGTCACAGCAATCCTTGGTCCTCCAAGGTCTTCATCGAGATTGACCCGGAATGTTCCAGCAGAACCGAACATCTCAATCGCGTTATGACTTCCTGCGACCATGAGGACACCGTTTGGGGGTAAACCGAGTCCGAGAGAGGCATTCGGCGACTCCGTAGTTCCAGCATGTAGGTAAACGCTTTCTCCAGTTCCGATTGGCCTCAAGGTCAAGGACGGCGAAGGCGTTGTCGAGAGGGCTACAACAAAATCCCCACTAGCATCATTGAACGTAAGTTCAGGGCCTCCGGAGACGGACATCGACAAAAGCGCACGGACTTTCCTCGAAGCATCCAGCAGGCGAAATTCATTCGCCTCAACAACCTTGTTGGTCTTAGCCTGCCCGCCGATGATGAGCGTTGACACGACAACGGCTGCGACGATCCCGATTTTCTTCATCCGCCGATTTTCTCTTTCGAGTTTTTCCACACGGGCGTTGATGTCCATGCTGTCCTCCTCGTCGAGCGACGCGCTTCCTTAGCCTACCGGCCGGAAAGGTTCTGGGAGAAAGTAGGCGAACATAACTAGAAAGTCGCCTAAGCTCCCTCAGCTCGCGTTCGTCGCTTTTGGGGTGTTTCCTTTTGGTTGGCCAGGGTTTCTAGTAATAGTACCAGACTAAGCCGAAAGACTGTAAAGCAAAGATACCCCGACATACCCCGATTCGATACCCCCATTTACCCCGATTCCTGGCAAGGCGGCAGTCTAGAGATCGAGCCGCACCGGCAAATCGCGGAGGCCGCCCAAGGAAGCCATCTCAAGCACGATGAGTTTCAGGAGGAAATCATAGCGGGATATCGCGGAGAACGATCGGAGAGTCTTGCTATCGTGGTCTTGTGCATCCATGCCACGTCGCCACTAAAAACATGCACTTCAAAAACAGCACATGACGTCTAGCGCAGCGTCAAGCGAGATGATTGGACCATCCTGCGGTGGAAACAAATCAAGGCGGCACCGAAGAAGATGATAGGCTCGCTTTACGTGGGTGCGATGAAAAGCACTGTTTTAACAATCGCCGCCATGCCGTCCATGCCGCGATCCTTGGCCGGGGCACGATCCCGAAAGGCGTACAATTCAGGGACAAAGAGGTGTGGCTGATGAAGTGGTTACTTGCCGTCCGTGAGCCAGAATGAAGCAGAAGGCCGGAGTCAGAACACTCGCATCTCTTCCCTATAGAAAAGCGGACTTCGTCGAACCTATGGACTGCGCCCCGGTCACGAAGCTGCCCGACGGCCCGGAGTGGATTTACGAAATTAAGCTCGATGGCTACCGCGCTGTTGGTGTCAAATCGGATCGTGGTGCAATGCTGTTTTCTCGGCGGCACAAGTCCTTCAACCATTATTATCCACACATTGTCGACGCCCTTGGCGAGCTTCCAGAAGGCACAGTGGTTGATGGAGAAATCGTCGCGCTCGACAAATCAGGCCGTCCAAGCTTTGATCTGCTCCAAAAGTGGATGCGCGATGCATCGCTGCGGAAGCTTTACTTTATCTTTGATCTTCTCATCTGCCACGATCGTGATCTCACCAGATTGCCCTTGAGCGAACGTCGAAGGCTGATGAAATCCCTTCTGAAACTGCGGTCCGGTCGCATCCGTATCTGCGATCAGTACAATGTGTCAGCGACCGATATGCTTGCCGCCGCGCGTCAGCAGCAACTCGAAGGCGTCGTTGCCAAGCGCAGGGACGGTCTATACGAACCTGGAAAGCGTTCCGGCGGGTGGGTCAAAAATCGCGTGAATCGCGGCCAGGAATTTGTGATTGGCGGATACATTCCGGGGCCTCACGGATTCGACTCGCTAATCGTCGGTTATTACGAAGGGAAAGACTTACTGTACGTCGCTCGCGTTCGCAATGGATTCATCCCGGCATCGCGACGACACGTCTATGAGAAAATCCGTCATCTTGTTTCGCCAACGATGCCCTTCGCAAACCTGCCGGACACGCACAAATCAAGATGGGGCGACGAACTCACGGCGGAGAAAATGACGCAATGCGTTTGGCTGCGACCCGAGTCGGTTGCACAGATTGATTTTTTGGAGTGGACGCCAGGAGATCGGCTCCGGCACGCAAAATTTGCGGGGCTGCGGGAGGACAAAGACCCAGGAGACGTCGTCAAGGAAGCTGGCAAAGCTGATCCCTGATCGAGAAAACAACCGGCGGCGCGCACCTAGGCTCGGGCCTGAACGAAGTGGGACACCTCCACCATACCTACGGGAAAGATTCAGCGAGAACTCCCCTCTTTATACTCACAGGCCCTCAAAAGCAAAACGTAAAACACAAGGATGGGATTTTTTTAGCTTGTCGGAATGCTACGTGCTAATACGTTCGCAACAAGCTGCTCCGATGCGGTAAGGCGTATACGTCGCGGTCCCTTGCCCGGTCGTTAGCCATTTTCTTCGCGGCTCTCGCCTTCGCCCACCGCGCTCTTTGCGCCTTCGCTATTCTGGCCCTCGCACTTCGAGACAAGCGTCGTCTCTTGCCACGACCGACTCCGTTCTTTCCGTTCAAGATTTCGATGGCCGACTTGAGTGTGTCCAACTTTTTTTGCAGCTTGGACGCTTCGCTTTTCAACCCTGATAGAATGTCCATGTTTCCTCCGACAAGAATTTATCACCGTAACTTACGGGCCCGCCCTGTTGCGGCTCCAATTACCGCAATGCATCTTCCAAACCTTCGTACTATAGGGGCCAAGAATCTTCGTCAGTTACCTTTGCCTCTGGAGATACCACCTTCATGCTGTTGCACTTGATTGCCGTGGCGCTGGTTGTGGGTACGATTGCGGTTCCGCTGTGCCTGCTGCGGTTTGTGTATTGCTTTGTGAAGAAGGGCGCAACCCGACGATAGCCACTGGCGAAGGGAGGGGGCAAGTCTGCCCGGGGTGTGGGGCTTCCACAAACCCTGCCCCCTGCTAGTGACCCTCCGCAAAGTGAGTGTTCAGTCTTACTGTGTACCGGAAGGCCCGCGGCAGAATCCGGGGATCCCCGTAATTGCATGCGGGGGGTTTCGCTCAGTTGAGCATTTTCGGCTTTCCTCGAGCGGCAAAGTTTCTGAATCTTCCCAAATCTTCCTCGTCACGCCACCGTTGTGGAGACCTTGTTCGGCCCTAGACTTTCAGCGGAATTTGCTGGCCGTTCAGTAACCATCGACAGCCAGTTCTCCGGGCCGTTCAGCGCGTTGAAATCTGCATTGGACAGTTGCTGACCCGGTAGATTCAAAGCCAGGATTTTGACCCTCGGGTATTTCTCTCTTAAGCCAGTCCGCCATTTCTTCTCGGATGGCCTCCGCTGCCGCATGACCCACAATGAAGAGGTCATAGTGGTGAATGGAGCCTAATAGGACTCTCGCCTTCTCGTTGCCCATCACGGTGATTACACCGTATCCGTGTGATCGAAGCGGTTCGGCTGTGTCGTTGCCCAACCTCTCATCATAGGCGATATGAAAAATCCGTGTAGTGGCCCACCACTCTGCCTAAGGCACATTCATCTGCGCGACGATCTGGCGCGTCTTTGCATCCGCTGCAAAACACTCGTTGCTCGTGCGTTTCGCCAACTCTCGCAGCGTGAGCAGACTAAACTCCAAGTCAGACACAGCGGTAATCCTCCGTGCCGAGCCACTTGGCATGACCTCGAATATCTCGCATGCCGCTGCATGATGGCTAGCTCGCTCGAAACCTAGATCACGAGACGGAACCCGTTAAGGTCTGGTCTTTGACAGTTCTTCGACTCAACTCCGCAAGCTCAAATCCGGCTAACTCCGCTTGGCCGCGAACATCACCTTAAAATGAGGCCCCAGTGAGGTTCTCCCTAACAACGCTAGCGCCTATGCGGCTTCTGCCACTTCTCAACGCGAACCTCAAGTCGGAGACCAACAGCAAATTTGCCTTCCCCTAGGGGCTGACAGTAAACCACCCGTCCCGGTAAATTTACTTGTTCCTCGGATGCATCCAAGCGCACGAGCTTACCCGGAGCACAGACCGAATCGGTAATCACCCGTGCGCCCCGAGGACTCACGTTCTCGGTGAATGCCTCAACTTTTGCGGTCGACGACCCGTCCAGGTGCAAAAGCCCTACGACTTCTGTCTTTGCAATCCGCTGCTCGAATCGGCCAGTCGGCATCCGCATCCTTCGCCCTCCCCGTCATTGCCTTTCTGCGGACGCCCGGGCTAGCCTTGGGCTAGCCTAGCTGGGTTCACAGGAAGGTAAAGTTCCGCCGAATTCTCTCGCCTTCCACCGCACAACCGACTAAACCGCGCATAGGAATCGCTTGTAAGCAGTTAAGGAATCCAGCGAGCACGCGAATTCTTTTTAAACACTCGTACACTTCTTGAGGTACGGGGGCAAGCCTGGCTGGCGGTGTGGGGGTTTCCACAAAGAACTCGCCCCCCTTGGTGCTCATCCGCAAAGTGAAGTATCAGTGGTACTGTGAACCGAAGGGTTAGCGCCGCAATCCGGGAATCACTGTAAATTACCTGCGGGGTTTCGGGGTATCGCTCAGTCGACGCTTTCAGAAGTCACTCTCGGCTTTCTTTGAACGGGGGGACGTTTCCATCGGGCCAGTAGGCGGGATGGGATGCGTTGCCGGTCATTTTCGGCGATTTGATTCAGGAGTGAGCCAGTCTCTCCAAGGAGATACCGCGATAGAAGATTGCTCACGGGATTCCTCCTTTTCTCTGGCCGGCGGGCGTTTGTAAAAAAGACTCTCGATGATGCTGGTCGCGCAGGGCCTCGGTACCACCGGCGCGGGTTGTAGAGAGCGCCGCAACGGCGTTGCCATACTCAAGGCACGCCTCCAAATTGGCGCGGAGAATGAATTTATGGAGGAATCCGGCATTGAAACTGTCGCCCGCGCCAACCGTGTCCACAGGCTGAACCGGCATGGAAGGTACACGGAATTGATCTTTGCCACGCCTGGCCATTGCGCCTTCCGGGCCGCATTTGATCACCACAATCGGAACTAGCTGCGCTAGCACGTCAAGCGCGCTTTGCACATCCGCTGTGCCGGCGAGCTTGCGTGCCTCTCGCTCATTGGGCAAGAAGATGTCAACGCTCTTCAGAGCGGACTTAACGTCGTCAGCCCAAAGATCTTCGGGGTCGTCGTTGGTATCGAGTGAAGTAGTGAGTCCTGACTTTTTCATTTGCGAAAAAAGATCGGGGATCCTGGGTCGGAGTCCGCGCAGAAGAAAGAAGGAAGAAAGATGAAAGTGAGAGGCGCTGCGGAGATAGTTCAGATCGAGGTGGGCAAATTGCAAGTCCAGTGTGGTTCCCAAATAGGTGAGAATCTGGCGCTGCTTCGAAAGAGGAAGAATTACGGTGACGCCGGTGGTTTTGCCTGAAAGAACTTTTACGCCGGAAATATCCACGCCGCTCTCTTGCAGGCGGTCCACGCAGAAGTTGCCTAGAGGATCGCCGCCGATGCAGGAAGTGAAACCAACGCGGCTGCCCAGGAGCGAAATGTTGTGGGCAAAGATTGCCGAAGAACTGCCGAGAGTTATCGCAAAAGTTTCGGCCAGGTGTTCGCGTTCGGGTTCGAGTGTTGCGGGCAGGCCGTACAGAATCAGGTCCGCGTTGAGTTCGCCGACGACGCTAATGTCAAAGCGCTTCACCGCGCAGTCTCCTTTTTCATGACGCGCTCGACGCGAACACTCGGCTCGAAGCGCGAAACATCTTCTTTTTTAATGCGAGCCGGAAGCGGCGCGAGGCAATTGGCCGCTCCGCAAGCCACCGCCAGAGCCAGGCTGCGTTCGAAGGGAAGGCCCGCCGCAGTGGCGAATGCAAAACCGGCAAGAGCCGAGTCGCCGCAACCAACTGTAGATTTAGCGCGCAACGGAGCGGTCCAGACATGAACTGCAGGCTCATCGTGCTGCCGAATTCCGACAATTCCACGGTCGCCCAGACTGATCGCTGCAGACTTCGCGCCGCACCCCAACAGTTTCCGCACCGCCTCACCTGCAGAGAGGGGGTCATTTACGACAATCCCGGTGACGCTTCGCTCTTCTTCGCGATTGATCTTGACGAAGTCCGGGCCGGCGGCCAGCGCTTCCCCCAAAGGTGAGCCGCTGGTGTCGAGGAATGCGAGGCAGCCGGAGGCTTGGGCCAATTTCAAAAGCACGGCAGAGGCTTCCGCGGGAACACCCGGAGGCTGGCTCCCGGAGATTAGCACAATTTTCTTGCTCGCTATTCGCTGAAACTCATTGGCGCAAGTTTTTTGAAATTCGCACCACTCGGACTGTGCAATCGTTCCTCCGGGCTCAAGGATTTCGGTTACCGTGGCACGAGTATCCACGATTTCGAGGTTGACGCGAGTGCATTGGACTGTGGGCACAGAGACTGCTTCGATTTTCAACCGGCGAAGCCCTTCTATTAATTCGTTTCCCGTTGCGCCACCGGCAAAACCAATCCACCTAGGATTTGCCCCTAAACCTTGGAGCGCCATGGCTACATGCGCGGCCTTGCCCCCCGGCGTGCGATGGACTTCGGAGACGCGATTGACGCGTCCGACCTGGAATTCATCTAGCACCAGTCGCGTGTCGATGGCAGGATTCAAGCTCACACAGAAAAAAAGGGCGTTCTGACCGCGCGGACCTGCCTCTGACTTATTCATTGGCGGGATACTTTTCCAACCAAGGCGTGGCATGCCGCAGGCTCGCGTTGACGGCTCGGATGTTCGCCACTCCGTCGGTTTCCAGCCATTTTTGAAGGGCCTCCGCTCCACCGCGGACAAAAACGCCTACCCCGTCCTTCCACGTGGCGCGTCCACAAAGGACGCCGCAAAAATGAACGCCGGCCTCGGAGGCAAGCTCGAGAGCTTCGTTGAACACGCGATTGCTGACGCCCGCGGAGAGAAACAGAAATGGTTTTGCGGCTGCTTCCGCAGCGCGGCGAAAAAGATCGAGAGCGTCCTTGCGGCTGTGCACAAACGTTCCGTCACAAGCCGAAGAACCTTGAACGTAAGCCATGGTTACGGGAACTCCCACTTTCAAAACATCCACACAATAGCGGGGTTGCGAAAATTCCTTCATAGCGCTCGATAGGACTTCCGGCTTGCAACGCGCAAATTCGCGGCTTTGATCCTCCACGCCAGCCTGATAAGGAACAATTTCAAGAAAAAATGGGACGTCCGAGCCGGCGCATTCCCAACCGACACGCTCCACCCAGGCACGCTTGCGATCCATGATTTCCGGCGCATCCGAAAGCGCATAGTACAGCAAGACCTTGATGCACTGCGCGCCGGCGTCAAGCAGCCGGCGCACGGACCAGCCTTCCAGCAACCGGGGAATGCGGCCGGGAACGCTGGGATCATAGCCGCTGACTTCGTAGGCCATCAGAAGTCCTGAAGTGGAGGCGCGCTGCGCAGCGGCGGGCAAACCGTATTCGGGCTCGAGAAGCACGGCGCTGGCGTGCGGAGAGAGCGCGCGCACGACGATGGACTTGAATTCTTCCACTTGTTCACGGGGGACGGCTTGTTTCTCGATTTTCAGCTCCGCGGAGAACAGTTTTCGCAGCGCGTCGCGCTGGTCGATGGCAAGCGCCGCAATAACTCCGCGAGGATCGGAAACGAATTCGAGTCTCTTGCGCTTTCCGGGGGACAGCTTCACTTCGATTCTCCGTTCGGGAGTGGCTTGCAGCTCAAATGCTTTCTCTTGCGAAAAAGGGGCGAACTTTCGTCCGCCCCTTCCTGCTCATGCTAATTGTTTGCGTTTCCGCGAACTAGAACGTAATCCTCAGCCGCAGGCGCACGCGCTCAAAAGGTGAGCCGCAAGGCGAGTTGAATGACTCGCGGATCGTGGCCCGGGGCGTTGATAATGCCAAATGTGCCGCAATCCACACACGTATCCGGATCGCCCATACCAGTGCGGTTAAAGACATTGAACATGTCCGCGCGGAACTGAACTCCGACTCGTTCTGTTATCCGCGTGTTCTTCACAATCCCAAAATCCTCGCTAGTGTGGCCTGGTCCCCGAGTGTGCGGCAGGAAACCGGGCGAATTGCCAAAACGAAGAGCGAAGGAGTTGACGGGAGAACGAGGTGGCGTCGCAAACGCAGCGGGGTTCAGGTACTGCGTCCCGTTGACGATGTCCAGACCGTGCGTGGGCAAGGTCTGAGGGACTCCGGGGATAACATCTGCGCGCAACCCGCAAGATGCCGCGCCACATGAGCTAGCAAAAGAAAAAAAGCCGGGGGAGAAGGACGAGAAGATAACCAGCGGATCGCCGGAGGAGTAGTTCTGGATTGCCGTAAGCTGCCACCCAGAAACCAGGCGGTCGACTGGCCCGGCAGTGTTCAGCCATTTCCTGCCATGCCCGAACGGCAACTCATAGATCCAGGTGAGTTTTAGGAATTGAGGGAAATCGAAGCTGGCGATCGCTTTCTCCGCCTTGCGGTTATAAAAGTCCTGAACCACCTGACTGCCAGAAGCGGAAAGGGCACTGTCCGTGTCCGTGAGAGTCTTGGACCAGGTGTAGGCGGCTATGAAGCTCAAGCCGTGCCGCATAGTTTTGCGAGCCATGAGCTGGAGAGAGTGGTAAGTGGAATTTCCTATGGTCGGATAGTTGTTGACGAGGCCCTGAAACTGAGGAAAAGGCTGGATGGCCGCAGCCACGGACGTGTCGTAGTTGTTGTTCTCAAAATCAGGATACGGCAGGCCGGTGACCCCAAGCTGAGCGAGCATGGCCGCTGAATTCGGGAAGTCGGCGGTGTCACAGTTGCTTAGTGCACAGGCTAAATCCTCGGTCAAGTAATCGCCCAGGCCTAGAAACTTTGTGGGCGCCTGGTTGAATGAGGAGCCAAAGTAGCCATTCAGAAGGCGTGTGCCTTTCGAGCCCACATAGTCGGCCTGAAGCAGGACGTCGTAGGGCAGCAAATACTGAAATCCGGCGCTCCAGTTCTGGGCATACGGCTGTGCCGCAGCATTCCTGGGCATGAAGTCGATAAATTGTCCGTTAGCCGATGCCGGATCACGATTAGGCAGTGTTGGTCCCGTATACGGAGGAACACCTACCTGTGCCAGCGCTGGCAAAGGAGCCGACTTCAGGGTCGACAAGTAGGTCGCTGGATCTTGGGGAAATCCAGTTGGAGATGATCCCTTGTTCAAATTCACAGCGCTGTTGAACCCGAAAAGGTTTTGGCTGCCAAAATTGTTTTCGATAGGAGGACCGTAGGAGATTCCGTAACCGCCACGAAAGACTAGATTTTTGTAGATCTGGTAGGCCAGGCCGAAGCGCGGTCCTACCTCTTTGAAGTACCAATCCTGGAAGGAATTGCGGTGGATGCAGGTTGAGCAACTGCCCAGGAACACCAAGGCTCCGGGAATGTTGTCGGCGCCAGGATTTGGCACGGTTGGGTCGAATCCCGACTCGCGGTTCAGCACTTCTCTTTGAGGCACTGGAATCTCCCAGCGGAGCCCAAGATTGAGAGTTAGTTTGGGTGTGGCTTTAAAGTCGTCTTGGGCAAAAAAGGCATATACGCCAGCGCGATAGCCAGGCTCGGTGGTATAAATGGAGCGGGTGCCGCTCTGCACGGCCCCGAGGATGAAGCTGGCAAAAGGATGACCAGTCGACGAAGTAAAGAGGGGAAGCGACGTCTCGCGATCGGTGAAAGAGAAACTGCCCGAGAGTTGACCGGGCTCAAAAGTGTTGTAACGATAGCGGCGAAACTCTCCGCCAAACTTCAGGCTGTGCTTGCCGCGCAAATAGCTGAAGGTATCTTGGTAAACGTAACTCTCGGAAGGGTCGACGTTCTTGCATCCCACGCCGAAGAGCGGAGTAACCTGAACATGGCCGCTGAATTTCATGGGCGGGAAGCAGTCGTTGGGAATGCCAGGAATTCCCAACTGCGGAGTGAATTTGGCGTTATCGGTGATGTTGTTCTTGTTTTGAAAACGGTTGTAGCCCACAGAGAATTCATTCACGCTGCGGCTGCTGATCGTCCATGCATGGGCGATGCGCACTTGCGGACCACCCACGATCTGTCGCTTAACGGGGTTGATCGGTTGTCCGGGAAAGGGCAGGAATGTCCTGCTGTTGTTCCTGTTATACCGGTCTCTCTTATTCCAAGTAAAGGACCCCCAAAGCTTTTGCCTGCTCGTGAGGACGTGATCGATTTTGCCGGTATACGCATTCCGAGAGAGTATTGGGCAGCAGCCGTTGAGTCGGAAGGCGTTATTGATGTTTCCTGGCAACGAAGGGTCAGGAATCATGGGGAGGAGAACAGATGTAGCATTACTGAACTCAGCGGCAGGGATAATGTTTAAGTTGCCGCCCGACGAAAACGGATCGCGGATTACGGCGTCGGCGTTCGCAGTCAAACCGGTCTTAGTGTCAACTTGCCCTGCAGTCACATTGCGCGTGGTTGTCGGGTCGTAGATCTCATTGCTAAAGACGGGTCGACCTAGCGCGTCAGTGCCGACCTGGGATCCCAACCAGGAACTGAAATCGCCGCTCTTCATCGCTGCTGTCGGCAACGTCATCTTGCCCGCGAAAGCAAAGCTTCGGAAGCGATCGCCTTCGTAGTTGAAGAAGAAGAAAGTGTGATCTTTTCTGATCGGGCCCCC
Organism: Acidobacteriota bacterium; assembly: GCA_003223215.1. Taxonomy (GTDB): domain Bacteria; phylum Acidobacteriota; class Terriglobia; order Acidiferrales; family UBA7541; genus Acidiferrum. Next base: position 76,523 of record QHYH01000080.1, read on the forward strand.
GATTGTTCCTCCGAAATTGTTTTCCTTCTGATTGTCCTTGGGAGGGCCAAACACACCTGTGGCGTTAAACACGGGGTTCTTGTTGTATTCAAAAAGCGACCCATGAAAATCATTGGTTCCTGATTTATAACTGAAATTAGCGATGCCTCCGCCTGTCTCGCCGAACTCCGCAGAGTAATTGGACGTCTGCACCTTGAACTCGCCAATTGAGTCTGTTCCAGGACTGAACTCATCCAGGCTGCCTCCGCTGAGGTCGTAACGGCCAATGGTTACGCCGTCTATGAGAATTTCATGGCTGAAGAGCTGGCCGCCGTTGATCGACCCCGAAAAAGTACCGCCCGCGGTTCCCGGCAAGCTGGTGAAGATGAAAGTCTGGAGTTGGCGTCCTCCATCACCAACTTCAATGGGCAGCGTCTCAAATTCTTGCGGGCTCACGGAAGAGCTTACTTCTGCGGTGGAGGGCGTGAGCAACGGCGTGGCGGACGCTACTTCGACTTCTTCAGATTGACTGCCCACCTGCAGCGTCACGTCAACCGTAACCACCTGCGCGACCGGCACGAGAATCTGGTCGACTACTTCTGTCTTGAAACCTTGCTTTTGTGCTTCCAACCGGTAAGTGCCAGGAGGCACAGCCACCCTGTAATAGCCGGCGCTGCTGGTGGTGGCTGGCCACTTCACTCCGGTCTCGACGTTCGTAATCGTGAGCGGGAGATCGGGAACTGCGGCGCCGCTCGAATCCGCTACTGTTCCTGTGATGGCGCCAAGATTACCCTGCCCGTGGATCGTTTTGGTTGCCGAAATTAGGATTGTCAGGAGGACGCAAACCCATGCAGCTGTGCGCTTCAAAGGACACCTCCAAGGAACTGCCGCCGCAAGGATGTAGCACAATAGGAAAGCAAACACAACAACAAACAAAAAATAAAGTGGGCAAAGAAAGAAGACGAAAACATTGGCAGCCTCAATACTTTCGTTTACTTTGACTGGCAGGCCGGAAGGACCGTATACTTGCCACCAATGGAAAATCCCGCATGAGCCCTAAAGCCCGCCTTTTGACAGAACAGCGGCGCCGAAACCTTCTGGATCTTGTCGATCAACAAGGCCAAGTCACCGTGGCCGATATGGTGAAGCGCTTTGCAATTTCGGCAGTCACGGTCCGCAGCGACCTGGATGCGCTTGCTTCCCTGGGAGCCGTGGTTCGATCCCATGGCGGAGCGGTTCGGCGGCTGGAAGCTACGCAAGACTACCCGCTAGGCACCAAGGAAACTCTGCACAGGGAAGAAAAGATTCGGATTGGAAAAGCAGCCGCCGAATTGGTGCAACCCGGGGAGACCATCATTCTCGATTCCGGTACGACCACAGCGGAAGTTGCGCGGCACTTGAAACGCATGAAGACGCAGCCCCTCACGGTCATCACCAATGCATTGAACATCGCCATGGAACTGGCCGATTTGCCCGGCGTTTCCCTGATTATGATCGGCGGATTGCTACGCCCGGTTTCTTATTCGTTCGTAGGACCGCAGGCCGAAGCGATGATGAACGAGTTTCACGCGGACCGGCTCTTCCTCGCGGTCGACGGTTTCGACTTAGAGAACGGCCCTTCGACGCCCGATGTGCTTGAAGCCCAACTCAACAATGTGATGATCCGTTCTGCGCGCGAAGTAAATGTGATTACGGACTTCAGCAAATTGGGCCGCCGCAGCGTTTCGAGAATAGGACCTTTCGATCGAATCCGGCGTTTATTTACGGACAACCGAGCTCCTCAGGAATTCACGGAGGGGCTTCGTAAGAGGGGCATCGAGGTCATTGAGGTTTAGCTTGAGGTGTAGCTCCCGCGAGTGCCAGGCGGCTGAGGTAATGGGACATGCGGGTTTCCGGCGCACGTAATGCTTCCCGCAGCGACGCGTCTCCTTTCTGCGTTTCTCCGAGCGCAATTTGCAAAACTCCCTCGGTATACAGCCACCAACCCGGTGAACTATTGGTTTGCACATTGGATTCTGCTTGCAACGAGGCGGCATTGAGACGCGCCTGCCATTGCGTTGAATCATAGCCATCGACCTTCCGAGCGGAGGCCCACGCCCAAACCATGTCCGAGGATCCGTCCGCTTGAGCGGCGCGGCGGTACAATTCATCCGCGTCCTTCTTTTGGCCGCACGCTAGCGACACCTCGCCAAGCAAAAAGTGACTTCGCGCCGAATCCAGAAATGGGGCGAGCCCGTCTTGCGTAAACGCCAAGCCGTTCACGGGAGAACCCAGGGACTTCGAAACGGCGAGAGCATCTTTGCAATGGTTTGTTCGCGCAAGTGTCAACGCTCGCTGCAAGTTGACCTCGACCCACACTTGACGAACATTCGTGCCGCCTTCTTCGCGTCCAAAGAAGCGGTTCTTGAACAAATCCATGGCCGCTTCATAGTTCCCTTCTTCCGCTCGATTCAAAGCAAGCTCGTACACCAGAGACGTGGGCATGCGGCTCAAATCGGGATAGCGCTCGAGTATTTTCACCCGCTCAGTTGCGGATTTTCCAAGCAGCGTCATGGCCACCACTGCTCCCGAATAATTCACATTGTTCCAAGGATCGTTCGCGATTCCTTCTTTGAAGGCATTGGACGCGGTGGCGAATTCGTGTTTTATGTTGAGCAATGCGAGCCCGGTGCTTGCTTGCAGGACTGGTATTTTGGGATTTAGGTCGCGGGCGCGATTCCATTCGGAGAGCGCCGCATCCGTCTGGCCGCGTGCAAACCGCCACGTTCCGAGAAGATAGTGCGCAGTTGCATCCCTTTCATTCCTTCGAATGGCGGCGCGCAGGGCCCGCTGCTCTTCGATGCGGCTCGGAAAAATGTACAGGGTCGAAAGGCGCGAGGCTTGCGCATCGTCCTTTTCCGGAGACTCGCCAGCTTTCTCGCGGCAATATCCGCGAAAGTAGACAACCAACGGATGGTTCTGGGGCGCGACGGAGCCAGGTTCAGCCTGATCGGCTCTTACGGAAGGATACTCTCGACCTAGAACTTCTACTGCTTTTCGGTAGAGTCCCAAACGCGCGTATTCGTAGGCGATGTTCAAAAGGCGATAAGGGTCGCCAGCCAAATGCGCAAGGTCTGGATTTCCAAGCTCTTCGCGGAGAAAATTGCTCAAGGGAAAGCGCGCGAGGCGCTCGCGTGCGAGCGTTTCCGCTTCTTTGGTTTCTCCAAGCGCCTTGTGAACGGCTGCCAGTTCTTCCACAGCACGCAAATCTTCGGGAGCGGATTGCAAACTCAGCGTCAGCAACTCTTTGGCTTGTTCTAATTTGCCAGCGCGCGCCTGCAATTCCGCAAGACGGACTGCGGCCGCGGCCCGAAAGGCGGGCAACCGCAGAGCTTCGCCGTAAACGTCAGCCGCCTCCTCCTCTCGTTCGAGCCCCTCATACGCAATTCCAAGATAGTAGGAAATTTCTGTGTCGCTGGTGTTCCGGTCATGAACCTCAGCCAGCAGCGGGATCGCTTCCTCGAAGCGATTCAGGCTGGCGTTAAGTCGTCCTGCGGCTTTAAGTAATTCAAAGCTGCCCGGAAATTTCTGCAGAGCCTTCTCGTAAGTCTGGTCGGCGGCCAGGACGTTACCGTTTAACTCTTCATCTTTCCCCAATTGAAGCCAGTCGTCCGCAGTTCGCCCGCTCTCTTCGGGAATCTTGTAGGAAACCTGAGGGCCGAGCTTGATCTGGGATTCCGGCATCCAGTCATATTGGCCTTCGGTCTGCCTCAGCAGAACGGCGCCGTCACGATTCTTGAGTTCGAATGTGAGGCTTCCCGCGCCGGTGGGAATCGTAACTTCTTTTTTCCAGACACGCTCGGGGGCCAAATCCTCTTCTTCCTGTAGCAACGAAGTAGTCCCGTTTAGGATGGAGATCGCCGCTGCGGGTATTTTCCGGTTGGCATTGAATGCGACGTGCAAAATGCCATTATTTCGCTGTAAATGAACTACGCCTGCCAGGTTGGCGCGCGAAATGCCGCCCGTGTCGCGCACCGGCATCCAGTACTCTGTAAAGGAGATTCCTTGCCGGGGCTCTAGGAAGCCGTACGTCTCCTGGTTGCGGAAGAGACCTGCTTGCAGCTCGACGTACGCGCTGTCGTTGTCCGAAAGAGCCTTGCGCCAATCGAGGCCATCCGGGTCCACACCCCACGACCAGATTTTCTTGGCGGGCACTTGCAGATACTCAGCAAAGTGCGCTGTGCCAGTGTTGGTGTGGGGATTCCACACTCCCATGAAATCTTCCCGGCTTCCATGCGTGAATAAGGATACGGGGCCATCCGTCTGATTTCGAATGACGCTCAGATCCTTACCTTGCGCATCAATAGGCCAACGCTGCACCTCAGCAAATCCGTGCGCGGCGGCAAAGCGCTGAGGATATTGGATTTGAGAGTCATGCCAAACTTGCACTCCCGCATTGTTCCACCAATAAAAACGATGGCGAACGTCGCTGCGGTTGCTGAGAGTGACGCGCTGCTCCAATACAGTGGAGCCCGCGCGCAGAGTCAGTTCCACCATCCATTCCATGCCATAGACTCTGTCGATGTTGCCTACGGTCGTCGAGGCGCTGCCGTCCGGATGTTCCGCGAACGCGTAGTTCACCGGCGACATCGAGACCCAATTGTGGGAAACAGGAAAATTGAACTCAACGCCAAAGGCCGCCCACGCACCTCGATAACCGATTCGAGCTTTCCTGATCGACGGATTCGCGTAGAACATCGGTTGCCCGCTGATTTTGTCGACGCAGGTGTAAAGATGGCCGCCCATATCCGGAAGCACGGAACATTTCAAGTACTCATTTTCGAGATAGACGGCACGCCACTCGTGTTCCGCGCGCGTGTTGGTGATTTCGTTTCGAAGAGTATAGGGATAGTTGAAGCGGCCAGTCGAGAATTGATCAAAAGGAGGATTCGGGTCAGGCGCTCCCTCCTCGTAGGTCGGGAGCTTCAGGACGCTTTCCCACACGCGCACTTGCCCGCAAGTCGGTATCGAGAAAACCAGCAAGAAAAGGAAAGCAGGGGCCCAGCGCCCGGCTCTCACCCCGGAGAGAGAATTTCGCGGGCACGTATTTATGACCATCTGTCCCTCAGCATTTATTTATTCGATTTCCCGTTCTTGCGTGGGGCGCTGCCGTCGCGATCCAAGGGGTGTTTCATGAAGGAAGCATGCAAGGGAAATTTTTCCACCACGCGATTGATAATTCCTTCTTCCGAGGGAGAATCGGGAAGAAGACCTTCTTCCAGGCAGCGGAAGAAAGCTAAAAGCTGGGCTACTACGACATGAATCGCCAAGTCATCATCCTCGCCAAGTTCACTCAATCCGCGGCACTCGATAACCTCATCGCCATTTCTTACCGCGGAATCCGGGATGTTTTCACCGACGATGACCTTAAGCAGCCCAAGTCTCTTGCGATCCAACTCGCGCAGCAAATCCAATTCATAGGCGCGGATGGTGCGATCAGACGATAGGTGACAAACCACAAGCGTGTCGTCGTGCACGTAACTCATGGGACCGTGACGAAAGCCCAGGTACGTTTCGCAAACGGTTGTCACGCGCCCCGCCGTTAGCTCCAGCATTTTCAATGCTGCTTCGCGCGAGGCTGCGAAGCGCGACCCGCTCCCAAGAAACACCGCCCGCCGAAAGTCTGCGGCTCCAATCCTTCCCAGCGTATCGAACTTCGACCGGAGCAATTCGCTCGCAATTTGGCCGAGCCTCTCGCACAATGCTCGATACTCATTCGCTCTCTCGAGCATTCCCAGGAAACGTACAGCCAGCAGCAAGTTCGTGAAGCTGCTGGTCATCACCAGGCTCTTATCAAGCGTTTCGCTAGGAAGGGTGATGACCCGCACGTTCTTGGTTTCATGCCAGGCCCGGGCTAGTCTTCCATGCTCGTTGCACGTGACCACAATGTGCCGAATTTGCGGCTCCGTGCTCAGCAACAGTTCAACGGCGCCGCTGCTCTCGGGGCTGTCGCCCGACCTCGCCACGGAAACAAGCACTCCAGGCCTGCCGGGAGGAAGCGCTTTCCCGCCGTACATTAACAACGCCCCACCACTGATGGATTCCGTAGGGATGCCGAGCGCATTCTGCAGAGGAAAACGCACACATTCCCCAGCATACTCCGAACTGCCAGAGCCAGTGAGCGCCAAACTGTGAATTCCCTTCAGGTCTTCGTTCAGGCCATCGCGTGAATCGAGCATGCGATCGCAAGTGCGCAGCCAGGTCCATGGCTGCTGGCAGATTTCACGAATCGTGTGGAAATAACCAAGCCGACGCTGCTCTTCTTCGGAATGCCCAAATAATTCTGTTGCTTTCGCCTGGTCCTTTGCCAAGGCCCGTTGCCATTCGTCTTGCATCAATGAGTGTGCGTCGTCCATACAATTCTGCGGTTCCTTCTGACCTCCAAACCTAGTGCTAATGTCCGGGTTGGAGTTGCGGAGTCATGATATCGATCGGGCGATCCTCTCCGTCCACCGAACCATACCAAACGCCGCCGCCGAAAGTTGTGATGTAAACCATTTTCGCGTTCTCGGGGTCGGGGATGACGCGATGTCCCCACTTGAAATTGAAGCCTGGTATGCGCGTCCAATGCTCGCCCCGGTCGGTGGACATCCAGGCCGAAGACTCAAACCCCGCAGCATAAAGTAGGTTCGCATCCCGCGGATCTATCGTGACGTCGTAGATGTGGCGATCGCGTTCCAGCACCTGCCTCCAGGTCTTGCCTGCATCTTCAGACAAGAAGATGCCTCCACCGTCGCCGTGTTCGCCTTTATCCCGAGCCCACGCCGCTAGATAGAGGCGAGCCGGCGTGTTCGGATCCACTAACAGTCCATTTGGGCCATTGCTTCCTTGCGGCATGGCTACCGGTGTCCAGTGTTCAGCCCCATCCGCAGAACGATAAATCGCTCCGTCGCCGTCGTTTCCAATGCTTCCGTCTTCCGAACGCCGTGCCACTAAAACGTAGAGCGTTCCCTTGGAGTCCCTCACGATTCTCCAGGCAAAGGGTTCTTTCTGGACGATCCCTGCATTTTTCAGCGTCCAGTTCTTTCCGCCATCCGTGCTCTTGTAGACGCCGCGCCCAAACGCCGCAACATACAGAACACGCGCGTCCGGCGGGCTGGTGGGATCCAACAGAATATGCGTAGCCGCCGTTTGCTCCATGCCATGATTGGATTTTGTCCACGTGCGACCGCCGTCATCGCTGCGGCAGACTCCGCCGCGATAGTCCAGAACCGCTTTTCTCCTCCACATCTTCGGCCGCGGTAAATCATGCGTCCAGCTATTAACACTCCACACCCGCCCCTTCACTGTGGGGTCAAATACAATCCAGTACGTCGTATTCATCCACTCTTTCGGCACGCCTCGCGTCGAACTCACCCAGGATTTTCCGCCGTCTTCGCTGCGGAAAAGGCCTATGTCGGTTGTGGAGATGAACTGCCGATTGTGATCGAAAGGGTCAAAGTGATAGCCGTAGGTGCTTGTAACGTCGAGCCCCATACTCACCCATCCGTTTCCCTCTGCCTTTCGCGAATATACGGCGACCCAATTTGCGCCGCCGTCGGTCGTGCGCATGGTTCTGCCCAAGTCTGTCCCGTAGCTGACGTTGGCGTCCTGGTCAGCCACCGTGAGCGCCAGCGGATTCTCTCCCCAATCCGTCCCAAACCGTTCGGTGATCCAGGCGTCGTGAACATTGGCGCCCGGTTCTGCAGTGGGACTGCTGTCTTCTTTCCAAACCAGGATCCAAGTTCGCCCGGCGTCTGCCGTCTTAGCGACACCAAGCCATTTCACTCCACCTTCTTCCAAGTCCTTGTAGGAGACATAAGCCGTATCGGGGTTATGGAGACTCGTTGCGAGGGCCCGCAGCTTTGCATTTCCCGGCCCCAAATTCACTTTCCGCCAGGTTGTGCCTTCGTTGTCGGACACAAATGCCGTCTCATCACCAATCGTATAAATGACCGCCTTTCCGTCCTTAGTGAAGCCCGCGGAGATATCCGTGATTGTGTTTACAGGAGGCGCGGCAATCTTCTGCAAACCAGACGGCGTTTTCGCCGCAATAAAATGCGCGCCGGCCATGAGTAGTATTCTCCCACCTGCCGGAGAACTTGGATTCACCCACACTCTTTTGGCCACTTCGGGTAAGTCTGCTTCCTTTGTCCAACTCTGTCCCCCGTCCCGGGAAACAAAAAGACCAGACGTCCCCTTTCTTCTATCGCCTGCGGTCACATAAAAAATCTTGGAATCGACAGGATCAATGGCCATGGCCGTTATGCTGCCTAGCGGGTTGGGCTCAGCGAGGATCTCTTCGTCGGAATGATCGGAGCTCATTTTGAGGCCCGTTATCGAAGAGGGCTTCGGATAAACCAGGTTCCAGGTCGCCCCTTGATCCTGGCTCCGCCACAAACCGACGGATTGCGCGTAGAGCGTGTTCGCATCCAAGGGATCAAAAACAAAGAATTGCACGACACCCCGTAGATTAAACATGCGCCAGGACTTGCCGCCGTCATGGGTGATGTAGGCGCCGGTCATGTCACAACTGGCGAGGACCGTATTCAGGTCATGCGGACTGACCGTCGGGTGAAACATGGCTCCTCCACCTCCCGGCCCGATAATCCTGAAATTACCGGGGCGGGGCGTGTCGCCATTGCCGTTGGCCAGGAGGAGGAACCCCAGGAGCGCGCGGAGAAAGAAAAGCGTCATCCTTTTCCTTTGCTTTCCTTATCATTTGTTTCGCTTTCTTTCTTGGCAGAATCCCGCTGCTTTGTCAATCCCTTTCGTCTCTTTCCGCTCGAAAATGCCTCAGATTTTGATTTGCAAGAGCCGGGCAGCATTCTCGTAGTAGACCTTCTTGAGAATCTCATCCGGCAATCCCAATCCATAAATCCGCCACCGCCCCTGCGGCGGAACCGGCGCCGGGGCGTAATCGAAATACTCGTCCTCGGTTTCCAGAAACCGGTAATAGATTTCATACAACTTGTCGGTGAAGATTTGCTGGGGCGTGTCGGTTCCGTGAGGAACGGCGTCGGTTCCAAATAAAATTCGATCCTGATATTTCTCAAAAAACTTCCTGGCCATGCGCGGTTGGCGGCCAAGCTCCCCGATGCGAGCGGCCATCTCCACATGCATGTTAGGAAAGCGATCCATACATTCCGCCACGTAGGGGAGATTTTCGGCATCATTGCCCACATGAAGCACAATGAACTGCGTCTTGGGATGGCGTTCCAGAACACGGTTGCGCGCTTCCAAAATTTCAGCGTTACTTGGAAAATCCTTCCCATAGAATGACCAATCCGGATGATTGTTCAGTTCCTCAAAGCGCTCGTTGAAGCGGTCGATGGGCAGAAAGAAAGCCTCCGGATCGGAAACGTGGATCCCCACAGGAATACCCAGCGATCCGCACACCTCCCACATGGGATCGAAACGTTTGTCATCCACCTTCACAAGCGGCCCCGTCGAGATTTTCTCGCGCAAGTACAATCCCAGAGTTTTTAGGATTTTCAATCCGCGTGCCCCTGCTTGGTGAGCGCGAACAATTTCGTCAGCTTGAAATTGGCTATATCCCGGTTGATTCGTACGCTCCCACCAGGGCTCCGTAAAGGTTAGGAAGCGGTCGGGATGAGGTGTCTGAAACTTTCTTATCGCCTCCTGCAATCCCTTCCCAACCCCACCTGTGAGATTGACCATGATGCGAAGGTTTTTCCGGTCCATGAGTGGCAGCACGTCCTCGGCCGTCGCGAAATATTGCATTTCCTCGCCGATTCCCACGCCTCCGGCGTGTTTGGCGACTGACGAAAGGTGGGTGTGAATATCTATGACGGGATAGCGCGACCGTAGCACTTTCGTTTCACGCACATGCAGCATGCTGCGTGGTTCAAAATTCCTGAGCAGTAGGGGCTCCCCGGCGTTGTCCCCTTCGATCGTTGGTGAGACAACGTTTCCGGCCGAAATTCTGCCTGCCGCCAAGAGCACTCCAGCACTTTCCAACAGCCGACGCCTTCCGATTGCGCCCATGAACCCTCCTCGTCCGAACTCCCGACGCTGCTTTCGTTTCGTTTCTTTTATATCGTTTACTTTCGGTTGTCAAAGTGCGATAAAGCGGCAGGAGATCGGCTGATGGTTGCCTTCCGAACTGCATTTTGGCTCGTTGCAGGCGCGGCTGCGTTTGCGGCTCTCGCCGAGTCTCACGCACGCCAAGCCGCCAACAGGCCTGAATCAACCTACCTGAGCGATATGCAACTCGAGGCCCGACGTTCTTCTGTCGAATTCTTGCCGGATGGTGAGGTGTCGAAACCTCCGTGGAGGCACGCCAAATGGACGGAATTTGACAACGATGCTTCGGGCAAGTTTCATTATCCGGAAGCAGCAACTCGCGTTGCGTCGGTTTGGACAGAAACGCACATCTACTTTGCGTTTTCCAGCCGTTACGATTCGCTGAATACTTATGAGGGCGAAGATCCGAAGCCCGAGCGCTGGCAACTTTGGGATCGTGACGTCGTTGAAGTTTTCCTGAACCCGCAACCCGAGCGTATGAATCATTATTTTGAGTTTGAGGTAGCCCCGAACAATCAATGGATCGATCTGGAAATCGACAAGACCAGGGACCCTTTTAACGACGCCTCTTGGAATTCCGGCTTCGAGCACGCAACTCGCATCGACGCGGAACATCATGTTTGGACCGCCGAGATGCGTATACCTCTCGCAGCGATGAATGTGAAACAACTGCGTCAGGGCACCGAGTGGCGAGTCAATTTTTTTCGGGCCGCGGGAAAGGGCGACGACCGACGCAAGTTTCTGGCCTGGAGCATTATTCCCGAAGGGAAGACATTTCACGTGCCAACTCGGTTTGGAATCCTGAGGCTGGCGGATTGGCCTGCCAAGCCGTAACGTCGCGATAGCGCGGTTGCTTAATGGATGTAGGCGCCCGACGGCAACAGATATTGGATCGGCCAGCTGCCGCGCCTTTGTTCCACAATTTCAGACCATTTCAAGATTTTCCGGTTTGGCTCGGACTGGAGGCTCATGCCGGGCAAGGTTTCGGCGATCGCGCTTGCGAGCGTATACGCTTCTCCCGCAGCGCTCACCACAACCACGTTCACATGCAACTTCTCGGCGGCAAACCTTCTTGCGATCTCCGCGTCCTCAATCATCTGGAGGAAATACGGCCTCCCGGTCAAAAGGGAGTTATATACATAATTCGCAAGGACGCCTGAAATCGGATTGACATAGGCGTGATCGAAGTCCAGCTCGCCCAGTAATGGATCATCCGGGGAAACCGCCGTGTAAGCCATTCGGGTCTCGCCGAGACCGCGAAAATCAAAAGAAATAATCTCGTAGCCCAGGTTCAGGTATCTTTCGATCTCGGGCCAGTCCTCCGCCGTCGCCTTGCCATTTTCCTGAAACCACAGCGCGACTCTTCGGTCGCCGCCGCCGGACTTATGAATGTACAGCAGCGGCATTTCCAGCTCCACGCTGTGATGCAACACATAACGGTCAATCGCGACTTCTCCAACTTTCGCGCTGCCGACACTTTCCCAGGTGATTTGGCGGTCTTGAGGCGGAGCGCCGCGGTATTCGTCTACCAGCCAATCCTTAACGCCGCTGTATTTCTCCCCGTAGTATTCCGCGGCGAGTTGCCGCGCGGTTCCCGTTTTGTGCCCGATATAATATTCGCGAATCAACCCCATCAGTGATCTTGCATCCCGGTAATCGAGTAGCACTTGCCCTGTCCGGGTGCATCGTAAGGATTCGTTGTCCAGTTCTTTTACGGGAGGAAGGCCGCTACGCACCGGCATCTGATTAAAGCGGTCGAGAAAGTCGAGCGCCGCTTGCTGATTCTCCGGCGAGTATTGATGCGAGTGGTAGCCCTCGACAAGCGCGATGCGATCTCCGTGGCCAAAGCGCGCGTACAGCTTTTGCAATTCGCGATATGTTTTGCGCGTGCCTTCGATAGGAACAAAATCGAGCACCGCGGCCGCCACCATCACCGGGCGCGGATACATCAGCAAGAGCAGCCCCGGATGGTCCACGCCGTTGGAAATCATGCCGAACAAATCCTGTTCGGGATCACTATCCGGATCGGCAAAAATACGGTTCGACATCCTCATGGGCAGGGCCGTGATATAACACGACGGCACCGCTAGTTTTATGCGCGGATCAAGCGCGGCGATTAGGGCGGTTTGCGTTCCGCCGCCACTTGTGCCGGTGATGCTGATTCGTTCGCCGTCCACTTCGGGCCGCGTAAGTAGATAATCGACGGCGCGGATGCCGTCCCATATTTCCCATCGCGCAAGATTTGCCCCGGCCAAATAAGCCAGGTTGCCCATCACTGCGTGTTCACCGCAAATCAAGTTGTAGCGGCTCTTTTGCGCTTTCTGATCCCAGAACTGACTCCGCTCGCCCTGCCCGATGGGATCCCAGGAAATCACCACATAGCCGCGGACTACAAGTCTTTGGCAAAGCGCCTGATAGTGGAATTTCCCATCCGCTGCATGCCCGGCGGGCACCAGCACCGCAGGGTGTTTGCTCGCATGATCATTTGGAACATACACGAGCGCCGTGACATACAGTCCCGGCAAACTTTGGAAAACAAGTTTCTCAATGGAGTAGCCGTCCATGGAAATCTTGCCGACGATTACTGGGTGCAGATCGGTCTTTGCAACGGGCAAACCACCAATCATTTCGAGGAGTTTTTGCCGAAGCTCATCTTGCGTCTTCAGCAGGCCCGCTTCGTCGCGGATGGCGTCCCAGGCTTTTTGGCGGGCCTCGTCTTCCTTCCACGCTTGTTCGGCTTGATACCGCAAGTACGGCGTGATGCGTGGCCCCGATGGGACAGGCTGTTTCAAGACTCGGAAAAACTCCGCTGGGGGAGCGTCGCTCGCGGGGAGCGAACAAACCGCGCTCGCGCCGGCTAGCAGCGCGGCCATGTATGCCCGGATCACTGCGTCTTCACCCTGAGCGAACCCATGGCATACCAGCCGTCTTCCTGACGGCCTTCCATCGCAAACCGAATTGCCGGCTTGCCAGTCCGGGGATCTAACATAGCAACTCGGACGTCGTAATCTCCTTCGGCCAGATTCTCCGGCAGATACAAGGTACCGTCGTAGACGGCATCGCCGGGAAGCCATTTGCGAATGTCCACGGGCACTGGAATTACCGTCGCCATCTTGGAAGACCGCAATTCAATGGCCAGCGTAAATTCTTTGTAGATCGGCGCAACTCCTTCATTCAGCCACCACATATGAACCGGCATCATGGTTCCGGGAATGACGACCCGAGAATATTCCAGCCGCCTCAGATTGAAGCGATAGCCGATCTTCTTCTGAAAAGTTTCGAATTGACTCTTCCATTCTGCCGGTATTGGCGCGGATTTGATGTTCACCGTGCTCACGTGCCAGCGCAGCGCTTGCTCGAGGATGTAATCGAGGTCGTACTCCCTTTCTTTCCACCCGGCCACCGTATAGCAAGTTTCCAGCGAAACGGGCCTGTGCTGCCAGACGTCTTGAATCCCCGCGCGCACTACCTGCTGTGGATAGATCTCCAGCATCTCCGCAGGAAAGTAGGGATTCGTGGAACTCGTTCGCATGTCACCGAGGCAATCGAGTCTCCACCCCGTGCCATGTTGCGTCCCGTAGGTGAGCGCTTGCTGCTCATCAAAATTCATTAGCAGCGTAGTTCGCGGAAAAGCTTCGAGCCAAATGTCAATCAACTGCTTCTGATATGGAAAGGCAGGCATGTAAGGGCTCCAACCTTCTCCCCAATAGCCCACGGAGGAAATGTCCACGCTGTCCAGATAAGGGTTACCGTCGTAGCGTTTTCCGGCTTCCGCGACAAGTTCGCCCCAATACCTCAGGTACAGCGGATCGCTGAAATCCGGCTGCCAGATTTCGCCGTCCTTGTCCGGGGGTTTGTTGGCGCGCCGCGCTCCCGAGTTCCGATACCACTCCGGGAGAGGGTCTTGGTTCGAATACGGCATCAGGCGAATCGCAAGCGTTTGTCCGTGCGCCCGCGCCTCCTCGAAAGCAAGGTCCACAATCTCCCAGTGAAACTTCCCGGGCTCCGGTTCGAGAACGTTCCAATACCAGCGGCAATAAGAAACAGACGCCCCGGGGAATTCCGGCTTCGTGGCCGCTTGCGGCAGTTTCGTCACTGGTCCTACCTCGGACCACTTCAAAGGCGGATTCAGTTCCTGCCCATTGAACCTTTGAAACGTCGTGATGCCCATTCCGGGATTTACGAGCACATTATGAATCGGCTTGGGCCGGACCACCACGACATTGGTTTGCGCGGCAGCTGAAAACTTAGTTGCGAGCGAGAGAAGGATCCAAGAACAACAAGCGCAGGCGATTTTTCCGGACAGCGTTCTACCGCCCATGTGGAACTTCAATGCCATCGATGGCCGAATCACGCCGAACTCTCCATTCTCTCGAAAAATCGTCGGAAGCACACTCTATCGCTCCACAGACATCGCTTCAATTCACAAATGAGTATGCTCTATTTATCTGGAAGGGAGAACGCCGCAAGCGTATCGGATACTTTTCCTCTAAAATATCCGCCTCCTCCGGCGGCGATCACCACAAACTGTTTGCCGCTTTTCTTGCCGAGGTAGGTGATTGGAGTGGCGTGCGCGCTGGCTTCGAGGTCGCTGACCCATAGTTGCTCGCCGGTTCTTGCATCGAAGGCGCGGAAGCGGCTGTCTGTTGTAGCTCCGATAAATACCACTCCGCCCGCGGTCACGATCGATCCGCCGAGATTTGGTGTGCCCGTCGTGGTTTTTAGTTCATCCACTCTCCCCAGCGCCACCTTCCAAACGATCTCTCCCTTATTCACGTCCACGGCATTCAATGTTCCCCACGGTGGCTTTTGGCAAGGCCACTCGTTTTCGTCCCAAAACCTTGCATATTCGCCGCCTTTGGCGCCTCGCCGAAATCGTTCCGGCGCGTCATCCGCTTGCGGCTGCATCGCTCCGACGGCCCCGAGCTCGTTTGCATTCACGAACAAATAGCCCGAGCCTTTGTCAAAGGAGCCTCCCGACCAGTTTCCGCCTCCCAGCGTGCCGGGCATCACCAACGTCAGTTCGACGCCGTAAGGCGTGTACATCCCGTGATTCTGCAGCGAATGAAACAGCTCCGCGCAATACCGATTCGATTCTGACGTTCTGATGTCTGCATCATTCACCGACTGCCGAACAAGGGGCGGCGGTTGGACCGGAAACGGCTGCGTCGACCACGCCACTTCGCCAGGCACGTTGCTCTCGGGAACACGGCGCTCTTCTACTGGAAACAGCGGTTTTCCTGTAAGCCGGTCGAGAATGAACACGAATCCCATCTTCGTCACTTGCGCAACCGCAGGAATTTCCTTTCCATGGCGCCGCAGGCTGATTAATACAGGCTGCGCCGGCATGTCGTAATCCCAAATATCGTGGTGCACCATTTGGTAGTACCAGACGAGCTTCCCTGTAGCAGCATCCAGCGCGACTAGGGAATTGCTGAACAAGTCCATTCCCTTGCGATCGGCTCCATAGAAATCGTAAGAGGCCGACCCCACGGGAAGAAAGACCAGACCGCGCTCCGTGTCTACACTCATGAGCGACCACACATTCGTCCCGGTGCGATCCTTCCACGCCTCTTCCTTCCAACTCTCATGCCCCGCTTCTCCTGGGTCCGGAATGGTGTGAAAAATCCAAACCAGCTTGCCCGAGCCAACGTCAAAGGCGCGCACCGCGCCACTTGGGCCCTTCGAGGCATACTCGGGAACGGCGGCCCCGGTAATAACTAGATCTTGATAAATTGCCGGAGGCGAGGTTACGGCATATTCCGCGCCGGGAAAAGCATCCGCAACTCCCTTGCGCAGATCGATCTCCCCATTTTTTCCAAAATCGTGGCAAGGTTTTCCCGTCTTGGCGTCCAGTGCGATCAAGCGCCCATCAAAAGTACCGAATAGAATTCTCCGGTCGTCTCCTTTCTTGTTCTCCCAGTACGCGACCCCGCGATGCTGGAAGTACTGGCGTCGACCGGTCTGCCCGGCCTGAGGATCAAACTGCCAAATCTCTTTGCTACTTTCCGCATCGAGCGCAATCACGCGGTTCGAAGGAGTAGAGAAGTACAACACGCCATCAATCACGAGAGGAGTGGATTCAAATGGGGCGACGTGGTGCCGGTCGGTTTCATTGGCGCCGCGATCCATTTCTCCCATGTGATAAGTCCACGCTCTTTTCAATCTGGCGACGTTGCTGCGGTTAATCTGCCGGAGCGTAGAGAAACGCGTCCCGCCGACATCGCCTCCATAGGATCGCCACTCCTGGGCGAAGACTCCAGGCGACATCAAAAGTAGAAAAAACAGACAGCCTGTAACAAATCGAGGCATGAATCCAAAACCAGGCAATGAGTAATGATCGAGAGAATTCCCGTCTCCTGGCGAAACAGTGTGCGACCAGGGAGAGACAAAGCGAGCCCGGCTTAAGATGGTGGGCCGGAAGTCAGGTTGCATGCTCCTCGCCATGTGAACCCTGGCACTTGCTTCGGCCAAACGATCTAAATCTCGAACTGATTCGGGCCAAAGCATAAACGGTACCGGTCGTAACGGCGGCTTTTGACGCGTCCTTGTGTTCTTCATCTTCACGGAGCGAGCCAGGAGTCGAGATGCTCACGGACGAAGTTGTCGTCGTTGAGATGAGGATACCTGGCATAAACCCGGGAGATTTCCTCGAACTGCCCGGGGCTGAGCGTTTCATTGGGATCCAGGCACCAGATGCCTTCGAGCAATCCCTGGCGGCGCAGGACTTCGTGTAGACCGGCAGTGCAGCCGGAAAAATGATTGGCGGCGTCGAAGAAGGCTGCGTTGGAATCCGTGACTTCGACACCCCTGCGAAGAAGTTCCCCTGGAATACCGGCCGGAGCGTCGACCGCTAGGTGGCACTCCTCGAGGAGTTCCACTGCTTTGCGAGTCCAGATAGCCCAATGACCGAGAAGGCCGCCGACGATGCGGCGTTCGATGATGCGGCCGTTCGACCGGAAAACAAAGGGACTGAGCAAATCCATCACGATGTTGTCATCGTTGCCGGTATATAAGGCGATGTCGCGGCCGGACTCGGCGACAGCACGCACGACATCGAGGGTTTGGTAGCGGTTGAAAGGTGCGATTTTGATGGCAACGACGTTTTCGATCTCCGCGAATTGGCGCCAGAATTTGTAGGAGAGACCGCGGCCGCCGACGGCAGGTTGCAAATAGAAACCAACGACAGGCAGAATTTGCGCCACGGCGCGGGAGTGGGAGAGAAGCTCTGCGTCGCTGGCATCCTTCAGAGCGGCGAGGCTCAAAAGGCCCGCGTGGTAACCAAGATCAGCGAGGACGCCGGCTTCGCAAATAGCTTGCGACGTGTCTCCGCAGATTCCACCGATGCGCAAGAGAGGAACAGAACGGCTGCGATCAGCACGATTCATCTCTTCAGCGGCGATTTTCAGGACGGGTTCGAAGAGGCCGATACGCGGCTGGCGGATGGCGAATTGCGTTGTGTGAACACCGATGGCTAGTCCGCCCGCGCCCGCCGCAATGTAGTAGCGAGTGAGGGTGCGCTGGCGGCGTTCGTCCAGGCGGCGACGGGAATCAAGCGCGAGAGGATGCGCTGGGATGACCGTGCCGCGGGCGAGGAGTCGGTGAAGATCGAGTCGGAGTGGCACGAGCATAGTTTATTAGTGAATTCCTTCGAAAAACAGATCTCCGGGCGACAGGAGCACTCCCACGATGCACCTTTCTGGCGACTGGAGCGACCAGCTAAAAACGGCCTGCACGCTCTTCAAAATGAGTTGGCTTCGCCAGCGTCTCGCCGCCCCGTTCGATCCAATCCGCGATCCAAGTCATCATCTGTTGATAAGAAACGCGTGGTTTGCCGAAGATTTGAAACGCCTTTTCAGCGTTGCTGAGCAGCGCGTCGGACGCCTCCACTCCGTCGAAGTGCACCGGCTTGCCGAAGCGCACGCTAAAATCTTCGGCTAACCGGCGTACGCTGAGCACCTCCGGGCCGGTGATGTTGACAACAAATGCGGGTGAGGAGGCGTGAAGCAACGATGCCAGAGCGACGGCGGAAGCGTCGGCTTGCCAGATGGCATTGAGATAGCCCATGGAAATCGCGACGGACTTGCCGGAATAAACGCGCTGGGCGATATCCACGAGAACACCGTAGCGAAGCTCTGTGGCATAGTTGAGGCGGAGAATGGAGACTTTGGTATTTGCAGTCCGGCTGAAATGCTCCAAGACGCGTTCGCGGCCGAGACAACTCATGGCGTATTCACCGGCGGGATTCGGCGCATCGGTCTCGAGCGAGCCGCCGCGAGCAACGGGAGTCAGTCCGTAGATATTTCCAGTGGAAAATGCAGCAATCCGGCTATGGCGGAACCGCTCGCTGACCAGGCCGGGCAACAAGGAATTCATAGCCCAGGTGAGCGATTCGTTCCCGGTAGCGCCAAATTTCATTCCCGCCATGTAGATGACATTCGGCGCATCGGGTAGACGGGCGAGCGATGCCGGATCGAGCAGATCGCAACCGATGGTTTCAATGCCCCAGGACTGCAAACGCTCGCGAAGCTGCGAAGAGGGGAAGCGGGAAACGGCGATGACACGGCGGGGAGTTGCCGTCAGATCCGAGGCGGTTTTGGCCATGCGCGCGAGAGTTGGTCCCATCTTGCCGCCCGCACCAAGAACGAGAACGTCACCGGGGAGCCGGGCGAGTGCGCGGACCGTGGACTCATGGGGTTCGCTGAGAAGAAGTTCGAGCTCGTCAATGCTAGCGATTGACCTTTCATTGTGTGGAATCACGCGCGTTTCCCGCTTGCAAGAATACAGAGGCGGAATTGTACTCGAATGGATAAAGAAACATTAGCCGCATTTGGCGGAATACAGCAAAATCCTTTGTTGCGGTACCGCGGCTTTTCTCAAGCCGCGACGCGCTGAGGCAGGCAACGGCTGATGCAGATTCGGACCATGACGGAGAAGGATATTCCTGCGGGAACGCGACTGAAGGACATCGCAGGATGGAACCAGACAGAGGCGGACTGGCGGATATTTCTGAATGCCGGCCGCGATGGATGTTTTGTGGCAGAAGTAGATGACGTCGTGCGCGGAACTGCGGCGACGATCGTCTATGGAGGACGTTTTGCGTGGGTGGGCATGGTGCTGGTGGATCCGGAAAATCGAGGCCATGGGATTGGAACAACGCTATTGAAGAAATGCCTTGAGTATCTCGATTCCATTCAAGTGCCGTGCATCAAATTGGACGCAACACCGCTCGGGAAACCAATTTATGAAGGGCTTGGCTTTGCAAGCGAGTATGAACTCGAGAGATGGACGCTGAAGAGAAGGAGAGAGGATTTACCACGTCAAGGTCAAACCGATCCGGACGAGTTCATGCCCGCGCCTCTGCTAGAAAACGTTTTGAAAGCCGATCGCGAAGTGTTTGGTGCAGACCGAAGTGCGGTATTGAGAGCGGTGAATCGCGCGGCGCCGCGTTTCACGGATAGCGTGTGGAATGCGGGCGGTATGGAAGGCTACGCGTTCGGAAGGCGCGGTTCGTTTGCTGATCACCTTGGGCCGTGGATCGCCAAGGATGAGGCGACGGGCCATAGAATTCTCGACAGATTTCTTGCGCAATCCTCTAGGGAAGTTGTCCTGACAGATTGCAGTAACGCAAACCCGTTTATAAAGAGGATTCTGCAGGCTCGAGGATTCGAGTACTCGCGGCCGCTCGCGAGAATGTTTCGCGGGCGAAATGAGTATCCCGGCCAGCCTGAGCTGGTTTGCGCGATTCTGGGACCGGAATTCGGATAGGAGATGCTTAAGTGAAACGGGCGAATAGTCGGCGCCAGGTATTCGCGCATGCGTTGGTCCCGGATCGCTCGAAGGGCCGCAGAATGGAAGACTGAATGAGCGCGCTCCCGATTCTTCGATTAGGCACGGAGAAGGAGGTCGAGCGCTTTCAGGAGCACGTCGTTCTCTGGGATGAACGATTCCTTGCGATCGCGCGTTGACTCGCCGCTGAACCGCGCGGGAGTCAGCATTGGCAACCGAATCACCGTCCAACCGATGGAGGGCTCGGTCATAGGCTCGGGCCTGAGGCTCGTTTTCTTTCTGATTGCCGCGTTTTGCCGCCTTGCGAGAGTGGCCGTCATTCTCGGCAAACGGGATGGTTGCTAGGGCCGGCGGGATTCGAACACGACCCTATAATTCTAAGTCCCGCGATTTCAAGGCGTTGCAGCCGCCCGCCAAATCCAATTACTGATTCTGCTGGCGGCCCGTAAAGCTCCCCTCGCGTCCTGTGGGCCAAGAGAGGTGCGAGCCACAAGTTGGGCAATGAGAACTCCATTGTATTGCTGACGCAATACCGGAGTATGGCCGACTGACTGGAACGGGAAAAGCTACTCGCCGCGATACGTGAGCTTGGACTGTTCAAACGGCTGCAGCCGGAGAACCTTTACCAAGGTCCAAACAATCATCGAATGGCAATTCGGTCAGAGACGGTGATGGATACACGGGTATTTCTGGAAGAACCGACCGCAAGCCTGCAGCCGCAACTCAAGCTTCTGACCAAGCGGTAGGGCTTCGGTCTTCGCGCCAATTCCTTATGTGGCTCTGCTTGTGGCAGTGTTTCGATTCCATTAGTTCGCCCACTTAGCCGGCGGCGTGAGCTTAACCACCGCATCCATCAGAACCTCACGCTGCATTTCAAGCAGCTTTTCAAAATTGCGGGCCATATGCATGCAGAACCACAAGTCAGGGCCGTCTTTTAGAGCAAGGTCGCGTCCGAAATCGACGTTGGCCCGGGTTTTGCGAATATTGTCCGTTATGCAAATAAGAAACGCGGTAAGCTGCGGCAAGGAGTTGGGTATCCAGGCGTCGTTCAGGATCACCTCGACCGCGTCCTCAAAATCACTGGCGGCACGGATACAGCGAATCCATCCATCGCGTGTCACGTTCTGGTCGTTTGCAAGTTCGGCTAAGTCGACCCCCATGCGACAACGCACCTCGTCGCGCAACCCCTCAATTTGTTGCACCATGCGACTTCTCCGATTCCATGGCTCTGCCTGTAGGTCGTAGATACGCCATTGGCTTTAACTCTGTCCATGCGCAATCGCAAGTACTCTCCAAAAACTAGGACACCGGAAAGCCGCCGACCGAAGGAGCGGCCCCATCGGGATAGCCCCCGCCTTCGAAAATCATAGGGCCGTCCACGAACGGGGAGGCGGCTTGAAGGAAACCCTTGCCCACCCCCCGTCTTTTCGAGAAGCGGCCTGGAGTGGATAGGTACAACACACTCAGGGTTCGACAACTCTCGTGACGAAGAAGGCGACCAGGAATCTCGAGATCCCTGCGAGCGTGCTCGGCCGCAGAATTGCAATAGGCCATGGTAAAGGCCAGCGAGAGGCGACCGGTGCGGTCCGCGATGTCCACCTTCAGGCGCAGACCGCGTAGCCCTAAAATGAGTTTTAAAGTCGCGGAAACTCTGTTCGACTTGCATGCGTTCCCGATACAAGCGCCGCACCGTCTTGATCGGTGGAAGCGCCTCACTGTGGGGGGGGGCCAGCAACCACCAAGATTCCTGGAATTGCGCATCCGGATAGAACAGCACATTCACAGGCACGCGCTCCCAGGCTCAAAATCAAGGAATTCCCAAAGGAGGCTTGTAACGTCGTCACTGCGCGTGAATTGAACACTCCCAGAATTTTGGCGAAGGTCAGGACATGATTGTAGTGGTGAAGTGAATCTGAGAACCCAGGCAATGGCCCCGCCGACACTCCCAAATGCATCTCCACTCCTGAATCAGAGACAGCGTACAATTGCACTCGTTGGAACTCCTCCGGAAGCGCATGTGAAAGGAAATCCAGTTATGGCTGAGATCGTCGACTGGCATCAACCACAGCCGCGGCGACGCCGCCTATTTATCTTCATGCTGGCTGTCGTTCTCGCTCTCATTTTTAGTAGCCGGACCGTATTGTCCTACTATGTCGAGGCGCTGTGGTTCGGATCGCTCGGCTACGAAGACGCATTCCGGAAAACATTGGCCCTTCAGTGGACAGTGTTTCTGGCATTCTCTGCAGTCACATTTCTCATTCTGTACGGTTGGTTCCTAGCGTTGTGGCGGGTATACGCCCGCGACTTGCCGACCGGCAGCACAATCTTCATCGGGGGGCAACCGTTCAGGCTGCCAGCCGAGCGCATCCTGGGCTTCATGGGGCTCTTGGCTTCGCTCGTCGTCGCCCTGATAACCGGTACCAGCAGCATGACGGAGTGGCCAACGTTTGCCCTGTATTGGTATGCGCCGCGCACGACCGACGGCGTGCTGGATCCAATCTTCAACAAGCCGATCAACTTCTATCTGTTCACACTTCCCGCGTGGCAGTTCGTTGCGGGCTGGCTGGTGACCCTGTCTGTGATTGCCTGTCTATTCGCCGTTTTCTTTGTTTTTGTCACCGGCAGCACCCGGATGCTGGCGGGGGGCCGAGGCAGATACACCTCATTGCCGTGGCGCGGATTCTCCCTCGCGTTTGGTTTCTTACTGCTCACGGTCGCGATGCGCACCTATATTGGCCGGTTCGAGCAATTATTGGACAATCATACGATTTTTGATGGTGTGACCTACACGGATGCCCACGTCATGGTGACCGGCATGCTCGTGGTCTCTGCGGCGCTCGTTCTGGGCGCCGCGATTGCCTACATCAATGTGGTGTCGGTGCCGCGCCTACGCTGGCTACTCGTAGCCGTGGCTCCAGCAGTGGTCGGTTACCTCGCCGTTCAGATCCTGGCCTGGTACGTAAGCAGCTTCATCGTGAAGCCAAACGAGCTGGCTCGCGAGCGACCCTACATTGCTTACAACATTGCCTTCACACGGCAAGCCTATGGATTGAACCAGCTCTTGCCGCGCGAATTTCCCGCGGAGACTACCGTCGAGGCGGTTGACGTTGCGAACAATCAAGCTACGCTCCAAAATATCCGTCTGTGGGATTGGCGTGCACTGCAAGACACGCTACGCCAGATTCAGGAGATCCGCAGCTACTACGATTTTCCCGACATCGACATTGATCGGTATGAGATCAACAACACCATGCGTGAGGTAATGCTTGCCACACGCGAGTTGAACATCGATAGGCTCCCGGAGAGCAGCCGCAACTGGATCAACGAAAAGCTTATCTATACGCACGGCTACGGTATTACCATGAACCCGGTGAATGGCTTCACCCCGGAAGGGCTGCCGACGCTCATTCTGAGTAACATGCCCATTCAGAGTGCCGTGCCGAGCATCGTTGTAACACGCCCAGAGATTTATTTCGGCGAACTCACCAACACTGACGTGTATGTAAAGACGCGGCAACAGGAATTCAATTACCCACAGGGCGAAACGAACAGCCTGACGTCCTACGAGGGCACCGGCGGAATCCAGATCGGCGGTTTCCTCCGACGCGTCCTCATCGCATTCGACCGAGGCGACATTACCAAGCTCCCTTTTAGCGATGATGTCACGGAGCAGAGCCAGTTGCTGATGAGGCGGAACGTCCGTGAACGCGTAGCCACGCTAGCGCCATTCTTGACTTACGATTCGGACCCCTACATCGTCATTGGTGACGGCGGGCGGCTTTTCTGGATTATCGACGCGTTCACGACGTCGGACAGCTACCCCTATTCGACGCATTACACTCTCAGCAGTACCCCGGTTAATTATGTGCGGAACAGCGTTAAGGTCGTCATCGACGCCTACAATGGAACCACCGCCTTGTACGTGTTTGACCCACAGGACCCAATAATCGCGGCATATCGGCGGATTTTTCCGGCCTTGCTCAAGGACGCAACGGCCATGCCACCAGCGCTGCGCAAACACGTGCGCTATCCCGAACTCTTGCTTAAGTTGCAGGCGGCCACTTACGCCGTTTATCACATGACGGATCCGCAAGTGTTCTATAACCGTGAGGACCTATGGACCGTCGCTTCAGAAGTCGGCATGGACGAGTCCGGTCAGCAGAAAACCCTGGCTATAGAACCGAATTTCGTGCTTATGAAACTGCCGGGCGAAACCAACGCCGAGTTCGTTGAGATTCTGCCTTTCACGCCGGCCAACCGGAACAACCTGATTGGCTGGATTGCTGGACGCAGTGACGGTGCACAGTATGGTACGTCGATAGTCTACGACTTCCCGAAAAACAAGCTGGTAGACGGCCCTCTGCAGGTCGAAGCGCGTATCGATCAGAACGCCCAATTGTCGGGACAATTGACGTTGTGGAATCAACAAGGTTCCCATGTCCGACGCGGCACTCTGCTGGTTATTCCATGTGGGCGCGCGTTGTTATATGCGGAGCCGATTTATCTGCAGGCCGAACGTAGCCCGATGCCGGAGTTACGCCTGGTGGTGCTTGTGCTGCAAGAACGGCTTGCCTACGGACCGACGTTCGACTCGGCGATGAAGGCTCTGTTTGGAGGAGAGGCCTCGTCGCTGTCCGCGCCTCCAGTGGAAGCGGCAGGAAACGCACCGCCCTCTTCTGCCACGAAAAGGCCTACGTCTGATCTGAACGCGCTCATCGCCGGTGCCGCCAAAGATCTCGCCGACTACCAGCGACTGACAGCCGAGGGCAAGCTCGGCGAGGCTGGGCAGAAGCTTGAACAGTTAAAGCGCAAGCTCGACGAGCTGAATGCACGCCAAAAATGATTCCTCGTCCCGACGTTTCATCATGGTTGCTCTTCAATCCTTCGTTTTGCCCGTACGGTCCGCCATTTTTGCTGGCCTCGAGCGAAGTTCTCGAGCTGAATGGCAGCACGTGAATGCAAAGCGAGGGCAAAGTTGCCGGGAGTAGGGTGAGAGAAATGAGCATCGGCGAGAATCATAAAAGAAAATATAACCCCAATCGGCTCAGACAGTTCAAGATTCTCGATAGGCACCGATACAAGCGCACATACACTTGAAACACGTTCACAGTTATCGGACACCGGCCTGAATGCATTCAGACCGTTGCCCCTGACGCCGTGCTGCCCGGCACTGGAGCATGCAAACCGAGAGCCACCGTATGTCAGCTTTGGTTAACGGCCGTCGCTCTTGCCAATCGGTCGCCCGGCTAATCTTCTGGTGAGGGATGCTGGGGTTCGGTAGAGACGGTGGGATTGGGCGGCGCTGCGGTGTTGGCTTCTTTTGCGGCGCGTCTAGCCTCTTTTTTTTGGGCGCGCTTTTCAGCTTTGGCGCGCTGCTTTTCCAGACGTTTCATTTCCTTTTGGCGCTTTTGGAACGTGACGGTCACAGAGCCTCCTCGCAAGTCCGATTAACCCGGGTCAATAACGAAGACGAATGTGAGCTACCAGCGGGGTTCGCGCGGCTGCCGCGCGGATTCGCGATAGTCCTCGTTGGAAAATCGGCCGCGGCCATGTCCACCGCCGGGGCGTCCGCCGCCATTACCGCGGGGGCGGTCGCCTTTCGGCCGGGCTTCGTTGACCTTGAGATTGCGGCCGCCGAACTCTTTGCCATCGAGGCCCGCGATAGCGTTGGCGGCTTCCGCATCATTGGGCATTTCGACAAAGGCGAAGCCGCGAGCCCTGCCGGTTTCGCGATCGGTGACAATATGAATGCGCCCGATCTGGCCGAAGGGCTGGAACAGCGCAGTCAAATCTGCTTCCGTGGTTTGAAAACTCATATTTCCGACAAAAAGACTTTTCATACGACCTCTCCATTTGTACTTTTCCGGTGCAGGCAAAGTCTGTTCATGGGCTCTGTCTCACCAAGAATCTTTATAGAACGGGCGGACCAGACGGGAACGTGTGGGATGACGGAGTTTGCGCAGGGCCTTCGCTTCAATCTGGCGGATGCGCTCGCGAGTGACGTCAAAAGTCTGACCGACTTCTTCGAGAGTGCGCGGATTACCGTCCTCAAAACCAAAACGCATGCGGATGATGCGCTCTTCGCGCGGATTCAAGTGCTTCAACATGCAAGCGACGTTTTTCTGGAGGCTGAGGCGGATGGCGGTGTCCGAGGGAGAGGCCACGGCTTTATCTTCAATAAAGTCGCCGAGGTGGGATTCTTCCTCTTCGCCGATTGGCGTCTCAAACGAGACGGGAGTCTGAGCAATTTTGCGGGTGCTGCGGACTTTTTCGATGGTGACATCCATGCGCATGGCCAACTCTTCCGAGGTAGGCTCGCGGCCAAGTTCTTGAACGAGCTGCCGGGTGCAGCGGGCCAGCTTGTTAATAACCTCGATCATGTGGACGGGAACGCGGATCGTGCGTGCCTGGTCGGCAATCGCGCGAGTGATGCCCTGGCGAATCCACCAGGTGGCGTAGGTTGAGAATTTGTAGCCCCGCCGCCAATCGAACTTGTCGGCACCTCTCATCAGGCCGAGATTGCCTTCCTGAATGAGATCGAGGAACTGCAGGCCATAATGGGTATATTTTTTGGCAATAGAGACCACGAGGCGAAGGTTGGCTGCGGTGAGTTCCTGCTTGGCCTGCTGGGCTTGGGCTTCGCCGCGTTGAATAACAGTCAGCGTGCGCTTAAGAGCGGTCAAACCTGTCTGACTAGATAGAGCAATTTCGTTGAGAGCGGCGCGATTGGAACGAAGCTGTTTGCGCGCTTCCGCGGCAACTTCTCCATGGGCGAGGTCGATGCGGCGCTGAAGCCGTCGAACGTCGCGTTCCAGTGTGTGCAGGCGCTCAAGGAACGCGCGAAAGTGATCCACCAGGCGCCTGCGTTCGCGCCAATGGAAAGGAATTCCGCGGGCTTCGAGAGAAATCCGGACGCGAGTGCGAGCCAGCGCCCATTTGGCGCGAATGTGGGCTTGCCTTTTCCATTTAGGGGTTGCCGCGAATTTTTCCGCCTGGCGGAGGGCGGCCTCGTAGAGCAGAGCGATAGAGTCGATTTGCCGGAGAGTTTGTCTCGTCTTGAAGGCAATTTTCTCTTCCGTGATCTCCTCGTCAGGGAATTGCACCACTTCCTTGATGGAGCGGTCACCCTGTCGCAAAGCGGCCGCGACGGAAATAAGTTCCTTGACGACGATGGGTGAGCGGGTGATGGCCTTCATAACGACCAGCTGGCCGCACTCGATGCGTTTGGCGAGGGCCACTTCGCCTTCGCGAGTGAGCAAAGGCACGGAACCCATTTCGCGGAGATAGATGCGGACGGCGTCCTGAGACTTGGAGTCCTCACCGATGCTCAGGTCGAGAGCGGAGTCCGCGGCGAATTCCTCTTTGTGGTCCGCTTCAGAAGCGTCCACCGCGGTTGCGGCGCGGGCGCCATTTGCCGCACTCAGGTCTTCGTGTATTTCGATTCCTTGGCGCTCCAAGAGCGCCAACAGATCGTCGATTTCCTGAGACGAAAGCAGATCTGGGGGAAGGCATTCGTTGATCTCGTCATAGAGGAGATAGCCGCGCTCCTTTCCGATAACCAGGAGTTGCTGGAAATAACCGAACTCGTCTTCAATGGGCCGCGCCAAGAATGCTCCTCTGCTTGCTGGAACCGAATAATTTTGCAAGCGACATCAAAAGGTTTCGTCGTCTCTGGGCTTCGAGCGGCTGGGCCTGGCCTTGGGAGTGTGTGCGCCCTTGTAGGCAGCAAGCTCCGCGTCGGTCACCGAGAACGTGGAAGAGGCAGGATGACCGGCCGGCGTGGCAAATTCGCGGCGAAGCCTGACGGAGCAGATGGCGGGCGCATCTTGGTGGCGCGCGCGGTGTGCCGAAAGCGCTTCGTTCGGGATGGTCACGACGATTCGCCGCCGAGTCCGCGAAGACTGAAAGCGTATTCGCGGAGTGCTCCCTTGGTCCCAAACTCGAAGTATTGCAGGACGATGGGTTGTTCCACGAATGCCGTCATTTCTGATCGAAAGGCAGGCGCAAGTTGGACTTAGGAGCCTCGTGGAAATGAGAGGTGTCGAAAGGCAACGAACGCGGCCAGAACTATGATGACACACTTATGGCTCCGCGTATACGTAGTTCTTAAAATGGTTAATTCATTCCCAGGGAGGTAGCCCATTCCTCGAATGATTGCCGCTGGGTCTCGTGGAACGATTGAGAGCGTGTCGATGTCCACCGTTGATCTAGAAAACCCGTAAAGCTGCGTGATAACAAACCCACCCATCATACCAGGCGGACTTCCTCCCCAACAGCCTCGTCCAATTCTTGCAGGAAGGAGCGCCGGGCTCGGGGACGGAATCGGATGTCGCATGGGAGAGACGTTCGACGCCCAGGTCGGAAAGCATATTCCATTTGCGTGCTTCGGGAGCGCGATGCTCTCGCAGCCAATCGCGCTCGACTCTCGTCAAGGAATCATGGCAATACGTGTCTTCCTTCGCCAGAAGCGACGGCTGGAGCAAACTCTCTTTCTGTGAAAGATTGTCCATTCGGTTTTGATCGCCGACTCTCCATGCCAACTCCTTCGCGAGCGTAGCAGTGAATCCGAGACGATTCTGGCGATCATGCAGTTTCGCATTTCTGACCAACCAGTTCCAATCAAGGTCTGCGAAGGTGAAGGCCAACCACGGAGCCCTCAACAACTCGCACATCCAAGTCCGGTTCATCGAGGGCGGTAAACAGAACCTCCGCCGGGTTGTGCCGGACTCGTCGCCCGCGATGAAGGTAAGCGAAGCCGGGATAGCCTAGAGCAGCGAGCTCGTTTCGTAGGAAATCGCTGGGCGACGCCGACCGGTTTGGTTTCTCCCGAAAAGGAAGCGCGATGGGAGGCACGTCCAGTCCGTAGTCACCAATGATTGGGGTGCTTGCAACTACGGACGAAAACTTTTCTGATTCTTCTGGCGCGCCATTTCCAGGTCGTCCGTTTGTTTTTTCCGACGTTCGGCTTCTCTTTTTGGGCCCTCTTGCTCGTCGAGTTTCACGGCTTCCGCAATGGCGAGTTCGGCTTGTGCATTGGCCCATTTCGAAAAAACGACCAGCCCAAACACATCGCTGAAAAAGGAACGGACCAGTTTGAGGGCGTACTGCCCATCCTCCCACGACGCGACGGGCTTTTGCTGTGTGTCATATGCGGTGTCCACCCCTGAGCCAATCTCCGGCGGGACAATTGTGGCCGGACCGTACTTCGCCGAAATGGACTTCACCATATCTCCCTCAGTGAGCCCTGCGGTGGAAGATGGATCGTAATTCACTGAAATCTTGTACAGTTCGCCATTGTAGAAAGAGAAGAGAATCTGTTGGACGCTGTCCGATCGGAGGGACGTCCCGGGGATGTTCTGGGGCCACCAAGTCAGTTCCTGAATTAACGCTGGACGGCCATGAATCATCTTTACGTCGGCCATCTTTTGGCCAGTACGTTCCAGCAATGTGGTCAAGTTCATTCCCAAGATATATAGAGTGCCGATACTTAGAAAAGTCCTGTGCAGAAAGCAATGGCGCCGTAAGGAGCAGGACAACAAGACAAAGGATCGCGCTGTGCAGCGTTTTCATTTTTGCATCTCCCACGAATTCCTAAGAATTTGAAATCAGAGCCGTATACAGCTTTGTGGGCGCGTCTCCGTGATCCTGTCCCCCGCCGCTTCCCCGCCCGGATTCTGCTCCGGCATCAAACATCGTCGGGACAAAATCCTTTGCAGGATTAGACAACGGCTTTTTGGATGAGCCTTGATTGGGCGGAAACCGTTAGGGAGCGAACGCCCAGGAAACGCTCCGACGTCACCGAAGTGACCCGAGTGATTTCCAAGGAATTAAATTTCTCCGACTTGAGTCTCGCCAAGATCTCCTTGGTTGCCCTGACGACCATCTTTTTTTCGTCAATACCGAAGACCGTCGTTCTGATTTCACGACCCATGCAGAAGGAGGTCCAATTCGCACTCTCGATGTTTCGAGCCAGTGTAGAACGATCAAGATTCTTGACGACTCTCCACCCAGGCAAGAAAACTTCACTCTCGACTGCCAAGCCTGCTGGCAAGAGCGTGCTCTCCCTGATGAGAATAGTTTCAGGCGTGTTGTTGTCTGACATTTGACCTTCCCTAGGGCTTGAAAACGCAGGCATCAATTGACAATAGCTATGGTCCGCGACAGAACTGCATAACAGCTTGAAAGCCTCGGCTCGCATTCCTTGCATGCAACCGCGACGCTTGAGATTGGCCCAAGATCCCTCGGCGTTCGTGTGCCGGGATGCTTAGAGCCGACGGGCGTAAGCCCTTCTGCCGTTCACGTAAGCAGCCACCATGGTCACAAGGGCCGCGCTAATCATTGCAACCAGCGTGGTGATAATCGTTCCGCCGTAGCCGAAGCCCACGGAACGTGTCAGAAGCCCGCCTACCACAGCGCCACCAATACCCATAAAGGATGGCCATAAACGGACCATAGCTATCGCCCTGAAAAATTCTGCCGGCTCCCCAGCCAACGACTGCGCCAATGCCTGCCCATGCAAGTAAATGCATACATCCCTCCCTTGATCGAATCTTCCGATCTCCTTCATTGCGACTGGCTAATTCGTGCCTCCCTCAGAGGACACTTTCTTTACCCGCAGCTGGTTGCGAATTCACTCGGTCACGAGCAACGAAGCTTGTTCCGTACTCTGGCTCTTCCTCTTGTACAACTCACGGTCTGCTGCTTGTAGGAGGTCTTCAATCGTCTCACCGTCCCGCGGGTAAACAGCCACTCCGATGCTTGCGGAAAGAGTCGGTTGCTCACTGTCCGTTGCTATCCGCTCGCGGATACGAGAGGCAACAAACGCTGCGGCACTGGCGGTCGTCTCGGGCAAGATGACAGCAAACTCATCGCGACCATATCGCGCGGCCGTGTCAACCGCCCGGCAAAACAAACGGAGCACTCCGCTAATGCGGCACAGTGCCCGGCTGCCTACCAGGTGGCCGTAGCGGTCATTGATATTCTTCAGCCCATCCAAGTCCAGCAGCAGAACAGCAAACGGCCGTCGCGTGCGCCTCGATCTTTCCATCTCCGCACGGAGGACGTCTAGGATCCGACCATAGTTGCCAAGGCCGGTAAGGGGATCGGTAATGGCCAAGAGTCGTGCCTGCGGTTCCGCTCGTTTACGCTTGGTCAGGTCGAAAGCCGAGAATAGCTTGGCCGGCACGCCATCGAAGTCAATCTTTGCTGCAATGATCTCAAGCCAACGCTCCTCGTGATTCTTCGTTAGAATTCTGACCTCACGCCGCGAAGCGAAGCCAGTCTCCTCTTCGCGCGCGCCCCGCGCTATGACTGCCTCTTGAGCATCAGGCTGGACAAGATCGCAGAAATCCATTGATACGAGTTCCGCTCGTGTATAACCAGTGATGGCCTCTGCGGCATGATTCACATAATGGAACCGCTTTCCGCAGCTAACGAATACCGGCGATGCAAGAGTCTCGACTAAGGTGCGGAAGCTCGCCTCGCGCTTCCGGCGGGGCTTATCTCTCACTGGGACCTTCCTAGCCCGCTTTGTAGCTCTCATGCACATCGAAAACTCTTCTTGTAGTGTCCCTTGTCGAAAACCAAGGGGCGGACTTGGCCCGCCCCCCAAACAAAGAGACCTATTGGCTTCAGGCCGCTGAAGCAGCGGCGATCTTGTGGAATGTGGAATTGGCAACCTCATAGGTCTCGACCTGAGGGGTTCCGTCAATCACCTTCGCCAGAGCCTTCGCCACTTCGGCGTAACTTTCGCGGTTGTAGTTTTCCGCGTTCTCTGCCCGGTCCCACAAGCTGATGCCAAATCCCTTGCCTCCCGGTGCGACAAACGTGATTTCGTCCAGGAATCCCTTTTGTTTCCGAAGAAGGGGAATGACTTCCCTTTCCAGAGTCTGGGTGAACTCCGGAATGCTGCCCTTCAGATGCATAGTGACTTTGCGTGCAAACATGTCAACCTCCTTGGTTGGCTGACCAAGGGGGATTCAGATAACTTGCTTTGGTATAGACATTCTGAAAGCGCCCTCAGTTCCTTAACCACCGTAGGTTAATTAACTTGACCTGTCAAGTGAAATCTGAGACTATCCCTACGATTAATCAGATGGAGTTAATTCCACGGAGGCGCCTGTGGATGTTTGCTTGGTGATTAAACAGCGGCTGCGAGAACTAGGGTTTGAACAGCGAGATTTGGCGACCGCCGCCGAAGTTACCGAATCCTATATTTCGCAGCTGCTGACGGGGAAGAAATTGCCCCCGGAGCCTGGCCGGACAGACATCTACGACAAGATAGGGAAATTCTTGAAACTTCCGAGCGGCAAGCTCTCAAGGCTGGCCGAGCATCAGCGCAACGAGGAATTAAAGAGAAACTTGGGCCCACCCAAGCCATTGTTCAAAGAAGTTCGAGAGCTGATTCTCCGCAAGTGCGCGCCCGACAAAGAGGACCAAATACGGGTGATTTTCGAGAAGCAACCCTTCGGCGAACTCGAGCGCCTCGTCACACAAAAGCTGTTGGACATTGTCAAGAGAGTCGCGAAAAACGAGTTGGCGAATGAAACCTGGCTCCACGCGGTAGCGCGACTTAGCCGCCGAAGTTATGAGGCGATGCGGGTCAGCATCCTCGAGTTTCTCGACACGGATGTCTTCAACGTGTCCGTCGAGAACTGCGTTTCCTTCCTGGATCCCCTGATCGAATCCTGGGATATCGATCTCGCGACCTTCAGCATGGAAATCGTCTTGAACCGGAGACTTATTCCGGATTATGCAAAGAAATTCGAGTTTGTCGAAGGGGAAGCGGCTCAAACCGAGGAAGAGCCGGGACTTAAAGAATTCCTCCGGCACCGATCTGTGAGGGGTGACGTAACCGAGGAAGAAATCGAGTTCCTGAAGAGCTTGAGGTTTCGCGGAAAGCATCCAACGCCACTCTACTATTACCGAGAATTGCAGAGCCTCAGAGACCCGCTCCACTTTCGCGCGCTCGTCACCCACACCATGCGAAGAAAAACAAAGGGTCAGTCCCAACCCGCGGGCTCGGTCGCCCCAATGCATAAATACCTGGAGGTTGACAGCATTGAGAAGCAATTGCAGGTTAACGACAGAAAAAGAGCAATATTGCGCTGGGCTGAGCGCCGGGGCAATCCGGCCAAAAAACAAAAAGGAAAGCCCTAGAGCGTTTCGCTGGCTAAAACGAACAAGCTCTTATGACCGAGAACGTCAACGAGTTGCTCGACTTCCTGATTGCTCTGGACGGCATCTCGGCAAGAACTGAAATACAGAGCGTAGCGCCAAGATCAGCGGGCACTGGCAGGTTTCCTGCGGGAAGTTGTTCGACATGCCGGCATGGGTGATTTAGTGCTCTGGATTTGAAAGGAACCGGTATCCGAGTCCGCGAACTGTAAGCAAATAGCGGGGTTTCGAGGGCTTAGGCTCAATATAACGGCGCAAGCGCACGATGAAGTTGTCTATGGCCCGCGTATCTGTATCTTGGTGCAAATTCCAGACTTCCTGAAGAATCGCTTTCCGGGACACCGGATGTCCAGCGTTCCTGATCAAGTAGCGGAGGAGGTCTGACTCCATCACAGTAAGTTGCACGATGTTGCTGCCGGAACGCAATTGAAGATTCTGAAAATCAATGATTTTGTCGTCGAATCGGAAGCTGTCCTGCGAGTCTGCATCTGGGCGCGCGTGATCCCCAGTGGCAGAATTCGTGATGCGCGACCAATTCTTCCGGCGCAGCAGGCCTTCGATCCGCGCGATTAGGATAGCCAGGTTGAACGGCTTCGCCAAATAATCATCTGCGCCAGATTCGAATCCCTTGAGCACATCCTCCGGTCGCCCCCGAGCAGTTAACATAAGCAGTGGGATGTAATTCTTCGCTTCGCGCAATTCGCGGGCAACCGAAAAGCCATCTTTGCCCGGCAGCATGACGTCGAGCACAAGAGCATCAAAGTCTTCTCGATTCTTCACCAGACGGGTTAATGCGTCTTCACCCCGCTCCGTTATATCCACGGAGTGGCCTTCGGCTTCGAAGTTGAACCGAAGTCCCTGCGCTAGATGCATCTCGTCTTCGACAATGAGTATCCGGCTCATACGCGATAAACTCTAGGAAGGCGCATCGTGAACGTGCTGCCGAGGCCTTCGCCTTCGCTTTCAGCGTAGGCATCACCACCGTGGCGGCGGGCGATTGAGCGCACGATAAACAGACCGAGGCCGGTTCCCCTGACCTGTCCCGTGGCAGGATTTGGCGCCCGGTAGAACCGGTTGAAGATGCGTTTCAGTTCTTTCCTTCCGATGCCGACACCGTGGTCAAGTACGCGCAGCGCAACCGTATCGATGTTGGGGGTCAAGATATCAACAACGATATTCTTTTCTTCCCCCGAGTATTTAACGGCATTGTCAAAGAGATTGAAGACTGCGGTGCGCAACTCCTCGGCGCTCCCTATAACAGTAATCTCATCGGACGGCTTACTGCCCCAATGCAATGCGCTGGAGGATAAGTGCTGCCGCAACCGGGTAAGTTCGAGCATATCGCTCACGATTTCGTTGAAGTTGACACCCTGCCAACTCTGTCGCAGACTGCCTTGCCGTACCTGGCTGGCCTTGAGCACTTGCTCCACCGTACCAAGCAGGCGATCCGTGTCCTCAAGCATGATGTGATAGAAATCTCGGCGCTGCGCTTCGACCAGTGGTCGGCTCTCAAGCGTCTCCAGATACAGCCGAATTGACGCGATCGGTGTCTTCAGCTCGTGCGTGATGGCATTCAGGAAGCTGTCTTGCTGTTCATTTCGGCGAATTTCGCGGACGAGGAAAATCGTATTCATCACAAGACCGGCGATCAATAGCGGAAAGAGGATGATGCCGAGGACAAGTGGAGCAGCCTGCCGCCAGTTGAAGATCATCCAGCCGACATTGAGCGCGATTGCCAGAGCGACAAGACAGGCACCCAGCGCAATAAAGAATGCGATCGCTTTCGTGCGGCGTGTGATGCGCATGCCTTCTAGTTTATGTCAGAGTTGTACCCGCTCCATCAAAAAAAACTGTCGTCTGCTGGCATTTCTTGTTGCTCGCCGATGCTTAATTTTTTGGGAGCGCTGGCAGCAAAATCTGAGGTTTCGTAACTTCAGCAGGAATCATGGTTCGGGTTTCCGTGCTATTCACTGCGGGAAGCTTGACGTCCCACGCGAGACCGAGAACTCGCAGCGCCCAGATCCCGTACCAGTTCACATCAAACTCATACCAGGCAAGGCCGTGACGCGCCGCCTGTGCGGCTGCGTGATGATTGTTGTGCCACCCTTCCCCGAACGTCAGCATCGCCACCCAAAAGCTGTTTTTGGACATATCACCTGTGATGAACCGCTGCGATCCCCACATATGCGTTGCGGAGTTCACGAGCCAAGTGGCGTGGAGACCGACGGTCGTTCGCAAGAACAGTCCCCATAGCAGGCACGACCAGCCACCGATCGCGAAGATAAGCACACCGAGGAATGTGACCGGAATCCAGTGCCACTTGGTGATCCACACATGAAATCTGTCTTTCCGAAGATCCGGCACGAAAGGTAAGAGTTCTTTGGTATTGTTATGCATTGCCTGGCCCGTCAGAATCCAACCCATGTGCGCCCACAACCCCCCTTCGCACGGCGAGTGCGGATCACCTTCCCTGTCGGTATTTTGGTGATGGACACGATGCGTCGCCACCCAGGCGATCGGCCCTCCCTCGAGGGCCAGGGTTCCGCACACAGTCAGGAAGTATTCCATCCATTTCGGCGTCTTGTAGCCTCGATGCGTGAGCAGCCGGTGATAGCCCATGCCTATCCCAAGACTTCCGGCAATCCACCAAAGCAGAACCGCTAGGGCAAATGCCTTCCAAGTGAAGAAGAACAATGCGAGGATGGCGCCAACGTGGAACGCTCCTATGAAGAAGCTCGTCGTCCAGTTAACAGGCTGCGCAAATGTCTTGTCACGTTTAAGGATGCTCATCGTTTCGTACTCCTCGGCAACACTTCTGCCGATCCTCCCTACGAACCTAGCACGCGAAACTCCGAGCTTCTGTAATAGTTATGTAATCTCTTCCCGCCTTGTTTTGAAAGAATCTGCGTTCAAGAGGAACTCAGAGGGCTTTTGAAAAACATCTTAAAGTGGTGATCGGCGCCGCGGAATTAGAAACAAATTGCCTTCAGCTGCTACTCTGTCACGGTCTCTGCCATGTGGCATCACAACAAACCCGCGTCGAAATCGGCTCGGCAAGCTTAAGAAAGGATTTGGAATCCGGTTGTCACTCACGCCGCTGAGAATTCACACACGAACCGGACCATCAGCGCTAATCTGCCCCTTTTACCTCAGGTGTTCCCAGGAAATGGCATGAACCCATGTAGTGAGACAAATTGTTTGGGCACACTTGTAGCTGTATTCAGCCTTCCTTACATCTCCTAGCAACCGGTTCCAGTTGTGTGCCGTTTGTGACTCGGGTCTTTAACGGACGATGCTGGGAATTTGGTCAGGGATGGAAGACTCTACCGATGGCTTGACGCTTTCCTCCACCTCATGGCTCGCAACAACGCTCGAAACCTTATCGCCATCGGAATCAAGGAGCGCGCCTCGGGGGAGCGCGGCGACGAGCTTCTGTGTGTAAACATGCTGCGGGGCGCCGAAAATTTGTGCTGGCGGAGCACATTCGAGAATTTGGCCTGCATGCAAAATTGCGATGCGATGACAAAGCGCCGCAACCGACAGCAAATCATGAGAGATGTAAAGGATTCCCATCCTAAGCTCACGGCTGAGCTGGGCAAACAAGCGGAGAATTTCCGACTGGGTGATGGTATCCAAGGCGCTGGTGGGCTCATCAGCAATCAACAGCGAAGGGCGGTGGAGGATGGCCATGGCAATGATGACTCGCTGAGCTTGCCCGACACTAAGTTGCGAGGAATAGCGCCGGAGGAAGGACCTTTCTGCAGGAAGGCTGACACTCAACAATGTTTCGAGGATCGCCTTGCGAGCCGCGTCGTCCGATCCTTTAACATGCGCGCGCCAAGCCTCCTCTAGTTGCGTGCCAATTCGAAGAGCGGGGTTCAAGGCGGAAAGCGGACTTTGAAGAACTAACCCAAGTTCTCGCCCGCGCACGGAGCGCATCTCCCGCTCCGAGACCCCCATCAGATTACGCCCTTGAAACCAGATTTCGCCGCGTTGATTGCCCTTGTGGAGATGCAACAAGCGGAGAATCGCGAGCGCCAGAGTGCTTTTGCCAGAGCCGCTCTGTCCGATCAGCCCAAGGATTTCACCCGAGTACATCTCCAGGGCAAGGGTGCGCAGGACGTTCGGTCTGTCCGGATAATCGGCCGAAAGGCACAGCGAAAGCAGCGAAGTCGTTCGAGTCACTGATCGCCTCCACGCCCCTGATTGGAAAGGTAAAGACTCTCGATATTCCAGAACGTTTGCGGACGCAGCACGACCGGGGAAGTATTGGCAAGCGCCGGGGAGATGGCGACAAGCGCGTTTTTGTTCACCAGATAAATAAAGGGCTGCTGGTCCCAGACAATTTTCTGAACCTGATCAAAATAGCTTTTGCGCTGCTTTTGGTCATTCGTAGAAGCCTGGGCTTGCATGAGGCGGTCAATTTCCGCTTCCCAAGAAGTGGCAGGCGTTTTTTGTTCCGGGTTCCATTGATGATTGCTGGATGAGCTGAGCCAGACGCTCATCTGCGCACTGGGATCCAAATCCACATTAACAAGACCAAGCAAGCAAAGCTCATAATCGAAGGTGCGGGAGATGCGTTCGATCAGGGAAGGAAAATCCAACGTCACAATATTAAGCCGGACTCCAATCTGCTCCAGGTCCTGCTGAATCATTGCGGCCATTTGCTCGCGGTATTTGTTCCCCGCATTGGTGACGACGGAGAATTCAACCGAGTGTCCATCAGGGTCATTCAAGACGTGCCCATCGAAGCGAAATCCATCCTGCTGCAAACGGCGCAGTGCGCTTTGCGGATCGTACGGATTAGGCTCGAGGGACTTGTTAAACCAGAAGAGATTTGCGGGCGAAACAGGCCCAACCGCCGGGCGCGCATGACCGCTAAATACAACGCGACAAAGGTCGCCGCGATTAATCGCCTCAGAAATGGCCAGCCGAAAGCTAGTGGAGCGGAACCATTTCTTTTTGTAATTGGGAATGGGCGAAGAGGGGACTTGATTGAACCAAATCTGCTCAGAGTCGAGAGATGGACCAATGTCGCGCACGGCCGCGGGCGCTTCCTTGGCAAGGCTCTCAAAGTAGGAAGCGTCGAGGCTGTTGATGAGCTGAATTTCGCCACGCTTGAAACGGAGCAGCTCAAGATCTCGATTCTGTTGGACGTCTAATCGGATCGAATCGAGGTAGGGAAGCTTCCGACCCTGGGCGTCCTTCTTCCAATAATAGGAATTCCGCCTTAGCAACACGTAAGACCCGGGCTTGTATTCGGCAATGGCAAACGGTCCCAGAACCGCTGCCTCCTTCTTTGGAGAATGGGAGGAAACAATGGCCACCTGGTCAAAAAGCCGCTCGAGTCCGGCAACAGCAGATGGAAATTCAATGACGACATTGCGCGGGTCTGGGGCGGTCACACGGACCTGGCCTTGAGAGGAGCGGAAGGAGTCGCCGGTCGGGGAGTGCAGCTCCGGATCCATTAATTTCTGCATGGTGAAAGCAACATCCTCGGCGGTAAACGGAGTTCCGTCCGAGAACGACAATCCCTCGCGCACTCGGAAGCTTATCTTCTTTCCGCCCTCGGAAACCTTCCAAGACACACCCAATTCCGGTTCGAGCGCCTGGGTCTTCCGGTTGACCCGAATTAGGACGCCGCCAGTCAGATAGCGAATGGTTTCAGACGCTTCGTCATCGACAAGCATGGGATCGAAGGTCTTTGGCTCCGAGCGCAAGACGAAGCGCAGCTCGGCGCCAGATTGCGCCGTAGCTGGGAGAGCAGCCAAAAGGAAACTTGCAGCTAGTAATGCAAGTCTATGGTTCCTCATGGCGCAAAGTCCTCCTGACGTAGGACAAGCTGAAAACAGCTCACGACGACAAGAAGCAAAAGCAGCGGAGCCAGCCGCGCGGGATTGGCCTGGACCGCGCTCCAATTCTCCAGCCCTCGAAGCAAGCCACCCCAGGAAGGCAAAGGTTCCGATACGCCGAGCCCCAGAATTCCCAAATTTGCTTCCGTAAGGATGAAAACCGGAATGGAGATCAAAAACTGCGCAAACAGTGCGGGGCGGAGATTGGGCAACACTTGCTGCAACAGAACGCGCCGGGAGGAGCAACCGCAAGCCTTGGCCTGCAGGACGAAGTCGGAGTCGCGCAAGCCGCGCGCGCCGGCACAAATCACACGCGCGGATGCAGCCCAGCCGAAGAACCCAAGAAGGGCGAACGTAATGAGCAGCGACGCAGCGGGAGAGAGGTTGAGAGGTAGTACGGCGCGCGCTGCCAGGAGGAGAAAGAGCCAAGGCAGGGACATAGCCAGGTCTGTACCACCCAGCGCGATACGTTCGAGCCATCCGCCCGCGTACCCCGCTACCCCTCCGACCAGGGCAGCAATGATCGTCGCCAATAACGATGCTGCGGGGGCCAAAAGAAGCGATATGCGGCTGCCGTAAAGCAGTCTGGAGAAAAGGTCGCGGCCTAACTCGTCTGTCCCTAGGAGGTGTATTCGAGAGGGCATCGCGTTAGGCGAGTCCCGAAATTGCTTGGCATAGGGAACAGGGACAAGAACCCCGGCGAAAAGTGCTGCAATGAAGACAGCGATCAAAAACGCAGCCGCGGTTCGGCGAAGAAGCTTCATACCGGGCGCGTCTCGAAGGCCTTGGTCGCAAGGTCCGCAGCAGAATTGGCGGTGAGTGTCACCAGGGTCACAAACAAAGTCATATTCACGAGCACTGGCAAATCGCGGCTTAGAGCAGCCTGCCAAGCTAGCTGGCCGATCCCTGGAGAGTCGCAGATCACTTCTATGGGAATTGCCGCCCCCAGCGCGATGCTTACGGTAACACCGCTAAGAGCGAGGATTTGGGGGGCAGCAACGGGGAAAATGTGCCAAAGAAGAATCCGAAGCGTGGAGAGACCCTTAGCGCTTGCCGTCAGGACATGAGGCAGCGCGTACGTCTGCACGAGAATGTTTCGAGCGTAACGAAAAACACGCGGAAAGACGACCACACAAATGGCCAGGGCCACCGGTCCGCGGAAATAGAGAAAGAGAATGGCTACGACCGCCGTAGGGAGACACAAGAATACGCCACTGGTCGAGGACGCGAAGAAGTCAAAACTCCATCCGCGAAGCCTAACAACAGGCAAGGCGAGCAGAAGGCCGAGCATCCACCCTCCCGCGAGGCCCAGCGCAACGGTCCGTAGAGTGACTGGCAAGCGCTCGGCGAAAAGTTGAGTTACGGGGCGACCAAAAGAATGCGAAACGCCCAGATGTCCTCGAGCGGCGCCAGCGAGGTAGCTTGCGTAAAACTGCAACACATTGCGTTCTTCAGAATGCGAGCGCCGCAGCGCCTGAATACTGTCTTCGTGCAGGCGGGTGTCAAGCTCGCGCTCATCTACTCCAAATCCCGGCGCGAACCGGACCAAGGTTGCCCCAAGGATTCCCCCGAGAAGAGCCGTGAGCAAGAGCGTGCCGATACGTCGGAAGAGAACTCCGGTCCAGGTCCACATTGTGCAGCAATCCAAACGCCGTGGAGTTAGTGTATCGTACTGGCTGGACTTACCTCGGTGGCCACGGCTTGGCTTGTATACAACTGGTTATGGTGCCGTCGCTTTTGCCCGAACATCCGCCGGTCGGCCGTCGAGAGAAGCTGCTCGGCATCGGAACCTTCTTCCGGGTAAAAGGCGTGCCCCACACTCACGGAGAGCACGTCGGTACCGGAAATCTCCCGGCCCGCCTCGGCGGCTAACCGTTGCAAGTGGCGTATTTTGTCCTCAAGCGCTTCGGGCTTTAAACCAGAGAGAATTAGAACGAATTCATCCCCACCCATCCTGGCCACGTAGTCGTATTCGCGGCAGGCTTGCTTGAGTTTTTCGGCAAAAGAGGCCAGCAGTCGATTCCCTTGCAAGTGGCCGAACCGATCATTGATTTGTTTGAAGCCATCCAGGTCACAAACCAGTACCGCGACAGACATCTGATGACGGCGGCAGCGCGCAAGTTCGCTATCGAGATGAATAAACAGAGACCGCGCGTTTGGTAGACTGGTTAAATAGTCCGTGGTCGCCGTGCGCTCGACCTGTCTGTACTTTAAAGCATTTTCAAACGAGAGTGCGATTTTCGAACTGATCGCGAGCAGGATGCGGAGGTGATCTCGAGTAAAGGCATCTGCTTCGGTCCGATAGAGCGCCAGAACGCCAACGACGCCATCCACGCCTTCTAGGGGAACTGCCAAGACAGACCGCAAGGAA
This sequence comes from Acidobacteriota bacterium, assembly GCA_003223215.1. Classification (GTDB taxonomy): domain Bacteria; phylum Acidobacteriota; class Terriglobia; order Acidiferrales; family UBA7541; genus Acidiferrum. The sequence continues at coordinate 117,755 of QHYH01000080.1, forward strand.
TGGCCGTTCGTAGGATCATTCAAGCGTTCTGACTCAGTTGCCAGATTCCCGTTCACGATCGGCTTTCGGTTTGCCGCCACCCATCCAGATACGCCCTCCCCAATAGGAATCCGCAGCGAAGAAAGTAGGCGGAAATTGTCGCCGCTGACATGTTCGGGAACGAGCTGAATGTTTCGGACAGAGTAGATTGCGATCGAGTCGTAGGGAACCAAGTGCTTCAAGCGAGCTGCAAGCATCGAAAGTGTTTCGTCTAAGCTAAGGGAGTTACCAAGTTCCCGTGTGATCTCGAACAGTGTTTGCACTTCATGGCGTGCTGCCGCAATAGAAGCGAGGAAATCGATCGAACTGCTACCTGGATTGATCGGCACAATATCACTTTTTTCAAATCCCGCGCCTGGAGGTGCTGCGCTTTCGACTTTAATGTTTTTGGTCAGGCGGGCCTGTTCGCTCCCTTTGATGTTTGCCAGAAGCTCGAATTCCCGGTAGCGGCTCTGGAGCACCTCCACTACTTTCGGGTCAAAGCTCTTTCCAGCTTCCCCAATGACCTGCTCCATGGCTTTTTCCAGTGAGAGCGCAGGACGATACTGGCGATCTGAGGCAAGTCCATCCAGGCAGTCAACTACTGCGAGGATTCGCGCTCCTGTCGGAATTTCGTCCCCGCGCAGGCCGCAAGGATAACCATTTCCATCCCACCGCTCATGGTGGGCACGCACAATCGGAACTACCGGATATGGGAATTGGACGCGCTCGAGAATTTCCGCACCGACGAGGGGATGGACTTTCATGCGCTCGAATTCTTCGGGAGTAAGCCGCCCGGGCTTGGAGATGATGTGCTCAGGGACGGCCAGCTTGCCGATGTCGTGAAGAACCGCAGCCGCACGAAGCGCTTCGAGCTCGGACGGCGACAGGCCCATTTCCTTTCCAATGGACATGGCATAGACCTGCACGCGCCGCAGGTGCTCATGCGTGCCGTGATCCTTGGCCTCGATTGCGAGCGCCAGTGCTTCAATCGTCCGCAGATGGAGAGCAGCCATGCCCTCGGCGTGATTGCGTTCGGCCTCCAACCGGGCCAAATAAAGGCGGTAAGAACGGAAGATCAGATACACAACCGGAAGAATCAGCAGAGAAGGCTGCCAGCTAGCTTTTTTGTCAATTAGTTCTACGATTCCGGCAATCGCAGCTCCCAGCAAATAGTAGGGAAACGACCAAAAGTAACACTCGGACCAAACCTTCCGCAGGGGCTTTTGCTCGGTAAGCGAGATCACGCACGCCACCGGAACGGTGTTCAGAACGAAGAATGTTGCTCCCGAGGCGACCAGAATTAGCAGCTGGTTGTCCGCAACGAACTGGCTCACTCTCGAATGGAATAGGTAATATGTGCCCGCCGTAGCACTCGCCATGCTCGCAACGTTGAAAGCAACCTGGACCGGCTTGGGCCAGGTCTTAGGTTTCCAGTAACACTGAACTGCCGTTCCCAAAACGCCCATCAAAAGGGTTTGAGCAAGAGTTAGCTCACGGACGCCGACCAGAATGAACACAAAGATGACTGACATGGTTCCATGCACCCCAGGGAGACTCACTTTCATCCCGGAGGCGAGAAGAGCAAGCGCCAGATAGCAGACGTAGCGTGAGGGCTCGGTCCATTGACCATGAAAGAGCCCCAGAGACAAGGACAAAAGCCCCGCGAGAAGAGTGATCGCTATATAGACCCGGGCTTTCATGGAGGTCGGAAGCATTAATCGTGTACCGATCCTTGGAACTTGCAACCTGACTGCCACGAACACGTCGCACGCGAGTCCCCCCTAACCTGCTGTGAAATCATAACTTCGAGCTGTGTCCCCCATTGGCGAGTTGTGTCGCTTGACCGGATCGGTGACAACTTGTCGCTCAACGCGCGGGCGCAGTTCCCAAGTATCTCGGCCCTTTCCGTTGGCACTCTCTCTCTGACACTTAGCTCCGTAGGTCATTCATAACAAGAGGCTTAACTCACGCATCGAAGAGTACTTTCGGGCCATATTTTCAGTTCGGAAGTACTATGGGCAATTTGTCCGTCGGCGAATCATCATTTGAAAAGGTTTGATAATCGCAGGTCCTGTCGCCGGATTATTGGGAGCAACAAATATGAGTTGTAGCCCTGGATCGATTCTCGGGTTGCCCGCCGTCATCCCTAGCGCAGCCATGCGACGGGTGATGGAGATGGTCAAGCGTGTGGCCCAAACGGATGCCTCCGTCCTCGTCACGGGCGAAAGCGGGGTCGGCAAAGAACTTGTCGCTCGGGCCTTGCACGAACAATCCCTTCGATGTAATTCGCCCTGGGTGGACCTCAATTGCGGGGCACTTCCAGAACATCTCGTTGAAAGTGAGTTATTCGGTTTTGAGAAGGGCGCCTTCAGCGGTGCCACCCAGACCAAGCAGGGTCTCCTCGAACTAGCCCACCCGGGCACGCTTTTCCTAGATGAGATTGGCGACCTTGACTCCCGTTTGCAAGTGAAGCTGCTGCGAGTGTTGGATGGCGCTCCATATTACCGCCTCGGTGGGTTAAAAAAGATCTCCCCGAACGTTCGCATCGTGGCCGCCACAAATCGGGACCTGGAGAAGGGCATTGCAGGCGGCAAGTTTCGAAGCGACCTCTTCCATCGGTTGAGCCAGGTTCACATTGCAGTACCACCTCTGCGCGAGCGGCCGGAAGACATTCCTGTGCTAGCCGAGTTCTTCCTGCGCGAGCAGAACCAGAATAATGTCGGTATCGCGCCGGCGGCACTAGAGGAGCTTCGTAACTTGCCGTGGCCAGGCAACGTACGGGAACTCCGCAATGTCGTGATTCGCGCTTCAATCATGAGATCTGGGAATGAAATTCAGGTCGAGGACTTACCGCTGGGAAAGCAGAAGACTTCGCCGCAATCGGCCCCCGTCGCGGCAAGCCTCGAAGAGATGGAACGTCAGATGATCTTCCGCGCGTTAGACCAGACTTCCGGTCACCACGAACGAGCCGCAAAGGTGCTCGGAATTTCTCGGAGAACATTGACCCGTAAGCTGAAAAAGTATGAGGCCGCGAATGCACTTGAAGCAGTCGCTGCTGGCTGAATGCTCTCCGGCACATCCGGACGAACGTCGACGGAATCCACGGCGGGCAGCCCACGGCGTAATGACCCTCAATATCCTCAAGTCAGATTTGCGTTCTGCCCCTATTCATGCTTTTCTCCTTGACCTGAGCGCCTCGGGGTTTCGCGCGTCCCACACCGCCCAGGAGCTCTGTTCCGGTCAAGAGGTTGCTTTCTGCCATGGCACGGGGGAAGGCATGGCCAGGGTCGTGTGGACTCGGATCGTTGGCCAACGCGTAGAAAGCGGCTTCTTGATTTGCTGACCTCAAGGGGTTCTCCACGCCGATTCTCTCCCGCCCTCCCTTCCGACGTCGCCCTAGCCTTCTCCTACGGATCCCTACGACCAAAGTAACTGCAACGTTTATTTGATTTTGGGTTCCGGTGCCGTTTGGGGTTCTGCAGCAGTTTGGGGAACCAGCACCCAACAATCGGTGGGAGAGTACCAACGTAGCGATTTCGGGTGAAAACTAAAATGCAATCTACACACAGACCCGCACCGGGGGTCCGAGACACCTGGTCTCCGAGTCCCTCACCGAGTGACAAATTGTCTTCTCCACTCCGCGGATCGGACAGCCCTAACTGTCTCAATCACAAGGAATTGCCGTTCGACAGGGTTGGCATCGCACATGCACTTCCCAAACACCGAGCGGACAGCAGGAAGGCAACTAAACCTATGAATGGGTTGGACGATAAAGCAAAACTGACGGCCCCAACCTTGGGGCGTATGGCTGCTTACGTATTAGGTTACGATGCAAACGGTAATTCCGAAATCTACGTTTCGATCAAGTTCGCACAATCTGGGAGTTCATCCATGAGACGGTTCGAGCGAGAAGAGGACCTCATCCATCCTCAAGTGTTCAACGCCGCTACGTGGGGCGCTCGGATGTTGCTGGCGATTGCAATTTGCCTGCTTGCGGTCGGCGTCTCCCTTGCTGACGGAAAAAAACACAAGTTGTCCAACGACCTTGAAGCTTTCAAAGACGGCTCCAATGGCCCAACCGTTGACGTCATCATTCAATTCAACCAGGTGCCCACTGATGTGCATCATCAGAAGGTACAGAACAAGGGCGGAGTGCTGAAGACGAAACTGGACGCCATCATGGGAGCTCATTATTCCGTACCGGTTGCGTCCCTCTCCTCTCTGGCGGGTGATCCCGATGTTGCTTACATCTCCCCCAATCGTCCGCTCAGCGGTACTTCGACTCTCGACTACGGCGCAGAAACAGGTCAATGCACCCGTCGCGTGGCAGCGGTGGGGTTTGGATGGCACGGGCATCGGAGTAGCGGTCATTGATAGCGGCGTCACCGCCGTTGGTGATCTCTATTGGTGGATTCCGTCGAATCAAACTTATGGCTCGCGCGTTGTCTATAGCCAGAACTTTGTTCCTGGCACAACGGATAGCTCCGACCAATATGGCCACGGAACACATGTGGCTGGGATCATTGCCGGTGCGGGCTGGTTTTCCACCGGTTCCAACTTCACTCACACATTCAAAGGGATTGCCCCGAATGCAAACATCATCAACCTGCGCGTTTTGGACCAAAACGGTGCTGGTACCGACAGCAGTGTGATTGCGGCGATCCAAACTGCCATCAACTTGAAATCTACTTACAACATCCGTGTAATCAGCCTTTCGCTCGGGCGCCAAGTCTACGAAAGCTATCAGCTGGATCCACTCTGCCAGGCAGTTGAGGCAGCTTGGAATGCAGGCATAGTAGTGTTGGCCGCGGCTGGGAACCAGGGGCGCAACAACACCGCGGGAACAGAAGGCTACGGCACCATCGCCGCTCCAGGGAATGATCCGTAGGTCATCACCGTGGGCGCCATGAAGACGGCAGACACTCCGACCCGCATCGACGACACTATTGCAAGTTACAGTTCGAAAGGACCGACGGCGTACGACTATGTGGTGAAACCCGACATCGTTGCGCCCGGCAATCAAATCATCTCCGCCCTGGCGCCGAATGCACCCCTACTGAGTACTCCCACCGATGTTTATCTGAGCGAGTACTCCACCTCGACTACTACCAACACGACCTCGGGCGGCAATACCAAAAATAACAAGATCTCGCCGTCTTATATGCGGCTGAGCGGCACAAGTATGGCCACACCCGTGGTAAGCGGCGCTGCTGCCCTGCTCATCCAGCAAAATCCGAACCTTACGCCGGATCAAGTCAAGGCCCGTTTGATGACACTTGTCTAAATCGAAGACAGTCATCAGTTCGTTTCCCTCACAGGATAGGAAAGCTCGATGATGCTGGGGATCGAGAGCCATCCCGTGATTTCCCTTGCAGCGCCCAACCGGAAAGCGCCCCACAACTTCATCGGCTACCGGATCGATGACTGCAAAAATGTTCTGATCCTGCAAATTCACGTACACCTTACGCGCTACGGGATCGTACTGCGGCATCCCGGTCTCGCTGTCAAAATGCAAGGTCTTAACGATTTCGTCTTTGACTACGTCCACAACGGCCTCAGTTTTCCCGCGCTCGTCCGAGACGTATAGCTTGTGGAACGGCGCTGCGTACGCGCTGCCATCCGGTTTGGCTTCCGTTTTCAGTTTCTTGACCACCTTCATCTGTTTCAGGTCCACGACGCCAATCGTGTTGTCGTATGCGTTGGAAGAGTAGAATTTCCTGAGTCCCGGCACATACTCCACACCCTCCGCACCAGGAGTATCCGTGACCGTTGCGACGACCTTGTTAGTCTTAACATCAATCACATAAGTTTGTTTCGCGGCAAGATGAGCAGATAGCAAGTAGTGATCGTCAGGATCCACAGTCAGGTAGTCGAATCGTTTTCCTCCCGGGCCTGGCAGATCGAACTCTGCTATTTTCTTAAGCGTAGGGCCGCTCGATTGAGGAGCGCCCTTAGGCGCAAACATCAGAACGAATGTTAGAAGCAGGAGCAGCGCACTGCTTTGGGCTAAGCGTTTTTTAATCATTTCCGCTTCCTACTTGAGAGCGATGTCGCTCAGCGCTGCCTTGATTCCAGCCGCGACCGAGGCGGTATTGCCGGCAGCCCAGAAGTGCATGAAAAAGAGTCGAGGCTGCTCCGTAAGCATATGACTATGCAGAGCCGTAATGGAAATGTGATGCTCCTCCAGCGCTGAGATAACGGGATTCACTTCCTCGGCCGTGAGCACAAAATCGCCTGTCGTAGCAACTTTGCCCGCGCCCGTTTCTTGGAAATTGATAGACTCCGCAACGCCCTGGGGCGATGCGAGTGTCATGCCGTTTTCTGTTATTTCTTGGGAACGCGCCAAGCCAAAAGAAAGAACTCCACCTCTGAGTGTGCCTTGCCGCCCGATCGTGTCATTCGCAATTTTGACCCATTGGGGTGGAGTAGTTGGCTCAGGTGCCGGCGGCGCGGGCTTTTCAAGAGGAGTCTTTGAAGTAGCAAGAGCGGCGCGCAAGGAGCCAGCGATCTGAGCGGCGGCACCGTGGCACAGGTAATGCATGTACATTACGTGTGGCCCGCCGCGATTGCTACGTACTTTGTGATCCCCGATTTGTTTCGGGACTCTGCCATGGCTTCAATGCAGTGTGCGGTTCCATTCTACGACGTTCCGGCCTTCGGATCGCTGTAGTTGCGGCTTCGCGTCGTATCTTGGCAGTTCTATTACTCACTGACCTAGCGGTCGGTGGGCCTTACAATCTGTTGACAAATTTCAGATGCCACGGTGACAACCTTCTCGTACAATTCTGGCTATCTCAAACCGGACAAAGCTCGAAACCCGAGCATCAGCCCGTGGATTCCCGCACGCGCTGGAGCCCGAATTTGACACCAAACGTTATTTGGCAGGAGGGGTATACATGAAGCGTGCCATTAAGTTCCTGAGGTCATCTCTGATTCTTGGGCTCGCGGTGCTATTGCTTCCCGTTCTCGCATTTGCGCAACATTACAAACAAACGAACCTCGTTTCGGATTTGGCCTCGATTTCTACGCCAAATCCTCCGGATCCCAGTCTGAAAAACCCCTGGGGACTGACTCGCTCCCCGGGCGGCAGCCCTTGGTGGGTTTCCAACAATAATTCCGGCACGTCCACTCTCTACAACGGCGCGGGCGCAGCAATTCCGATTAATGGTACTGGCAACGTCACCGTTCCGCCTCCTAATGGCTCGCCGGCGGGAACCCAGTCGACTCCAACAGGTGTCGTTTTTAATGGCAGCCCGACGGATTTTCTCGTTGCCCCGGGCAAATCCGCCCACTTCATCTTTGTTACGGAAGATGGAACGATCTCCGGCTGGAATAGCGGGCAGAATGCCGTCCTCGTCGTCGACAACTCGGGTAACGGGTCCCCGAATGGCGCCGTCTACAAAGGCGCGACCTCGGGCGAAATCAACGGCAACAAATTTCTTTACGTCACGAATTTTCGCAACGCGCGCGTCGAAGTCTACGACACAAATTTCAAGCGTGTCTTTCTCGGTGATGATGCTTTCGAAGCCGAGGGAGTCCCTGACGGCTTCGCTCCCTTCAACATTCAGAACATCGGCGGCACGCTCTTTGTAACATACGCCAAGCAAGACGCGGCCCGGCACGATGACGTCGCCGGTGATGGGCTCGGTCTCGTTGAGATCTTCACGCCGGCTGGGAGACACATCGGCAATCTTCAGCATGGCTCGTGGTTCAATTCACCGTGGGGAGTTGTCTGGACCACACGTGATTTCGGCGAGTTCAGCAACGCCATTCTCGTTGGCAACTTTGGGAGTGGCAAGATTGCCGCTTTCAATGGTTTCACCTACAAATTCATGGGCTTCGTAAAGAACCCAGACGACTCCATCATGATCATCGACGGCCTGTGGTCGCTCACCTTCGGCAACGACGGGACCGCTGGACCAGCCAACACGCTGTTCTTCAGCGCCGGCATTAACGGGGAACAGGATGGTCTGTTCGGCACGATCACCCCTGTCGACGGGCTGGACGGCGACGAGGAATAAACAGAAGATTCTAAGTCTGGTCCTTTGTGACGAAGACGAACAGGAACCAAGAAGATTTTCGCGAATCAAACGGCGGCGGGGCGCCAACGCAGCTTCACCGGCGCTCCGCAAAGCCAATTTGAATCGCGAGCGTCCATCGACGCACTGCGAGCAACTCTGATTGCGCGGGCAGTTCTCCCCGCCATTTGTGAATTTTTTTTCCAGGCTAGGCCGGGACCTGCATAGTCTCCAAGTCAACCTCATCGCTTGAAAATAAACTCCAGAGTTTTGTTTGATTAGGCGCGATAGTGACCTTCTGAGTCAGAACCCCGAATTTTTCATGCCAAGCTTCGTTCGTGTATTTGCCGGGCGGAACATTCTTCAGATCGGAAGCGCCATCCTTGTTGGTGACGGCGAAGTACGGATGCTTGAAGACAGCGATGTACCCCCTAACCTCTTCCTTGCAACCTTCTTCCGCCGCGGATTATAGATTGGTCGCACTCTGCCTAGAAGCCCGAGGTACGCACATTATCTTTTGGGTGCGGTGATACAAATCGGTCGTTTCGGGCTATATGACGATTTAGCCTCCGAGCCACTAACCACCAGCTACTCGTCACTCAAAACTGAAGTTTGTGTGCCACCTCAACCGGCCGCGCTCCTCCAATTACCGACACCGCGGTCCGAGCCATGGCACTCCCGTGCTGTACTCGCTCCAGATGGAGACTAACCATGGCTTCGGTCGGTGATGTCATCGTCAAGAACCCGAATATCCTTCATGGCACACCCGTATTCCGGGGCACGCGGTCCCCTTTCAGGCTCTCCTGGACTACCTCAAAGCAGGAGACACTCTGGACGGATTCCTCTAGGATTTTCCCTCGGTCAGCCGCCAAGACGCCATTACCGCGCTTGAGGACGCCAAGGCCGCACTTGTCGGCCAGCGTGGATGAAGATCCTTCTTTGACGAATGTGTTTCCCAGCGTCTGCGAAATCACTTGCCCGGTCATGAGTGCCAATCCGCTCGATACGCTGGGTTAGGAGAACTCGAGAACGGCGATCTCCTGACTGCCGCCGAAGCCGCCAAATTCGATGTGTTGCTCACTGTGGATCGCGGCTTTGAATACGAGCAGAATTTCCAAACCAGCCGGGATTAGCTTCCTCGAAGAAAAAAGGAAAAATGACGATTGCGTTCAAGCAGGCGAGACGCGCCTAAAAGGAGGACAAGGAATGAGGCATACAAAGTGTTGGATCGTTGCCGTGGCGAGCCTGCTCGCTTTGGCACCTTTCTCTTCCTCAAAAAATCCGAGCGCAGTAGATGCTGAAAAGGGCCGTCTTCAGAATTCGGGCAAGGTGACGCAGGAAATTCTCAATGTCGTTGCGTTGTGGTGATGCCGTCGGTGTTGAAAGCTGCGTTTCTTGTGGGGGGCAGCTACGGTCGCGGCACCACGGTTTGCCGCACGGGCAAAAATTCACCGGTCCATGGGCGCGCCTGCTATGTATGCGCTCGAAGGCGGGAGCTTTGGCTTGCAGTTTGGCGGCGAGGCAACAGACTTCGTCTTTCTCGTGATAAACGATCGTGGCGCAGGCAGCCTGCTGCACAGCAAGGTAAAGCTGGGAGCGGACGCATCATTCGCCGCCGGACCAAAAGGACGTTCCGCGGCAGCAGATACTGACGCCTATATGCGAGCTGAGATTCTGAGCTACTCCCGTGCGCGCGGCGTGTTCATGAGAGGAGGCAAAAATGAGATCCGCAAGGTAGCGCAATTAGGACGATCTTCATGGGACGGCTCGAACACAACGATGACATTGATGACAGGATCATCAAAGAAATTAAAGAGTCCGATATCGTCATCGCTGACCTGACCTACGGGAGACAAAGACTCGCAACGAGTGGTGAAGGAAGAGGTCAAGAGATAGGTAATCAAGAATAGAGCCGACTTTGCCTCACAGGAGGTTAAGAATGATGAGACGACTCATTTGTTCAGTCAGTTGCGTTGTGCTCCTGACATTCTTTTCAGCATCGAATGCACAGGGCCAGCAGCCTCACCGAACTGTGACCGAAGCCTCGATGAAGAACATAGTGGAAGGCGTACTGCTTGTCATCGCGATGGCTGGCGCAATTGGCGGAGTGTGGAATCGGCTCAAATTAGGCAAAGGTATTGGTCTCCGATTCATTCAGTACCTTGGGTTGACAGTCCTTGTCTCAATCATTGTGATTCTCTCGCTCGAAGGCCGTATAAGCCAAGAAATGACCGGAGCTATAGCCGCTGCAGCTGTGGGAGCCGTTTTGGCTGGTATCGGGAAGGATGAGCGAGAGTAGCCCATCAAATGAAACTTACGGTGGCGGGATACTGGTCGTGGTGGAAGGTGATGCTGCCATTCCTGGCGTTTCTGGGCCTATCGTGCCCGACAACCCTCGCCTTCTCGACTCCGAGCGATTTGGCAAGAGCATGAATGCGGATGGCGGCGGTTTTCATGTCCAGACCATCGGCAGGAATGGAAGACTCTCCGATCCCCGGCAGATCCAGCGCAATCACCGTAGATTGTTCGCCCAGCACAGGTAATATTGGCGTCCACATGCGAGACGTCTCCGCATAGCCATGCAGCAGGATGAGCGGTGTGCCATGGCCGCCCCTCGTGTAATAAGCTTGACGCCCGCAACCTCCACCACGCGCGAGACGAACTGCTTGTCTGCGGCCTCCGCTCGGGCCATCCCTGAAAGCGAAAAACAAACCAGAAGCAAGCACAGCAGACAAACAAACCTGGCAAAACCAAGGCTATCCTTCATGAATCCTGCGAATGACTCTTCCCTCCTGGGTACGTCTATCCCGCCTCAACTGTCGTAGTAGTGACCGTTGACTTCCTCTCCGATGATCGCGACGTCGGGCCTTCGACATATTGAGCGGATCGGACTTCCACCAAAAACCGACTGAAGGCACCTCGACTTGCGCCCCTAGTTGGCACGTGGCCCGAGTCCCGGTAAATCGAAAGTGTTTGGAAGAGTCGTCATATCTCACAGGCTCTCCGGTTGATTTATGCACCCACCGCGCCGTCGCGATCCCAAGCCTGGGTGTGATCTGCCGTTGAAGAAAAACCAAATGCCTCTCGAGGCGATTCATTGCTTTCTTCGACTGCTATTGTTGCCAGCCACCGCCGAGGACCCTGTAAAGCTGCACAAGACTCTGGTACTCGGTGCCGCGCGCTTCCGCGAGTGTGAGTTCGGCGGAAAACAGCGATCGCTGCCCGTCCAGCACTTCGAGATAAGTTGTCGTCCCTCCCGTGTAGCGCAAGTTGGAAAGGCGCACGGATTCCTGCAAGTCCTTGACGGTATCTTCCTGGCGGACCCGCACCTGATGGAATTTTTCGTAGCCGATCAACGCATCGGACACGTCGCCGAACGCGCGTTGAATGGTTTGCCGGTACGAAATCAAAGCCTGCTGGTGTTGCGACTTGGCCACCTCCAGATTCCCGCGAAGAGCGCCCCCCGTGAAGATGGGTTGGCTCACTTGGGCGCCGTAGGACCAGATTCCGACTTGCGAGCTCATCAGGCTAGAGAAAGCGCTGCTTCGTCCGAAAGATCCGCCGCCGGAGCCCGTCAGCGAGATTTGCGGAAAGAACTGCGCCTTGGCGACTCCGATTTCGGCGTTCGCGGAAACCAGGACTTGTTCAGCCTCGCGAATATCAGGCCGGCGCTCAATCAATGAGGAAGGCAGGCCCGGCGGCACTTCGGGAGGAAGCGGCTGCTCCACCAGCGGGCGTCCCAGAGGCACGGCCTGCGGGTAGTTGCCAAGGAGGATGCTGATGGCGTTTTCTTCTTGGGCGATCTGCCGTTCCAAGTCAGGAATTTGGGCGTTCGCCGAATCGAGAACTTGCTGCGCCTGCAAAACATCAAGCCTCGTAGCGACACCATGCTCAACGCGAAGATTGGTGAGCTTCACAGAGTCTTGCTGCGTTTTGACGGTCTCGTGTGTGATTTGAAGTTGAAGATCAAGTTGCAAGAGAGCGAAATAAGCGCTCGCCACGTCGCTCACGAGCGTTAATATGACCGTCTGCCGCGCATTCTCGGTCGCCAGGAGCTCGGCTCGCGACGCCTCGGTCGCGCGCCGCAGCCCTCCGAAAAAGTCCAACTGGAACGCCGCGTCGGCAGTAAGGAGCAGAAAGTTCGATTTGGTTTGGAAGTTATGTTCTTTTCCGCCGCTGAAATCACCGTTCCCTTGCACTTGTGGGAAAAGACGAGAGCGCGAGATGGCCACCTGGGCACGCGCGGCGTTGATGCGCTCCGTGGCGAGCTGCAAATCGTAGTTCTGCTTGAGCGCTGTGCGGATGAGCTCCTGCAATTGGGGGTCCTGGAAAACCTGCCACCAGGGAAGATCGGCATAGGACGCTGCATGCGCTTGCGCCTGGGGGTTTTCGCTCAGATCACGGAAAGCCGTCGGAGGTTGAACGACGGGCCGATGGTAGTTCGGGCCCACCCTGCATCCAGCGGCGAGGCTCAAGGACATCATCGCCGCCATGAATGCTGCGACCTTCTTGATAGGCTTGCTCCGCTGCTCTTCCTTTGCACGGTTCTCGCTGTGCTCCATATCAATCCGCCTCCGCTGGAGTGGGAGCCGCCGGCAACGGACCCGAGGCATGCTCCTTGCCGGCGCCTGACCATTTTTCAACCATGTAGAAAATCGCAGGCACAAAGAAAATTCCGATCATGCTGGCGGCCAACATTCCGCCGATTACAGCCGTGCCCATGATTTGGCGGGCAACCGATCCGGCGCCGGTAGCCGTCCACAGGGGCACGCAGCCGAGAATGAACGCGAAAGACGTCATGAGGATGGGCCGCAGGCGAAGCCTGGCCCCTTCGAGGGCGGCATCGACCAGGGGTTTTCCATTCTCGTATTGCTCCTTGGCGAACTCGACGATCAAAATCGCGTTCTTTGCAGCCAACCCGATGAGCATGACCAGTCCGATCTGCGAGTAGATATCGTTCTCAATCTGGACCATGTAAGGCGGCAGGAAAATTCCTAGCAGCGTGCGACGCAGCCACAGAATTCCGAAGGCCCCAAAGATCGCGACCGGCGTGCTCAGCAGTACGCTGAACGGCAGCGACCAACTTTCATACAAGGCCGCCAAAATCAGGAAGACGAATAACAGGGAAAGTCCGAAGATCGCCGAAGCGGGCACGCCTTCCCGGGCTTTTTGCTCTTGATAGGACATTCCCGAATAGTCGAAGCCCATCTCTCGCGGCATCGTCTTTCTAAACACATCTTCGAGGGCCGCCGTGGCTTGGTCCGCGCTGTAGCCGGGCGCTGCGCTGCCGTTGATTTGCGCCGCACGATACTCGTTGAAACGCATCGTAAACTCCGGCCCGAGCCGCGGCTTAACGCTGGTTAGCGTGGACAGCGGGACGTCCTCACCTTTGCTGTTGCGAACGTAGAACTGTCCGACGTTTTCGGCCTTGGCGCGGTCTTCGCTTTCCGCTTCGATATAAACCTGCCATTGCCGGCCGAACCGGTTGAAATAGTTGATGAAGTATCCGCCCATGAATGCCTGGATCGTCCGGTAGACATCGTTGAGAGGCACGCCCTGCTTCAGCACTTTGTCACGGTCCACTTCGACAAACTCCTGTGGCACGCTGGGTAAGAACGTTGTGAACAGGCCCGCGATTTCGGCGCGCTTGCGGGCCGCTTCCAGAAATGTCCCCAGGTTTTTGGCCAGAAACTGCACATCATTTCCAGCGCGGTCCTCAAGAACGAAAGTGAAACCACCGGAGCTGCCGACACCTGGAATAGCCGGCGGTGAAAAGCTGAAGGCGATTCCGGCGGGAAGCCGGCTCAGTTCCATGTTTAAACGCGCTTTGATAGCTTGAAATTGTTCACCTCGTGTCTTCCGCTCATCCCAAGGTTTGAAGGTGACAAAAAAGAACGCATTGTAACTGGTACGCACAAAGCTCAGCAAACTGAAGCCGATAACGCTGGTCGTATATTGAACGCCCGGCGTATTTGTAATGATTTTTTCTACGGCCGCCGAGGCTGCTCTTGTGCGTTCCAGAGAAGCTCCGTTCGGTAGCTGCAGATTGACGAACGCATAGCCCTGATCTTCATCAGGAAGGAAGCTCGATGGCACCCGGTTGGCAAAAAAGCCCCCCGCCAAGCCAAATCCCACCAGCAGCACAACCACCACGACGGTCTTTCGGATGAGTACTGCGCTCCAACGCACATAGCCTTCGGTAGCACGTTCGAACAAGCGGTTGAACCCATCGAAAAACCGCCTCAGTAATCCCTGGCTCTGTGTCCTTGGCCGGAGCAGCAGCGCGGCAAGTGCCGGACTGAGCGTGAGCGCGTTGAACGCAGAGAGCAGAACCGAAATCGCGACAGTGACAGCGAATTGCTGGTAGAGCCGACCGGTAATGCCGGGGATAAAGGCGGTTGGCACAAAGACCGCCGAGAGAACCAGCGCGATCCCAACGACTGGTCCGGAGAGCTCTTCCATTGCTTTCAAAGCCGCGTTCTTGGGAGTCAAGCCATCCTCGATGTGCCGTTCCACGCCTTCCACGACGACGATGGCGTCGTCCACAACCAGGCCGATCGCCAGCACTAGACCAAAGAGAGAAAGAGTATTGATGGAGAAACCGAACACTGGGAAAAGAACGAATGTACCGATAAGCGAGACGGGCACCGCAAGGAGTGGAATCAGCGTGGCGCGCCAGCCCTGCAGGAAGAGGTAAACCACAAGGATCACAAGCGCGAGCGCGATTAGAAGTGTCACAACGATTTCCTTAATGCCTTGTGTGACCGCACGAGTCTGGTCCAGGGCCACGACATAGTCCATGTCTTCAGGAAACCGCTGCTTCATCTCGGCCATTAGTTTCGTAACGCTCGCGGCCGCTTCGACGGCGTTGGAACCGGGCAACTGATACGTGGCGATAATCGCGCTCGGCCTTCCGTTGAGGCGGCCTATAACGCTGTAGTCCTGCGAACCCAATTCGATCCGAGCCACATCCCGGACGCGAACGGTTCCGCCATCCGGGGTTTCACGCACTACGATCTGTCCGAATTCCTCCGGCGAAGCAAGGCGGCCCTGCGCAAGAACTGAATAGGTGAACTCCTGGCCTTTCGGTGCCGGTTCGCCGCCTGCCTTCCCCGCTGGATTTACTGTGTTTTGCGCCTGAATAGCGCTCACAATTTCGGGAACGGTGATGCCGAGCTTTGCCAATTGGTCGGGTTTTACCCACAGCCGCATCGCGTACTGGCCTGCGCCAAATACTTGAACGTTGCCGATGCCGGGCGCGCGCGTGATCGGATCCGTGATGTTGATGTATGCGTAGTTCGCCAGAAAGTTCGCGTCGTACGTCCCATGCGGCGAGTACAAGGCAAGCAACATGAGAGGAGCGGTTACCGACTTTCGGACAGTAATTCCGTAGTTGTTGACATCGGCGGGGAGTTGCGAGGCAGCCTGCGTCTCGCGCGCCTGCGTAAGAATCAAATCTGTATTCGGATCGGTCTTTACGTCGAAGTTCACGATCAGGGTCGTGTTCGAGTTGCCCGTGGCGTTCAGCGAATACATATAGTTCATGTTGTCCACGCCGCTCATCTGTTGTTCGATTGGAGTGGCGACCGCTTGCTCCAGCGTTTGGGCGTCGGCGCCAACGTACGTGGCCAGGACTTGAATTTCCGGCGGAGCGATGTTGGGGAACTGCGCGACCGGCAGACTGAAGATCGTGATGGCGCCTACTATCACCATAACGATAGAAATCACCATCGCGACGATGGGGCGGTTGATAAAAAACTTTGACATCGGATTACCTTCCCTGGCTTTCCCCGGCAAACGGCATGGGGTTCACCTGCATGCCCGGACGAACCTTCTGCACGCCTTCGGCAACCACGCGGTCGCCTCGCTTCAGCCCCTCGGTGATAATCCAATGGGTGCCGACGCGCTCGCCAACCTTTACCGAGCGGACGCTCACCTTGTTCTCGCTGTCGATCGCCGCTACTTGATAGCCGCCTTGCAGCTCGGAGACAGCGCGCTGAGGGACAAGCAGTGCGTCCTGCTGGATTCGGACGGCCGCGCGAACTTTGCCGTAACCGCCGGGACGCAAAATATTCCCGGGATTGGAGAATAGTCCGGCGATTCGAATTGCGCCGGTGCCCTGATTGACTTGGCGGTCGGCAAAATAGATTGTCCCTTCGTGCCCATAGGTAGAGCCGTCGGCCAAAATCAGTTCGAGGCGCACGCGCCTGTTCGCAGCCTCGCGCGTGGCGTCGGTTGGGAACCGCCTATTCCAGTCGAGATACTCCCGCTCGCTGACCGTGAAATAGACTTTGATGGGGTCGACCGTGGACACCGCAGTCACGGGCCCGCTGTTCGGATTGACCAGGGCGCCCACTTGAAGCTGGGCCTGCCCCGCTATGCCGTCAATGGGCGCAACGAGCCGGGTGAATTCGAGGTTGATTCTGGCCGTTTCCACTGCCGCCTGCGCCGTCTTGATCTGCGCTTCGGCCGTGGCTACCGTTGCCTTCGCCGCCATGTTGTTCTGGACGGCGTTGTCTAGATCCTGCTGGCTTGCGGCCTGTTCTTTCGCCAAAGGCGCGTAGCGGTTGACGTCGAGTTCGGTCCTGCCTTGCACGGCTTGAGCGTTGGCAAGCGCGGCCTTCGCCTGCGCCAACTGCCCTTCAGCTTGATCGAGCGCCGCTTGAAACGGACGGGGGTCGATCTCAAAGAGCAGTTGCCCCTTCTTGACGAATGAGCCCTCCTGGTAGCCCTGCCTCTGCAGGTAACCCGTCACCTCCGCCCGGACGTCGGCATTCGTGAATCCGTCGAGCGTGCCGATCCACTCGCCATAAATGGGAACATCCTTTTGCTCAACCTGGACGACCTCAACGTCCGGCGCAGCGCCCGGCGCTCCCGATACGTGCTTTGGGCGTATTGTCCCAATGATCAGGCCGATGACGAACAAGCAAAATGCTCCGCCTATCCAGAACTTATATTTTGAAAGTGTGTTCATAGTCCCTCCCGCAGTGCGTCCTTCCCTTGGGATCGAGATTCTCTATTCTCGCAGAATTGAATATCTTGATGCTCCGGGTGTCAAGGAGGGTAGATCAATCCTTCAAAATGATGAGCGCTCAGGCTACCTGGATGGCTTCCGCTCGGAAGCGCTTGACCGGGAGAACGCCAAGGGGAATGAAAATCAACATGATCACGACCTGCATCCCAAGGAACGCTGGTTCTGATTGCGTGGGCGCCAGAGATTTGAGCGCGGGGATCTTCGCGAAAAGCTGGGCGGTCAAAACAAAAGCGTTGAGATAAAGAGCCACAACGGCGCCGATAACATAAGTACGGCGGCAGGGACCCGCGAGATGAAAGAAGTATAGCGCCGGAATCGTCACCGCCAAAACGAGCAAGGAGACGATGCCGGTGGCGTGCGAAGGTAAGAATTTGTGGAACGGAAAGAGGAATCCCGTCACGCTCGTCAATACCATAGAAGCTAAGAAACAGCTAAGAAAAGTGCCGTCCAGCCGTTACGTTGTTTCGCGGTGAGGAACCCGCCCACGACGACGAGGCCCGAAAGGATTCCTACAAGACTCAACACAGCGTGAAATAGGGTGAATGCTGCCAGACCTGTACTGATGAGAGGCCTCCTTAGTTGTGATTTGTTTTGCCTTAATCATCCCGCACTGTAGAGCTTGCCATCTGAGTCATTCCGGCGGCTTCGCCGCTCTTCATTATTCCGTGTCAAGCCGACGCTGAAGCCGTGCCTTTGATGAAGGCGAGTAGGTCGGCGTTGATGTGGTCCGCGTTCGTCGTGGGCATGCCTTGCGGGAAGCCCTTGTAGGTTTTCAATGTGCTATTCCTCAGCAACCTTGCCGAAAGCGGCGCGGAATCTGCATAAGGCACGATCTGGTCGTCATCGCCATGCATCACGAGGACCGGCACCGTGATCCTCTTCAGGTCTTCGGTGAAGTCCGTCTGGGAGAAGGCGACGATGCCGTCATAGTGCGCCTTGGCGCCTCCCATCATGCCCTGGCGCCACCAATTCCAGATCACTCCCTGAGAGGGTTTTGCACCAGGCCGGTTGTAACCATAGAACGGTCCAGCCGGCACATCGTAATAGAACTGGGCCCGGTTGGCGGCGAGCTGCGCCTGAAACCCGTCAAACACTTCTTTCGACAGTCCTCCCGGATTGGCCGCCGTCTTCACCATTAAGGGCGGCACCGCGCTGATGATCACCGCTTTTGTCACTCGGCTTTCGCCGTGGCGCGCTAGATAGTGCACGACTTCGCCGCCGCCGGTCGAGTGGCCGACATGCACCGCTTCCTTCAGGTCAAGATGTGCGGTCAGCGCCGCCAAATCGTCCGCGTAATGATCCATGTCATGCCCATCACCGGGCTGGGAGGAACGGCCATGTCCGCGCCGGTCGTGGGCTATGACGCGATAGCCTTGCTTGAGGAAGAACAGCATCTGCGCGTCCCAGTCGTCGGCGCTCAGCGGCCAGCCGTGGCTAAACGCGATGGGCTGACCTTTGCCCCAGTCCTTGTAGTAGATCTGCGTCCCATCTTTCGTTGTGATCGTTGGCATGTTTTCTCCTCTTTCGCAGCTGTTTGTCTCTGAGCGAGAATGGCCCGATTAAAGATCGCGTACTATTTCCGACAAAAACCACGTCCGCCGCTCGGTCTCGTCGATCCAGTTTTCGATCAGGCTGGTCGTGGCGACATCGTTGTGCTTTGCACAGACTTCATGTGTCCGGCGCAAGAAACGCCTCAATTCCCGATTGTCCGCGCGGAGTTCAGCCAGCATCTCCTCGGGAAGGATGGACTCTCGGTTGTTGTCTTTCAGGCGTTGATGTTTGGAGATATCGCTGATGGAATGCAGGGTGTTTCCGCCAATCTTGCGGGCTCGCTCCGCAATGTCATCGGTCATGGCGAAAACTTGTTCGGCCTGTTCGTCGAGGAGCCGATGATAGTCGCGAAAATGGCGGCCGCTCATGTGCCAGTGGAAATTCTTCGTTTTGAGATAGAGCGCAAACACGTCGGCAAGCAGTCGGCGCAGATCGCTGGAGATTTCCTCGACACCATTTCGACTGAGATCGGCTGTGGGTTCGAAATCGCCAATTGCCGCTATGCCGGAATCATTTCCCTTACTGCTCATTGCTACTTCTCCTTTGCATGAAATCGGTTCGAGTGAACGGAACTCTAAATTCATCTACGCCGCCATGCCAAGCCGTGCCGCTCGCCTCTTGGATTCCGCCCTACACACGGTTCTTAAGGCTTTGGAATTACGGAGGGCTCGTCTGCCATGAAACAAGCGGGCCTTTGCTGCGGCGACTGAGAGACCCATAATCCCTGCGGCTTGCCTGATGCGGTGTTCTTGCAGCTGGCCCAACTCAATCACCTCGCGAATGCCGGGCCGCAGTTGGCCTATTGCCCGCTCGAGAGCTTCCTTACGCTCGCGCTGATGGCAGACGTTTTCGGGGTCTGGAGAGGGGTCGGGCACATCCCAGAATGTCTGGTTCCCGTGCGGGTCGATGGAATCATCAACGTAAATTTCACGCCAGCTGCGTCTCTTCCGGAGTCGCATCAGCGCTGAATTGATTCGGATGCGTGTGAGCCAAGTTGCGAAGCTTGACCTGCCGTCAAAGTCTCTCAGGTGAATAAACGCACTAAGCAGTGCGTCTTGAACTGCGTCTTCCGCGTCTTCACGGCTTCTCGTTATGCGATGCGCAGCGCGAAGAAGCTGCTGAGCGTATCGCTCGCAGAGTGTGTCAAAGGCCGTCGAGTGCCCGCCCTTGGCGGCCTCGACTAGCGTTCTCTCAGCAGGCTCTTGAAGACCGAGAGCGACAGAGCGAGCCTTCCGCTGCCCGTTCGAAGTTGCTGGGTCCCCCAACACCATGTTGTCCCCCCCGTGCTGCTGGTTGTCGTGCTGCACTGTGAGGGCCCCAGGCTGCGAATACATCACGAGATGGAATGGTTTTTAAGTACCACTCTACGGTTCATTCGAAATACCACTTTCGGCTTGTACAAGAGTCGTCTTAACAAGCGGATGTCGGATTTAGCGAGGAAACACCACTCGAACCGCGGGAATCACGAGCCTGGCGGGCGCGAGGGAGGAATTACAATTTCGCGACGTCCGAACAAGCGTCCATCGAGGGAAAAGGCTCCCGGCCCGAGTAAGGCCATCGCGGCGGCCGTGATGACCATTCCAAAAGCCACGAGTTTGGCGTCGTCCATACGCGAAGGCGCTGGAAACCATGAAAGTGCGATTCCCAAGCAGCACAGCCCCACCAAGAGCCCGGCGATCGGCGTGAGGAATCCGGAGGCTAGGGCCACACCGCTCGCAACCAAGGTAGTGCCAAGGAACCACGTACTCGAAAAGGCGTTGGACGATCCAAGGAGGTAGAGAACGCCATCGGTGGTCGCAGTGAGGCCAACCGCCACACGCAACAGCAACAGGCCTATGCCAGGCCCGCCGCCGGGAAACGTGGAATATAGTCTTTGCAGTGCGTATCTCCCTGGCGCGCCCTCACAAACGCACAACGACTCAAGATATAAGAGCCTGTAGGCAGGTTGAAACCCCACATCGCGGCATCTTTCTGTACCACATCTGCGGTATATGTCCTGATTGGATTCCAAATGCTACAGGTGGATGATCCCGCGGCGCAGACCAATCGCGACGGCTTGGGTGCGATCACTTGCCCCGAGTTTCTCCATGATGTGCTTGATGTGGACCTTTACAGTCTCTTCTGTGATGAAGAGCTTTTCAGCGATGTCCCGATTCCGGTTTCCCCCAGCAATCTGACCGAGCACTTCTATCTCGCGGTCCGTCAGAGCCTCGTCGCTGATGTGCTCGGCTAGCTGCGCTGCGACCTGTGAAGGAATCCGTTTTTTCCCAGCATGAACCTGGCGGATCAACTCGACCAATTCCTTTGGAGGCGTGCTCTTCAGGACGTATCCGCGAGCTCCGGCTTCCAGCGCGCGTTGGATTTCCATGTCACCTTCGAACGTCGTTAGTATGACAACCCGGGCGTCGGGGAATTCTGTTCGGACGGCAATCATCGCGTCGATACCACTCTTGTCCGGAAGTCTAAGGTCCATGAGTGTTACGTCTGGGTTGTGCTTCCTGAATTGCTGGATGGCTTCCTGCGCGCTGGACGCCTGAGCTACCAGCACCATATCCGGCTGATTGTTGATGATTGCGGCGAGACCTTCGCGCAGCAAAGGATGATCATCCACACTGAGAACACGGATCTGAGTTCCTTTCGTCATCGAGGCTGCTCGCCTCCAGATTGCGATTCTTCATTCCTTCGCTTTCTACGATAGAGCCTGGACACCCATGCGCGAGGATGGTCGTTCGACCGTGACTCGAAGGCGATTGGGCCTGGTACAGATAGCTCGACCTCTGTTCCAGCGACAGCGCGACTTAATACTCTCAGCTTCCCGCCAATTCTTTCCGATCGTTCCTTCATGCCAGACAAGCCCCAATGTCCGTCGCGCCCGGAGGACAGAACCTGAGTGTCAATACCGATACCGTTGTCGCGTATGAGAACGCGCAAGTGGCTCGCCGCATATTCAAGCTCTACCTCGATATCGCTTGCGTGGGCGTGACGGAAGGCATTTGACAGCGCTTCGTGACCGATAAGATAGACTTCATCGCGGATGATGGAGCGCAATGGCCTTGGCGTACCTTCAACGATAAGTCGAAAACCAGTTTGAGCTTGCGCCGGGAATTCCTGTCGAATCAGTGAAAATGCCTGTTCGAGACCCGGAGAACGCAGCCTCGATGTGCGGAGGCCCCGGACTGCGTTACGGCCCTCTTCGATGACATGACCCATCAGTTCCAGAACCCGGTTCACAAGAGGTTTCTCGGGTGAATCAGCGGCAAGACGATCATTTACCACATGCAACTGCATGGAGGCGCTTAAGAATCCCTGCAATAAAGTGTCGTGTAGTTCCTGCGCAATGCGTGTCCGTTCCGCGAGTCGTTCTTCAAAGCGCATGTTCATCTGTTTCGTCAGCCTCAGCACGCGGAGCTGAAAGAACATCACCACTGCAAGTGCAATGATCAACACGATGGAAAGCCGGAACCACCATGTCTGCCAAAACAACGGATCGACATCGAATCCGATCACAGCCTCATCGCTGCTCCAGACTCCATCGGGGTTGCTGGCGACAACCCGAAAGCGATACGGGCCTGGAGCAAGGTTCGTGTAAACCGCTTCCCGCGCGGCGACTGGTTCGCTCCACACGTGATCGAACCCCTCCAACAGATATCGGAAACGGACCCGCTCCGGGACCGATAGACTCAAGCCGGCGAAGTCGAGTGTAATCCTTCGATGACCACCGGGGATGTGGACGGAGGCCCCCAGGCCGATCGGGTTACCATCCGCCAAAATGGCTTGAACATGAGCGATTGCAGGTGGAGAGTTTCTTGTCAACCGCGCTGGGTTCACCATCGAAATGCCGCGATTCAAGGAAAACCAGATTCGCCCCTCCGTATCCGTGACCACGGACTGATGACGTTTGACACCTTCCAAGCCTCGCAGGCCATCCGCAAGGCCATACTCTCGTACATCTCCTTCAGCCAGGGCGTCCCGTAAGGAGCTTGTCGCGATTCACGCGCAACACATGGTTCGATGTGGCTATCCATAGCCACCTGTATTTGTCTTCAGCGAGACCTAGTACCTGTTCACGTAAGGGGGCTGGAACTTCCCTAGGGACTCGGAAACTTCGGCGATCTCCGAACGAGATGCCCGATGCGGTCCCCACCCAAAGCACACCGGTCGAGTCCTCCATAAGGCAATTCACGTTCTCCGATGGCAAACCATTCTGGGCGGTGTAGCCTTGCCAGTGGCCCTTCGACAATGCGCTCAAGCCGCTCGGGGTCGCAAACCACATCGTTCCGTCGGCACTTTCAAGAATCGAGGCCACGGTGTTGGATGCCAAGCCATCTGCGGTTGTATAGTTCGTGAATCTGTTGTTGTTGAGCGCGCTCACACCGGCGCTTAGAGTTCCCGCCCATACCCTCCCATCGCGGGCCAAATAAACGGAGTAGACGCTGTCTTGAGCGAGTCCATCCGCTTGCCTGTAGGACCTGACATGGAAGGGACCACGTTCGGAGCGCAGCACGGTCAGACCTCCATGTCGTCTCCCGAGCCAGAGCTCACCGTTTCTGCCCGCGATCGAGTAAACCACGTCTTGGTCTAATCCTGCGTTGGTTGCGCGTCCGTGCCGCCCATCTTTCACCCACCACAGCCCACCCTCGACGGGAGGGACCCAAAGGCGGTTTTCTGAATCCACAAAGACCGGTTTGTTGCCGTCTGACGGCAGCCCTTCGGGAAGCGAATACGTCATGAATGCGGTGTCACGGAGACGCTCGATACCGCTGTCACTTCCTATCCACAGATTTCCTTCCCGGTCTTCAAACAGCGCCGTTACCGCTTCTTGTGACTGACCTTCTCCCTTCAGTGCGGAAACGCCTCGACCATTGAGCCGCACCAGGCCGCCAGAATCTGTACCCACCCAGATGTTGGCATCGCGATCCCTGACTAGTGTAAGAACCTGGAGGTGCTTGAAAAACGCGGGTATGCCGGCCGCAACGAGTCTGGTCCCGTTCCAACGCACGATACCGTTGTCCGTGCCGACCCACAAGTTCCCGTTAACATCAGCCAAGAGACAGTTGACCTTCGGATCAGGCAAGCCCTCCGCAACGGAGGAAATCTGTCCCTGGCGCACGCGGAAAAGGCCAGCGCCTCTCGTGCCTAGCCAAACGCTGCCATCGGGCGTCTGGGCCACTGAAAGCACAGGAGAACGAGGTAGAGCGCTTGCGTCCGCGACCATTTCAAATCTGCCTTGGCGATACACGATCACTCCGCGTTCCATGAAAGAAAGCAACAGATTGCCTTCGCTCGTTTGATTCATTGCGGTGATCAGCGAGTTCATCGATGAGAGGTCGGATGTGGGACTGTCGAACACACCGTCGCGGTATCGCAACAGTGTCGAACCCTCCAATCGAACCCAAAGATTTCCCTCGCGGTCCGGCCTTAAACCAAGAACGCTAGAGCCGTTCAGCGATGCCGGTGCGTCCCGGACCAGACGAAAATTCAAGCCATCGAAACGAATGAGTCCAGCCTGGGTACCGATCCAGAGATAGCCGTCGCTGGATTGGGCAATCGCGTAAACCGGTCCACGTGGGAATCCCTGTTCCGTCCCCCATCGCTCGTGGACATATTGCGACATCGCCCGATTTGGATCGATCGGATATGCTGGGCTGGCAAGCGCCGCGAGCCACGTCACAAGACCGAGCACCGCAAGAGTCGAAAGAAGTGTCCAGCATTGCTGTTTCCACCGATCAAGGGAGATATTCGAATTTCTCAATGATCACCTCGACCTCATGATGCAAAGGGCTCCGTTTGTTGTCAAAGACATACAGGTTCAAGCGGACCAATTCACTGCCGGGAGATGGAATCCCGGACGTAAAGGCGTGAGCGGCAACCATATCCGAGTTGCTGCCGGTCGTAGAACCACGAATAGTCGAGAACGACACGCGTCCGGGTCCCCAGACAAACGAATAGACGAGGGCCCCCTTCGGGGCCGTGAAGCGAACAATATTCGCCGGAATGTAATATGGTTGGACCACATACTGCGCATTCTTGCCAGTAGGCTCACCCCACCGGCTGGTTTCTATATCCATCTCTCGGTACGGTCCGGAGTCGTCCCAGCTAGAGATGTTGAGCACCGCTGCCGGCTCCAATTGAGAGACGTCGTGAACGATGAAGCGGTACGAACCGTAGCCGAGGCTGCGAGAGAGGTCTACCTCCGCGCTCGTCCATCCTGCCGCATTCTTTGCAATGCGAAGATGGAGGAAGCCTCTCTTGTCAACCCATGCGTTCGCTGGATTGTACAAATTCCGTGAGCCCCGCGGGTTGCCTACAGTCTGACGGATTTCCCACTCATATCCACTAAAATGCAGAGTCCTGTGAACCGGCTGAGCCAGCATCGGCCCTTCGGCCGTTGCCACGGCCCGCACTGCTCCACCTGTCTGCGGAAGTGCATTCAGAGTCAAGGGCGGGCTATATCCAGGGCCGACCAGTAGTGCGGCAGATGCACTTCCGGGGTGGGTTGTATTCTTCCAAGTAGAATCCGGTTGAATCGCTGTGAAAGGCCGGTCAGCGAGTGGTTGAACCCACCACACTCCACTTCGGGCAAACAACACGATCCGTTGACCCGGTCGAGCGCCGGTAACACGGCCTTCAATCGTATGGAGTAGGTCCGGGCTGCCCTGGCCAGCTGGTGGGAGCTGGGTGAATTCGATGGAAGGTTTGGGATCGCCCTGGCGGGAACGACAACCGCCTAAAAGAATACATACAAACAGAAGAGCTTTATTTTGGGCAAGACTGTTTGAGGCCACAAGCCTGGCTGTCTTCTGCTTCCAGCCGCGGAACCGACGAAAGCAAACTCGCTCGCGGCATGGGTCGAAGCGGGTCAACTTACCCTCGGCGGTGCGGTACCTTCCGTCCGCTAACAATCGTGAAGGGCGCTCACTTTTTTGAGGTCTACCTCATCCTACAACCGCCGCGCCGCATTTGCCACGTTTCCAGCAGCAGTGCCGGAAGTCTTAAACGTCCGTCCCGGTGGGATAGGTGTTCTTGACTACCATGATTGAGGTAGACGGCAGAGAAACTTCTATGGTAGCGAAAGACCACTCCATCTCGTGATGCACTGTTCGTGCTCATGCTGGAGACTACGACCTGACGCGAATACGCAGCCCAGCGAAACAATGTTTTCGTGCACTGCAAAAGGAGGACCTCTATGAAATCGCGATCATTGCTGGATTGGTATCGCATCCTGCGCGCCCACCACGACTGGACAGCGTTCCAAGCGATTCGGTATGCGCTGTGGCTGGCTCGCTAGACACCTTTACGAATCCGATCAGCGCCCGAAGGACGCAGTTAAGCCGGTTCAAACGCCTGCCCGTCACGCAGGAGGTCGCAGGGCTCGCGAGTCCCATCGCTCCCGCTTTTTGTTCCTATGGTTCGGCTGTCTCGGCTGTGGCGGATTGGAATGGACCTGATTTTCGCGTTGATCGATTTCGCATGAACAGCAACCTCCTTAAACATCCTCGACGCGATCCCGGCCGGGACTCTCATCCGAGTAGACGGGATGCAACTGAACCCTCGCGGAAAAAACATCGACTTTCCAGCGGGCTGACACTCTGCCAAAACATTCGACAGACAACTCTCGACAGCTAAGGGTCAAATCTTCCCTCTCTAACTCCGCATCCTGCTGGCTGCCAAGATCTTGCATGAGTAGTAGGTCCCCTTCGCGAAACGGTACACCGCGTGCTTTTGAGCATTGTGGAGTTTGAAATCGCAGCTCACCGCAAGGACGATTGTCATGAAACCAATCACGCAGGAGAACGATAGACTTGGATTTGTCGGGATCGGCTACATGGGCCTGCCGATCGCGCGGAGGTTGCTTGAGTCCGGCTTCAAGCTAACAGCGTACGACCGGGACCGTAGTAAGGTCGAGCAGCTCATTCCCTATGGCGGCAAGGTCGCCGAGAGCGTTGCGGAACTTTCCTCCCGCTGCAACGTAGTGTTGACCTCCCTACCAAGCGATCAAGCTGTTCTGGAGATTTATGGAGGACCTGAGGGCGTGTTTGCCAATGCGTGTAACGGCTTGGTGGCCGTCGACCTGACCACGGTATATCCCGAGACCTCGGAGGAACTCTCAAGACTGGGTTCAGAGCATGGCGTTGAGGTTCTCGACGTCACTATTTCGGGGAGCACTCCTGCCGCCGAAAATGGGTTGCTGACCCTGTTTGGTGGTGGAGACCAGGAGTGCTTCGAAGCCGCCGAGTCGATCTTTCGGGTTATCGCCAAGAGGTATTTTTATGTTGGGCCGAGCGGCTCCGGAGCGACGATGAAGCTTGTGGTGAACACTTTACTGGGAGTCGGAATGCAGGCTATTGCGGAAGCTGTCGCACTTGGTGAAAAGGCTGGTCTTGACCGCAATCGCTTGCTGGACGTGTTGTCCCAGACTGCAGTGGTCGCTCCAGCGCACGTGGGCAAACTGCAAAGAGCGATGAGGAGCGACTACACCCCCCAATTTCCGATTCGGCTAATGAACAAGGATTTCGGGTTGATTCTCAATCTCGCGGCTGCCGTTGGGGCGCGAATGCCCGCAGCGGGCGCTGCTTTTGAGGTCAATGCGAGGCAATCGGACGAAGGAGCAGAGCAAGATTTTTCGGCGGTGATTCTGCAAATGGAAAAAACTGCGCATTTGGATTCCAAGGGCAATGGGCGGACGTGATCCGGCGGTGATTAGGCTAGGCAGTGACGTAGTCGGCCGGAGCTCATTCCTGTTGCATGCGTTCTGGGCAGGGGCAAGAAAATGATTCAACTTAAAGTCAACGGAGTTGAGCAGTCTTTCGACGGTGAACCTGAAATGCCGCTGCTCTGGTATCTGCGGGACGTTTTGGACTTGACCGGATCGAAGTTCGGGTGCGGCGCTGGACTTTGCGGCGCCTGCACGGTTCACGTGAATGGACAAGCCACGCGATCCTGCCTAACAACCATGCGCGACGCGGCCGGAAAGGAAGTCACGACGATCGAAGGCCTCGACAAGGACGGATTGCATCCGGTTCAGAGGGTCTGGATGGAAATTAACGTGCCGCAGTGCGGCTACTGCCAAGCGGGACAGATCATGCAAGCGGCATCCTTGCTGAACAGCAAAAAGAAACCGACTGATCAAGAGATTGACGAAGCGATGGCCGGGAACATCTGCCGCTGCGGAACTTATCAGCGGATTCGCGCGGCGATTAAAGCAGCGGCGGGAGAAATGACATGAGCCAGATTGAGAATGTCAGCCGACGCCGATTCTTGACCGGAGGCATCATCGCTGCAGGCGCGCTTGTGCTGGGTGGGCGTTATTACCGCAAGTTGTCAGGCGGCAAGCTTGCGCACGATACAAACGCGGACCACGCCACGTTACATCCCAGCGTGTACCTCGGGATCGACCCGGACGGCACGGTGTGGATCGTGGCCAGTCGCTCGGAGATGGGCACGACAAGCCGCACCACGCTGCCGCTCGTGGTCGCCGATGAATTGGACGCGGATTGGAAGCGAGTGAAGGTCGAGCAAGCGCTTGGCGACAGCCGCTACGGTGACCAGAATACAGATGGATCGCACTGGATACGCTCGTTCTACGACACGATGCGCCAGGCCGGCGCAACGGCGCGGTTGATGCTGATGCAAGCGGCGGCGAAGCAGTGGGATGTTCCGGCAACGGAATGCGAGTCGGATTTGCACGTTGTGGTTCATCGCGCGACGAACCGCAGAGCTGGCTACGGCGAACTTGCGACCGCTGCCGCGAAATTGCCGGTCCCCAAAAGAGAAGAGCTGAAGCTCAAACCAAAGAGTGCCGGGCGGTATGTAGGCAAAGGGCAAGTGAGCTACGACCTCGAGGCGCTTGTGACTGGGAAAGCTATTTATGGCATGGATGCCGCGTGGACGGCATGGTGTATGCCTCGGTGGAGCACCCGCCCGTTCTCGGGGGCAAAGTGAAATCGTACGACGACAAGGAAGCCTTGAAGGTCCGAGGCGTGCATCAGACTGTTCCGATCGATCCATTCCAGCAGGCGCCGGGATTTCAGCCGGTTGGCGGCATCGCGGTGATTGCGGATAACACGTGGGCGGCGTTTCAGGGCCGCAAAAAGCTGAACATCTCCTGGGACAACGGACCAAACGAAACCTTTAACTCGGACGAGTACAAGAACGAGTTGCGCGCGACCTCGCACAATCCATGCAAAGTAGTGCGCAATATCGGTGACGCGGATGCGGTGTTTGTCAAAGGCGGCAAGGTATATGAAGGGGACTACTACGTTCCGCTTATGGCACACGCTTCCATGGAGCCGCTGGTCGCGCTGGCGGAATTTAAAGACGGCAAAGCAACACTGTGGGCTCCGACGCAGAATCCTCAAGCTGTGCAAGACATCGTCTCAAAGGAGCTGGGGATCTCGAAGGAAGGCGTAATCTGCCACGTAACATTGCTCGGAGGAGGATTCGGACGCAAGTCGAAACCCGATTACGTGGCTGAGGCTGCAGTGTTGTCAAAAAAAGTGGGCCGGCCAGTGAAAGTGGTCTGGACCCGAGAAGACGATATCAAGTTTGACTACTACAACGCTGTCGCGTCCATGTATATGAAGGCCCCGCTGGGCGCGAACGGCAAGCCGACGGCGTGGCTGCAACGGTCGGTGTTCCCTCCGATTCCATCCATTTTTGACGTGAATACGGTTTATGGCGAACCTGCCCATTTGCAGCAGGGCTGGACGGACATCCCGTACGATCTGCCAAATCTTCGCATCGAGAATGGCCCGGCGAAGGCTCACGTGCGCATTGCCTGGTTGCGGTCGGTGGCGAACATCTATCATGCGTTTGCCATTCAGTGCTTTACGGATGAACTGGCGCATGCTGCCGGGCGCGATCCGGTCGATTATTTGCTGGATCTAATCGGGAACCCGCGTACGATCGATTTCAAAGGTGGGCAATACCCGAACTATGGAGCTTCGATGGACGTCTATCCTTGGGAAACCGGTCGGCTGCGCCGAGTCACGGAAATGGTGGCGGAAAAATCGGGATGGGGGAAGCGGAACCACGGTAAGGGCACTGGTATCGGGATTGCGGCGCACCGCAGTTTCTTGACCTACGTGGCAACGGTTGTCGAAGTCGAAGTCGATGATCAAGGTGAGGTGCGGATCCCACGCGTGGACACGGTACTGGATGCGGGCCTGGTAGTGAATCCAGAGGCGACCTCGAGCCCAGTTCGAAGGCGCCGCGGTATTCGGCACAAGTATTGTGCGAAGCGGCGAGATTACGGCGACCAAGGGCGTCATCGACCAATCGAATTTTCAGGATTATCCGGTGGCTCGGATTGCAGAGGCGCCTTATCAGACGAATGTATACATCGTCGATGGTGACGCTCCTCCAGCGGGCGTCGGTGAGCCGGGAGTACCGCCATTTGTGGCGGCGCTGTGCAATGCCATTTTTGCCGCGACCGGCAAGCGACCGAGAGATCTGCCGATCACAAAGCTTGGATTAGGTTGACGGTCTCCACGCCTGTGGATGGGGGAATGTCCGGAGCTGGAAGGGAGAATTGCAAGAAAAGGAAAAACCGTGAATCAAGACAAAGCCCGACACCATATGATCTTTGGCTCTCTAATTCTGTTTGTGCTTTTTGGTGGTCTTACACTTTATGTTGTCTCGATTGTGGAGGCAAGCCCCGGTCCAGACAGCGCGGCCAGCAATGCGACGTTTCGTGCGAAATGCGCAATGTGCCACGGCCAGGATGGAGGCGGTTCCGAGGTCGGAAAGAGCATGAACGTTCCGGACCTTCGCTCACCGGCAGTCCAAAAGCTTCCCGATGTGCAACTCGCTCAAGTCATTGCCAATGGCAAGGGCGGAATGCCCCCGTTCAAGAATTCGCTCAGCGAGGAGCAGATTCACTCGTTGGTTTCCTACGTTCATTCTCTGCATCAAAAGAAATAGTCCGGCATTGCTTCAGGTACGAGAGGCCTGAAGAGGAGGTATGTCATGGATCACAAGAAAAATCAGCCTGGCCGCGAGAAAGCACGTCATCCGAGTCTCCGGCCAGTTTCGAAACCTGACGACGCCGCGGACGGCGGCATTTCCCGGCGGGAGTTCCTCGGAGTTGCGGCGGCATCCATTCTCCTTACGCACGCTGAGCAACAGTCCCCGCGACGGGAGTCCGGGAACGGCATTCCTTATCGAACCTTGGGCCGCAGCGGAGAAAAGGTATCGCTCATTGGGCTCGGCGGCTATCACCTTGGCAATCAAGCGGATCCCCAGGAAAGCATCCGCATCATCCGCGCGGGCCTCGATGAAGGCGTCAATTTTCTCGACAACTGCTGGGACTACAATGGTGGCGAGAGTGAAATCCGCATGGGCAACGCGCTTCGGGATGGCTACCGCCAAAAAGCGTTTCTAATGTCCAAGATCGACGGACGCACTAAAGCGGCCGCGGCAAGTCAAATCAACGAGTCTCTGCGCCGTCTTCAGACTGACCGGATCGATCTGCTCCAATTCCATGAAGTGATTCGCGACACCGATCCGGACCATATTTTCTCCGAAGGCGGAGGGATGGAGGCTGTGCTGGAGGCGCAAAGGGCGGGCAAAGTCCGCTTTATTGGCTTCACGGGCCACAAGAGCCCGGACATTCATTTAAAAATGCTGGCCACCGCTTCCAAGCACGGATTCAAGTTCGATGCCGTTCAGATGCCCCTCAACGTGATGGACGCGCACTTCAATAGTTTTGAAAAGAAAGTGTTGCCGGTCTTGCTCAAGAACGATATCGGCGTGCTCGGCATGAAGCCCATGGGTGACCATATTATTCTTGAGAGCAAAGCAGCGACCCCCGTGGAGTGCCTGCACTACGCCATGAACCTTCCGACCAGTGTCGTTATCACCGGCTGCGACTCGCTCCCGATTCTTCAGCAGGCTCTACAAGCTGCTCGCAGTTTTCAACCGATGAACTCTTCCCAAGTGGCCGCGCTTCTCGCAAAAACAGCAAAAGCTGCGGAAGGAGGCCAGTTCGAGCTTTATAAAACAAGCCACCGGTTTGACGGCACCTACGCGAACCCCCAGTGGCTTGGCTAGAAACGCAACGATGGTAAGTGGACAAGAAGATACAGGCAGTCAGCGTGGGACAAAGTCAAGGTAAGAATTTGGAGGACAATCATGAACAAGAAAGAACTTTCTGCAAGTTTGGCTGGAGACGTTTCGCTGGGCGGGGAAATTTCCGTGCACCGTCTCGGCTTCGGCGCGATGCGCCTTACCGGCGAAGGGATTTGGGGGCCGCCAAAAGACCGGAAAGCAGCGTTGGCGGTTCTTCGCCGGGCCGTGGAGTTGGATGTCAAGTTCATCGACACGGCGGACTCCTACGGTCCACACGTAAGCGAGGAACTGATTGCCGAAGCGCTGTTTCCCTACTCGGCCGGCCTTGTAGTCGCCACTAAGGGAGGCTGGAACCGTCCCGGCCCAAACCAGTGGACTCACGATGCCACTCCGGCGCACCTTCGCAAGGCGGTGGAAGGAAGCCTCAAAAGATTGCGCGTGAACCGCATCGACGTCTATCAACTGCATATTCCAGACCCCGTGGTCTCGTTTGAAGCGTCAGTGGAAACGCTGGCGCAGCTCCGGAACGAAGGCAAGATTCTCCTGGTTGCGTTGTCGAACGTTACGCAGGAGCACATCGAGCGAGCACGCAAGATCGTCCCCATCGTTTCTGTGCAGAACCGCTATAGTTTTGCGGACCGCGAATGGGACTACCTAGTGGATTATTGTGAGCACAATGGAATCGCCTTCATTCCCTGGTTCCCATTGGGGGCAGGCAAAGTAGCTGGCGAGGTGCTAAACCGAATCGCGCAGGCACACCGCGCGAGTCCCACACAGGTAGCACTGGCTTGGCTCCTGCGGCGATCTCCCATCATGCTGCCCATCCCAGGGACTTCCTCGATCGAGCATCTTGAGGAGAATGTTGCAGCGGCTTCCCTGCGTCTATCCGATCTAGAATACGAAGAGCTCTCGCGGATTCCCGAGCTGGTGGGAACGCGCGATTGAGCCCATGTGTTCTTCGTCATCAATGGACCGACGAATATGGCACTCGCCCTTCAGGTCGTCAGCTCTCACCACCTGGGTGCCCTCGACATAGAGAAAGCTCTCTCTGTTCAAGAGTTTCTCGTCAAACGCCTCCTGCCACATGCCGCAACCGAAGCCGAGGCACTCAAGTGGTCGAATTGTCCGCGCGTTTTTCTGCTGGATGGTTTTTCTTTGAATTTGACTTTGGGCCCTTTGAGCAGCCGATTGCGCACCAATTCGCCAGGTAGCAGATTTCTGGCCCTTCTTCCTTCCCCTAGAAGCGATAAAAGCGAGATGATGCTCCTATTTCATTGTGGAATCGAGGGCTTCGTGACTCTATACGAGAAGTGGAACAGGGAACTTCCAAAAGCGGCCATGGCTTTACTCCAGGGCGGGCTCTGGGTGCCTTCCGAAGTGCTGCTGGCATTCGTCAAGCAGATGAAGACACTTCTTGATAGACAGCTTCTGGCAGGTCAATCACTAACGGCACGCGAAGGTCAACTGCTCCAGCTTCTTTTTAGGCACTTCACAAACAAGGAGATTGCGCGCGCCAGTTGAATATCACAGATACGCACGGCAAAGTACCACGTCTCGAATCTTCTCAGGAAACTCGGACTCGAGAAACGCAGAAATCTCCTCGTTCTTGAGACCTCCGCAACGCCGTTTCGAAACGCGCTTCCCAATAATTTCTAACGCACCCCAGACGCCGCTTCACACAATGTACGACGAGAGATCTGCGGGAGCGCCTGGGCAACCAGCCGACGCAGCCAAATCTCTTGCGGGCATTTGCTACGAAAAATTAGCTTTGTATGAGAGTCCGCTTCTTTCTGCGAACAACCGCACATTGCGCAAATTGTCTTTTTTGTTCGTCTTCTGTTCGCTGTCCTCGGAGCGAGCAGCCAGGGTCAGGAAAAACTGCACCAATCAATTAAATCTGGGACGCGTTCACTACGGCAAGGATCCCAAGGATCTGAGCCAGACCGCTACAAGGTTGACTCCGCCGATGCGCATGGCGCGAGCGACGGAGTGGTCAGCCCGATAAATACCTTCACGACGCCTTAGTAGATCAAACGCTGTCTCAGCTCTGGAGCGAAGGCAAGATTTGCCTCCTCGCGCTTTCCAACGTCACCCAGGAACACATTGAGCTCGCGCGGCCTCGTAGGAGCCCGGGATACACGGTGCGGCGTAACTTCCGGCGTCCTTGGAAAACACGTGCTTTCACGGCGCCGACTGAGGTGCCAAGAATCCGCGCCGTTTCTTGGAGAGATCGTTCTTCGATGTCGCAGAGCAGGATGGTACTTCGGAGCTTTGGACCTAAGCGATTGATCGCCTCGCCCAAGAGTTTCGTGCGCTCACGCCGCCAACAGGACTCTTCAGGATTGGGACCGTGGTCAACGAATGCCGCGGAACCCTCCACAGCATCGCCAGGGCTCTCCGGCAAGATTTCGAGAAAACCCTTCCTTTGGCGCAACAACATGAACGCTTCATTCATGGTGATGCGCGTCAGCCAAGTGGAGAACCGCGACTTTTCTTGAAAGGCATCGAGATGAAGGAAGGCCTTGTGAAAACTCTCCTGGGCTACATCTTCAGCATCCTCGCGATTATTCGTTATCCGTTGCGCCGTGGCGAGAACTCTGTGCTTGTGGCGAATAACCAATTCTTCGAAAGCTCGCGCATCTCCGCGCCTGGCGGCAACCACCAGCGCACCGTCCGAGTCTTTGTTTATTCTGGTTGCAAAAGCCGTGTTCATGAATCCGATCCTTCGCCGCCACTGCGACACAAAGTAAAGAAACCAACTAGCGCGCCAGCCAAAGTGCATATCGAATGGACTGGAATATCGTCCACTGATAATGCGCGCGCAGAATGCGATACCAGTCGAGAATGGAAAGAGATTTCATGGTTGCACTCCTCTCTGCGTCCCGTTTTCTGGTCTGGCATCGCTGTCAGGTTGGCGCTAGCTCGTTGCGAATTCTATTCACCGGGAAAACGCCAGCCGCCACTAAAGCAAGCAATCTTCATGCCAGAAACTGCGATTGACGAATACAGCTTGGAAATTGCTGGCAGAGCGGGAGATACGCCGATTCATGAGCGCCTTGGCGCTGTGGGTCAACAAGAAACCTGTCAGAGTGTTGGCACTCCGTCTATAGGACTGGACGTGTCGAAGGAAGCTAGCCCTGGCCGGAGGAAGGCCGACATCCGGCAAATGACTGACCTAGCCGGGGGAGGATACTTTCGGATGTTAAGATTTGATCGCGGAGAGCAACACGCTCTTTTGCTGGAGCAGAAGCATGCCCAGGTCAAATCCTCTTTTGCGGCGCAAGCCGCCTGCGATTTGGAGCTATTGGATTGCTATCCTTTCGGTCGCTGCGGCCCTGATCATTTCACGGTGGCCGGCGCTTCATTTGCGAGATGCTCCCGTGTCACTCTTTCTTTGCGCAGTCATATTGAGTGCATGGTTCGGTGGAATCCGGCCAGGATTGCTCGCAACGGCCCTCTCCGCTCCCGCCTTCTATTATTACTTCTTGCCTCCGATCTATTCGTTGGGTGCAAAGCCCGGAGAAATGCCACGCCTTATCATATTCACGGTGTCAGCCGTGTTTGTCGGATCGCTGAGCGCTGCTCAAAGAAGCGCCACGGAATCGCTAAGGCGCGCGCGCGATGACCTGAGAGGAACAGTTCAAGAGCTCCAGAGAAGCAACCAGGCATTGCAAACAGAGAGCCTGGAGCGCAAGCATGCGGAAGAATCGTTGCGGCGCAGCGAGGGTTATCTGGCAGAAGCGCAGAAGCTCACGCACACCGGGAGTTGGGCCTGGCGCGTGGCGGGAAGAGAAGCCTTGCATCTCTCCGAGGAATGGTACCGCATATATGGCTTCGATCCAGAAGAGGGCTTGCCGGCTTGGAAAAAACGGCTGCAGCGTATTCATCCTGAGGATCGGGCCAAGTGGCAGGAGGCAACCGATCGAGCAATCGGTGAAAAATCGGATTACGAGGTGGAATTTCGAATCCTTCTTCCCGATGGCACGGTCAAACACATCCACACAGTCGGCCATCCGGTTTTGAGCGCATCCGGGGATTTGGTGCAATTTGTGGGTAGCTCGATGGACATCAGTGCCAGCAAACGGGCCGAGGAGGCGCTGCGCCAGGCGCAAGCGGATCTCGCACGTGTCAACCGAGTGACCACCATGGGAGAGCTGACCGCTTCCCTGGCGCACGAGGTGAATCAACCGATCGCTGCAGCCCTTACCAACGCCAATACCTGCTTGCGCTGGCTTACTCGCGATCACCCCGATCTGGAAGAGGCGCGCGAGGCTGCATCAAGAATCGTTAAAGATGCAACCCGTGCGGCGGGCATCATCAGTCGGGTCCGCCTGCTTTTCAAGAAGGGTACTCCGCAACGGGAGTTGGTGGACGTCAACGAAGCCATTCGAGAGATGATCGTCCTCTTGCGCAGCGAGGCAACACGATACAACATAACAGTCCGGGTGGACCTACCTGCAGACCTTCCCCGGATCATGGGAGATCGAATGCAATTGCAACAGGTGCTGATGAATCTCATCGTGAACAGCATCGATGCGATGAAGGAAGTGGATGGGGTGCGCGAGTTGGCCGTCAAGTCGCAGAGAACGGAGAAACACGAAGTTCTGGTGTCTGTCAGCGATACCGGCGTAGGGCTTGCCCCGCAGCAGGCTGACCAGATCTTCAACGCGTTTTTTACAACGAAGCCTTACGGCACCGGCATGGGGCTTAGCATCAGCCGCTCCATCGTTGACTCGCATGGTGGGCGCTTGTGGGCCGCTGACAACTCTCCGCACGGAGCAAGTTTTTATTTCGCTCTACCTACGAAAATCGAGGCAAACGAATGAACCCCACAGACGCTCGCTGGCGCTCCGGGAGATGGCTGATTTTTGATTGAAGCGCGAGGCGACTGTTCCGGGCGGCAACCGGAGGGAGTCACATGGCTGCCGTGAACTTGATTGGCTCGTACAACTACGCACTCGTGGCACTTTCGGTGTTGATCGCCATGTTTGCGTCGTACGCTGCTCTGGATCTCGCAGGTCGCGTAACGGCCGCGCGCGGTTGGACTCGCGCGGTTTGGCTGCTGGGCGGGGCCGGTGCGATGGGGACTGGCATTTGGTCCATGCACTACATTGGGATGCTGGCGTTCATCCTGCCGATTCCCGTGGCCTACCATTGGCCGACCGTTCTGCTGTCACTGTTTGCTGCTATTGTCGCTTCGGTCGTCGCGCTGGGCGTGGTGAGCCAGCAGAAAATGGGTTGGTTCCGAGCGTTCGCCGGAAGTGTCCTAATGGGTGCGGGTATTGCAGGCATGCATTACATCGGCATGGCCGCCATGCGTTTACCTGCCATATGCCAGTTTAAATCCTTTCTCGTGGTCCTGTCCGTCGTCTTCGCGGTTCTGATTTCTCTCGCTGCGCTATGGATTACCTTTCACTTCCGAAACGCGAAAACGGGGATCGGCTGGGAAAAGTTAGCTGGAGCCGTCGTGATGGGTGCCGCGATCCCCGTCATGCATTACACCGGCATGGCCGCCGCCAGTTTCACCCCCTCCGGCATGCCGCTGGATCTGTCTCATGCCGTAAGCATCTCCATACTTGGCACCGGCGGAATTGCCGCCGTCACTTTTACCGTCCTTGGGCTGGCTCTGCTGACGTCCTGGGTGGATAGGCGATTCGCTGCGCAGACCTTGGAATTGCAGGAAGAGAAGCTGCAGCAAAGCGAGGCTTACTTGGCGGAAGCGCAAAGGCTCAGTCATACGGGTAGCTTCGGCTGGAAGCCGTCCACCGACGAGATCATCTGGTCCGAGGAAACCTTTCGAATCTTCCGATACGACCGATCGACGAAACCGACCGTGGAACTTGTTCTCAAACGGGTTCATCCGCAAGACGCTGCCTTCGTGAAACAGACCATCCAGCGCGCGTCGCGGGACGGGAGGGATTTTGATTTTGAACATCGCTTGTTGATGCCGGACGGTTTCGTGAAGTATGTCCGCGTTGTGGCTCATGCTCAAAGAGATGAGTCGGGCGAAATCGAGTTTGTTGGAGCGGTAATGGACGTCACCGCAGCAAAGCGGGCGGAAGAAGCGTTGCGGCGGAGCGAGAGTTACGTGGCGGAAGCGCAGAGGCTCACGCATACAGGGAGTTGGGCCTGGCAGGTAGCGGGAAGAGACGCCTTGCATCTGTCCGAGGAATGGTATCGCCTATATGGCTTCGATCCAGAGAAGGGCCCGCCGACTTGGGAAGAACGGCTGCGGCGCGTCCATCCGGACGATCGGGCCAAATGGCAGGGGGTAATCGAGCGAGCCATCGCTGGAGCGTCGGATTACGAATTGGAATTTCGAATTCTTCTTCCGGACGGCACGGTCAAATACATCCACACCGTCGGCCATCCCGTTTTAAACGCATCCGGGGATTTGGTGGAATTCGTGGGTAGCTCGACGGACATCACCGAGCAAAAGCGCGCCGAGGTATTGCTGGCCCGCGAGAACCGGCTCCTCGAGATGATAGCCAGGGGTGATTCTCGCGGTCTCATCCTCGATGCTATATGCCGACTTGTCGAAGAACTGGCAAGCGGTTCTCTGTCTTCGATCCTTTTGGTGGATCCAAGCGCCAACCGTCTTCGGCATGGAGCGGCGCCTAGCTTGCCAGGCCCCTACAATGAGGCAATTGATGGCGTGGCCATCGGCCCGTTCGCGGGTTCGTGTGGAACGGCCGCTTACCGTGCAGAGCCAGTGATCGTCTCCGACATCAACACGGACCCACTGTGGGCCGATTACCGCGATGTGGCCCTGGCACATGGGCTACGAGCGTGCTGGTCCACGCCGATACTCTCCTCAGCAGGAAAGGTGTTGGGGACCTTTGCGATCTACTATCGCGAACCGCGCAGCCCTACTGCGCTAGACCACAGTTTTATAAGGCAAATCGTCCATCTTGCGAGCATTGCCGTTGAGAGAAAGCAGGCTGAAGAAGCGCTGGAGGCTTTGCGCCAGGCGCAGGCGGATCTCGCACGCGTCAACCGTGTGACCACCATGGGAGAGCTGACCGCTTCGCTGGCGCACGAAGTGAATCAACCAATCGCCGCAGCTAGCACCAACGCTAATACCTGCTTGCGCTGGCTCGCGGCCGACACTCCAAACCTCGAAGAGGCGCGCGCGGCCGCCATGAGAATCGTGAACGACGGAAAGCGCGCGGCGGAAATCATCAGCCGGACCCGCCAGCTCTTCAAGAAGGATAGTTCGCAACGGGAGCTCGTGGATGTAAACGAGATTATTCAAGAGATGACTGTTCTTCTCCGCGGCGAGACCACGCGATTCAACATATTGGTCGCGACCGACCTTGCGGCAGATCCTCCCAAGGTCATGGCCGACCGCGTGCAAGTGCAGCAGGTGCTGATGAACCTGATGATCAATGGCATCGAAGCGATGAAGGACGAGGATGGGCCACGGGAGCTCGCCATCAGGTCGCAGCGAGCGGAAAACGAGCAACTTTTGGTCTCGGTCAGTGACACCGGTATAGGGCTTCCCCCGCAGCAGGCGAACCAGATCTTCAATGCTTTCTTTACTACCAAACCCCACGGCACCGGTATGGGACTTCGCATTAGCCGCTCCATCGTGGAATCGCATGGCGGCCGGTTGTGGGCTGAGAACAACTCACCGCGCGGCGCAAGCTTCTGTTTCAGTCTACCGACCAAGGCCGGGGCGCCTGAATGACGCCCGCAGACGTTCCCACAGTGTTCGTCGTTGACGACGATGCCGGTGTGCGTGCGTCCATCCAAGGATTGCTGAAATCAGCAAAGTTACGGTGCGCATCCTTCGGGACAGCGGAAGAATTTTTGCGCAACAAGCCTCCGGGCGGGCCAAGCTGCCTGGTCCTCGACGTGAGTCTTCCAGGACTCAACGGTCTCGACTTGCAGCGCGAGCTGGCTGAGGCCGGCATACAAATTCCCATCATCTTCATCACCGGCCATGGGGATATTCCGATGACGGTGAAAGCCATGAAATCCGGTGCAGTGGAGTTTCTTACCAAGCCTTTCCAGGATCAAGACTTGCTGGATGCGATTCGCCAGGCTTTGGATCGCGACCGTGTAGCTCGCCAACAGCAGAGTAACCTCGCCGAGTTGCGAAAACGCTACGACGGGCTGACCGCGCGCGAGCGCGAAGTCATGGGCCTGGTTGTTTCGGGCATGCTCAATAAGCAAATAGCCTCTGATCTCGGGACCAGCGAAATCACAGTGAAGATCCATCGCGGCCACGTAATGCGGAAGATGCAGGCCGGCTCGCTGGCAGACTTGGTTAGAATGGCCGCAAAACTGGAGCTTTCACCCGGCAAAAAGTAGCCTAATGCCAACGCCCTGTTGTAACACGCACCAGTTTGCCAGTTCTCAGCCCTCCCGTTTTAAGTGCCGCTTTCTCAACCCTCTCTAGATTGTGGCTCTCCGCTTGATCGGGGCGATAGTCGGAGACTATACCAAAGTATAATTGCCGCGCCTCTGGTGACACTGCTAGATTTCAGCCATGGAGACTCAGGGAAAGACCAAACTAGTAGCGATCGTCGACGACGATGATTCGATGCGCAGAGCCCTGCAGGGCTTGCTGCAAAGTGCCGAATTTCCTGCACAATCGTTTGCCTCGGCGGAAGAATTCCTGAAGTCCGGCAAACAGCATCAGATTGCCTGTTTGATCGCAGACATCCGAATGCCGGGAATGTCCGGTCTTGAGCTACAGACCAAGCTGAACGCCGAACGTTGCAGGGTTCCGATTATATTCATCACCGCACACGGCGACGAAAAAATGCGGATGCAGGCCTTGCGCGCGGGTGCTGTGGAGTTCATGGCAAAACCGTTCGACGACGAAGCGCTGCTCGAAAGTGTTCGGGCCGCTCTGGAAAGCTAGGCCTGCTCATAGAAGCGTATGGTGCCCAAGGAGGTCTTCGTGGGGGCTGTCGCAGCATTGGGGTCCGTCGATCAGGACCGTGATCCGCGCAGATTCGAGCAGATCATAGGTAACAGTCCTGCTCTGGAAGCGGTGCTCGAGCAGGTCGAACGCGTCGCCCCTACCGATTCCACCGTTCTCATCCAGGGAGAGACAGGCACGGGCAAGGAACTGATTGCGCGCGCGATCCACAATCTGAGCATGCGGTGCGGACGCCCGTTTATTAAATTGAATTGCGCTGCTATTCCCTTCGATCTGCTGGAAAGCGAGCTCTTTGGCCACGAGCGCGGCGCGTTCACCGGAGCCATAGCGCAGAAGATTGGCCGTTTCGAGCTGGCCGACAAAGGCACGCTCTTCTTGGATGAAGTGGGCGATATTCCTCCCGCTTTGCAGCCTAAACTGCTGCGTGTCCTGCAGGAACAAGAGTTCGAACGTTTGGGCAGCACTCGCACTCACCAGGTAGACGTTCGGCTCGTCGCGGCGACAAACCGGAATTTGGTTGAGATGGTGAAGCGGAACGAATTTCGCAGTGACCTCCACTACCGTCTCGATGTGTTTCCGATCCCGCTGCCACCGTTGCGGGAGCGCCGGGAAGACATCCCGGCGCTGGTCGAACATTTTGTCGAGATTTATGCCCGCCGGATGGGTAAGGAAATCGCACACATCCCTGCGGAAACGATGTCTGCCCTCGTCTCCTATTTCTGGCCGGGGAACATTCGTGAGCTGCAGAATTTCATTGAGCGGAGCGTTATCCTCACTTCGGGCAATGTCTTGCACCCCCCTCTCGCGAGCTTAAAGAGTTCGGCCGAAGCGGAATCCCTTGGGCCAATCACCCTGGAGGATGCAGAGCGAGACCACATTCGCAAGATTCTCGAAGAAACACGGTGGGTTGTCGCCGGTCCTAACGGAGCGGCCGCACGTTTGGGAATCAAGAGGTCCACCCTTTACTTCCGGATGCAAAAGCTTGGCATTTCGCGTGCCAAGAGAGATCCCCTCCTCTCGTAGCAGATTTGCAATCATCCGCGCAACTCTCCAATCGATCGACACTATCTAGTCATCCGTCGTCGGACGGATCATCGCCCGCATCTCGCGTCGAACGGAATGTTCCCCCATTAATGCTTATTGAAAACGAATTACGGCGCGGTTGACTGATCGCGGCAACATACGTGCACTTCTCGGAGTCGGTTGGCAGGGGTTGAAAAAAGCAGATGGGGATTCGAAGCATACGCGCCACGGCAGGGGCAGCCCTTGTCGCGGCCGCCTGGGGAGGGGCGGTCTGGGCACGGGACTTCCCTGCTCTCGCACCTCCTGCGCGAGAGACCCAGCCGAGTGCGACGGTGGCGTGCGTGCAGCCTCCGGAGATGGTCAGCTGGGAGGACTACCATGGCCCCTTGCAGAAGGTTGTAGGTGCATTCGGGCGGCGGCTTGAACGCAAGTCAGCGCACGCGCCCCACTATAAACCGGGAGCGGTGCTGTGCGTGCTGAGCCTTCACGACAAGTTCTTGCTTTCTGTGCGTGAGACGTTCGACCCGGTGACCGTACTGGGGATCGCTTACGATGCCGGGATCAGCCAGGCTGAAAACGATGATCCCAGCTACGGACAAGGCGCGGAGGGATATTGGAGCCGATTTGGCGCCGGCCTAGCAGGGGAGGCCTCCTCCCAGTTTTTCAAAGATGTTCTCTACCCTACAATTTTCTCCCAGGACCCACGCTACTACCGCTTGGGACACGGGAGCACAAGAAACCGTTTCCTTCACACCTTGGAACATTCCGTCGTGGCCCACCGGGAAGATGGCACCCAAGTGTTCAACTTTACGGAATGGATGGGCACGACGAGCGCGGTGGTGCTGAGCAACACCTATCACCCGGACAACAAACGCGGGGTGGGACCGACGGCGACGCGAGTGGCCTACAATGTTGGAGGAGACATCGGCTTCAACGTGCTCAGAGAATTCTGGCCCGAGATTGCGCGGAAGTTCCGGCTTCCGTTCCGGGACCAAAGCGAGCCAGGGAGTTCAGGACCAGGTTTCGAAAAGCAATAAATCCCTCGTCTGGCCCACCTGTTTACGCGCCCTCCCGAAAGTCGTCCCGCAAACCTCTTTCTTGCGACTCTCGGCGCGGGCATGATCTTCGTTAGGCTATTCAATCACAACTAAACAAACGAACTCGCTGGAGCCTGTCGGCATGCGGACGAGTGTTCAGCCGGCCGGCATCCCCAACTGTGGTGTTGCCTTATCCCAGTCTTTCCGTTCAGTCGGTTACGCAATCAACGCATTTGGCAATCCTCTTGCCTCTCCTAGTTGTGTCGGTACACGCACTGAAGCTTTTGGTGGACGACATAAACGAGGAGAAATCGCAAAGCTGGCGGCTCGCAGGAATAGTCGCTACCTAATTAAACGTGTGCGGTTCTCTCCCGGAAGGGCTTTGTTTCGGAATTTCAAAACGGAGGAACTATGAAGCTTCTATCAAAAATCACGGCATCAATCGGATTAACGCTAGCTTTAGCGACGGTTTCATTCGCTCAGCAAGTGAAGACCGACTATGACCACAATGTGAACTTTGGGCAATACAAAACTTACTCTTGGGAAAAGGTCCGGACCAAGGACCCGCTCCTGGTCGACCGCATTAAGACCGCGGTGAACAGCGCTCTGGCGGCAAAAGGCTGGACGGAAGTTCCCTCGGGAGGCGAGGTCGAGGTCTTTGCCATTGAAACCATGCAAAATCAACAAACCCTGGACACCTTCTATAACGGGCTCGGAGGTGGTCGCCGCTGGGGATTCGGCGGATTTGGCGATGCAACAACAACCGTTGAAACCTACACGGTAGGGACCTTAGTCGTCGATCTCTTCGACGCAAAGACGGAGAAATTGATCTGGCGAAGCTCCTCGAGCGATACGCTCTCCGACAAGGCGGACAAGAACACCAAGAACCTCAACAAAGGCGTGAACAAAATGTTCCAGCATTTTCCTCCCGCCCCGCCGAAGTCCAACTAATGAGGGCGGCGATGAATCGCTATCTGACCTTTTCACTCGCTGTCTCCATGACCCTGGGCACCCTGTCCATTCCTCTGCGCGCGGCAAAGAAGCCGCGCGCGGGAACGGACAACCAGAGGCCGCTGGTTTGGACCAACGACGATCTTGCGAGGCTCCACAGTCTCGGCTTGATTTCCATCGTGGGTCAGAGTAACGCAGCAATGTCGACATCAGCCTCTGTGCCTGAAGGCTGCGTGAAAACCCAGGACCCAGAGTGGTATGCCCAGCAGGCGGCAAAACTGCGCGATGAACTCCAACGAAGACAGGCTCAGCTCAACGGCTTCCGTCAAGCGATCGAAGATGTAAGGAGCCTTAAGACGATGACGGGCGGAATAAATCTGGATGACGGCGACATGGGTATTACTTCTGAGGCCGGTATTGAGTTCCTTCAGCAGCGCGTGAACGAAACACAAACGGATCTCGACGCACTGGAAGACTTGGCCCGCCGCAATGACATCGAGCCGGGCACACTGCGCGGACAGTGAGGTTCCTCAGCCCGCTTGACCAAGGCCGAAAATTTCGAGCCTGGCCGCGAACAGGATGGTCTTAAGTTTTACTGGAGTAATGAAAATGAAGATGAACTTATCAAAACGGATTTTGGTCGCCCTGCTCAGCTGTTTGCTTGTGCAATTTACGGCGCAAGCCGGCTCGTACACCTCCGCAAGCCAGTCCGGCCAGCAACCACAAGGTCCGGCCGCGGGGCAGACCCCGCAAGAGCTGCAGCAACTTGTCGCTCCGATCGCCTTGTACCCAGACGCACTCGTTGCGCAGATTCTCGCCGCCTCCACCTATCCAACCGAGATTGTCGAGGCGGACCGCT
This sequence comes from Acidobacteriota bacterium, assembly GCA_003223215.1. Lineage (GTDB taxonomy): Bacteria > Acidobacteriota > Terriglobia > Acidiferrales > UBA7541 > Acidiferrum. The sequence goes on from QHYH01000080.1 coordinate 162,210, forward strand.
GGATGCAAAGTCATTCGAACCTCAAGGGTGAAGAGTTGGCGAAAGAGGTAGACAAACAGGACTGGGATCTCAGCGTAAAGGCTATGACGCAATTCCCGTCGGTTCTCGAAAACATGGACAAGAACCTCTCTTGGACCTCGTCCCTTGGCGAGGCGTATGTCTCCCAGCCGCAGGATGTGACCGAGGCCGTCCAGACCTTGCGTCAGCAGGCTCGCAGTGCCGGCCATCTGAGTAACACCGAACAGGAGAAGGTAACGACGCAAGGCAACACGATCATCATCGAACCGGCCAACCCAGAGGTCGTTTATGTTCCCGCCTACGACCCCTGGCTCGTGTACGGTGAGCCGATCATCGCGTATCCAGGCTGGTTTCCCGTGCCCGGGATTTACTGGGGTGGCCCCGGCATTTCCTTTGGCATTGGATTTGGTATCGGCTTCTTCGGAGGATATGGCTGGGGCTGGCATCACTGGGGCTACGACTGGCATGGCCGTCGAACGTTCTTCGATCATCACGAATGGGTCTCTCACAGCCGGGATTTTGGTCACGACGGGTTCCATCATGGTGACTTCAGCCACGGCCACGGTGATTTCGGCCACAGCGGCTTCGATCACGGCGGCGGATTCCACGGCTCTTCGGCTCCTCACTTTCAGCCAGGAACGCGCTCCGGTGCGTTCAGTGGGTTTGATCATGGCGGAAACGTCCGAGGCTTTTCTTCCCGCGGGCGGTCGAGCTTTGGAGGTGGAGGTTTCCGCGGAGGCCACGGCGGCGGCGGACGGCACTAGGTAATCGGATGCAGGGCACTTATCAAGAATCTAGGAATGGAGAACAGAATCATGCTTCAGAGAATTTCAAATTCTTTCCAAGGCAAGAACAAGAGGTTTGCTGGATTTGCAGCGGCGGTCTTGGCAGTTTCGTTGGGATGCTCGATTGCGCCGCTGTTTGCGCAGGAGCCGGGACAGCGGACCTTCGCCTCTACCGAAGAGGCGAGTCGCGCTCTCTTTCACGCCATGCAATTACAGGACGAACAAGCTCCTTTGAGCATCCTCGGACAAGCCGGAAAAGAAGTTGTCTCGTCCGGCGACCCACAGGAAGACATGGATGCTCGCACCAGCTTCATCGTCAAATACAAGGAGATGCATCGCTTCGTCACAGAGGAGGACGGAACAGTAACCTTGGTAGTCGGAGCCGAAAATTGGCCTTTTCCGATTCCCTTGGTTAAGAACAACGGTTCGTGGTATTTCGACACGCCCGCTGGCAAAGACGAGATTCTGTTCCGGCGCTTAGGCAGAAATGAACTCGCCGCCATGGATGCATGCCGCGAATTGGTCGATGCGCAAAAGCAATATTTTGCGCACCCGCCGGCTGACCAGCCGAAGCAATTCGCCCAGAAACTGGTCAGCGATGAAGGCGGGCACAATGGTCTGTATTGGCACGGTGCCAGCGATGAGTTCGAGAGCCCGATCAACCCTCTCATCGCTTATGCACGCCAAAATCTCCCAACTGACCAAGTTGGCGAGCATGTTCCGTTCAATGGGTATATGTTCCGGATCCTCACCAGCCAAGGACAACATGCGCCGGGCGGAGCCAAAAGCTATATCGTCGATGGCAAGATGAGCGCAGGATTCGCCCTCGTCGCCTACCCTGTCGAGTACCGCTCCTCAGGTGTGATGACCTTTATTGTCGACGCGTCCGGAACCATTTACGAAAAGGACCTTGGTCCTAACACAACAAAGCTTGCACAAGCGATGACCGTGTATGACCCGGATTACACCTGGCACAAGGTGGAATAAGAAGCGCTCGTGGCGATGATACATCGTCAGGCATTCTTCATCGTTTCGTACTTTGCACAAATCCAAATCCCTCGGAGCAGGACTGTCTGATAAGCCAGGAGGTCAAAAATGACAAAGACCGATGCAGCTGAATTGCATCTGCGCGAAAGAAACGCTCTCGAAAGGCCGACCGATCTCGATCGGAAAGGCGTCAGCGAAATATCGAGCAGCCTGTGTCGATTACTCGCCGATGTTTTCGCGCTTTACGTGAAGACCAAGAATTTTCACTGGCACATGAGCGGCCAGCACTTTCGCGATTACCACCTACTGCTCGACGAGCACTCGGACCAAATCGTCGCCATGACGGGCGACATCGCGGAGCGGGCACGCAAGGTTGGCGGAACCACAATTCGTTCGATTAGAGACATTGCTGACCATCAACGTCTGAAAGACAATGACGAGGAACTGGTCACTCCCGGAGACATGCTTGCGGAGCTTTGTGCCGACAACCAGCGCTTAACGCGATTCCTGCGCTCCGCCCACGAACTCTGCGAACGCCACCACGACATTGCTACGGCAAGTTTGATTGAAACCTGGATTGACCAAGCCGAACGGAGAACATGGTTCCTGGCAGAGACAGCGCGCACCCTCTGATGGGAGCGGCTCCCATCGGACTCTGGAATGACCTATGTCACGCATTGCACCGACTATACGCATCGCCATTCTCGCCATTGTGGCAGCCGCAGTTTTCTGCTCAGCTCAACTGAAGGGGAAGCCCCCAGGCCTGCTTTCGAATCCGCCGGAACTTCGCGCGAAACACCATACACTTTCCTTAACCTTGCACGCAGGCATTGCAAGTGATGGAAGGAACTCCTTCTACTTCAACGGCCAGCCAAACGCTCCAACCCTACGGCTGTCGCAGGGAGACCAACTGAAGATCACCTACGTCAACGATCTCCCGATCAAGGCAAAAGAGAGTTGCGCGATGACTCCGTGCATGGACATGACGAATTTGCATTTTCACGGCCTAACGGTCTCTCCCGACGCTCCCCAGGATGACGTCTTGGACATGATGGCCATGCCCGGACAAGCACTCCGCTACACCGTAGAGATTCCGAAAGACCACCCGCCTGGCTTGTATTGGTACCACACCCACCCTCACGGAGAGAGCCACCGGCAAGTTCTTGACGGCATGTCCGGAGCGATCGTGATCGAAGGAATGGAGTCTTATTTTCCGCCCCTAGCCGGCCTGCCGGAGCGCGTCTTGGTTGTGCGCGGGCGTTCCATCGGCAACGACCCTGTGTCTGCCGATTTGAAGCATCGCGTTGAACTCAGTTCGGATATTTGCGGAGCGGAGCCAGAGACGCCAGAAGAGATCTTCACGTTGAACGGATGGGTGCGGCCTCAAATTGAAATCGCTACCGGTGAGCGCCAGTTTTGGCGTCTTGTGAATGCTTCCGCGGATCGCTATCTCGACCTTCAGCTTGAGGGTCAAACGTTCGAAATCGTTGCCATGGACGGGATGCCTATCGCCCTGCACGATTTGAATCATCGAACGCGGAGTGCCGATCACGTCTTATTGCCGCCGGCAGGCAGGCTGGAGGCCATTGTCACTGGTCCAGCGGCAGACACGCCCAGGCGTCTGGTCTCACGGTGCGTCGATACCGGGCCAGACGGCGATCCGAATCCGGCGATGGTATTAGCCGACATCGTTCCGCAACCAGCGGCAAAGTCATTGTCAAAAGTATCGGAGAGCTCGCGCAAACCTGATCTCAAGACGTTGGACCTAGCCGCGGAAGAGAAAGTGCCTCCTCGATTCATCGTGACATTCACCGAAGACAAGAAGGGCTTTTACATCAATGGAGACAAATTCACGCCAGACGCCGCTCCGATGGTGCGCGCAAAAATTGGGACGCTTCAGCATTGGAGGATTGTCAATGCAACAGGGGAACTGCATCCCATGCACATTCATCAAGTCCACTTCCTGCCGTACGCAGAAAACGACCGACCAATTGCCGAACCTGTGTGGCTGGACACAGTGAATGTTCCATACCGCGGTTCCGTCGACGTCATTATGGATTTTACCGATCCGGTCATCAAGGGCATGTCGGTCTTTCACTGCCATCTCCTCAATCACGAAGACAAGGGGATGATGGCGAAGATTCTCTTTCAATGAATGACCTGGTACATTTTGCGGTCGGAGAATCGAAGCCCGCCGAGTCGCACGGTCTTCGCAAGTGGGTTCCGCTGGTGTCCTTTCTGCGGAAAGATGTTGCCTCCAAGGGACCAGCGTGGCCGCCACTTCTATTGGTCTTGGGGGCCATCGGCGCGGTCGCGTATGCCGACCATCTCGTTGTCTCGATTTCGCTCGTCTACCTGTACATCCTCCCTCTCGCCGTCGGTGCTATTTTTCTGCGCAAGGAGGTCAGCTACAGCCTCATCGTCATTTGCATCTTGCTCCATGATTCTTATTCCCAGCGGCCTATTCACCCCGCGTTACGAATCTTCCACAATCTCTCCGCGATGTTGTGTTTCGCCTGTGTTGTTTACTTCATTCAACGTTATATGGAGCAGAAGGAAGCGCTTGACAAAAACGTTCAGCAGCAGCGTGACGACCTCCTCAAGGACGTAGAGTTGGCCGCGCAAGTCCAGCGGCTGTTTCTCCCCGTAAGTGAGCCAGTGATTGATGGACTCGAGATAGCCGGGATGATGCATCCGGCTCGAAGCGTAGGTGGCGATTACTACGACTACATTCCCATCAACGCGCACACCATTCAGGTCGTGATTGCCGACGTAGCCGGGAAAGGTGTTCCAGCCGCCCTGTTAATGTCCGCGACGGCGGCAGCCATGCGGCTTGAAGCGAATCGTGATCGAAACATGCTGGCACAAGTGGAAAGGTTGAATACCCAGATCGGCGCCGTGTCGGATCCCGAGCGGTACGTGACCTTGCTTGCTACGGAAATCGACACGCACAAACGAATCATCCGTTACGTGAACTGTGGCCACAATCCCGCGCTTCTGTTTCGAGCAAAGACAGGCGCGCTCATGCGAATGGACTCTTCTTGCCCACCCATCGGACTATCTCCAGACGAAATTTGCGAACTGGCCTCGGCTGACCTTGCCAGCGGCGACGTGGTGGTTTTCTATACAGATGGTGTCACTGAGGCAGAGAACCGGCTTGGCGAAGAATTCGGCCTAGAGCGCCTTTCCACTGTAGTGCGAGATGGTTCTTCTTCACTGTCCGCGCAAGAACTCACAACCAAAATCTTTAACAGCGCGGCAGACTTCTGCAGCGACGTAGGTTTCCATGATGACGTCACTATTGTCGTTGTTAAATGCCACCTCGACAGCTCCCCCGGCCGTGGGCGCTTAACTCCATCCACCAGAGAAACGTCTTAGTTGTAGTTAGAGCTGGACCTCCACATTCGTTCTTCCCGCGCCGTGCGGCCGATTTCCAGCTCGGAAGACACGCTGTCGGCGTGTTGGCAGCCGTCCAATATGCTGGACTCTTCGCCCTTCGTCATCCGCCACCGTATCTCCGACTCCCGTTCTAAACGCCTCTGTTTTCAAACACTTCCTGAAACTCGCGCTCACTCTTCACATTGGCATCCGGGCTGCATCTCTAGGGCTAGAACCAAGAAAAACTTCTCGCGGGAAATCGCATACGGTTATTGCAGTTCGGCCAAGCCAGGAGGGTGAATTATGTGGATTGTCAGATTGGCGCTGAGGCGGCCATATACATTTGTGGTGATGTCGATACTCATCGTAATTATGGGGACGCTGGCAATTCTCCGCACCCCAACGGACATTTTCCCGAACATCAACATTCCTGTGGTCAGCATCATCTGGAACTATAACGGCCTCGTGCCTGAGGACATGGCCGACCGGGTCGTTAGCATCACGGAGCGAGCGCTTACCACCACCGTTGATAATATCGAGCATATCGAATCGCAGTCGCTATATGGAATTGCCGTTGTCAAAGTGTTCCTGCAGCCGACCGCGAACATCCAACAAGGCATTGCGCAAATTACGGCGGTTTCCCAGACCCAGCTCAGGCAGTTGCCGGCGGGAACGACGCCGCCGCTGATCCTTGCTTATAGTGCATCGAGTGTGCCGGTTCTTCAGTTAGCCCTCTCAGGGCAAAACCTGTCGGAGCAAGAACTCAACGACTATGGCCTAAATTTTATTCGGACACAGCTCATCACTGTGCCTGGCGCATCGGTGCCCTATCCTTATGGCGGCAAACAACGCCAAGTGCAGGTGGATCTGAATACCACCGCGTTGCAATCGAAGGGACTATCCGCGCTGGACGTAGTCAATGCGATCAGCGTTCAAAATCTAATCCTGCCCACAGGAACGTCTAAAATCGGGTCCAAGGAATATGATGTTTCCATTCTCAACGCCGCACCGCAGACAATTGCCGACCTGAACCGAATCCCGATCAAGACGATTGGTGGTACTACGATCTACATCAAAGACGTCGCCTGGGTGCGCGATGGCTTTCCACCGCAGACGAATATCGTGCGCGTCAACGGGCAGCGTTCCGTGTTGCTGACCATCCAAAAGGCGGGCAATGCGTCAACCCTGAGCGTGATCGACGGCATCAAGGCTCTTCTGCCTCAAATTAAGACCACGGTTCCACCGCAGCTCGATATAGCACCCCTGGCGGATCAATCCATCTTTGTCCGAGGCGCGATCAGCGGTGTGGTCCGGGAAACGCTGATTGCCGCATGCCTGACCGCTTTCATGATTCTCGTTTTTCTAGGCAGTTGGCGAAGCACCGTTATCATCGCGACCTCCATCCCCCTGGCAATTCTCACCTCCATCATTGTCCTAAGCGCGATCGGACAAACGATCAATATCATGACGCTCGGCGGGCTCGCCCTTGCCGTCGGCATCCTGGTGGACGACGCGACGGTGGAGGTCGAGAACATCAACCGCAACCGCGAGGCGGAACCAAAGAAAGACATGGATGAAATTGTCCTCGACAGCGCGTCGCAAATCGCGACACCAGCGTTCGTGTCCACTCTGTCGATCTGCATCGTGTTTGCTCCGATGTTCTTGCTGTCGGGCGTCGCCCGGTATCTCTTTGTGCCGCTCGCCGAAGCCGTGGTTTTCGCTATGCTGGCCTCGTACCTGCTTTCCCGGACCATCGTTCCCACCATGGCCAAGTATTTGCTGCGGGAAGATAAACACGAAGCCGGCGCCGCAAGCCGCAATCCGCTCGTTCGACTTCAGAAGCGTTTTGAAGAGGCCTTCGAGAGATTTCGTCACAGCTATCGCGGCCTGCTGGAGATTTGCCTCCGCCACCGCAGCGCTTTCCTGATTGCGTTCTTCGCGAGCTGCCTGGGCTCTCTCGCGATTCTGATTCCTTGGCTCGGCCGGGATTTCTTTCCCAGCGTCGACAGCGGCTCTTTCAAGCTGCATCTGCGTGCGCCCACGGGAATGCGCATCGAGGAAACCGCCAATCTTTGCGATCTGGTCGAGCAGTCGATCCGTCACCAGATTCCCGCCGGCGAGGTCCAAAGCGTCATTGACAACATAGGCTTGCCCTACAGCGGCATCAATCTCTCTTATAGCAATTCGGCTCCGGTCGGCTCATCGGATGCCGACATCCTGGTGACTCTTTCCGCCAAGCACCATCCCACGGATGACTACATTCATCAGCTTCGTCTGAAACTCCCAAAGCAGTTTCCAGGCGTGAGCTTCGCCTTCTTGCCTGCCGACATGACCAGCCAAATCCTAAATTTTGGCCTGCCGGCTCCCATCGATGTGCAGGTTGTGGGAAACGACCTGGAGGGAAACCAGCGCTATGCCGATGCGCTGCTAAGCAAGTTGAAAGATGTCACTGGAACGGCAGATTTGCGGATCCAGCAACCCTTTGATGAGCCTTATCTTCGCATGAGGATCGAACGTACGAAAGCGGAAGAGCTCGGATTTTCGGCCCACGATATTGCACAGAATCTTCTGGTGTCACTGAGCGGTAGCTTCCAAACTTCGCCCACGTTTTGGGTGGACCCAAAGAACCGTGTCAGCTACTTCATCGCCACGCAATCGCCGCAATATCACACCAACACCCTGCAGGATCTTGAGAACATCCCGATAACAGGCACAGACCCAACGGCTCCTCCTTCGCTCCTGGCCAGCTTGGTATCGACGGAACGAGGCGCCGGAATGGCGGTCGTCTCTCATTACAATGTGGCGCCGGTGATTGACATCTTTGGTGCTGTCACTGGACGCGACCTGGGTGGTGTGGCCGGAGACATCAATAAAATCATTGACGCTACTCGCCGGCAATTGCCGCGCGGTTCGCGCGTCGTTGTCCGCGGGCAGGTTCAGACGATGCAGGCATCCTACGTCGGTCTTCTGAGCGGACTAGTGTTCTCGATCGGGCTGGTATACCTGCTGATCGTGGTGAATTTTCAGTCCTGGCTGGATCCGTTCATCATGATTTCCGCGCTGCCTGCGGCACTCGCCGGCATTGCGTGGTTTTTGTTTATAACGCACACCACCCTAAGCGTGCCCGCACTCATGGGGGCCATCATGTGCATGGGCGTGGCCACCTCCAACAGCATCCTGGTCGTGAGCTTTGCCACGGAAAAAATGCAGGCAGGAAGTGATTCCCTTAGCGCCGCACTTGAGGCAGGTTTCACGCGATTTCGGCCCGTCCTGATGACTGCTCTGGCCATGATCATTGGCATGGTGCCAATGGCCCTCGGACTGGGGGATGGCGGCGAACAAAACGCACCTCTTGGCCGAGCAGTCATAGGCGGCTTGATTTTCGCTACGGTTTCGACACTGTTCTTTGTCCCGGCATTTTTCAGCGTTCTGCAGGGTTCACGCACCTATCCGGCACAAACAGCAAATCAGAATTAGGCATAAAGCTATGTGGAGTCCCTATGTCGCAAGAACCTGAAGAGAGAAAACAAATTGCGGGGCAAACGCTTCCATCGAACGATGTGGGGCGACAACAGCGTCCGCGAAGACGATGGTTGAGCCTGGCGATTGCGTTGATCGCCGTCGCCGCCCTGCTGGTTTCGGGCATCTGGTCCCGTGTCAGAGCCCGCACAACGCTGAAGGCGGAAACGGCGCAAGTGGCCCTCACTGCAGTATCGGTTGTTTCGCCAAAACAAGCTGCGCCCGCCCAGGAGATCATCCTTCCTGGAAATGTACAACCATTCATCACCGCGCCAATTTATGCCCGCACCAACGGATACTTGAAAAGGTGGTACGTCGATATTGGAGCGCGTGTCAAGCAAGGTCAACTGCTGGCTGTCATCGAGACTCCGGAAGTCGATCAACAACTCCAGCAGGCCCGGAGCAACCTGGCAACCGCGAAGGCAAATCTCGAACTCGCGTCAGTCACCAGAACCCGGTATCTGGGACTTCTGAAAAGCAACGCTGTCTCCCAGCAGGACGCCGATAATGCCGTCGGTGCTTACAATGCGAACAAAGCCATTGTCGAGGCAGACCAGGCAGCCGTAGACCAGTACACGGCACTGGTGTCCTTTGAAAAAATTTACGCTCCGTTCGACGGCATCATCACCGCGCGAAATACGGATATCGGCGATCTGATCAACTCCGGCAGCGGGAACGGAGTGAAAACCGATCTCTTTCACATCGCGCAACCTGGAAAGCTGCGTGTTTATGTAAACGTCCCGGAAGAATACTCGCGAGGAGTCAAAGCCGGTACGACCGCGGATCTCAGTCTGGCTGAGTTTCCAGGCAGCACATTTCGCGGAACACTGGTCCGCACTGCCGATGCTATCACGGTGACAACCCGCACTCTGCTGGTAGAAATCGATGTGGACAATCCTACCGGCACGCTGCTCACCGGTTCGTATGCCGAGGTCCACTTGGCTGTCCCGGCGCAGAGCTCCACCTTGCTGCTTCCCGTCAATACCCTGCTATTCCGCTCAGAGGGCTTACGTGTGGGGGTTGTGAAGGATGGAAAAGTTACGCTCACTGCCGTGACTCCTGGACACGATTTCGGCAATCAGATCGAGATCGTCGCCGGCCTAAAGACGGACGATCAAGTCATTATCAATCCGCCCGACTCTCTCATTACGGGACAACAGGTCCAAATCGTTCAGGCAACACTGCCCGGGGATATAAAGTGAAACGCGCTCGAAAACCTCTCTGGTTCGCGCGCCCGCGCCAAACCCCTTGTCTGATGGTTCTGCTCGCTATAGCTGCGTTCCAGTTGACCGGATGCGCCGTTGGACCAAAGTACCACACTCCTACCGTGCAAACTCCCGCCGCTTACAAAGAGGTAGGAGGCTGGAAGCCCGCTCAACCCAATGACCAAAATCTTGGCGGCACGTGGTGGACGATCTTTCAGGATCCGCAGCTTGATGCCCTGGAGCTGCAGGTCGATGTTTCGAATCAAAATTTGAAGGCCGCAGAAGCGCAGTATCGGCAAGCGCGAGCGGTCCTGCGTTACTACCGCGCCGACTACTACCCTACCGGGACCGTCGGCGTGTCAGCCACGCGAACGCGGGTCTCCGCTCACCGCCCGCCCCCAAATTCGATCTTTGATGGCATCACGTACAACGACTTTGCTCTGCCCGTCGATTTTTCCTATCAAGCCGACGTCTGGGGACGAGTTCGGCGCAACGTCGAGTCTTATCGAGAGCAAGCCCAAGCCAGTGCCGCAGACCTGGCTACCGTCAATCTCAGCATGCACGCGGAACTAGCCATTGACTACTTTCTCGCTCGCAGCCTCGACGCCGAGGAACAGCTTCTGAATTCAACCGTGAAGCAATATGAACAAGCACTGGAATTAATCGAGAGCCGGTTTGCAGGAGGCATTGCTTCCGAGGTCGAGGTCCAGCAGGCCAGAACTCAACTTGAATCGACTCGCGCACAAGCCATCGACATTGGAGTTGCCCGCGCCCAGTTCGAACACGCAGTCGCCATCCTCATCGGCAAACCTCCCGCTGACTTTACTCTGCCTCCCCTGCCACTCACTTCGCCTCCTCCAGATATTCCCGTGAGCATGCCTTCGGAACTCTTGGAACGACGCCCGGATATCGCCGCCGCGGAGCGGCGAGTCGCATCCGCAAACGCCCAGATCGGCGTCGCAAAAGCAGCCTACTATCCGCTCATCAACTTGGCCGCCGCGGGAGGATTTGAGAGTTCCAGCATCACCACTCTGCTTAGTGGGCCGAGCGGCTTTTGGGCTCTTGGAGCTTCTGCTTTGGCGACTGTCTTCGACGCGGGAAGGCGCCGCGCTGCCTCGGACCAAGCCATCGCTGCCTACGATCAAACTGTCGCCAATTATCGCGAAACCGTGCTAGCCGGTTTTCAGCAAGTTGAGGACAACGTAGCGGCATTGCGGATCCTCGAGCACGAAGCTCAGGTTCAGCAAAAAGCTGTCGATGCCGCCCAGAAATACCTGGAACTCGCCATCACGCGCTACCGAGGCGGCGTCACTAGCTATCTCGAAGTGACGACCGCTCAGAGCGCCGCTCTTTCCGACGAAGTAACGGCAGTGAATATTCTTGGCCGCCGCATGGTGAGCGCCGTGGGCCTCATCCAAGCTCTCGGCGGGAGCTGGGATCGCTCCGCCTTGCCAGCGCGCCCTGAATGCTGCGGCAAACTGGCCAGCACTTCAAGGTAACACTGCCGCACCTTTCGCCGTTATGGGATTCCACTTGAGAGCGCCTTCTCGTCTATTTCTCGTTCACCTTTGCGCCACGATTCTGACATCACTTCCAAGATGCCGGACGCGTAGCGGCAGAGCTGCTTTTTGAAAAAGAGCCCAACCGGCTTAACTCATTGCAAATGTTTCATTTCCGGGAGATCGACTCTCACCCGGTTTGGTATGAAGAATGCTTGCCTATATCTCGGGCGAAAATTCCGCGACGTACGAACTTTGAAGCAAATACAATCGGCAAAAACGAAACGAGGAGTTGCTGCCGGATCTTTGTTCGTTTGCATCTCTTTTTTCTTTCTGAGGACTTAAACGTATAATTGATAATTGAAAACCACTGGTCCATTTGCCATTCGCCCGCTACTTCTCGTCTCTCAACTTCTTCAGCCACACCACGGCATTTTGGTTCTTTGGATCGAGCTTCAGCGACTTCTCATAATTCTCAATCGCCCGCTCTTTTTTTCCCGCCTTTGCGTAAGCTTCGCCCAGACTGTCATACACATTCCCGGACTGCGGAAACTCTTCGACGTTTCGCGCGAACAGCTTGATGGCCTCGTCTGTTTTTCCGCTCTGCAAAGACTGGTATCCCAGCATGTTCAGCACGAATTCCTCCGGCCTTTTCTTCGGATCGCTTGAATTCTTCAGCTCGTCATACTTCCGAAGCATCGCGTCCGTACCTTTCAGCTTCGCAACTAACAGCAGCTGCCGCGCAGTAGATCGCTCTTCTGGCATGTACTTCCACCCATATTCCTGGGCCACGCTTCGCAGAACCTCGACGGCCACCAAAATCCCATTGTCGGAGTTGGCCATAATCGCTGCGCCTTGTCCTGTATCCGCGTTCATCACCAGCAAGGCTTGAAACCCTTCATCGGCTCCGTTATGCCCAAATTCTCCCGGCCGTTTTGTCTCCACTCCAAAGCCGATTCCAAAACTGACCTCTTTTCCGTCCGCGGTCCTCGTTGGCGTCAACATCTCCTGCGTCATTTCCCGGGAAAGCACTTTGTTCGATTTTCCCTGCCTGGAAAGCGCAATCTCGATCGCAAACTTCGCCAAGTCGCTTGGAGTGGTCCAAAGACCGGCCGCTGCCATTTCCGGATAGATATGCCATCGTCCGTGTACCGGCTTGCCGCTCGCGTACGCTCCCTCCGCCGTCCGCGACGCCCAGGCGGCTGGCAACGGTTGCGCGTAGCTGCTGTCGCTCATCCCGATTTTGTCCAGTACCATCTCTTTCGTCAGCGCAGGGAATTCTTTCCCCGTCACGTCCATCATCAATTGCTGCTCGATCGTCACGCCGCCCCCCGAATACCGCTCTAGCGTGCCCGGCACCACATCCACGCGAATCGCCGCCGTATTGGCCGGCTTCTCCCCATTGAAAATCTGCACCAGCGTCGGCATCTTCTCGTCTACGTCGTAGCCCGGGAATCCGTGCACCGTCAGCCCCGCCGTATGGCTCGCGAGACGCCGCAGCGTTACCTTCTGCTCCTTGGTGAACTCATTTTCCGGGACTTTCCAGGATTTCAATTTCATGTTCACGTCTTCGTCCAACGAGAGCTTCCCCTGTTCCACCAGCGCCAGCATCGCCGCTGACGCCACCGGCTTGCTGATCGACCCGGCCTGAAACAACGTCCGTGTCGTTACCGGAACTTTCCCTCCCAGCTCCGCCACACCGTATCCTTTCGCCCACGCAATCCTGTAGCCGTCAATCACCGCCACCGACATCCCCGGGTCGTTGAACGCATTCATCATCGCTGCTAGGTCCAGCTTCAGCGGCGGTTCGTCCTTTCCTACGTCTACGGGTTCAAGCCCTTCTTCAACTCTCTTCTCCCGCGCCCCTACATCTTCGCTGCCCTTCTTTGCGGCCGTCTCCCCTTGCCCTAGCGCGACCGACGCCACAGCCAGCATCCCCGCCAACCACGTTACCAACACGACCGTCCCCTTCAAAATCACCCTCACTTTGATCGCGACGTTCACAGCCCCCTCCTCGCGCTTGCTGTTACAAATTTTCGCAATCCGCGTCTGAGCACACTATTCTATTTGACAGATACCGGCCACAGTTTGTTCAAAGTTTTCTAGGCCCTCGCCAGCTCTTCCTCCCCCGGGCCGCCGATGGTATCTATCTAGCGTGGTTCAACAGAACGATTCGCTTGGGGGTAGCTGCGCCACCCCCGTTGAGAGCGTTGTAATGCCGCCGATTGAACCAGGGTTAGGAAGAATTCCCGGATCATCCCGCTTCAGGGACAAAGATCGTTACTGATCGCGTATCTCCTGCCAGAGTCCGCCACTTGCCGCAGGTCGCGCCGCGGCGAAACCTGCCTGCCGGGTTAGGCAGGCCCCGAGGGCTGAGGCGAGGATCCGCATACGGCTCTTTCCCTGCAGTCCACCAACCCCGCCGGAATCTTTCCCTCTGGCGGGGTATTCTTTTGTTTGCTGCCTCATTGAGCCGGTTCGGTTTCTGAGCTGAAGTCCCTCGGAAAATAAACGCGACGTCCACTGGCGTTCTTTGCCGGCGCTCCTTTTTTCCGGTTTTCCATCCGGCCAGACCATCGCCCTTCCGTTCCCGCCCCTTAGAGTAGAACGGGAAGGGAAGGTTCAAAGATTCACGCCCATCGCCCCGTGTGATTCAACCCTGGAGCAGCCTGCAGATGACCTCCTGCATCAGTGCGCCGCGTAACAAGCGTCATGTCAATGCTCGCGATATTGGCAGCAATCGTGTTGGCATGCTACGTGTCATTCATCTTCCGTTGGAATCTACACGCATAGATCTTGCATTGTACTTCTCGAATGTAAACCGACTGTCGATGCTTGCAGCAAGATTTGCTGACTCCTGAACGGCTCGTCGCTCCTCGAGATATGGACGCCTCCGTGGAACCCTCAAGGCGCACGGCACGCTCGTTTCGAACCGCGCTTCGCTTCCTTGTGCCCTCTGCGCTCCGGTGCTCCCACGATTGCTGCTAGCCTCAGTTTACGAAATAGCACCCGACAATTTCTGCAGTGATCTAATCCATTAGCTGAGGCGCCGACCTCGCAATACAGAAAAGCCCCGTCCGATGCGGGTTTTTCAATAGCCTGCTGCGCTCAAAGGCGCGTTATCCAGGGCATAGTCTGGGGCAGAATATGTATACACTAAATATGATGAATAATCTGCTGGGAGATGAACGCCTAAATGGTCGGCCATTTTGCTATATCGCCGTTAAAACACGGTATGGCCGCAACACAGACACTACCAATAGCAGTTTTCGCTTGACATCAACAATTAGTTGTATACACTAAAAGCCGTGGCCAGCCTCCAGCGCAAGATCATCCATGGACACCCCTACTACTACCTCGTCGAGTCTCGGCGCGTGAACGGCCGGCCCCGTCCGGTCGTCGTGCAGTACTTGGGCTCGGCCGATACCTTGCTGCAACGCCTGCAGCAGCCCCAGGCGGAACCCACCCGTGCTCGTCTCTCCCAGTTTGGCGGCGTCGCCGCCCTCTATGACCTGGCCCAGCAACTCCGCTTGGTCGAACTCATCGATGAGCACGCTTCCAAACGCCGCCAGGGTCCCTCGCTTGGTCAATACATGCTGGTCGCCGCCGTCAACCGCTGCCTGGCGCCGACCAGCAAGCTGCAGATGCCCGCTTGGCTCCGCGGCACACCTCTGCTGCGTTGGTTAGGCCTCTCCGCCTCACAGTTCTCCGCACCGCGCTTCTGGGACAACATGGAACTCCTCGGAGAAAAACAGATCGCGGCCATTAGCGAGGCTCTCGCTCAGCGGCTGCTGGAGACCTGCCACCTGGATGGGAACAGTCTGATTTTCGATTGCACCAACTTCGATACTTTCATCGATACGGAAAACCGCAGCCGACTGCCTCAGCGAGGGCATGCCAAAAGCAAACGGACCGATCTTCGCATCGTGGGACTGGCGCTGCTGGTGAGCGTCGATTTTCACGTTCCTTTACTGTGGAAGGTCTATCCGGGCAATCAGCATGACAGCATCACCTTTGCCCAGGCCTTGCAAGAACTCACCCGGCGGTACCAGGCTTTGGCCCGCCATTGCCAGTCCATGACCTGGATCTTTGATAAGGGCAACAACTCCGCCCGCAACCAGGAGATTCTCGACGCCAGCCGCTTCCATTTTGTTGGTTCGCTGATACCGACCCACTTCACCGACCTGCTGGCTCTTCCTGTCGAGAAATTTCAGAAGCTCAAAGATGCGCGTCTCAAATCCACCCGGGCCCTGCGCCTCACGCGCCAGGTCTGGGGGCAGGAACGCACCCTGGTGATCACCTTCAGTCCGGAACTGCAGCGCAAGCAGATTCGCGGTATCGAGCAGCACCTATCGAAAAAACGGCGGGCCTTAGAAGAACTCCAAGCCAAGCTGCGGCGCTCGCAGAAGCCGGGCGCTAAAGGCAAAGGCTATAGCCGCGAAAGCCTCGCCAAGCAAGTGCGACAGATTTGTGCGGGCCAGCACATCTCTAAAATCCTGCACGTGGTGATCGAAAAACGCCGCCAACTGAAACTCACTTACCGGACCGATGCCTCCGCCTTCGCCCAACTCAAGGAACATCAATTGGGGAAACGCATCTTGTTCACCGACCAGAAGAGCTGGAGCAATGAGCAGATTATCCTCGCCTATCGCAGTCAATCGCAGGTCGAAAATGCTTTTGCGGATATGAAAGATCCTCACTTCCTGAGCTGGGAGCCCATGTTCCACTGGACCGACTCCAAGATCCGGGTCCATGCCTTCTACTGTGTGTTGGCGCTGATTTTGGGAAGTCTGCTCCAGCGCCGAGCGGCGCAGAACGGTTTATCCCTAAGCCTGCAAGCGCTATTCAAGGCTCTCAACGGAATCCAAGAAGTGACCAATCTCTTTCCGCCCGCGGGCAAGCCTGGCTCGCCAGGGCGGCCCCATGTGAAGACGACCCTCACGGAAATGGATCCCACGCAGCAGGCGCTTTTTCGCTTCTTCGCCCTCGATCGCTATCGGCAGACCTGATTCGGTCGATTTAGGCTATACAAGCCAAAGCCTCGCAAAACACGCTCTGATGCGGCTTCCGCGCAAATCCCTCGCTATATTTCGTAAACTGGGGCTAGGTTTGGGCTAGGTTCAATAGCTCACGCCTTCTTCGCGGCTCATTTTCCTGGGCATCGCTTGCTTCGGGCCGATTGCTGCGCCCGGCAGCTTCTCACAGAGCGTGAAAGTTGCCTCCTGAAGGCGACGGTTGCCGTTTCCCTATCGTTGGCGTAGCCTGAAACGGCCAGTGGTGCCAAATGTATTTTTCGTGCGTCTAACAACTCCCTGAGAGGGTCAAGATGAGTCGCAGACTGGTGGCTGTTACCTTGTTTGCGGCGTCGCTTCTGAGCGCGGCGCCGCAAACGCAGTTCCCTGATACACCTGCCGCGCACCAGTTTGCCGCCTGGCTCGAGGCATTCAATTCCGGCGACCGCGCCAAGCTTCTTGGGTTTCTCCAGAAAAACAATCCCGCGCGCGCGGGCCAGATCGATCAAGAAATGGGGTTCCGCCGGATGACGGGCGGCTTCGACTTCAAGAAAACAGAAGAGTCCGCGGCCACGCGCTTCGCTGGCGTCGTCAAAGAGCGCGATTCGGATTCGTTTGCTCGTTTCGTGCTGGAGGTCGAATCAGCCGAGTCGCTCCACATTTCGCAGTTCGACCTTCGGCTCATTCCCACTCCCGCTGAGTTCGCGGTGCCGCGCCTCACCGAGGATTGCGCGCTTGCGGCGCTTCGGAACGAACTCGACAAACGCGCCGCGGAGGATAAATTTGCAGGTGCTGTGCTCGTCGTCAAAAGCGGCAAGCCCATCTTCACCGGCGCCTACGGTCTGGCGGACCGCGAGAAGAAGGTCCCCAATAAGCTCGACACGCAAGTTCGCATCGGCTCGATGAACAAGATGTTCACCGCCGTCGCCGTACTTCAGCTTGCGCAGGTGGGCAAGATAAAGCTCAGCGACCCGCTCGGGAAGTACCTCAGCGATTACCCCAACAAAGAGCTCGCCTCCAAAGTCACGATCCATCACCTGCTCACGCACACCGGAGGAACCGGCGACTTCTTCGGCCCGGAATTCGACAAACACCAGCTAGAGCTGCGATCATTGTTTACCGTATTGAGGACCGCGAAAACAGGCACTTCTGCGGTATGCCTACCTGAAAGCCTAACCATTCGGTTCCGACATTGAAATTCGTGCTGGCCAAATCCTGCGCAATTTGTTAGCGTAAGTTGCGGAAATA
>QHYH01000015.1 GCA_003223215.1 Acidobacteriota bacterium
TTCCGCGCCGCCGACTGCGGTGGCGCGGCGCGGAGGAGGTAGTGGTGGGAGTGGCGGTGGTGGGAGTGGTAGTGGCACTGGGCGTGGTCGCGGTGTGGGGCCGGACGTGGTCGTGAAGGTGGCTGTAGTGGTGCTGCTGCTGGTGGTTCGATTGACGCGCCCGTCAGGTCACCCAGGGTGTCTTGCGTGGATCATCTGCATCGAAAACATTCCCGTCACTTTGTCGTGGCGGCGACCGTCAGAATCTGTTTCTCGATGGAGGCACGCATTTCCTTGGGGAGCAGGTCCGCCTGTTCGAGCGTTCTCCAGCTCGCGACGGTACGCTCTGCGGTCTCGACCGCAATCTGCCAGAGCGGGCTTGCCGGAATTCTTGCGGTGTCGGCAAAGCTCCGCATTTGGTCGGTTGTGATTTCGTTAAGACTGCGGCTGCCGCCGAAGGTCAGGGCAAGCGTGTCGCCGGGAATGTAGGGGAGCGTTGCCACAAAATCGTAGGCCGGTGACAGAACGGGCTTGCGCCGGTCGGGGTACAGAAGCGACCAGTTCTTGAGATGCATGTCGGCATTGCCGATCAGCACGGAGAAGACGAGACGGCGGACAAACTCGTAGGTGGAGTCCTCGCCGGTTTCCGCCCAGAGAACGGAAGCGATGTTGGCATAGCTGCGGTGGCCATACTTGGCATCGGGATAGAGGCCGAACACCTGCGCGAAATCCTCCATGTGAACGGGGTCGCCGCCGGGGACGCGGTCGAACCGCTGCACGGCAAGCGCAGTGCCTCCCGTGGTCCGGGTTTCTTCCGGCAGCCCTTTTATCTTTGCCATATCGATCAGGCGGTTGGGCGGCATGGCGATGCCGACGCGCCGCGCCAGCTCAAGCATGACGAACTCATTTTCAGGGACGGCGGCAAAGCGGGCAGAGGGAAGTTTGACAATCCAGGACCCGCCCATGCCGCCGGCAGGAACGGTGAGACCGCCTGACGCTTCCATGACGGCGGAAAACTTCAACTGCACACCGGCGAGAGAAAACCGCAGCGCGGTTTCGGGAGGATGAATAACATGATCGCCGCCGCCGGCGTCATGCGCATCGCCCTCAAGCGGGCTGATGACGAGCGCGCCGGGCAGGTCGGTGCCGAGGACGGCGAGCAGAAAGAATTCTCGTTCGGGCTTGACGTCTGCAAGTTTTGCCAGATAAGTGCGCAGATGCCCTTCGGGAAGCAGATTCGAAAAGACGGGCGGTACGCGGCGAGGGACCGGACGCAAGGCTGTGACGAGCCCGCCCGTGCCACTCTTGAAAGACAGGCTGAGGATCGGGCGGTTCGGGTCGTCGATGTAATCCTGCGCGAATGCAAAGATCTGGCGTTCGCCGGCCAGACAGTTGATGACACCGATCTGCCGCCCGTGCAGGCGCACGGCGAGCGCATTGAGGGTTTTTGTATCAAACTTCATCTTTGCGCTCCGGCGTTTTCTGCTCGTCGTCGGCGTCACCATAGAGAGGGCGTTCGTCACTCTCGCCCTGCTGGTCGTGTCGGAGATGATCACGGATGAGCGACTGGACGGCCGGAACAAGGGCGCGGGGGACCATGAGGAGGTCGCGGTCGAGGATGCGGACAAGTTCGAGGAGGGTGTCGTAGCGCGGCACGATCTTGCCGGACTCGATGCCGGAGATGTGCATCTGCGGCAGACCGAGACGGCTTCCCAGCTCCCTCTGGCTCCAGCCGCGCTTGACGCGCGCCTCCTTCAACTCCCGACGCATATCCTCTGGAAGGCCGTCCAGACGCAGCGGTTTGATATGCTTTGTTATATTTTTCTTCATGCTTGATATAATATAGCACATCAAATCCGAATGAAAGTCTATAGGTTAAATTATATCAGATTAGTGTTCTGATATAATATTGCATATCATAGGGTGGCGGAAGTGAATTTTCGCCAACGCCCTGGCAGCTGTGCGCGCACTGCACTCCGCCGGTGTGCCGGTTCATACCTGTTACTAGAACACCGGAGTACAGGTGCCCACCGTTGTTGTAAGTCGGATCGCTAAGAAAATTCATGAGGGATGTGGCTTGGTCCGGAAGTCCGACGCCATTCTGGTAAGACAACCAGAAGCGATCGGTTAGTGCAGATTGGCACGCGGATCAGGAACCAGCTGCGGGCGCTGGCCATGTGCATCCGAGTGAAACGAAAAGCGAGATTGTTAGTCCATGGCGAATGCGATCTACAGCTCACTCGGACTTATCTGTCCGCCTGCTCCTGCAGCCATCGATTCAGTTCTTAGCGGCACGCGTGCATGAATCGTTGTTCCGCCCTGCTGCTTCAAATCAATAGAAAGGTGCCCGCCGATGAGTCTCATCCGTTCTTTCATGCTGGTGAAACCGAGTCCGTGCCCGCTCATTGCCTTTTGCAGATCAAAGCCAACCCCTGAATCATGCACACTCAACTGGATCTCATTCGATGCAGCTTTGAGCAACACTTCGAACTGCCGAGCCCCACTGTGCTTAACGGCATTCTGGAGGGCTTCCTGCAAGACGCGGAAGAGACAGAGTGCAGTTTCTGGAGGCAGTTCTTTGGGAATATCCTGGGAGTGAAAATCAATCTCCACATTTTGCTGCCCTGAAAACTCTCGGCAAAAGGCCTCGCAAGCCGCTACGAGTCCCAGGTATTCCAATTTCGAAGAGTGCAAACGGTGAGACAGGGCTTGGATGTCGCTCCCGAGATCCGAAACGTATTCTTGGACCTCCTTGATGCGACGGCTCGTTTGACCTTCTGAAGCGGGAAGGTCTCGTCCTAATCCGTCCAGATTCACTGCCAACAAAGCGATTCGCTGATCGATATCATCGTGTAACTCTCTGGCGATCCAGGTACGTTCCTCCTCGTGCGCTTCGATCAATTTGCGACTTACACTCGAAAGGGCCTCTTCTGCCTCTTTGCGCCCGGTGACGTCAATACAAAATCCGACAAAACCTGCAAAGGCGCCGTCGGCGTTGAACCTCGGCACGCCGTGATCGAAAATCCAGCGATATTCTCCGTCATGTCGCCGCAGCCGATACTCCATCTGGAAAGACTCGCGCCGATCGAACGCCTGCGAATAGGTCTCTAGGCAAGGCTCCAAGTCCTCTGGGTGGACCCCCTCTGCCCAGCCATTTCCCAGCTCCTCCCGGAGGGTCCGGCCCGTGAATTCCAACCGCGGCGGATTGAAATATGTACACAGTTTGTCAGGGCCAGACATCCAGATCATTACGGGCGCGGAATTAGCGATCAACCGGAAGCGCTCCTCACTTTCGCGCAGCTCTTGCTCCGTCTTTCTTCTCCTTGCCCGCTGCCAGAGAAGCGCAAAGATGGCCAACGACTGTGCCGAGATTACCAAAATGCCCGCCAGAATGTAGCGTCTATAGACTTGCCAGAAGCTCACTGGACGATTGAGGACGATGCTACCCGGCGGCAGATTCTGTTCGTTCAGCCGCCAACGCTCGAGGGCGCGCCAATCGAACATGTATACGTTGGTGCCTCTCACAACGGGAATGTCCTTCGGCTTTTCTCCTCCGATTATCCTCAGGGCCATGGCGCCAGCAACCTGCCCTTCAGAAGCAAAACTACTAACATCGCCTCCTACCTCCCCGTAACCCAAATCGACATCAAAAAAGGTAAAAACCGGGGCATTGGAGGCCCGAGCAACCATTGGAGCCGCTTCCGTCGCGTCAATAAACTGTGTTCCAGCGGCATCTCGGAGGATGCAAACGTGAAGAACGATGGAGTGATTCGGGAGATGCTGCAGCCGCTCAAGGAGCTGGGGCATTGTGAAGTCCGTGAAATACTGGAAGTCGAGCTTCGATTCGTAGCTGCGCAAGCGCTCCCGGAACAGTGCTTCATTAGCCCTGTCATAGGGGGACGTGCCTCCGACCACAAAAACGTGCTTTGTGCCAGGTTGGAGCCGCAGGGCGGCCTCCAGCGTCTTCACCGGCTCCGCCTCCTCCCATATGCCAGTAAAATCGGCGTCCAACTTGGCACCGCCCACCGCGTCCTCCGTGCTGGCACAGAAAATGACTGGGACATCTCGGAAGAATGTTTCGTGTAAACCCAGCGTCAATTCGAGTGGCGATGGGCCGACCGTAATAATCACATCCGGCTTTCGATTTCGATACTTGCGCACATACCAATCGCGATATTCCTGCTGAGTTGCCGAATCGGGGAAAAGGGCTGCGTCGAGGTACTCGTGATAAAACTCGACCTTGTAGCGTGATTGTTCTAGGGCATGATGGATTCCTTGATCGACAAGTGCGATAGCGGGGTAATCGGGGCCCACCTCAGACAAGACAAGAACGCGCCGGACTTCTTTGACTTGAGCTCCGGCAGCGCCTTGCAGGAGGAAAAAACCAAGCAACAGAAGCAGGAATGCGCAAAGCCCCCGACTTCTGCGCGTCGCGGACTTAAGGGAAGGTAATTCCGTCGCGTGACTCTCCCTTGCCACAAGTTAACCTATCCAACGTAAGGTCGAAACGGTTTGCTAAGAAATCTCCACCCAAGGTTAGGATCGGAAGTCAGTTCAAGAAGAGCTTATCCTACAGTTTTGTGCTAAAGCCAGGGTTTTAAGTCGACCAATGGTCTCGTTCTTCACAGCACGCAGTTTGTCAGCAGTCACTTAAAGTGCGTTGGCGCCTTATCAGACCCCCACGGCTGCCTGATTTGTCAAACGACTCCCGCTGGTTGCGCTATGCGGTCAACCTTCAGAAAACTTCAGAAAACTTCCAATGAAATCATCTGGTTTTTACGTTCTTGGTGCTGCGCGTTTTGCGGATCCGATCGCTCACCGCCACCGTATCAATTCGCCAGAGACACGTACGAACTCTTTGGTAGAGACAAGTGGCCCTTGGGGCATTTCGCTCCCGGCCGCATGCCTTTGACACCCTTCCGGCTTGCGACCTAAGATGACGTCAAGAATGGCGGAGCCCGAATCTAAAGTCGCCCAAACTGTTTCCCACTACCGAATCCTGGAGAAACTTGGTGGTGGCGGGATGGGTGTTGTCTACAAGGCCGAGGACACTCGCCTGCATCGCTTCGTTGCCCTGAAATTCCTTCCTGAAAGTGTTGCGGGTGACCCGCAGGTCCTAGCACGGTTTGAGCGGGAAGCGCAGGCGGCGTCCGCACTGAATCATCCCAATATTTGCACGATCTACGACATTGGCGAGGGGGGTGGCCAAGCCTTTATCGCGATGGAATTCCTGGACGGGGCGACGCTGAAGCATCTCATTGCTGGACAACCAATTGAGCTCGAAGGCCTGCTGAATATCACAATTCAAGTTGCGGACGCGCTGGACGCCGCGCATTCCGAGAATATCGTGCACCGGGACATCAAGCCGGCAAACATTTTCGTGACCAAGCGGGGCCACGCCAAGATTCTGGATTTCGGGTTAGCCAAAGTGGCGTCGGCGGCGAAGGTTTCGAGCGGCGCCACCGACATGATGGCGACGGTGAGCGCGGATTCGCAGTCGGAGCAATTGACCAGCCCGGGGACGGCACTTGGCACCGTGGCGTACATGTCGCCGGAGCAAGCACTCGGCAAGGAACTGGATGCGCGCACAGACCTGTTTTCCTTCGGCGTTGTGCTCTACGAAATGGCCACGGGGAGGCTACCGTTCAAGGGAGATACTTCGGCTGCGATATTCGATGGCATCCTGCATCAGGCACCACCAGCGCCGGTGCGCCTCAACAGCGAGATCCCTGCCGAATTGGAACACATCATCAACCGCGCGCTGGAGAAGGACCGCAACCTGCGGTATCAGCACGCCTCGGAAATGGGCGCCGAGTTGAAGCGTCTCAAGCGCGACACGGATTCTGGCCGTAGCGCAGGCGTCCGTAGCGCGGCCGTCCCGGATGCCGTCGAAGCGAAAGATGTCCGTGCAGCATCGGTAGGAGAGCATGGATATGCCACTCGACAGGAGCCAACTTCTGATTCCGTCATTATTGCCGGACTCATCCGGCGGCACAAGAAAGCTGTCATCGGGACTGGGGCCCTGACCGTTGCGCTGGCTGGGCTCGCGTGGTTCGTGACGCACCGCGCGCCGCCTATACGGCCTTCGGTCGAGTTGACGCAGAAGCGCCTGACATTCAACACCAGTGACAACCCTGTCGAATCCCAGGACATTTCTCCCGATGGAAAGTACCTCGCTTACTCGCACGCGGCTGAGATCCACGTCAAACTGCTTTCAACCGGTGAAGAGCGGATTATCCCGAAGCCTGCCGGCATTTCCTCCAGTGGCGGGTGGAGTGTCGCATCGTGGTTTCCCGACGGCGCTCAATTGCTCGCCAACGCCTGGGAACCGGGCGGGCACGACAGCATCTGGACGGCCTCCGTACTCGGGCAATCGGTACACGAGCTCCGCGAGGGCGCATCGGCTCGGGAGGTCTCGCCGGATGGCACGCACGTCGTCTTCACTCCCGAGGCCGGAACCGAGGGCCAGATTCGTGAAATCTGGGTGATGGACGGCCAGGGAGAAAACCCACGGAAAGTCCTCGCGCTGGAAGAAAACGAAGGTCTCGGTGGCGTGCACTGGTCGCCGAATGGGCAGAGGCTGGCCTACACAGTGAAGGAGAGCACTCCGGAGGGATACTCGCTCGAAACTTGCGACCTGCAGGGGGCGAACCGGACAGTGATTGTGGCACGTACTGACCTGGCGTTGCAAGATTATAGCTGGCTTCGGGACGGACGGATCGTCTACGCGCGGCAGGACTCTTCGGCCTCGAACGACTTCAACCTTTGGCAGGTCGGTATTGACACTGCCAAGGGCACGCCCACCGGTAGACCCAGACGAATCACTCAGTGGGCAGGATCGTTCATTCCGAACTTGAGCGCCAGTGCGGACGGAAAGCGGCTGACGCTGCAAAAGGCGACGTATCGGCAGCAGGTGTACCTCGGCGAGCTCGCGGCAGCAGGGACTCGCACGAGTCCCCTTCGGCGGCTGACCAATGACGAAGCCTCGGACCAGCCCACGGCATGGACGCCGGACAGCAAAGCGGTGCTATTTTCATCCGACCGCAACGGTACCGACGGTATTTTCAAACAGGCAATCAGCCAGGACGCGGCCCAGCCTGTGGTTACCGGGCCGCAGAGAGCTATTCTTGCGCGTCTCAGCGCCGATGGCGCCTGGATACTCTACGTGGAGGTTCCAAAGACGGAAGGCCCCTCCACACCGTACCGCCTGATGCGAATACGCGTGAGCGGTGGCGTTCCTCAGTTTGTCATGGAGATCCAAGGCTTTGTTGGCTTTAACTGCGCCCGTGCCCCGGCCAGCCTTTGCTTGCTCCCTGAGATGAGCCAGGATAATAAACAGTTGACGCTTACGGCATTTGATCCGCTCAAGGGCAGAGGCAAGGTGCTCAGAACCCTCCAGAAAGAAGCGTCGCGTGACGACTTCGGACCGCTATTATCTCCCGATGGATCAAGCGTTGCCATTTCCACTAGCGGGCAGGCCGAGATTCACATTCGCCTGCTCTCACTCTCAGGCGGTTCCGACCGCGAAATTACGGTGAAGGGTTGGCCGAGCATCTCAGGTCTAGACTGGTCACCTGATGGCAAAAGGCTCTACGTAGGCTCCGTCTCGCCCCAAAGCAAGACTCTTCTCTCTGTGGACCTCAAGGGGAACGCCCGGGTGCTGTGGCAGATCAAGGGACCGGGCGCTTACATGTGGGGCGTACCTTCACCGGACGGCCGCTACCTCGCCATAGCCGGCGACGTCTACAACAGCAATGTCTGGATGATTGAAGGGTTCTGACCGCTACGCTGGTCCGCGACCCCTGCACTATCCTGTGGTTGGCGATTTGTTGTTTTGCTTCGGTCTAACACAATGTGACATTGCGTTGAACCTTGACACCGTACCAATTCGCCAGGGACAGCCTGGTCAACCAGATCAAAAAACTCGCCGAGGACATCGAGGAGCGACCGCGCGTGAAACGCTCACCCGACCCTGGCGACAACTTCTTGCTGGCTCTGGCGGAAGCTGGCAACGCCGATTATCTTGTGACTGGCGACAAGAGCGGCTTGCTGTTGCTCGCCAGTCATAAGTCCACGCGGATCATGACCGCGCGCGTATGCGCATCCGCAACGCAACCGCACAGGTGAACGACGACGGCCCGCTTCGGTCGATTCGGCGGACACTTACTCCTGGGCTTGAACAACCGGAATCTGAGACGCCAGTTGGATATCAATCAGCGCCTGAATGTAGCGATCGAGTTGAAAGAACGAGGCAACCACCTTACCCGGTACAGCCTGGCTGAAGATCGGCAGGTATTTAACCCGCAATTGGTTAACCTGCCCATCCAATGAAAGAGAGCGCTTGATCACGCTCGACGCCTGCTCGTCGCTGATAGTGCCCCACTGTTCCGCATATTCCTTTAGCAGTGCCGTCTTCTTATCACCAATCTTCGTCAGCTCGGCCGTGTACTGGTCGTAGACAGGCCAAAACTTGGTTGCCTGGTCATCCGTAAGTTTCAGATTAGCGGCGAGCAGTTGCTTCTTCCCAGAACGGATGTCTTTCCGGAGTAATTCAATGTTTTGGTCGATGTCCGCCTGCCCTTTGGCGGTGGATTGCGATGATCCT